>CATWBG010000006.1:0-114460 GCA_958348985.1 uncultured Collinsella sp. | reverse complement strand
AGCGCCGGAACCGTGGTAGCTGACGGTGTTGAGAACGAAACGGTTAGCCATATATATGCCTCCTGGCTCCTTAATGCGGATGGACACAGACGATGCGCCATCCCCTGTCGGCACTCAATATACCCGCTCGGCAGAAACATCAAGCGGTATCTTGGACAATCGGCGTTCCCAGCTTGCTAGCAAGGATGGTTCAGAAGATCTATTTTCGCAGGTAGGAACTCTAAAAAGCGAGTGGTTCGTATTTTGAACAATTCGTTCGTATATAGGAATATCGCCCAACGGCTTCCGCGGCGCGGTTCAGACACGACGCCAACGACCTCGAGGGTGCAGAAAGCTACCTACTCGTCTTCCCATACGAATGTTCGCGATCGATAAACATGATGGCAAAAGCCAGCGTCAACAAGGCCGCCGCAACTGCAATCGCGTGGAGGCCAAGACGCTCGATGCACCAGTTGCCCAGCACGGCACCCAGCACAAAGCACAAAATGACGCCAAAATAGAGTGCGCCGTTTTCCAGAAAGCCCCGATTGTGCGAAATGATGTAATCGTCCACGTTTTGCAGCCCGGAGCGTAGATTGCCAATGCACATGGTGGTCGCGATACCCTTGCCATGAATCTTGCGAAACGACTCTACCTGCATGCCGCACGCAAATGAAGTGAGGCAGTTCGCGGGCAGATTGAGGTCTGCAGAGATAAAGCTCACGCAAAATAGGATGACGGCCTCGAGAAATACCGTCACCTGGCGCCAGTGAAACAGGCTCGAGAAACGCTCGTGAATCAGATCGGAAAGCATGATGCCCAAGGCAAACGAGACAACGGGAAGCAAGAATCGCAGCGCTTGGGAAAACTCTCCGAGCGAAAGATGGATTCCTACCAAAAGAATGTTGCCGGTCTGCGCATTTGCAAACACGCCTCCGCGACCGATATAGGAATAGGCGTCCATGAAGCCGCCCGCAAGCGCCAAAATCGCCCCGAGCTCGAGTGATTCAGAAATCTGTTTTGCACGCTGCATAAAAGCGTGTCCCCCAATTGCATTATCCGACCAGATTAATCAAACCTATCCTAGCGCAACAACCATGACCCGCGTGCGTTTGAACTGCCTCCCATTCCTTGGACACAAGTGGAGTGGGTATGATGAATTGGACACCAAGTTAAGAGTGAGAGGTGTTCAAGATGACCCAAAGAAGAAAGCGATACGACAGGCAGTTCAAGGTCTCGGCGGCAAAGGTGATCCGTTGGCCCGTTCAAGAATTGGAGCGCAGTTCAAAAGACTACCCAGTCGCAGTTGCGGTGAAATACGGGCTGTTTGGGGCGTCCTGCGCCGTCAAGCAGTCCACATTCCACCGCAACCCGTGGCAAGGATTACGGTGAAGTTCTCTCTGTTCAGCTTGAGCTTGGGGTGGGGGAAGCCAAACAGGGAGCATTTCGCCGCAACGCAGGGCATCGAAAAAAACTCAGCTCGCAGTCTTTCGTCTTTTCACGGCTGCCAAGATAACGTGAACGAGCAGAAATACCAGCAGGGCTCTGCCGAGAAGTCGTCCACAGTCTTCGATAAACAACTCATCAATGGGGCGCCCGCGCTCAATCGTAGCGACGATATTCGAAAGAGCAGATCTGCCCATCGCCCGCTCGGTCATCTTTCGCGGTAAGCTCGGGACTGCGTCCGCGGACAACGATCCGGCATCCTCGTCTCGCTCGCACACCGCAATAATGCGTTGGCGGTTCGAGCCATACGGATAGCAGGTAACCAGCGTAAGTAGGTCCTTGCCTTCCTGAACGGCAACCGCCTTGATATCGGATGGCACAATAATCCGAATCTCGGCAACGCGATAAACATATCCGCCCCATATGGTCTGCAGGTCTACGCGATCTCCAACTTGCACGCTCTCAATCCGCTTAAAGAACATGTTGCGATGCGCGGCGATAACGCAATTAGACGAGGACTCCCCCAACGGGGCCGACGTCCCCGCCACCACCGCGGCGCCATTAAGCATATTCTGCTCACTCGAGCCCAAATATACCGGGGCCTCACAAGCCATCGAATCTACCGTCAATACGCCCACGGGCAGGCCCGCAAGGCCCGTCTCGGTAAACGACTGATCAGCGGCTCCAAATGTAAAGGGGTCGTTAATGACCATCCCCTTGCCTTGGCGGACACGCTCGTTGTAGGACTCCAGCCAGGAACGGGACGAAGCACCCTTGTCGGCCGCCTCGAGCGCCTCCCCGCCCGCAACAGGCTCGGATACAGCATTGTTATCACTCGTCATATCGATTGCGTTCGATGCCGCAGCTATCTCCGGGTTAGCACGCAGCCCGTAGCTCAGCTCGACAAAATCCGGCACAAGCAATAGCAAAGCGCCCACAAGTAGAACAGCCCAACCAACGGCGGCGGTATTCAACCGCCCCTTGCGGAATCGATCTGTTCCAAAATGGGACGCCATGCTATTGCACCCCCTTTTTACCATGGCTGGCGCGGCTCTTTCGCCTACGGCTTACCGCATATGCCACGGCAAGAACCGCGACCGCAAGCAACATGCCAATCAGCGCAGGCGGCACGCCAATCTTGTCGCTTAAGGCCTTATAAGCCGAAGCCAGACCGGCATCACGGTCCTTCCGTTCGAGCCAATCCTTGGGGACATCGCAACGTTCCGCATGAATCAAAAGGCGATGCGAGTTGACACCATATGGTGTGCATGTCACCAAGGTAACAAGGTCCTTGCCCTTTTGAATGGCCAGGCTCGAGGTATCGTCGGGCAAAACGACCTCGGTCGAAGTCACACGGTAGGCAAGATCCTCATCTAAAACCTGAAGCACAAAGTAGTCTCCGACATGAAGCTTATCGAGCTTATCGAAGATAACGGCAGAGGGAAGGCCCGTGTGCCCCGCAAGAACAGCATGTGTCGAAGGACCACCCACCGGTAGCGACGAGTTTGGTTCGTGCCCCACGCCATGGTCCATGCCTTCACCCGTGACGCCGTGGTAGATGGGCAAATCGACACCTATCGACGGAATAACGATTGTTCCCATGGCTCCATCACCAGCCACATTGAGGCATGAGAGGTATTCCTCGTCTGATGTCTTTGGAGCGTTTGGGTCAAACGGGTCTATGACATAGGCGACACCCGAATACAGTCGACCGTTGTAGTCAATCGCCTGCTGGCGCCAAGCCGAAAGATCCTCGGGCGTCGCCTCTTGAACAACCTGACGCAGGTTGTTAGAAACCTTTGCTTGCTCAACCTTATTGAGATAGTCGCTCGCGACAGGATACAAAAGCAGACAAAGGCCCGTAAGCACCAAAAGCGCCGTCAATATGGGCGCAAGCCAACGACGCGCACCCTTGCGATATCCCGCATGGGAAGCAGCGGCATCATCGCGATAAGCCGCGGCGAAACAGGCGTCATCCCGCCCATCCATCCGAGCAAGAGGAGAGGAAGGAGCGTTATGCCCCCTCCCCTCTTTACTATGTAGCCCTTTGCGCGGCATGGCCTACAAAGTGAAACGACTAGTCGCGTTTGCGCGAACGGAAAACGACCACAGCGCCGCCAGCGATGAGCAGGACGCCGCCCGCCGTAAAGGCAACGGTACCGGCGCCGCCGGTGGTGGGCAGCTTGCCCTGCTCGGGGTCGGTCACGTCGGCGGTGCTGACGTCGAAGTTCTTCTCTGCCACGTCGGGGGTCGCCGGGGAGTCGCCCTTGTCGGACTCGTCGAGAGTGACGTTGAAGGCGTCGACCTTCTGGAAGCCCGCGGGGACACCGGTCTCGGTCACGGTGTAGCTGCCCGCGGCGAGGCCGTTAACGTGCACGTAGCCGTTGGCGTCGGAGACGACCTTGCCGTCCGTGTGGGTGTTGCCCGCAGCGTCGACGTAAGTGACGGGGCCGTCGGCATTGGTGATCAAGAACTCAGCACCGGGCAGGGCCCTGCCGGCCGGGATGACCTTCTTGAAGACGAAGCCGTAGGTCTGGATCTGTGGGTCGGCCGGCTCGGTGTTGACTTCCTTGTCCTCGTACGGGTTCGGGGTGAAGGTGCCGTAGGCCTTGTTGCCGACCATACCGGTGACCTTGTCGATCGCGACGACCTTGGACTTATACTCGACGCGGATCTTCTGGCCGGAGTGGCCCCTCAGGTAGTCCCACTTGAACTTGACGGTAAAGCCGCCGTCTTTGTTGAAGGCGAGCTCGTAGTTCTCGGCCCCGACGAGGTTCTCGTACCCGTCGCCGTCGTAGACCTTGATGCTGTCCCTCTCGAGCTTGAGGCCCGCCTCGGGGACATCGGTCACGGAGAAGGCGGCGTGGGTGGCGTCGGCCGGGAAGCTGGGGGCGGCAGTGTCAATGCGGAAGGTCGCCTTGTCGCCCACGGAGTAGGTGCCGGTCAGCTTGCCCGAGGCGGTGCCGTCGGCGGGGACGACCGTCTTGTTCGGCGGGGTCACCGGCTGGGACTTGGCCTCCACGTTTTCGAGGGTGGCGGCGGCGTACTTGCCATTCTTGACAACAGGCGAGGCGTTGACGAGCATGGTCTGGTAGATCTTGGTGGCGCCGCTCGTGGTGGTCACGGTGACCAGATACAGGCCCGAGTCGAGGCTCTGGGTGACCTTGCCGCCCGCCGCCGTCGCGGTGTAGGTGGCGGTGCCGGCGGTGACCACGGGGGCGATGGCGTCGGCGACGGTGCGGCCATCCTTGCCGGCGACCTCGGCGGCGGTGTCGTACGCACCGGGCAGGCCGTCGACCTTGGTCGTATAGGTGAGGTTGTTGCTGGCGTCGATGTCGGCGTCGAAGACCTGGTAGAACTTGACGGTGTCGCCGTCGGCGACGCCCGTGATGGTGACCGAGGTGTCATCGACATCATTGCCGCCCGCGGTCTTCGCGAGCGACACAGCCGGCGAAAGCGAAAGACCGGCGACCAGAACCGCGGCTACGGCAGCACTGGCAATTTTCCTAGATTTATACATCTTGTTCTCCTTCCGGGACCTAAGCCCCCCTCTGCTTTGATGTATGAAAATATCTGCAACCGGCCCCTTACCGGCTTGCATACGTGGAAAGTGCGATTCACACGCCGCCTACATGCGGCTGCGAATCGTCCGAAGTGTCGTGACAACAGCCACGATCGCACCCGCTGCGAGCAGGCACTTCGCTATCATGCGAAGTGCCACGGTCCCCGGGCCCGCGGCAACGGGCATAACAGGAACCGGTTTATCGGCGATCGTCACTGTGTTAGGAGTCTCGGGCGCACGCATGTCCGAACCGTCGGCCTTGCCGACCTGGATCATGTTGGAATCGGCGCCGCCCGCCTGGCCGGCTATATCAAAAACCTGAATGCGATATGGTTCGCTGTTCATCTGATAGCCCGTGGGGGCATAAGTTTCGACAAGGAAATACGTACCGACGGTAAGTTTTGGAAACTCAATTCTTCCATCATTATCAGTCTCGTGGTCAGCGGATACACACTTGTCCACCGCGGAATTGAAGGAACCGTCACCGTCATCCTTGTAAAGCGAGAACTTTGCACCGGATAGTTTCTTAGACGTGTCGCTAGCATCGACCTTGACCAATGAGACATCCGTCTTCACGCGCTCGTTGTCGATGCGCGCCGGCTCGGACGCGCTCATAGCGCGTTTCGCGTCGGCGGGCGAGATCGTCGAGGCAACGAGCCCGGGACTATCGTTGGTGTAGCACAGGCTAAAGGTGCGAGTCGTATCGCGGGGAAGCACGAATCCCGCCGGCGCCGCGATTTCCTCGAGCGTGTACGTTCCCCAGGGAAGGCCCGACACGGTCACGTAGCCGTCGTCGCCCGAGGCGAGGCTGTCGGACACGACGTCGTTGTGGTCGACGCCGTCGGAGTCGGTCCACGCGCGCGTCAGCCTGAACGTGGCGCCCGCGAGCGGCGTGTCGTCGTCCGTGTTCCACTTGAGCGCCCGGAGGTCGTAGGTGATGCCCTTGACCTCGGGCCTGGGGAAGTCGCACTCGGCGTTGGGGTGCTCGTGGAACGAGTTGTCGTCCTTGTTGTACGTGCTGTAGGTGTAGTCAAGGGTGGCGCGTTCGTTCGTGGGGTACGGGTTGGCCACGTTGTCGGGATGGTACGAGCTCGCAATCCCGCCGGCGGTCCTCAGACGCACCTTGTACGTGAGCGAGGCGGCCCCGTAGTACCAGGTCCTCTGAGTGATCGTGAGCTTGGCGACCGCGCCGCTCTCGGTGTATTCGTAGTCGTAGACGGGGTCCTCGATGACCTTCTTCACCGACCCGGAGTACTGCGGCTCCCAGGTGAGCGTAGAGGTGCCCCCGTCGAAGCTCGCTGAGCCGCCGTCGGCGTCGACGGAGCCCAGGAACTCGATATCGCCGCCCATGACGTCGGTCACCGAATTGAGGGTCGGCGCGGGACCCGGCTTGACCTGGCCCTTGATTTTCTCGTTGATGAGGTTGTACGCCTCATCTGAAAGGACGACCGTATTACTGGAGCCTGTATTGACCTGAACGCCCATGAGGACATAGTGGCTCTTGTCCAGCTCCAGAAAAATCGTGGTGTTGTTTCCCTTGCTCCAATAAAGCCTTACATTCTTGGCGATGGTCTTGCCCGCAGGGTACTGGATGTCGAAGACGCCCGACTTGCCGTAATTCGATCCGGCATTTCCCGTCACATCAATTCCGCTGCCATTGACGGAGCCGATCACGGTACCCGGCGTCATGCCGTGCGCCCAGTTGGACGTCACTCCTTGGTACGGGGCAGTCGTGAAAAACGTATAGTAGTCCGTCTGCTGCGAGGAGACGGCGCAGGTGTCCACCGAAAGGTGCACGATAAACTCATCCTCGACGCCGGTGGGCTCGACGGTCTTGGTCAGGCGCACGCTGCCATCGGGCGACTCGACGAAGCCGTGGTCGGCGAGCTGCCCCGTCGCGATGCCCTCGCTCGTCTTATGCGATGCGTCGTAGCGCCCGCTCACGATTTGCCAGCCGTTATCTCCCGCAGCACGCGCGACAAGCGGCATAGCAAGCAGCGTGGCAAGGCAAATGGACAGGATCATCCCCACCATCATCTTTTTGCGCTTGGTATTTCGACCCGTCATGATACCGTCTCAATCCGTCCGCCGCCTTATAAGCAGCTATTCCTCGGTCTCATTTAAGACCCTTACGGATATGGTATGAATCGGCTGTGACGCCCTTGGTCAAAGCGTGACAGTCACACTCGGCGGACGCTGTGCACCATTTATGCCAAATGTGACAAGTAGGAACGCTATTCAGATTTCATATCGCAACGGCGGCAGCCGGCGTCCCACACCTCACGCGGCCAAACGAGTCTCTTATAGCGAGATAAACTCCGACCAGGCATACTCAGGGAGCAGCCCCCCGTGGCAAGCCACCGATGCCGTCACGATAGTCGTAATAGTCACATTCAATACGCTCTGGAACGATCCTGCGTGCCCCGCGATCGCTTTCGACAATATGGCCGATACCGTTTCTGTCAAGCTCAGCCATAAGTCGCGAAGCCGTCTTGCGGTACCTCGCCCGTGTTGTCTCGCTTGGCTCACACTCCCAAAGCATCGCAATGGCCTCGCGGGAAGACACAAAGGAGCCACGGCGCTCCACCAGAAGAGCAAGCAGCTCTTTGGCCTTCTCGGAACGTATATTGATAGCCCTGCCGTCTACAGACAAACTAAAGGAGCCGAAAAGCCTAACGGCAATGCTATGATCATTCTCATATGGCGCATGGCCAACAGCTGAATCGCCAGCAGCCGCCTCAAGGCGAAAACCAATATAGGATTTGCTCTTCGACGCCGATACCATAACGAGCGTAGCGGCTTTCGTGCATCCAGTTGCATCGCCCAGCTCAAACGTGATCTTATCCGTATGAGGGCCATCTTCCCCAAACGAAGCCAATCGTGGACAATTGCAAAACTCCCTCACGCGTCCCCTATCTGCTGGGCACAAAATGGACAGGAGGCGCTCAATCACATCGTCTGCAAACATTCTTACGTTGAGAGGAAAGCTAGAAATGCCCCTATCGCTCCGCGCGATACACGTTATCGAATTGTCCAACTTGTTAAACTCGAACAGATCATCGGCAAAGCTAGCAAGCAGTTTTTTACTCAATGAAAGAAGTTCTTGAAACTCCGCGTCACGGTCAGGCGCGCTCGCCGCCTTAACGCAGAATAGTGAGTCTTTCTTCGTTTCCCTCTTGCACACGCACTCAACCCAAATTTTGCACGCATGGGGAGCTCCATCGGTAGACACAAGCGTGCATGCATCCGCAACGGGTATCATCTGAGCATACGCCTCGTCGAACATCTCGCCAACGCATGCGCGATCCGCCAAGACAATATAATCCGAAAGACAGAGATGATCGATGCGGGAGTCAATCCTTAATAGGTCTTTTGAATAATCGTTGAGACAGGCAATCGTAGCGCACTCATCTCCAAACACTTTCATGACAGAAAAGCGCTCGTCGCATATGTCTGGCTCTGTCTCTTGCCAAGCGCGGTCTTCGAATGTAATCGAAGTGCTTCTCATGACGCCATCGTCGCCCATGCTCGACACCGCAATCTCATGCACACAAATTGCGGCTCCGTCTTTTGATATTAGGCGGTACGCCGCACTTGCATTTCCTTCCCTCTTGGCCAAGCGCCGCGCAAAAGCAAGATAAGACCCCCTGTCATCGGGATGGACCAAGGCCTCGTACACACCCTCGGAAATGTTTAAAAGCTCGTCTCTGCGGTATCCCAGCATCTCGCACAGCCCCTGGCTGGCAAACTCCAGGCGCGTAGCACCGTCCAAGACACATTTGCAGTAACCGCCCAGACGGTCCATAAAGCTTGTGCCCGCACTGAAAGCAGTCTCGATTCCACCAATGCATCCCATTCTTCAACCATTCTTCCGGATGAGCTTCTTGCCCCACACGAAAGGGCAAGCCGACATAGCGGTCCATAGACTGACAGGGGTTCGGCGGAACGGATGCGCAGCCGCTACGGGCGACAATGCTACAGCGGGTTGCTGAATACGACAATGCGGCCCGTATCCAAAATGTCGGCGAACGGTCGCCTCGAGAAATTCCACATAGTATTGCGCCGTATCCAGCATTACTTGTTCAACACGGCAGTATCTGAGACTCTAGTCAATCAAAATAAACTCTGCCCACGAATATTCGGGGAGCAAGACTCCCGAAGGCGCCCGCAGTCCATCGCGGTAATCGTAATAGTCGCACTCAAGGTACTCCGGAACGATTCTTCGCGCACCGCGATCGCTTTCAAGAATATATCCGATGCCGTTCCTTTTGAGCTCAGACATCAAACGCGATGCCGTTTTGCGATAGCGAGCCCTTGTAGTTTTGTCCGGTTCGCATTCCCAAAGCATGGCGATGGCCTCGCGCGAAGAAACAAACGCTCCCCGGTGCGCGATCAAAAGGGCAAGCAGCTCTTTTGCCTTAGCAGACCTTATGTTGAGGGCCTTGCCATCGACAGAAAGGGAAAAGGAGCCAAACAGCGTCACAATCACTTGTTTTTGCGTCACGATAAGTGGACCATTTGGCTCGACATGCGGTGAATCTGAATCGAGATTAAGCCCCATGAGATATTTGCTCTTAGAAACCGCTACCGCCGTAGCAGTGGCAGGAACATAGTCTCCATCGCGATCGCGCAATAAAAAGTCAATCTTCGCGGTTCCAGTGTCCCCCTCACAAAACCGGGTGGATCGAACACGAACGCAAAACTGCTTCACTGCCTCCCGGTTCTCGGGGGCAACACGATCGAGCAAATACCTTGTAATGTCGTCCGTAAGCATCCTTACGTTCAAGGGAATGCCGAACAAGGACCTGTCGCTGCGAGCGATATACGTTACAGTATCCTGCACCCGATCGGCTTCAAAAAGATCCTCGGCAAAACTGGAAAATAGTTGCCTGCTAAACGCAACCTTACTCTCCTCTTCGCGCTGGCTTTCGTTTTCAATCTGTACCTTGATGCAAAAAACGGCAGAGTCAAAGTCGCCGTCATCGCGAATACGCTCAACCCAAACATTGCAAACATGGGTCAAACCTTCGATTGAGACGAGTGTGCAAGAATCAGCTCCCGAGCGCCACTCGCTATACGCCCTTTTTAAGGCATCGCAAATTCGAGCACGGTCGGAAATAGGGACAAGGTCTAAAAAACTAAGCGTCTTTGCGACCCCTGCGTTCGCGACAAAGTCGGCAGCGGCACCACTCGCCTGCATTATCCTTGCCTCATTGCCGCCGAGTACTTTTAGGATCGCGATCTTTTGATCAAAGGCTCGAGCTGAACTTGAATCTTCGTGTATTTCGCTAACAACCGAATAGCCCCTCATAAAGCCATCGTTACCAACAACCGACGTCATCGTGTCGGCAACGCGGATAATCGATCCGTCTTTTTTAATCAGACGATAAGAAATGCTCTCAGAGGTCTCCTTTTCCGCCATTCTTTGAACGAAATCCACGAACGTCGAAACGTCATCCGGATGTACCGTCACCGTATAGACGCCCTCAACAAGCTCTGAAAACTCTGTTTTCCGATAGCCCAACATCAAGCAAAAGTTCTGACTCACAAACTCAAGATAGATAGGGCCGCCCAAAAAACAACGATGGTATCCGCCCAAACGGTCCATGATTCCCCTATCGGCGTCTACAACAGAAAGCGCTTCGCCCCTCTTATTCCGCTTCATGGCTCCCCCATCCCAATGGTTATCAATAAGCGTATCTTTAGGGACGCCCGAAAAGCGAAAAAGCGTGACAGTTCCGTGACAGCATGAACGATTCCCGGCCCGCCAAAACTCCCGCGGAACCCGAACCAAGACTCGCTCAGCAATCAATTTGTCAACGAGGCATCTAGTCGATTCTTACGTATTCCGCCCAAGAGTACTCCGGCAGAAAATCTCCCGAAGGCTCCCTGAGCCCATCGCGGTAGTCGTAGTAGTCACACTCGACATACTCGGCAACAACGCGGCGAGCCCCTCGATCACTCTCCACGATATACCCGATGCCATTCCTGTTAAGTTCGGACATAAGCCGCGAGGCGACTTTCCTCGCTCGCGCCCTCGACGTCTCGTCGGGCTCGCACTCCCACAGCATCGCGATGACCTCACGCGTGGAGACAAACGCGCCGCGCCTCTCAATAAGAAGCGCCAAGAGCTCCTTGGCTTTTGCAGAGCGGATATTTACGGCCTTGCCGTCAACGACCAAGCGGAACGAACCAAATAGCGCGACATTGATTTGTTTCTTCGTGGCGACAGCGGAAAGCGGATCTCCCCCGGCATCGGCATGATCGAAACTCAGCCCGATAAAACACTTTGTCCTAGAAATCGAAGCCATCGTAAGTAGGGCGGGCCTAACGGAACCATCGCGGAGCACCACCGAGCACTTCAATTTTGCCGACTCGATATCACCCGATGCGGGATCGCCCGACGCAACCTTTTCGCAAAAGTCCCTCGCGGCCACGGTTTCTTCCGATGCCACATGATCAATAAGGTATTTTGTTGTGTCATCCATGAACATCCGCACATTGAGCGGCAAATTAACGACGGCGCTGTCGCTGCGCGCAATATACGTTACGGAACCCTCGAGCCGATCGACCTCAAACAAATCCTCGGCAAAACTCGAAAAAAGAAGCCTGCCGAACGAGAGCTTATCCTCGCTGTCGCGCTGATGTTCGATATCCCTCTCAATCTTGATGCAAAAAAGGCTGTCTTCAACGGATTCCTCAAGCTGAATGCACTCAACCCACAAATCGCATGCCTGCGTTTCTCCATCCGCAGATATCAGAGCGCAGGTCTCCATGTCGGAGTACTCCTCCGCATGTGCCTTATTGACAGCCTTCCTGACCTTGTCGCGATCGGATATTGCAACAAAATCGAGAAGTCCCCCTGCACTCGAGCGCAAGTCTTCCACACCGAGCAAACTGGATGCAACACCACACATGCGCTCTATGTCAACGGCAGCGTTTCCATACACCTTAAGGACTGCCATCCGCTCGCCCGGAGCGGTCAATGCGGACTCCAGCTGGTCGTCCGGCACCTCGCAAACAACGGAGTAACCGCGAATGACGCCGTCCTCGCAAACGACGGACGCCATGGTGTCGACCACGCGGATGACAGATCCGTCTCGGCGGATTAACCGGTATACGACGCTGTCGCAACCTTCGTTTTCGGCCAAACGCTGAGCGAAATCATCGAAAAGGGCTGTATCGTCGGGATGTACCAATGCTGTGTATACCTCACCGGTAAGCTCGGCCAGCTCGCTCTCTTGGTAACCCAGCATCTCGCAGAAATTCTTACCCGCAAATTCCAGATGCATCGGATCGCCCAGGCAGCATCGATGATATCCACCCAGATGGTGCATGATGTCGTGTTCGCCACCGGCGACAATCGATCGATTGTTTGTTTCTTGCTTCATGAAATAGCAGCCCCTTTCGCAAATAACGATAGCGACCACTCGTTCCATTTATGCAAGGACGTGACTGTTCCGTGACAGATGAGGGGTTCCGACGAAAGAGCCTCATTCTTGAGTTGCGGTGAAATACGGACCGCATGGCGGCTTTTTTGGCAAAAACGCTCCGTATTCCGCCACAAGTTATTGAGGGTTAGAGGTTGTAAGCGACCACCTGGAGCTCGGCAAACGCGGACAGGACAGCCGGGGCTGCCTGCTCCACGCGGACAAACTTGACCGTCACGACCTCAAAGCCCGCCTTGTGCAGAACGCCCGAATAGACGCGTGCCTGCAGGGCGTGTTTCTCTAGCAACTGATCGGGTGTCCCGTCCGGCGAACCACCCGTCTTGCAGTCGATGGCCAGCGTGCGTTTGCACACCCCGGCAACGCAATTGGTACAATCAGCAAAAAAGAAAACCGTACGAAGGGGCCTCATGGCAAAACAGGCGGAACAGAGGATCAAAAAGGCAACCAGCGACAGGCCCATGCCGCATAAAGCGAAGAACCCGCTCAAGAAACGCAAGGCCTCTCGCCCCGGACGCGAAAAGTTCCTGCCCGTCTCACACGCCGATATGGAAGCGCGCGGGTGGGACGTGTGTGACTTCGTCTACATCTGCGGCGACGCCTACGTTGACCACTCCAGCTTTGGCATGGCCATCATCAGCCGCATCCTCGAGGCCCACGGCTATCGCGTGGGCATCATCTGCCAGCCAGACTGGAACGACCCCAAAAGCATATCGATTCTTGGCGAGCCGCGTCTGGGCTTTTTGGTAAGCGCCGGCAACATGGACTCGATGGTCAATCACTACTCCGTGACCAAACATCGCCGTCACACAGACGCCTACACCCCGGGCGGCGAAGCGGGACGACGGCCCAACAGAGCGGTAACGGTCTACGGCAACCTCATTCGCCGCACCTACAAGAAAACACCCATCATCATCGGCGGCATCGAGGCAAGTCTGCGGCGCCTGGCGCACTACGACTACTGGCAGGATAAACTCAAGCGCTCGGTATTGCTCGACTCGGGCGCCGACTTGCTCATCTACGGCATGGGTGAACACGCCATCATCGAGATTGCCGATGCCCTCGACGCTGGTCTGCCCGTCGATCAAATCACATATGTCGACGGCACGGTCTATCGCACAAGCGGAGAAGGCGCGCTCGATGCCGTGTACGATTACCACCTGCTCCCAAGCTGGGATGAGCTCAACAGCGACCGGCTCACCTACGCCAAGAGCTTTAACATCCAGCAGCAAAACATGGACCCCATCACCGGGAAACGCCTGGTAGAGCCCTACCCCAACGGTATCTTTGTGGTGCAAAACCCGCCTTCGGCAACGCTGACCACACAGGAAATGGACGAGGTGGCCGAACTCCCCTACGCGCGCCATTGGCATCCCGACTACGACAAAGCAGGCGGCATCCCCGCCTTTTCCGAAGTGCGCTTCTCCATATCGAGCAACCGCGGTTGCTTTGGCGAATGCAGCTTCTGCGCGCTCACGTTCCATCAGGGGCGCGTTTTGCAGGTGCGAAGCCACGACAGCATCATGCGCGAGGCAGAGGCGCTCACCCACGATCCCGAGTTCAAGGGATATATCAACGATGTGGGCGGCCCCACCGCCAATTTTTTCCGTCCCGCCTGCGATAAGCAACTCAAGCACGGCGTGTGCAAGAACAAGCGCTGCCTGTGGCCCAGCGTTTGCAAGAATATGGTGGTGGATGAGAGCGGCTACACGCAGCTCTTGCGCGACCTGCGCTCGATTCCCGGTATCAAGAAGGTCTTTATCCGAAGCGGCATTCGCTTTGACTACACCATGGCAGACGCCTCGGACGAATTCATGCTCGAGCTGCTGCAGCATCACGTCTCCGGCCAGCTGCGCCTAGCGCCAGAACATGTAAGCGATGCCGTGCTCAGCGTAATGGGCAAACCCAGTCGTGCCGTCTATGACGCCTTCTGCCGCCGCTTTGACAAGATCAATAAGGAACACGGACTCAATCAGTTTGTGGTGCCCTATCTCATTAGCTCGCATCCCGGTTCGACCATGAAAGAGGCCGTGGAACTCGCCTGCGCCGTACGCGACATGGGCTATATGCCCGAGCAAGTGCAGGACTTCTACCCCACGCCGTCCACGATGTCCACCTGCATGTACTACACCGGCGTGGACCCACGCACCATGAAACCGGTCTACGTGGCGCGCGATCCTCACGAAAAAGCGATGCAGCGCGCACTCATCCAATACCGCAAGCCCGAGAACTACAAGCTCGTGCGCGAAGCGCTTATTGCCGCCGGCAGGCGCGATTTGATTGGCTACGACAAGCATTGCCTTATTCGACCCGTTCCTCCGCATGAAGGCCCCGCACCCAAGAAGGGCAGCGGCAAAGCCAAGGGTACGGGCGGGGCCAAGCGCCTGCATGCCGATAGCCGCCACAAGCAAACAGGCGCGGGCTCAAAGCAGCATCGCGGGCCAGGCGGAGCCCAGCAGATGAACCGCGCACAAAATGCAGCGGCACGCAATCGCGCAGCCCAGGGACGCCAAGGGGCCAATCGCCAAGGTCGCCGAGGTTAACGTAATTTCAGGGGCAAGACCTTCGAGGGATCTTGCCCCTCGTTTGTGCCAAGCCAGAACAAAACAGCGCCAAGCGCCAGCATCGCCATGAAGGCGGCAAGCTCGACTATGGGTCCAAGCAGGCCAAGTACGGTATCGATACCGTCTACGAAGTATGACGAGAAGTTAAGCACCAGGTGCAGACCGATGTTGTAGCGCATTTTTCCGCTGCGCCAAAAGACCCAGCCAAAGACAAGGCCCATCGCTCCCGCATAGATTCCCTGCACGAGATTCATATGCAAGATGCCAAAGAGCACGGCCTGAATGAGGTTCGCAATCCAAAAGCGCGCAGGAGGAACCCGCATCGCGCTCGCATCGCCCAAGGGAAGGCGTGCACGATGCCGGCAGGCGCGTTCGCGCCAAGCATCGCGCCATTCAGGGCAGACCGCACGCAGGGAAAACTCGAGCAGAAGGCCACGGCATGCGATTTCTTCGGAAATGGGTGCCCCTATCGCAACCACCAAAAGCGAGATAACGCTCAGTTGGCTCGTCGCTCCGTCGTTCATCATCTCGTCGTAGCCTTGTTCAAGCGAGGGAAACATGGGCAACACCAGCGAGAGGATGTAGGAGATGATCATCTGCATCGCAACGCCAAGCAAGATGATGCCGGCAATGCGCATGAACGACGTGCCGTCTCGCGGAAGCCTACGGTCTCGCGCGCTCGAGAATGAGCGCGGCCGGATACGGCACCACCACCAAGGCATGGTCACGCTAAGCGTTAGCAGCTGCGCGAGCGCGAGAGCATAGACAAGGCAGGCGTCGAATACGGCCTCGACGTCTCCGGTGAAAAATCCAGCAGCCCAAAGGGCCGCAAAGCCCACACCCCAAACAAAGCCGACGACAAGCTGCGCGCCCTCGACGATGCCGAATACGCCAAGGTCCGCCAGCAGATATGCAACGCCGTTTTTGACGGCATCCGCGGGAGCGATTCGCGACGGCGAGGCTTGCTCGCAGGAAACCGGAGTATTGAATTCGCTCATGCCTTCACCTCAGATGAAGTGTTCCCATCCACCTCGCGGCCAAACGTTCCGGCGGGAGATATATCAAAGGGAAACGTGCCGCATCGGTTGAACGCGGCGATAAACATGCGTATTGCGTTTGACGGCGTGGTGCCCACAAGTTGGGTTGCTGCCGCGAAGGCTGCCTTTTCCTCGGGCAAGACCTTCGCGACAACTGGGGTCATTTTTTCTGCCATGTCGATTCCCTTGCGGATCGATGTGCTGCGTGTGCGCGAGCATGCGGCTGGGCTTGAACTCGCGCCTGGTTCGTTTATGTCATATTGGTATTACTTAGTATTACTATGTATTACCCCGCTGCTTAGAATAGCAAATTGAGTTAGCGAAGACAAGGCTGAAAAAAGAAAAGGCCGCTGCCGAAATGCTTCGACAGCGGCCTTGCGATACAACATCGGCTACAGGGACGAATGACGGAAGGTACAAAAGGAACCGTCGCCCCCGGTAACAAAGCGCGGCGACCATACCGATTGGTGGCGCCAGCGATCATCGACATCGATTGGCTCGCCACATCGCACGGCAGCAGAGGCTCGGCACAGCGTATCAAAGGCAAACGACGTGCCCGCGGGCGTTGGCTCGTAGGGCATGGCTCGGTCTTCGCGGATGCCCAGGCGGTCTGCCTCCTTGGCAACATCGATATTGGCACCTAGGAACATGAACTCCCAGCCGCGCTCCTGCGCTGCCAAGATCATATGTTTGACTCGAGCATAGCTGTACTCCTTGCTCGCGTTCTCGAGGCCATCGGTAGTGATGCAAAACAGGGTATGCTCAGGGCGCAACTCGGGCGGCAAAATGTGCTGCACGTGCTCGTGATAATGAATCGCGCCGCCCACGGCATCAAGAAGCGCTGTACATCCGCTCGGCACGTAATCTCGCGAGGTCAACGGGACCACGTCCTCGATGGGAACGCGATCATGCAGCACCTGCGATTTATGATTGAACAGAACCGTGGATACAAGCGCCTCGCCCTCCATCATCTTGTTTTGTTTGAGCAGCGCGTTGTACCCGCCGATGGTGTCGTCTGACAGGTTCCACATAGAGCCGCTTTTATCGAGGATGAATACAAGCTCAGTCAGGTTCTTTTTCATGATTGCCTCCTTAAGGTGTGCGGAGGACCCGATACCCTTCCGTATGTCTCAAAGATAGGAGGCGAGGCGCCACGAGAGGTAAACCGCCAAGCGACATCGATGCGACCGTGGATGCACAGCCGCAATGGCACAGGGTGCGGCGCGAGGCGCCATGTAAGGCTACATCGACTCCAAAAGCGGCTGGTCAAATGCAAAGAGCATCGCGTTGAGCTTGTAGATGTCGTAGCATTCGCGCTCGATAAAGTAGCGGACGATCACATCGAACTTCGACGACGTGGAAAGGCTAAAGCCAGCATGTTCGAGCAAGTCATTGCACTCGTCAAGCGAGAGCTCGAGCGCAATGGCAAGCGCCACCGCCGTAGCCTTGGTGGGTTTGTATCCTTGGTCTCGACGAATCTTGCTAAAGAGCTGGCGCGAAAGGTTCGCGCGCTTGTAGACCTCGACATCAGTCAGACCACGGACATCGATAAGCGACAGGACCGTCTGCGAAAACGAGGCGTCGAGCCCTTCGAGCAACTCAGCGATCTCTGTCTTGTCAATTGCGCGCGGGGTGCATGCACGGGCTTGACGGCGTGAAGACGTAGCACGGCTGGGCTCCTTGGCAGGAAGAGCGAGAACATCAAGGTCAAGTGAATCTTGTGCGGCGGCGCCGAGCGCGAACTCACCGTCATGTGAGATGAGCTTCTCACCGCAAGCATCGTTGATACGCAGCGCCACCTCGTCATAACAATCGAGGCTCGCCGCAAAAGCCCGGCGATCGTATACAGCAAGCACCACATGCATGTCTCCAGCGGCGGTACCGGCCCGATCGCTCAAGAAGTACTCGATCTCCTCGCACGCCACGTCGAGGGCGGCGGCGGGAGGATAGCCGTAGATGCCTGCGGAGATGAGCGGAAAGGCAACGCTTGCAACCTGCAATCGAGCCGCCTGGTCAAGTGCCGAGCGATAGGCGCGGCGCAGCAGACCCTCCTCGCCATGGTGGCCATCTATCCAGCGCGGCCCCACCGCATGAATAATCCAACGCGCGGACAGGTCAAAGCCCCGCGTCACCACGGCGCCGCCCGTGGGGCACGGAGCAATCTTGCGGCACGCCGCCTGCAGCTGCTCATAGCCCGCGGCAGAAAAGATCGCACCGCACACGCCACCGCCCGCGATCAGTCCCTCGTTCGCAGCGTTAACCACAGCGTCAACGTCCAGGCAGGCGATATCGGACCTCACGATAGAAAACGGCACGCCGGCTCTCCCCTCTAGACCCCACGATAATTAGTTAGGTACCCCACGTGACAAAATAAACCTGTGGACTTTTGTCACATGCGAGCTAAATGACGGTAACGCGGCCCTGGTTGCCTACGATGCCACGCGTCTCGGCCAAAAGCGGAATCGACTTGGCATTCACGCGCACGGGGATCTCGGCGCGCATGGTCTGGCCATCTGCCTGCTCCACAAACAGCTCAACGCGGTCGCCGCCGGGGTTGGCCGCAAACACCGCAGCCAAGCGGCTCATGTTGCCCTGGCTAAAGCGATTGGAAGGAATCATCACTTCAAAGACCTTGGGTCGATTGCTCTCCTCGGTAAGCTCCAGCGGCATGACCTCCACAGCGATGATCTGATCGCCGCGGTCGCTGCGCTCGAGCTTGCCGCGCACGCGAATAAACGCGTCGGAAAGCACGGCCCCCGTCTCGGGGTCGGTCTCGCCATACAAAAACTCCTCGGCAGTCTCGAACACCTTGGGGAACATGATGACGCTGGCCTCGCCTTCCATGTCCTCAAGCTGCACCTTTGCCATAGCGGCACCCTTCTTGGTAACCATCTTTTGCACGCTTGCGACCATGCCCGCAAACCAATAGGGTTTGCCTTCGGGAATCTCGACGTTGACCATGCCCTCACCTGTGGAGCTCATGCGCTCTACACCGGTGTCGATCTGCGAAAGCGAGAACTCGCGCGCCTTTCCAAGCGCATACTCAAAGGGGCGCAGCGGGTGGTCGGAAACGTAGATGCCCAAGACCTCACGCTCGAACGAGAGCTTCATATGGCGGTCCCACTCCTGCCCGTCGGGCTCGGGGACCTGGATCTCAAAGCCGGAGCCCTCCACATCGCCAAACATGTCAAAAAGCGACGTCTGCCCCGACGCACGGTCCTTTTGACGCTTGGCCGCCGAGTCGATGATATTCTCGGGGTTGTTCTTGTCCACGAACGTCATGAGCTGGCGGCGCGGATAGCCCGTTGAGTCAAAGCCACCTGCCTTGATGAGAGCCTCGATAACGCGGCGGTTCACCTTGCTCGAATCCACACGGTCAACCAGGTCGTGAAGGTTTTTGTAGGGACCGTTCTTGGTGCGCTCCTCGATAATGACCTCTGCCACGCCTTCGCCCACACCGCGGATGCCCGCGAGGCCAAAGCGCACGCCGTCCTTGGTTGCGGTGAACTCGATGCCCGATTCGTTGACATCTGGCGGAAGCACGGCGATGCCGTCGTGACGGCAAGCCGAGACGTAATGCACGATCTTCTCGGTCTTGCCGGTATACGAGGTAAGCACGGCCGCCATGTACTCATTGGGATAATGAGCCTTGAGCCAGGCCGTCTGCATAACGAGAATGGCGTAGCCGGCAGAGTGCGACTTGTTGAAGGCGTAGGAGGCGAACTCCAAAACGTCGTCCCAAATCTTTTGCGCGGTCTCCTTCTTGTAGCCGTTTTTGACGGCGCCGTTCATCCAATGGTCGTAGGTGGTCTCGTCCGAACCGTCCTCCCAATGCATGACCGTAGAGGTAAGCAGCTTGATCTTCTTCTTAGCCACGGGCTTACGGATACGCGAGTCGGACTCGCCCTTGGAGAAGCCGCACATCTCGACGGAGATGAGCATAACCTGCTCCTGATAGACCATGGTGCCGTAGGTCTCGCCCAGAATGTCGTCCAGACGCGGGTCGTAGGAAACCGCCGGCTCCTTGCCGTTCATACGGTTGATGTAGGAGGAGACCATGCCTGCGCCCAGAGGACCCGGGCGATACAGGGCGATCAATGCCACGACGTGCTTGTACTCGGTGGGCTTCATGTTCTTGATAGTGGCGGTCATGCCGGCGGATTCGACCTGGAACACGCCGGCAGTATGGCCCGAACCCATGAGCTTGAAGATCTCGGGGTCATCGAACGGAATGGTATCGGGGTCGATATCGATACCGTAGTTGGCCTTGATATTTGCCTTGGCCTTAGAGATAACGGTGAGGGTGCGAAGACCCAGGAAGTCCATCTTGAGCAGGCCCATGTCGGCAACCGTATGGCCTTCGTACTGAGTGATCTCGACGCCACCTTTGGTATCGAGCTTCGTGGGCACGTGCTCGTTCACTGGGTCGCGGCAGATCAGAACAGCGCAGGCATGCACGCCCTCGCCGCGCGTGAGGCCCTCGATGGAAAGCGCCGTGTCGATGATGCGGCGCGCGTCCTCGTCGTTCTTGTAGGCATCGGCAAAATCGGGGTTGTAGAGCTCCTCTTTACCCGGCTGCTGCTCAAGCACCTGGCGCAGCTTGGTAGAGGGGTCGCTCGACACCATCTTGGATAGGCGCTGGCCCACGTACACGGGGTAATCGAGCACGCGGGCAGAGTCGTTGATGGCCTGCTTTGCCTTGATGGTCGAGTAGGTGATGACGTGGGTGACCTTCTCGGGACCGTAGAGCTGGCGCACGTGCTCCACGACCTCGAGGCGACGCTCATCGTCGAAGTCCATATCGATATCGGGCATCTCGGTACGCTGCGGGGACAGGAACCTCTCGAACATCAGGCCATTCTCCAACGGGTCAAACGAGGTGATGTTCATGGCGTAGGCAACGATGGCGCCTGCAGCCGAGCCACGGCCCGGGCCGACGCCGATGCCGTTTTCCTTGGCCCATTTAACGTACTCGGCAACGATCAGGAAGTAGGCGGCAAAGCCCTTGTCACAGATAACCTTGTATTCGTATTCGAAGCGCTCCTTGATGGAAACGCCATTGATGGAGCGCGTCTCCCAGTCGTCGCCGTAATACTTGCGCAGGCCCTTCTCGCACTCACGGCGAAACTGGCTCTCGTGCGTCTCGCCCGGGTCGAGCAGCGGGAAGCGCGGCAGGATGATGGAATCCCAGTCAAGCTCAACGTCGCACTTCTCGGCAATCTCGAGCGTGTTGTCGATGGCCTCCTGGCAATACGGGAAGAGCGCACGCATCTCTTCCTCGGTCTTCATGTAAAACTCGGAGCCCGTCATGCGAATGCGGTTGGGGTCGTCGATCTTGGAACCCGTACCGATGCACATCATCACGTCCTGGATGGGAGCATCCTCGCGCGTGAGGTAATGGAAGTCGTTGGTGGCAATAACCTTCACGCCGATCTGCTGGGCAATCTCGATGAGATGATGAGACAGCTGCTCGTCGGTCATGCCGTTGTCGGTGGTGATGCCGTGCTCCTGGATCTCGATGTAAAAATCGCCGGGGTCGAAAAGGTCGCGCAGGGTTGTTGCCCACGATACGGCACCGGCCATGTCGCCTCGGTCGATGCAGCGCGGGATGATGCCCGCGATACAGGCGGAGCTGCAGATAAGGCCCTTTGCATGGCGGCGCAGATTGTCCAGGGTCACGCGCGGCTTGTAGTAAAAGCCCTGCACAGCGGCCTCGGAGACCGTCTGCATCAGGTTGACGTAGCCCTCTTGGTTCTTGGCGAGCAAAATCATGTGGTAGAGCTCGGGCTTGCGATCGCGCGCCAGGGTGTCGTCGGGAGTGAAATAGACCTCGCAGCCAAAGATAGGCTTGATGACGGGCGCGGGCTTGAGCTCGTCGATGTTACCCTGCTTGTCCCACAGCTCCATATCCTTGTGGTACTGCTCCCAGCCCTGAGGGTTCTCCTCGCGGTCGGGCTCTTCCAGCTCATCGCGACGGCCCTTCTCCAAGAAGGCCTTGTCGTGGCTCCACACCTTGTAGTCGGGCGCGTTATGGTTCACCGCATCGCAGGCGAGCGCCAGCTCGGGAACGCCGTACATGTAGCCGTGGTCGGTGATGGCGACGGCGGGCATGCCCAGGTCGACGGCACGCTTCACCATGTCTGAGATGCGTGTCGCCCCGTCGAGCATCGAGTACTCGGTATGGTTATGAAGGTGAACGAAGGCCATGTGAAGCAACTCCCCGATATGCGCGGCGGCAAGCGTATGTGCGTGATTATCTCTGCTCGAAGCATTCTACCGCACACCCCAGACACGCACCGAACGCGCCCGGCCACCCCAGAAAGCCCCATAGTTTGTTCGACTCGAAGAAAGCCTATGGCGCGCCGCTGCGAGCGCTGTGGCGCCCACGGCACCGCCGTATAATGACCCCAGTACACACGACCTTGCAGGAGGAACCTTGAAAGTCATCGTCTACACCGACGGCGCCTCGCGCGGCAACCCTGGACACGGAGGCTACGGCGCCGTACTGCGCTACACCTCCCCTTCCGGCAAGGAGCATGTACTCGAGCTCTCTTGCGGCTACGAGCGCACCACCAACAACCGCATGGAACTCATGGGTGTCATCGCCGCGCTCGAGGCCCTCAAGCGCCCCTGCGAGGTAGAGCTGCACTCCGACTCGCAATATGTGGTGAACGCCTTTAACGAAAACTGGATTGCCGGCTGGCAGGCGCGCGGATGGAAGACCGCGGCCAAAAAACCGGTGAAGAACCCCGATCTTTGGAAACGCCTGATTGCAGCCAAGGAGCCGCATGACGTTACCTTCCTGTGGGTCAAGGGACACGCGGGCCACAAGTACAACGAGCGCTGCGACGAGCTCGCCACCGTCGCTGCCGATAAAGGCCCGCGCATCGTCGATACCGGCTTTGTAGAGGGCGACGCGGACTGACGCAACGCCCCCGCCGTGCCCCGCGCGGTATCATGGGAACAAACTTCGCCAAACCACAGGAGGCGCAATATGCTTCGCATCGCAACCATCGGAACGAGCCCCATCACCGAGAACTTCATCGAGGCGCTGGACGCAAACGACCGCGCCGTCTTTGCTGGTGCGCAGTCGCGCGATGCCGAGCGCGCGCATGCCTTCACGCGGGAGCACGGCGGTAAGCATGGCTACTCCTCGGTGGAGGAGCTTGCCGCCGACCCCTCCATCGACGCGGTCTACATCGGCAGCCCCAATGCCTGTCATGCGCCTCAGGCGCTTGCGCTCATCAGCGCCGGCAAGCACGTGCTGGTAGAGAAATCCTTCTGCTCAAACCGCCGCGAGGCCCAAGAGGTCTTCGACGCCGCCGAGCGTGCGAACGTTGTTGCGCTCGAGGCGATGCGTCCCCTGCATGATCCGGCCTATTATCAGTTTAAGGACGCCCTCGAGCAGATCGGGCGCATCCGGCGCGCCACCATCCGCTTTGGCAAGTACTCCTCACGCTACGACGATATCCTCGCGCACCGTCATACCAACATCTTTGACTGCAATATGGCATCTGGCGGCCTTATGGATATGGGCGTCTACAGCGTGGAGCCCATGATCGACCTTTTGGGCGCACCCGAGACCATCGCCTTCGCCCCCATTCTCATCGATGCGCAAGCCGAAGACATCACCCACGGCCCCATCGACGCTGCGGGAACCATCATGTGCACCTACCCGGGCGCCGTGGCGACGCTCCACTATTCCAAGTTCACGCAGGACTTCTCGCCCATGCAGATCGAGGGCGAGCGCGGCACCATCACGCTCGATTCCATCTCCATGCCCAGCCATATGCGCATCGACATGATGGGTGTTGCCGTACGTATGGCAGCTAGGACCCGTGCGAGCTCCGGCAGTACAGAGGAGAGGGACCTGCCGCAGACGGATAACAGCATGTGCTACGAACTTGCCGATTTCATCCATGCGGTAGAGCAGGTGCAGGCAGGTACGCCGGCCCTTGAGGCGGCATGTTCAGATCACGGCACCATGGCGCATTTTCGCGACCTCACCCTCGCCACCATGGACGTGATGGACCGGGCTCGTGCACAGGCGGGCATTGTCTTTCCCGCAGATCGCACGGGCACCCAAGCCTAAACGCAAGCACCCATCGCCTGCGAAGGAGAGATTCGCCATGAAGTTCCTCGGCAAATTCCGCCGCCTGACCGGACCGGACGGCAGCAAGAAAATCACCCGCAGCGCAATCGAATGCGAGGTCACGCAAAAGCTGCGCGAACGCGGCGCTGCGGGCGATTTCTCTCCTGTCCGCTGGGGCCTACATTATACGGGTACGGTTCAAGGTGTCGGTTTTCGCTGGACCACGCAAAACATCGCGCGCGAGCGCCATCTCACCGGCTGGGTGATCAATCGCGAAGACGGATCGGTAGATATGGAGCTGCAGGGGTCGAGCGCGCAGATCTCGGCACTAATGGACGACCTGCAAGACTGCTATGCCGGCTGGGGTGCGAACATCTGCCTTTCTGCCGCGCGCGAGCTTAAGCCGGAAGATACCGAGGCCTCCTTCGAGGTGCGCTTCTAGCCTCGTCGCCATCTAAAGTTATTAGGAATCAATCGCAATTATTTGATATAGTTTCCGTAGTTAACCATGCACGGGTAAGGAGGCGGCACCGCATGCAACGTAGAAACACCAAACAGCGCACGCTGATCTTGGACATCGTTCGCGCCCACGGCGACCACCCCACCGCCGAGGATATCTACCGCGACGTTCGCGAGCGAAATCCCAAGGTGAGCCGCGGCACCGTGTATCGCAACCTCAACCTGCTGGAAGAGACGGGCGATATCATCAGTATCGAAGCGCCGGGCGGCAATCGCTTTGACCGTCGCTGCGACCCGCACGCACACGTGATCTGCTGCAGCTGCGGCGCCGTCCGCGATGCCATGACCGAGCATGACCACGCACTCGATGGCATGGTCGAGAGGCAAACGGGTTACACAATCACGCGGCACGAGACCCTTTTCTACGGTATCTGTCCCAGCTGCCAGGAGAAAAAGGCCCAAAACGAGGATGCCCAAGCAACCGCCTAGACAAATCCCTAGATAAGGCCAAAGTGCTTGCAGGCGTTCCAGATACCGTCGTTATCCATGTCGTCGGTCACATAATCCGCGCGCTCACGCACCAGGTTCCACGCATTGCCCATGGCGATGGAGCATCCGCACTCGTCAAACATCGTTAGATCGTTCTCGCCGTCACCAAAGGCGATGGCCTCCTCGGGGGCAATGCCGTAGCGCTCGAACGTGGCGATGATCCCCGTACCCTTGCCGCCCTCTTCCGGAATCACATCGCAAAAAAGCGGCGTCCAACGCGTGGTACGCACGTGAGTTGCAGCCTCGCGCACCAGATGCTCCTCGGGAGTATCGACGATTGCGCAGAACTGATACACAGCAGCGCCCTTGAGCCGAGAGATGTCGTTTGCCTTGGTGGAAAGCCCCAGTTTGGTGGCAAAATCCTCGGTACGCGCGTTAGCACGGCTCAAGAAGCTTTCCGTGCGCGTAAGGGCATAGACGTCAAAGATCCCCGCCTCCACAGCACCGATGATGCCGTTCACGTCTTGCGGGTCGATGGGACAATCGCGATAGTCTCCCTCGTTGTCAAAGCAAAGCTGACCGTTAAAGCAGATATAGGAGTCAAAGCGACCCTTGATGCACGGCGGCAGCTCAAACGAGCCGCGGCCCGTAGCAAGAACCGTCCGGATACCGTTTACCTGAAGCTGCGCCAGAGCCTGCTTGGTGGATTCGAGCATCTTGTGCGACGAATTAAGCAGCGTTCCATCGACATCGAAAAAGGCAGCTTTGATCATGGGGCCCGGCTTTCTTGGTTCTAGGGATTTTCAGCCCCACATTGTAGCAAAACGGGAGTTCTGTCCCACCGGCGGGCTTTCCCCTTTGGGGTCGGAATCGGGCTTTGCAGGCTTTTCGAACCCAGGGGGGGGAGCCCGCCCAGGTCACCTATCACGTGAAGTTCCTAGCTGGGCAATTGGGTTGATGCCGTCACGTTGATGAGGCGGCACCGCAGATTGTAAATGAAGCAGAAAATCCCATTTAGAACGGGCTAGATGCCGCCTAAATGGGATTTTCTGCTTCATTTGGAAGAGCGGGGTGCGAGGCGTAGGCCGCAACGCCAAAGACTCGGCAAGGACCCGATTAGATGTGCTGGTAGACGTGCTCAACTTCGGCGATATAGAGGGTGTGATGGTCGCGCTGGGGATAGTTTTGCTCGTCTACAGATGCATCGACAAAGCATTCGGGCTTGATGGTGTCGGCGTAGAGCTTGCGGCAAACAAAGATGAGGTCTGCCTGCTCGTAGGCGGTGGTGCCATCTAGCTGCACCGGCGAGAAGCCCACCTCGGCGATCTTATCGCCATCGCGGCCCGACTTTGTTCCCAAGACGCTCAACGCCTGCTTGTATTGCGAATTGAAAAAGGAAAGCGTGAAGCGGTCGTTCGCGTCGACAAACTGCTTGGTGTAGCGCTGTGGACGAATATAGATCGTCACCACGGGCTTGTTCCAGATGGTGCCCATGCCGCCCCAGCTCACCGTCATGGCGTTGGACGCATCCGCGTTGCCGGCAGCCACAAGCCCCCATTCCTTGTCGAGCTTGGTAAAGGGATTGAGCGAGACCTCGCCGAGCGGAAGTTCCTTGAATGCCATGGCTATCCTCCATGTATTGAAAACGGGGCAGTACGGACCAGCTCCATACTACCCCGCATGGCATCAACTGATACCGAAAAGGCAAGCGTTACTGTTCGGGCTCAAAATACGCAAGCGCGATGGCGCCCGGTCCTACATGAGTACCAATGGTTGCGCCCACGGTATGCACCGGCAGCTCGTCGCCTGGATACGCTTCCCACAGCGCCCGGCTATCGTGAATGTACTTTTGAAGCAAGGCGTCCGAAAGGCCCGCATAGCCCAGGGCAACCGGCATGGAGAAGTCGATACCGCGGCTCGCCTCGATCTGCTGGTTGAGCAAATTGCGGCCGTTCTTGGAGCCACGCGCACGGCCGAGTATTTTGACCTCGCCGTTCTCGATGGTGATAACGGGCTTGATAGAGAGCATCTCGCCAAAAGCCCCTGTCGCAGCCGAGATACGACCCCCGCGACGCAGGTACTCGAGGGTATCCAAAAGCCCGATGACCACAACGCGCTCACGCGCTGCCTCAACTCGAGTAGCGATTTCTTCGACGCCAAGACCTTTCTTTGCTAGACCCAGCGCATACTCAACCAAAATGCGCTCGCTCACGGTAACGTGGCCGGAGTCGACCACGCGCACGGGCAACGATGCCTCGGAAGCCGCCATGCAAGCACTCTGATACGTGCCCGAAAGCTTTGCCGAAAGCGTGATGATCAGCGGTTCGAACCCGTCGTGCTCGGCACGCTCGATCGCCTGCGCAAAGGCATAAGGGTTCACCTGACCGGTCTTGGGCAACTCGTCGCCCTCAACCAGCAGCTCATAGAAATGCTCGTGCGAAAGGTCCACACCATCTGCGTAGACGGTCGAGCCAAAGGTGATGGAAAGAGGCAAAACATCGAGCTGCGGATTATCCGCCCCCACGATGTCGCAGCCAGAATCGGTGATGATACGTACAGCCATGCGGCGGTGCCTTCCTGCTTGGAAGGGAGCCTACCTGCCCTCGCGCGAAATTGTGCGCAGGCGCCCCAGCACGGAGCGAAGCGATGCGTACATCTGCTCGCGCTCTTCGTCACTTTGGGCGGCATACACCTCGTCGAGCACGCGAGTGATGGCGATATCGGCACCCTGCGCGCTCTTTCGACCGCGCTCGGTAAGCATCACGGCGGCGCGATAACGCGTCGTGGCACCCTGCTCTGCCTGAACCTCCACAAAGCCCTCGCGCTCCATGCGCGCGAGCGTGCGCGAGACGGCCGCGCGTGTCACGCTGGCTGCGCGCGCAAGCTCGGCGGCGGTCATGCCCTGCGGGTGCTTGCCCAAGTAGTACAGACACATGATGTCGGCACCGGTGAGCCCCAGTTTGGCGCTCTCCACGCTCTTGATGCGCGTCACCTCTTTGTTGATGGCCGCGATGAGCCCCGTAAAGTCCTCAAAGCGCGCCTCGTCCCGAGATGCCGTATCCATGTGTCCCTCCCCTAGTTCGAATTGACAGCTCACCATTGTATGACTGTATGTTAACAGGTCAACAACTCCCACAGCAGGCACATAACCTACGCACGCGGGCCGGCGTTGCGAATGGAATCCGGCAGATGCGGATAGCGCTTCTCAAAGTTCTTGCAGAACATAGCTGCCAGCTCGTGGGCCGAAGAATCGTAGAGCGACGCGCTCTTCCAGTAATTGCGCGGCACGAGGATAGCATCGGGCACGCCATGACATGTCAGCGGAATATCGACGTTGAAGATCTCGTCGTGAACAAAGTCGGACTCCTCGATCGTGCCGTCGAGCGCACGCGCCACAAGAGCGCGCGTGTAGGCGAGCTCGATGCGATGGCCGTGGTCAAAGTCCCCGCCTATCCAGCCGGTGTTGACCAAGTACACGCGCGTGTCGCCACGGCGCAGGCGCTCGCCAAGCATATCGGCGTAGACCAGGGGGGCAAGCGGCATGAACGGCTCGCCAAAAAGAGCCGAGAACGTAGGCTGCGGCCGGGTGATACCCTGCTCCGTCCCGGGCGTCTTGGAGGTAAAGCCTGTCACAAAGTGATACATCGCCCCCTCGGGAGTAAGGCGCGAGATGGGCGGAAGTACGCCAAAAGCATCGCAGGTGAGGAAGAGGACCACGTTGGGGTTGGGGCTCACGCCACGTGTCCAGGCATTGGCGATATGCTCGATGGGATAGGCGACACGCGTGTTTGCCGTGACGGAAAGGTCGTCGTAGACGGGATCGCGATTCTCGTCGAGCACGACGTTTTCGGCCATGGCGCCAAAGCGGATGGCCTGGTAGATCTCGGGCTGACTATACTCGTCCATGCCGTCACATTTGGCATAACAGCCGCCCTCGATATCAAAAACGCCCACATTGCTCCAACCGTGTTCATCGTCACCGATCAAAAGGCGCGTAGGGTTGGCCGAAAGCGTGGTCTTACCCGTGCCCGAAAGGCCAAAGAACACAGCCGTGGTGTGGCTGATGGGATCCATGCTCGCCGAGCAATGCATGGGCAACACGTTATCCTCAAGCGGCAACAGGTAGTTCATCACCGAGAAGATGCTCTTCTTGATCTCGCCCGAAAAACCGGTGCCCGCGATAACGATCATGCGCTCGGTAAAGTTGATGAGGACCGCCGCCTTGGAACGAACGCCATCGCGCTCGGGGTCGCACTCATAACCAGGCGCCACCATCACGCGAAAGTCCGGTTCCTCAAAGTTCACGTGCTCGCGCACGCGCGGGCGCACGAGCATCTGCTTGATGAAAAGCGCCTGGCTCGCACGCTCGCACGCCACAAAGAACGTACGCGCATAGTTGCGGTCGGCACCGGCAAGGCCGCAGGTGATATAAAGATCGCGCTGAGCGAGATAGGTCGCTACGCCATCGCGTACGCGCTCGTAGACATCTTGGCCAATAGGCACATTTGTTTGCCCCCACGCGATTCTATCGTGAACCTCGGGCGTGTCGACGATAAAACGGTCCTTGGGCGAGCGCCCCGTGTAGGCGCCCGTTTTGATAACGAGGGCGCCGTTTGACGCAAGCTCGCCCTCGTTGCGACGAATGGCATGCTCTACCAGGGATGCCACCGGCAGGTCTACATAGCGGGCGGGCTTTGATCCAGCCGCCGCCTCCTGGGTTATGCCGCAAGCGGCCAAAACCTGATCGAGTGCTGCCTTCTTCATCCAAACCACCCTCTCCACGTCGCGCACGGGGTGCGTTATTGCTCTAAATGCTCCTTTGGGTGTACCCCAAGCATGCGGTGGCTCATGCCACGTCTCGGCGAGGTGCCGGTCACGCTAGGCGAACGCGCCACATGGCCCCTCGCATGCCCAGGACGATGGCGCATGCACCGGAGCTGCAGCGCACGCCCCAAGGCATACGCCGGATTCGCAAGACCGTGGCGATGATAACAAGGACGATGGGCCACAGGGCCATGAGGAAACCCTCAAGACGTGCAGTGGCAACTTGACCGGCAGGAAGCTTCCACACCCCCAGCGCCGGCACACACGAAAGGACAAACGATCCAATCGCAGCCTTCCAGGCCTGACACGTAAACACGAGCAGGACAGGGACGAGCCACAAAATCGGCACGAGTGCAAGCACGAAGGCTATGGCATCCATAGGTATAAACTCTCTAATGAACTTGTTTCGGCAGTACGCCGAGTCTCAGATTCGGCTCAAAAAGATTCGGCTCAAAGGGATACCGAAATGATTTCGATAGCTCCTCGAAATCATGCCTAAAAAACAGGGTTGACCCGTTTGAAGCGTTATAATCGACCCAACAAACACAAGGGAGGTCTCGAGCGTGGCACTTCGCCCGAAGCAAATCGAACGGCAGACGAACCGCAAAGCATCAAACGGCCGGCGCGCCGCCACGCGACCGGGCACCGCAGGCGCCGGCAGCAGGCAGCACAGGCGCAACCGCCCGCCCTCACCTCTCGCACGCCTCGTAAACCAATGGTGGAACCGCCTGATCGGCGCCATCTACGAGGGGTCCCTTTCCGAACAGGAAGCAGAATACGAATCCGGCTCCACCGGGCGCGACTACATCTGGAACACCGTGGGCACAAGCATCTGGGGCATGGTCTTCCCGCTGCTCACCATTGTATGCACGCAGCTCGTGGGCGCCGAGCAGGCGGGCATGTTCTCCATGGCCTTTGTGACGGGCACGCTTTTGATGATTCTTTCGAACTTTGGCGTGCGCACCTTCCAGGTATCCGACATCGACGAGGCCACCTCGTTTTCTTCCTACCAGCTCAATCGCTGGCTCACCTCGCTTCTGGCGCTCCTCATTGGTATCGCCTATTGCATGCTGCGCGCCTATGACGCGGCGATGTTCACGCTCTCTATGGGCATCTATGTCTATAAGATCGTCGACGGCATGGCCGATGTCTACGAGGGACGCCTGCAGCAGGCAGACAAGCTCTACCTTGCAGGCATGAGCCAGGCGCTGCGCTCGGTTGCCGTGGTCGCGATCTTTAGCGTGATGCTTTTCATCACGCGCAGCCTACCTGTGGCCTGCGTCGCCGCGGGCGTGGTGGCCGTGCTCTCCCTTGTATTCATGACGTTTCCGCTGTCGCTGCTCGAGACGGAGAAATCCGGCCCGTGGCGCATGCGCGAGGTGGGCGGGCTCTTTCGCCAGTGCTTCCCGCTTTTCTCGACGCTTTTCCTGTTCAACCTTATTGAGAGCTGCCCCAAGTTTGCCATGGAAAGCATGATGGGCTACGACGCACAGCTCTACTTCAGTGCGTTGTTCTTCCCTGCGCAGGCGATTTTGCTCGCCGTGGGCTTTGTGTACAAGCCGCAGCTCCTGCGCCTGGCAAACATCTGGTCGAACCCGCGCAGGCGTCGCCGCTTTGACCTTATCATGCTTGCCGTGCTGGCCGTTGTGGTTGTGCTCACGCTCGCTGTCATCGCCTTTATGGGCTGGATTGGCATCGGCATCATGAGCTTTATGTACGGTATCGACTTTACCAAGTACCGTATGTTCGCGTTTCTCATGGTGGCCGCCGGCGGCCTTACCGCGGCAATCGACTTTTTGTACCAAATCATCACCGTGCTGCGCCACCAGGACCTGGCAACCAAGCCGTACCTTATCTCGTTTGGCGCGGCAATCGTGCTCTCAATCGTGCTGGTGCACATCTTTGGCCTGCTGGGCGCCGTGCTGAGCTACCTTGCGGTCATGGCATTGCTGCTCGTTTTGCTCACACTGCAGTACGTGCGCATCCGCGGCATCATCTCGCGCACCACCGGCGACCCGTTCGCGCGCAGGCCGCACTACAAGTAGCCAGGAACACGGCCCAGGCTACTCTCCCTCGGCGATGTCCCCGTACCACACGCGGCGATCGTCCAGACGCATCACGCCCACGCGGCCAACGCCTGCGCCCGCTGCAGCGGAGCAATCGATATCAAGATGGTCGGCCACGCCGCCGGTATCATACGTGGGCCCCACCTCGACCATGCAGCCCAGGCCGTCCTTATTGCAGCCCGTGCCGCACATGTTTGCGGCATAGCGGAACAGCAAACCCGAAGGTGTGTGCCCCGCAATCACCACGGGGCCTCGTCCGTCGGGGCCCACAAGCCCCGTGGGCACGCCCCAAAAGGCCTCACGAATCCAAAGAAGATCTTCTTCATCCTGAGCCGCCATGGCCTGACGCAGCATATCAATGGGAACATCCGCATAGCCGCCCTCGCCGGTATAGCCCGCACCCGCGAGCCAGCACGTAAAAGCCCTGGGCTCGATGCCGGCATGCGCCAACAGGTATGCCCTATCCCCCACTTCAATCGCATCGGATAGCGGCAGCTCGCGAATCCACTCGATAACGGCGCGATACTCCGCGACGGGCAGGGCGTCAAACTGGGCGGACGTGGTATAGCCACCGTTTCGCTCCCAGGTAAAGATATCCATCTGGCTTCCGCGCTCGATGGCGTTGAGCATCAAGCGCTCGTGGTTGCCCATCAAAACATGAACGTTGGGCAAACTTCGCACCAGATTGATGACGCCCGCCGGCTCCGGACCGCGATCGATCATATCGCCCAGCACGTACACGATGTCGTCCGCACCGGGAGCAGCCTGCTCGAGCGCTTGGTCGAGGGCGCGCAGATGCCCGTGGGCATCGGAGGTGATATACGTCGCCATATGGGACACCATCCTTAAACGTCAACTTGAACGTTATTGTATACGCACAAGGGCAGGTTGACAAAGTTTGAGGTATATCCAGTTGAGAGTTCATGAACGGTAGCGCCAGATGGGTGTGTCAGCGGTTTTCAATCGACCATCTGGGTAGGATTAAAAGCGTTGGACTGTATCGCCCTGGCAGCGGCCTCGCTGCATCGCTCGAAAGACGAAACCGCATGAACATGATTCTGCTCTTTGTAGGCGCCGTTATCATCGCCTGCATCCTACTCAAGCCCATCGCAGCTAAACTTCCCTTCCCCACGCTGCTCATCTTTATCGCTCTCGGCATGTTCTTGGGAAGCGGTGGGCCGCTGCATATCAACTTTAACGACTTCGAGGCAACCGAGAACGTCTGTACTGCAGCCCTTATCTTCATCATGTTCTACGGTGGCTTTAACACCAACATCGAGCGTGCACGCCCGGTGGCCGTCCCCGCCGTCTTGCTCTCCACCGCAGGCGTAGTGATCACCGCCGGCCTCACCGCGGTGTTTGCCCATGTTGCCTTGCGCTTTGATTGGCCGCTGGCGCTCCTTTTGGGCTCCGTCATCTCGTCCACCGACGCCGCAAGCGTTTTCTCCGTCCTGCGCGAGCACCGGCTTTCGCTCAAGGGTGGCACCGATTCGCTGCTCGAGGTCGAGTCTGGCTCCAACGACCCGCTCGCCTACATGCTCACTGCCGTGTTTAGCGCCCTGGCGCTTGGTGAGGCCGTCAACCTGCCCGTGCTCATCGCGCAGCAGATTGTCTTTGGCGCCGCGTTTGGCTTGGCGTTTGGCTGGGTTGGCATGAAGCTTGCCTGCCGCATGAATCTCGAGTCTCAAAACGAGACCATCGTGCTGATCGCCATCGCGCTGCTCTCGTTTGCGGTACCCAGTCAGCTGGGCGGCAACGGGTTTCTCTCCGTGTACCTGGCGGGCATCGTACTGGGTGCATCGGACATTCCCTCCAAGCGCGAGATGGTGCATGTCTTTGACGTGCTCACCGAGATGGCCGAGATGGCGATCTTCTTTTTGATTGGCCTTTTGGTGACCCCCGCCCGCCTGCCGCAGGCCATTCTGCCGGCGCTGGGCCTTGTGCTCTTTATGCTCTTTATTGGCAGGCCGGTGGCGGTGTGCGCGATCATGCCGCCGCGCCGGGGACGCCTGGGGCAGATTGGCCTGGTGTCCTGGGCAGGCCTGCGCGGCGCTGCCTCGGTGGTCTTTGCGCTGTTCACCGTGGTGTCTGGCGTGCCGGGCAGTCGCGACCTCTTTGACCTGGTGTTTATGGTCGCCATCATCTCCATCGTGATGCAGGGCTCGCTTTTGCCCGCCGTGGCCAAACGTCTAAAGATGATTGACGAGGCAGGCGACGTAGGCCGCACCTTTAACGATTATCAGGAGGAGAGCGACCTTTCGTTTATCAAACTCAAGGTAGACGCCGGGCACCCCTTTGCCGGACGCAGCCTGGCGCAGATCGGCGAGGCGGCAAGCATGCTCGTCGTCTTGATATTGAGGCATGGCGCCGAGCCTGTTATTCCTAACGGAGATACCGTGATCGAGACGGGCGACCTGCTTGTACTTGCCGCGCCCACCTTTGAGAAACGCGCCGGGGTCTCACTGCGCGAGCATCACATTGGCGAGCATCACCACTGGGCGGGGCGCGCCCTGCACGAGCTTCCACACGGGGAACGACACTTTATCGTCGTGCTGCTCAAACGCGAGGGCGAGACGATCATTCCCAACGGCGATACGCAATTGCTGCCGGGAGACGACGTGGTCATAGCCACTCTGGGATAGAAAAACGGAGGCGGCGGGCGATTGAATTTTGCCCGCTGCCTCCGTTGCGTTAGCGCACGTTTATGCCCAGCTCTTGCGCGATACGCAAGAGCTCCTGGGGGTCCGCACGCTCGATGCGCGCAAGGTTTATGAATGCCGGCCCCATCCCTGCCGCAAACGCCGTGCCGCAGTAGTCCATCAAAAAGGCGCGCAGGCCCTCGAAGTCGAGGGTATCGTCATCGGTGTATGACATGGCTTGATGCCTCTTTTCCGTACGGGGTCGTTGGTTTTGATTTTAGTCAACCTGGAGCCGCATGCAGATGCCGCACGGGCTGTGCCGGCTGGGCTGAACATGGGAAGCAAACAGCAGGGATTGCAGGTAAAAACTCCGCCAGAATGTCAAACGCACAGCTAGATTGACGAACATATGTTTGGTATTTATAATTATTGCTTGAATAGACGCCCCGTCTCATGGTATAAAGAAATTGGTACCCTCGAATAGAGGGACCTCCAAGAACCGGGGGATGTCCCCCGGCATTTTTTGTGTCAATTGGAGGTCCCCTCATGAAGGAACTCTCGATCTTTATCGACGAATCCGGCGATGCGGGGCCCGTATCCAAGTATTACATCGTCACGCTTGTATTCCATGAGCAGGATAAAGCGATTGAGCCCTGCATCAAGAGATATGAGCAGCTCTTGGGGGACCAAAGCCTTGACATCATGCCATTCCACTTTGGACCGCTCTTGACCGGGCACGATGATTACAAATGGCAGGAAGTTCAAAGACGAAAGAAACAGCTTTCCGCCTTTACTATGCTTGTGCAGCACTTGCCCATCACATGCCGTTCCTTCATCTACGACAAAAGGCAGGGTCTCTATGACCCCCAGAAGCTCTCCGCCAGAATCGAGCGCGACGTGATAATCTTCCTCAACGAGCACCTTTCTTACATGCAGCACTTCGACCACATTAAGATCTATTACGACAGTGGCCAAAGCGTTGTAACGCGGGCCATGCACGCTGCCATCGAGAAGGCCATCTCGCGAAAGGCGACCGTCTATCGCGATGCCTCGCCTAGAACGTACCGACTCTCCCAAGTAGCCGACTACATCTGCGGGATTGAACTTACGCTCCTTAAGTTTAAAAACGGAACGCCCACCAAAACAGACGTCGAGTTCTTTGGCTCAATTGGTCCATTCAGAAGGAACTTCGTTAAGAAGCTGAGGAAGAAAGAGCTTGGCTGAAGTGGTGATTCGCGGCGAAATCACGATGCGAGAAGACGGCCCCCTTCACGTAAGAGAGATTCACTCTTCTACTTGAATAGATTTCCTACCCCATGGTATAAATCGATTGCGTTTCCTTATGGAGGGCAGTCAAGGGCCGAGGGATCCCCCCGGCATTTTTGTTTTTAGGGAGACTGCTTCATGAAGGAGCTTTCCGTTTTCGTCGATAAATCCGACAATTACAGAAGGCGCGATGCCAAGCGCTATTTGAAAACGCTTGTTTTCCACAATTAATCAGCATCTATCGTCAAGTAGTGTTGATATACGCTCTCTCTAAATAAGAAAGTGAAATGGGCAAACCAACTTAATGAGATTGCTCCCAGTTTAAGCACACGCTACCTTATAAGAACCATATTTTCTTAGCAAAAGCAAGGGCTAAGGCTTGCCGTTTTCGAAGCATCAGACCATCAAACCGCAACGGAGAAATAAGAGCTCACTACAACCTGTCTTCGGCAAATTCACAAGAAACTCCATACCAGGCATTAAGCACTTTCAGCGGTTCCAAGCCGACACAACTGACTCCAGTCTTATTCGACTTCAAATCGAAGAAAAACAGGCTTTCGCTATCCGCAATGTATCTAAAACAGCCATGCGCAAGAGCATTGCGAAGATGCCTAAAGAGCCCGTCAACTTCTTGGAACCTTCGCTTAACCATAGGCGCAACCTCAATTACGGCCTTTGAAGAAGCCACTTCTCGGTACTCGCTTAATGATTTGACCTGACTTAAAAGTTTTGAATTATCCGACCGTGTCAAAACAAGAAACGGAGATTGATCCCAGGGATTTCCATCCATTTCCTCTAAATATCGCTCAACTTCTTCAGAGGATTCCAAAAAGTTGGGATTGAGCCCAATCTCTTTGAGTCTTACTAAATAGCCTTTAGCTATAGATGAATTATTCAACGACAAAGTTTCGATGCAGTCGTAACCCATAAGTGAAGAATCGGTTGCAAGCGACCCGAGAAGAAATCTCTCGTAAATCGAAATCATTTTATCCGGTATTACTGCAGGTTTTAATACCCAAGAACGATAGTCAGCACACATTTCTTTCGCTTCTTCTTTCCCAAATCAACTGATATCCGAATCGACCGCAATACCGAATTAACAAAATCAAAAACCAAACGACCCGGCTTCCGATACCGTGCTCGCAATTCGCCCTCCAAAAGAACGAACAGGAGAATCTGTACCACTTACCTGCCCACATATTTTAACCTTTCGCTCCTATCAGCTTGATACGGGATGCAGGTATGCTCAGAAACGAATTGTTCGAACTTACGCCTATATAACTGTTCCCTTGCGAGCACCCCGTCTTTCTTCACGGTTAAAGCAACGATGCGCACTCCGGGGGTCGTTTACTTGCTAAGAAGATAGTAGCCCGTCGTTAAGACATCGTTCACTCATACCCACTCAGCGTACTCCACGGGGCGCAGGACAGGCGGGTAGATGATGAGTTTTCGACAGTCAGGCTTTAGGCAGCCCAGCAATCTACTTGCCATCCATTTCCCACAAGCCGCAGCAGCATCGGCAGCAAGCGAAGCGTAAACTCAGAACTAATCAAGCTTGTTGAGCAACATCTCTGAGTGAGACTCTGCGGCCCACCCTGAACAAATACCCCTCCCCTTCCATGTAACAGAATCGTAAACCATAGAGAAATACTCGGATTAGCATGCTAAAGTGGCCGTACCTCAGAATCTGTTTTTGGAGGTCTGTTTTATGGCCCGCGTGCACAACTTCTCGGCCGGCCCCGCCGCGCTTCCCAAGAGCGTCTTGACGCAGATTGCAAACGAGATGCTCGATTACCAGGGTTGCGGCATGTCCGTCTTGGAAATGAGCCACCGGTCGAGTATGTACCAGCAGATCATCGACGACGCCGAGGCCTCGCTTCGCCGCCTGCTCGATATTCCGCAAAACTACCGCGTGATCTTCCTACAGGGCGGTGCCACGCTGCAGTTTGCGGGCATTCCCATGAACTTCATGCGCACCGGTCGCGCCGGCTACGTGGTCACGGGCAACTTTGCCACGAAGGCCTGGAAAGAGGCCGCAAAGTACGGCGATGCCGTCAAGCTCGCCTCAAGCGAAGACACCGATTTCGACCGCATCCCCGCGCCTGCCCCCGTGCGTGAGCGCGCAGTTGCAGGCGACCTTGATTACGTCTACATCTGCCAAAACAACACCATCTTTGGCACCATGTTCCACGAGCTGCCCCAGTGCGGTGGCACTCCCCTTTTTGCCGATGTCTCGAGCTGCTTTCTTTCGCAGCCGCTCGATATTTCACGTTACGGCCTGGTCTATGCGGGCGCGCAGAAAAATGCCGGCGCCGCGGGCGTCACGGTGATTATCGTGCGCGACGACCTGCTGGAAGGCGGCCCGGCCTTCGCGCAAACTCCCCAGTACATGAATCTGCGCCTGCAGACTCAAAAGGGCTCCTTGCTCAACACACCCAATACCTTTGGCATCTATGTGTGCGGCAAGGTCTTTCGCTGGGTGGAAGAAACCGGCGGCCTTGAGGCCATGGAGCAGCGTAACTGGGCAAAGGCAAACCTGCTTTACGATTTGCTCGACAGCAGCCAGCTCTTCCACGGCACGGCGCAAAAGGATAGCCGCTCCATCGCCAACGTTACGTTCCGCACCGATTCCGACGAGCTCAACGCGCAGTTCGTTGCCGGTGCGCACGAGCGCGGCATCGAGAACATCAAGGGGCATCGCCTGGTAGGTGGCATGCGCGCAAGCGTCTATAACGCCGTTACCATGGACGATGTCGAGGCACTCGCCGCTTACATGCACGAATTCGAAGCCGAGCACGCACCGTCTCCGCGATCTTTGTAGCCTGCGACAACGCGGGCCCACTTAAGCTGTATCACCATTGCCGCCACGCGCGGCGTTCCCCACAAGGAGACTTCCATGCGTAAAATCAAAACCATCGACGACATCACCAAAGACGGCGCAGTCGAATTTGGCAACGGCTACGAGTTTGTTGACAAGGCCGAGGACGCCGATGCCATCCTCATGCGCTCGACCGACCTGCACGGCTACGATCTGCCCGAAGGCATTCGCGCCATCGCCCGCTGTGGCGCCGGTGTGAACAATATCCCCATCGAGGAGTACGCCAAGCGCGGCGTCGTGGTGTTTAACTCCCCCGGCGCCAACGCCAACGCCGTGAAGGAGATTGTCCTTGCCGCCCTTATCCTTTCCAGCCGCGGTGTGGTGCAGTCCATGGAGTGGGTGCGCGCCAACGCCGAGGATCCCAACATCCTGGTCAATGCCGAGAAGGCCAAGAAGGCCTTTGTAGGACGCGAGCTCAAGGGCAAGCGCATCGGCGTGGTTGGCCTGGGCAACGTGGGTTCCAAGGTGGCCAATGCCTGCGTGGACCTGGGCATGGACGTATATGGCTACGACCCGTTTATTTCCGTTGAGCACGCGTGGGCACTCTCACAAAGCGTTCAGCGCGTAGGCACCCTCGAGGACCTTTGCCGCGGCTGCGATTACTTGACGGTACACGTGCCCAGCAAAGCCGATACCATTAGCATGATCTCGACCGAGCAGCTTGACCTGCTGGCCCCCGGTGCCGTGCTCATCAACTACGCGCGCGAGACCATCATCGACGAGGACGCCGTGGACGCTGCCCTGCGCGAAGGCAAGCTCTCCTGGTTCTCCTGCGACTTTGCCACGCCCAAGACGGTCAAGATGCCCAATACGTTTATTACCACGCACTCGGGTGCCGGCACCGGCGAGGCCGAGGCAAACTGCGCCGACATGGCCATCTCCGAGCTCAAGGATTACCTGGAGAACGGCAACATCGTCCACTCCGTTAATTACCCCGCCTGCAGCATGGGCAAGGCGCGCGCCGCAAGCCGTATTGCCTGCCTGCACGCAAACGTGCCCAATATGATCGGTCAGATCACGGCCATCCTTGCCAAGGACAACGCCAACGTGCAGCGCATGGTTAACGAGAGCGCCGGCGAAAACGCCTACACCATGTTCGATACCGACGAGCACCTGAATGCCACGACCATCGAGGCCCTAAAGCAGATTCCCGCAATCTATCGCGTCCGCGTCATTAAGTAACGCACAAGCACAAGCAGCGCGCGAACAGAGCAAAGCAGCCGCCTCGCATGTTCTTTTGAACCTGCGAGGCGGCTTTTTTATGACAAAACAAGACAGGTTTATTTTGTCATGAGAGGTTTTATCCAGGATTCGGGGTGCACCCCCTCGGGAGGGGTGCACCCCGAATGTGACAAAACAAACCCGTGGACTTTTGTCACATTAGAGGGAGAGGCGGGTGGCGACCTCGGTGGCGCAGGCCATGGCGTCAGCGATGGCGTTGACCACAAGGGAGCTTCCGGTGCGGGCGTCGCCTGCTACGTAGACAGGAGTGGTTGCTTCGGCCGTGCGGCGCGCCTGGTGCGCGGCAGGCTCGGTCACGGGCAGGGGGCGTCCCTCGGTAGCCATCTGGACGCCCAGAGCGTCGAAGACGTCATGCTCGGGGCCGGTAAAGCCGCAGGCGATGAGCACGAGCTGCGCGGGATACTCGCGCTCGGTATCGTCCAGGCGCTCGGGCTTGCCATGGCTCCAGTCCAGGTCGACCACGCGCAGAGCACGTGCGGAGCCCGCCTTATCAAGCTCGACCTCAAGCGTATCGATTGCCCACTCGCGCATTTCGCCGCCCATCAAAGCGATGGCTTCCTGCTGGCCGTAATCGGTCTTTTTAACGTTGGGCCACTCGGGCCACGCGTTGTTGGGCAGCGGCTTATCGGGTGCGGCGGGCAAGAACTCAAACTGTCGCACGCTCTTGGCACCCTGACGCACGGCCGTGCCCACGCAATCGTTGCCCGTGTCACCGCCGCCGATGACGATAACGTCGAGGCCCTTGGCGCTAAGAGCAGACTCTCCCCCATCGAGGACGGCCTTGGTGGACGCCGTAAGGTAATCGACCGCATAGACCACGCCGGGCGCGTCGATGTTGCGGGCGCCGAGGCCGCGCGCTGCACGGGCACCCGCGGCAACAACTACAGCATCGCTCTGCTCAAGAAGCTCCTTTGCCACCGTGGAATCTGCCGCATCGGTATCACAGGCAAACTCGATACCCAGCTCTTCCATAAGGTCGCAACGACGCTTCACGATATCTTTCTCGAGCTTCATGTTGGGGATACCGTACATGAGTAGGCCGCCGGGACGGTTATCGCGCTCGACCACACGCACGCGAGCGCCACGACGCGCGAGCTCCCATGCCGCCGCCAGACCGGCAGGGCCGGAGCCAATCACGGATACGAGCGGAGCGTCCTCACCCGCAGGCTCAAAGCGGCGCGGTCCGCCCGTCGCCCACTCGTGGTCGGAGATGGCACGCTCGTTGTCGTGAATGGTCGTGGGCTCACCATCCACCGAACCCAGGTTACAGGCGGCCTCGCAAAGCGCTGGGCACACGCGGCTCGTAAACTCCGGCAGCGGGCTTGTGAGCGCCAGGCGCTCCGCGGCCTCTTTCCAGCGCCCGCGATACACCAGCTCATTCCACTCAGGTATAAGGTTATGCAGAGGGCAGCCCGAAGGGCGCGCCTTGCCAAACGAGGCGCCCATCTGGCAAAACGCCACGCCGCACATCATGCAGCGGCTCGCCTGGATACGACGCGCATCGTCATCCAGCTCAACATACAGCTCATGAAAATCGCGCACGCGCTCGTCCACCGGACGCAGCGCATGGGCTGTGCGATTATGCTCAAGAAACGCTCCTGGCTTACCCATGACTAGCGTCCCTCCTTCTGGTTCATAGCGCATGCGGGGCATGCGGCGGGTACAGGTGCGGGCGCGGGCGCTGCGGCACCGCGTGTGACAATCTCGAAGGCAAGTTCCTCGGCCTGCGCATGGGTCTTGCCCGCACGCTCGGCATCGGCCACGATCTGCAAGACGCGCTCGTACTCGGTGGGGATAACCTTCACAAAGTAGCGCGAAAGAGCAGCGAAGCGATAAAGCAGCTTGATGCCGCGCGGGCTTGCCGTATAGCGCACGTGCTCCTCGATGAGCGCACGGATCTGCTCGAGCTCGGCATCGGTCGGGGCCTTGAGCTCCACGCTCTCTTGGTTGCAACGGGAGGCCAGCGTGCCGTACTCGTCAAAGACGTAGGCCACACCGCCGGTCATGCCAGCGGCAAAGTTCTGGCCTACCTCGCCAAGCACCAGAGCGCATCCGCCCGTCATGTACTCGCAGCCATGGTTGCCGCAACCCTCCACCACCACGGTGGCGCCGGAGTTGCGTACGGCAAAACGCTGGGCTGCAAGGCCGTTGATAAAGCCGCGGCCCGAGGTAGCACCAAAGAAGGCAACGTTGCCCACGATGATGTTCTCGTCAAACTTATAGGTTGCGCTCTCGTTGGGACGCACCGAGACAATGCCGCCCGAAAGACCCTTGCCAAAGTAGTCGTTGGCGTCGCCGCGCACGTTGAGCGTAATGCCCGCGGGCAAAAACGCACCAAAGCTCTGACCGGCGGAGCCGTCGCAGTCGATGGTGATAGAGCCCTCCGGCAGGCCCTCGGGATGCGCACGCGTCACCTCGCTGCCCAAGATGGTGCCCACGCAGCGATTGACGTTGGCGATATCGGCACGGAAGTGCACTGGACGCAGGTGGCGGCGGGCATCGGCCGTAAGCGGCACGAAGAGCGTGGAGTCGAGCGCGCGCTCCAGGCCGGAATCGGCAGCCATCTCGGGCAGATAGTGCTTACCCTTGGCGCCCTCGATATGCGCGCCAAAGGTGCACTCGCCGGGGGCGAGCAACGCGGAAAGATCGAGCAGGTTTGCCTTCCAGTTGCCCTCGACCTCAACCTGCTGCAGGCACTCGGGGTGGCCCACCATCTCCTCGACGGTGCGGAAGCCCAGGCGAGCCATGACCTCGCGCATCTGCTCGGCCACAAACAGCATGAAGTTCTCAACGTACTCGGGCTTGCCGTGGAATCCGCCGCGAAGACGGCAGTTTTGCGTAGCGATGCCGGCCGGGCAGGTGTCCTGCTGGCAGTCGCGCTGCATAAGGCAGCCCATGGTGATGAGCGGCATGGTGGCAAAGCCAAACTCCTCGGCGCCCAGCAAGCATGCCACGGCGACGTCGGTACCGTCCATGAGCTTGCCGTCGGCCTCAAGCACCACGCGGGAGCGCAGGCCGTTTTGCAGCAGCGTCTGCTGAGCCTCGGCAAGACCAAGCTCGAGCGGCAAACCAGCATGCCAGATGGAATCGCGCGGAGCGGCACCCGTGCCGCCGTTATGGCCAGAGATCAAGATCTTGTTGGCAGCGCCCTTTGCAACGCCCGTGGCGATGGTGCCCACGCCCGCCTCGGAGCAGAGCTTGACCGACACGCGCGCGCCCGGGTTGGCGTTTTTAAGGTCGAAGATGAGCTCGGCCAGATCCTCGATGGAGTAGATGTCGTGGTGAGGCGGAGGCGAGATGAGGCCGATGCCGGGCGTGGATTGGCGCACCTCGGCAATCCAGGGGTACACCTTTTTGCCGGGCAGATGGCCGCCCTCGCCGGGCTTGGCGCCCTGGGCCATCTTGATCTGAATCTCGATAGCCGAGCACAGATAGCGGCTCGTCACGCCAAAGCGCGCCGAAGCGATCTGCTTGATGGCGGAGTTCTTGGAGTCGCCGTTGGGAAGCGGCGTCTCTCGACGCGGATCCTCGCCGCCCTCGCCGGAGTTGGAACGGCCGTGCAGGCGGTTCATGGCAATAGCCATGCACTCGTGCGCCTCCCGGCTGATGGAGCCGTAGCTCATGGCGCCGGTGTTAAAGCGTCGCACGATGTCGCGCGCGCTTTCCACCTCGTCGAGCGCCACCGGCGTGCGCATACCCGCGTTAAAGTCGAGCAGGTCGCGCAGGCGAACGGCACGGCCGGCCCGGTGCACATGAGCGCTGTACTCCTGGAACAGGTCGTAATCGCCCTGCTGGCAGGCACGCTGCAGCAGGTAGATGGTCTGCGGGTCGATAAGATGGTCCTCGCCAACCACCGGACGCCACTTGGTAAGGCCAAGGGTGGGCAGCTGGTTGGGAGCTGCGGTCTTTAAGATGGCAAGGGCATCGTCGTAGCGCTTGTTCTCCTCGCACTCGACATCGGCTATGCCCATGCCGCCCACGCGCGAGACGGTGCCGGCAAAATAGCGGTCGATAAACTCGTCATTAAAGCCCACGGCCTCAAAAATCTGCGCGGAGTGATAACTCTGCACCGTGGAGATACCCATCTTGGACATGATGGAGACGATACCCGCCGTCACGGCACGGTTGTAGTTGGCGATGCCTTCCTCGGCAGAGACGTCCAGATCTCCGCGCGCGGCAAGGCCGCGAATGCAATCGTGTGCCATATAGGGGTAGATGCCACTCGCGGAGTAACCCACCAGGGTTGCGAAATCGTGAGCGCACAGGGCATCACCCGTCTCGACCACAAGGTCGGCAAAGGTGCGAACGCCGGCACGGATCAGGTGGTTATGCACAGCGCCCGTGGCCAAAAGCGACGGGATGGGAACCTCGCCTGCGGCAGCGCGGTCGGAAAGCACCACGATATTCACGCCATCGCGAACAGCGGACTCAACGTCTTGCGCCAGCTTGTCGAGCGCGCGAGCCAGGGCACCGGGAGCGTCATCGCGCTTATAGACCGCACGGAAGCGCGCCGTCTTGAAGCCCACGCGATCAATGGCGCAGATGGCTTCGAACTGCTCTTTATCCAACAGCGGACGCGGCAGGCGCACCAGCTGGCAAGCCGCGCGAGAATCCTCAAGCAAGTTGCCGTGGTTGCCCAGGTACAGCTTGGTGGAGGTCACAAAGCTCTCGCGCAACGCGTCGATCGGCGGGTTCGTAACCTGCGCGAACAGCTGATAGAAGTAATCAAAGAACGAGCGGTTCTTCTTGGAGAGCACTGCAAGCGGCGCATCGATACCCATAGAGGCCAGAGGCACCTTGCCTGCCTGTGCCATGGGGCGCACCGCCTCGTCGACGTCGTCCCAGTGATAACCCAAACGGGCCATGCGCACGACCTCGGGAACATCGGCGTCCTCGCAGGGAGCCTCGGTCTTGGCGGCATCGAGGTCCTCGACATCGAGCGTCTCCTCGGCAATCCAGTCGCGATAGGGCTTTTGCATGGCAAGGGCACGGCGAATCTCGTCGTTGTACTTCACGCGGCCCTGCGCAAAATCGACCTCGAGCATCTCGCCCGGGCCCAGGCAGCCCGCCGTAAGCACATTTGCCGAATCGATTTCGATGGTGCCCACCTCGGAGGAGAGCAGGAAGCGATCGTCGCGCGTCACATAGTAGCGGGCCGGGCGCAAACCGTTGCGATCGAGCGCGGCGCCCAAGGTGCGGCCGTCGGTAAAGGCGATGGCCGCAGGACCGTCCCAGGGCTCCATGAGCATGGACTGGTAGGCATCGTAGGCGCGGCGTGCCTCGGACAGATTCGCGTTGTGGTCCCACGGCTCGGGCAGCAGCAAAGAGACAGCGCGCGTGAGGGGTCGCCCGTTCATGACCAGGAACTCAAGGACGTTGTCGAGAATGGCGGAGTCGGAGCCCTCGCGATTAATGATAGGCAGCACACGCTCAAGGTCGTGCTGGAGCACCGGCGAGTAGAGGTTTGGTTCGCGGGCGCGAATCCAGTTGACATTACCCTTGAGGGTATTGATCTCGCCGTTGTGAATGATGTAGCGGTTGGGGTGCGCGCGCTCCCAGCTGGGCGTGGTGTTGGTGGAATAACGGGAATGGACAAGGGCCACCGCCGTCTTGACCGCAGCATCGTTGAGGTCGGTAAAGAAGCGGCGCATCTGTGTGGCCACGAGCATGCCCTTGTAGACCACGGTGCGCGAGCTCATGGAGCAAACGTAGAAGATCTTTCCCTTTAAGGAATACTCGGCATCGGCGCGCTTCTCGACGGTGCGTCGACAAACGTACAGGCGGCGCTCAAAGTCCTCACCGGCCTCAACGCCCTCGGGGCGACCCAAAAATGCCTGCAGGATCGTAGGCATGCAGGCACGGGCCGTCTCGCCTAGATCATGCGGATCTACCGGGACGCGACGCCAAAACAGCAAGGGCACGCCGGCCTCGGCGCAACCTTCTTCAAAGACACGGCGTGCGTCTTCAACACCGCACTCGTCCTGCGGGAAAAAGAGCATGGCAACGCCGTAATCGCCCTCGGCGGGCAGAATCTGACCGCACTTCTGTGCTTCTTTGCGGAAAAAATGATGCGGCACCTGGAAGAGGATTCCGGCGCCGTCGCCGGTGTTTTTCTCCAAACCCGTGCCACCACGGTGCTCCAAATTAACGAGTACCGAAAGAGCGTCATCCAAAATCTGATGGCTCTTTTGTCCATGAAGATTAGCGAGCGCGCCAATGCCGCACGCGTCGTGTTCGAACTCAGGACGATACAGTCCCTGATGGTGCTGGTCAGCGGGATTTCCCTGCTCCTGCATCGTTTACCTCCCCGATAGCTTCTAGCTCTATCACGCACACACAGCATTCACGTAGTGCGTGAGGGCTCCATACTACGGCGGTAGGCTTACAGAGATGTTTCCCCGCTGTTTCGAAACATATGCGTAACGCATACGCAGAAAACGAACACGGGGCGAGACCCAAGGGCCTCACCCCGCGTTGGGAAACGCATGATGTATCTAGTGTATGTTACTCGTCGACGCGCTCAAACTGATCGGGATCCACGCCGCATACCGGGCAAACGTAGTCCTCCGGCAGCTCGGGCGTATCGACCTCGACCTCGTAGCCGCAAACGGTGCAGACAAACTTGTAGGTCTTCTTCTCTTCAGCCATGATGTCCTCCCTAGAACAAGCTGTGTACTTATTAATAGTATAAGTTCCTATTTATTAAATACAAGTCTTTTCATGCCACTTGAGCAAAAAGAAACGGCCTCCCAAGGGAAGTCGCAATTGAAGCGATATACCGCCTGCCGCCCCACATGACTGAGGTGCCGCAGATCGGCGTGAAAGAGGAGGGCGCGCGCCTTGCGTGCGGCGTCCGACGATTGAGCGCCGAGGTGCGGTGCCTCAGCCCCGCAGGCGTGTTTTGAGGGCTCGGTCGATCTCTCGTTGCACATCGCGCTTGGCCATATCTTCGCGCTTGTCATAGAGCTTTTTGCCGCGGCCCAAACCAAGGAGCAGCTTCACGCGGCCCGAATCGTTAAAGTACAGCTCCAGTGGAACAAGCGCATAGCCGCGATTGCGCAGCTTACCATCCAGGTAATCAATCTCTTTGCGATGAAGCAGCAGCTTCTTGCGACGGTCGGGGTCGCGGTTCCACACGCCGCCGTTGCTGTACGGATGGATGTGCAGGCCCACAAGCCAGCACTCTCCCCCACGGATAATCGCAAAGGTGTCCGTAATCTGGCAGGCGCGCTCGCGAATGCTTTTCACCTCGGCGCCGGCAAGCTCAACACCGCATTCGATGGTCTCATCGATAAAATACTCGTGATGCGCCGAGCGGTTTTTAGAGATGAGCTTGTGCTCCTTCTTACTGGGCATCGGCGCCACCCTCGTTATCTGCCTCGCGAATCATCTTGATGAGCGCAGAGCAAGCCTCCTTGCCAATAAGCCCGTTTGCACGTGCCGTATACTTGGCAGCCTGGGCGCGATCCCCTGCCGTTGCAGCATCGGACGCACAGATGAGCAAGCAAATGGCAACATCGGCCGAAGGACTCGTGGGAATGCCTTGGATCGAGAGCTCGCCCATAACATGGTCGTCGGAATCCTTGGCAACCTCGGGATGCTCCTTGGCAAGGCGGTCCATCAGCGCTACCGTACGCGCATCGGCAGGAGCCAAGCGCACGGCCAGGCGCGCGCAGCCAGAAGCAGCAACGGCGTTGTCCTGGTCGATAAAGAGCTGACCCAGATTGGAATAAGCACGCGCGGCAACACGGCCGTCGGACGCACGCTCGAGCACAGAGTTGGAGAGCGCCGCCCACTCCTGAATATCGCCCAGTGCGCGGAAAATCTCGGCCAAATCAAGACGATACTTGCAGTTCATGGGATTCCAGCGCACCGCTTGAACAAGCGCGTCGCGCGCGCGCTCGTAATCTTGCTGCTGAATGCACACGTATGCCACATCGGAATACAGACGATCAAACGGAGCCGCCACCGCAACGATACGACGCGGATCGTGCTCAACGCGCGCATAGCATAGACGCTCAAAGGAGTCCTGGAAGCTAAAGTACTGCACCTCGTCTGTGGCCTGGCACATCTCTGCAATGTAATCCTCGACAAGCTCCAGATAGCGCTCGAGCATCTGCGATGCCGTCGAAAAGTCGCCCGCTGCCAGATACGTCTCGGCATACTCGATATCTTGTTCGGAAATCGGCGTTTCCACATGTCCTCCTGAGTCTCGGTTCGGTTTCTCAGTGTAGCCTAAATACTCAAGGTATGTATGAGCTTGAAGTTGAGGTGCCCTCGCATGCAGTCGGCGCCCACAACCTCCACGATTGCCCGCTGACCAAGCGAGATGACCTCGCCAGAAGACGTACCGGTAAGGGTAAGGCGACGCTCATCGAACTCCCACCACTCGTTGCCGCCCAGCGCGCTCATGCGCACCAAGCCGTCCGCCGCGGTCTTGTCCACACGCACGAAAGCTCCCATCTGGTCAATCCAGGTAACGGTTGCCACCATGCGCTCGCCCACACGCTGAGCGTAGTATTGGGCAACCTTCACCTTTTGAGAGTCGCGCGCGGCGGCATCGGCGATGCGCTCACGCGAAGACGCCTCCCGGCAAAGCGCCGGCAAAATGTGCTCCATATCCTGGGCACCCGTGCCTACCAGGTACGGCGCCCGCTCGCGCGCAACGCGGGCACCCAGCCGCTCACGTACAAGAAGCATCTTGAGAACACGATGGACCAGCAGGTCCGGGTAGCGTCGAATAGGGCTCGTAAAGTGGCAGTATGCCTCGGCACCCAGGGCATAGTGGCCCAGGTTGTGTGGACGATACACAGCTCGCTGCATCGCACGCAGGAGCAAGGCATTCACCATAGGAGCCTGAGAGGTCTGGGCGCTGCGCTCCAGCACGCCCTCGATAGCATGGGAGTCGCCGGTCATGATGCCCAGCGCCTCTTGGCGGTCGATCGCCTGAGCCTCGATCAGCACCTCCGCCGCAGCCGTCAACTCGTCGGGCGAAGGATCCTCGTGCACGCGAAACGCCGCAGGCGCTCCAGCCGCCACCAGCTTTCTTGCCACGCATTCGTTGGCAAGAAGCATGGCCTCTTCCACAAGCGACGTCGCAGCGGTACGACGGCGCACATCGATGCGCTTAGGCACGCCCTCGTCGTCAAGGACCACATGAACCTCGCTCGATTCGAAATCGATAGCACCGCGGCGACGCCTAACCCCCTGGCGCGTACGCGCAAGCTCGTCGGCATCACGAAGAAACGCAGTGATTTCGACCCCACAGTCGGCAGCGTCTCGACGTGCCCGCTCGGCACGCTTCACACATGCCAAATCGACATCCTCGGCGTCTCCCCCATCGCTTACTGCTTCTCCGCCCCGAAGCAACCAATCGGCTGCATCGTAATCAAGGCGCACGCGCGACTGAATCACACTCGGATAGGCACGGCTCGATACCACGCGCCCGCGCACATCGAGTTCGATATCCACGGTAAAGGCAAGGCGATCCTCGTGCGGCCGCAAGGAGCATAGATCGTTCGACAGGCGCTCGGGCAGCATGGGCAACACGCGATCGGCCAGGTAAACACTGGTGGAGCGCATGCGAGCCTCAAGATCGATAGAACTCTCCCATAGCACGTAATGCGACACGTCGGCGATATGCACCCCAAGCTTCCAGGTGCCCGCAGGCGTACGCTCAACGGAGATGGCGTCGTCAAAGTCGCGCGCATCCACCGGATCGATCGTCAGCAAAAAGCGATCGCGAATATCGCGGCGCAGCGGATCTTGCAACGCGGATTCGACATCGAGCCCCAGCGATTCGGCCTCTGCAAGCGCAGCCGGCGCATAGCCGTCGGCCAAATCATAGCGCGCCATGACGGTCTGAACGCCGGCATCCGGGGCGTCCTCTCCGCCGATGCGCCGCTCGATCGTCACCACGCCCGACTCCATACGCGTGGGATAGCTCACAATCCGCGCAGCAACAAGATCGCCATCGGTCACGTCCAAGCGCTCGGGCGACTGGTCATGCGGGGGAACAAAGAAATCGAGTTTGGCGCGCTTGTCCAACGGGCGCACGACGCCCAGCGGCCCCGCCTGGTGATAGGTTCCCACCAAGACGGTCTGCGAACGTTCCTCCACCGATTCGACCTGCGCGCGGCGCTCGCCGCCCGGCCCGCGATGCAAGCTCACCGTTACGGTGTCGCCCGGCATGGCCTCGCGCATACCGCGCTCGGTAAGTCTGAACACGCCCTCGGCAGTCTCTACTGTAGCGATGCCGCCCGTCACGCGCACCGTGCCCAAAAGGCCCGCTACGCGGCGCGAACGCACGGGGGAACGATGCCCGTTCGTCTTATGTTTACGCCCCAAGGCGAACCTCCAATCGATCCAGAAAAAACAGCAAAGGGCGGGCCGCATAATTGCGACCCGCCCCTATCGTGTACCCCTTTGGGCCCTCGGGCTATACCTTAAGGTAGCGCCTCATAGCGATGGCAGAGCCAAACAGACCAATGACCACGCCAACGATAAGCAGCGCGCCATAGGTGGCCAAAAACATCTGGATAGGAATCGCAAAGGGGAGGAACTTGATGCTGTTTTGCAACGCGGGGATGCCCACGTTGCGGATAATCTCCAGCACGCCAATGGCGAGCGCAGAGCCCAGCAGCGCCTGCAAAACACCCTCGGTGATAAACGGTCCGCGGATAAAGCCGTTCGAAGCGCCCACAAGACGCATGATGGCGATCTCGCGACGACGCGCGGTGATCGAGAGGCGAATCGTGTTGTTGATAAAGATGAAGGCGATAAACGTGAGGAGCGCCACGACCACGATAGCGGCGATGCGAATGTAGTTAGTCACCTGGAACAGACGGCCAACCTCCTCCCGACCATACAAAACGCTTGCCTCGACATCGGCATCTCTATCGTCTACCCCGGTGTTTTCGTCGTCAACGATCTTACGGAAGCTCGAGCTCTGCTTGATCTTCGTGGCGGTGGAGGCAACCTGCGAGGGGTCCTCCATCTCGATCACAAAGGAGCGCGGCAGCGGATTCTCGCCGTCGAGCGCCGACATAGTGGCATCGGCGTTGTTGGACACCTTGCTCTTGTAGTCGGAAAGCGCATCCTCTTTGGTCTTGAAGGTTACGTTCTTGACGTTATCCCAGCTCTTGAGCTCGGACTCGAATGCCTTGATATCATCATCGGCGGCATTGTCGGAAATAAACGCGTTGATGGTAACTTCCTGCTCCACCGTACCGATCGCGGCATTGACCATCGCGGAACCGACGATGAACAGACCGATGATGAACAGCGACAGGAAGATGGTGATGACCGCACCCAAAGACGTGGTCAAGTTGCGGAAGAAGTGCCTATTGGCCTCCTTGATGGAATAACCCAGATTGCTAGGCGCCATAGTTGCCGTAACCTCCCCTCTCCTGGTCGCGAATGACATGACCGGCCTCGAGCGCGATGACGCGACGGCGCATGGAGTCGACCATGGCGCGGTCGTGCGTGGCCACGATAACCGTGGTGCCCGTGCGATTGATGCGCTCGAGCAGCTTCATGATGCCAAGCGAGATAGCGGGGTCGAGGTTACCAGTGGGCTCGTCGCAAATCAACAGCGGCGGGCGGTTGACCATAGCGCGGGCAACGGCAACGCGCTGCTGCTCGCCGCCGGAGAGCTGATCGGGCATGGAGTCCATCTGGTCTGCCAAGCCAACAAGGCGCAGCACCTCGGGAACCTGGCTGCGAATGACGCCGCGCGGCTTGCCGATGCACTCAAGGGCAAAGGCGACGTTCTCGTAAGCCGTCTTGTTGGGCAGGAGCTTAAAGTCCTGGAAGACGGCGCCGATCTGACGGCGGAGGAACGGGACCTTGCGGTTCTTGATGCGCATCAGGTCCTGGCCGGCCACAAGCACGCGGCCGGACGTGGGCTTGACATCGCGCATCAAGGTGGAAAGCAGCGTGGTCTTGCCGGAGCCGGAGTGACCGACGAGGAAGACGAACTCACCGGGGTAAATCTCGATGTTCACATCGTCCAGCGCGGGCTTATTGGGCTGCGCGGCATAGATCTTGGTGAGGTGCTCCATCAGGATAACGGGCTCGACGCCCGCATCGCGGGCCATCTTCTTGCGCGAATCCACCTGCGGGGCAAAGACAGAGGTAAAGTCTGGATTCTGCAGGGCGGCGTCAAGCGAGGCAACCTGCTTTTGCTCGGAAACATCCGTGGATGTGGGATCGACCGCACCGGCAGAGGTCATGAAGGCACCCGTGGAAGACGGGGCAACGGGATCTGTCGGCGAAGGGATGTTGAGAAGTCCGGGTTGCGTAACCTGCGGATCCATATCGGCATCCAGGGATGACACGGTGGCGTCATCGGCGGCATCGGTCATATCGAGCGGGGCCACTGAAGCGGTCACGTCGGGTGCAGGAGTGTATGCAAAGGGATCGGTTACGGGCTCAAAGCCCGTGTCTTCCGGAGCGACGATATCGTCTGCCGAGACAACCGACAACCGAGGGTCTTCGACCTTCGGCGCCGCTTGCCCGTCTCCGGGCTTACGGAAGTGGTTACCCACAAAAGCTCCTTTACGTCGTGCGTTTAAACTACATGAGCGCACCTATTGTAGCAAGACACTCGGCGCGTCATCAAAGTGGCATATGTTTGAACGTCATTTGCACGAAAGGTACGCCACCGTACGCCATCAAAAAGGCTTCGCTCGCCAAAGAAGACGAGCGAAGCCCAATAAAACCGCCTTGCGATGCCAGCGAGAACGGGTGTTACGCCATAAAGGCAGCAACCTTCTCGGTGATGCCCTCAGCATCGAGACCAAACTCATGGAGCAGGTCGAGCGCGGGACCGGAGTACCCAAAGACGTCCTCCACACCGATCTTTTTCATGGGAACCGGGCGGTTTTGGACCAAGACGTCGGCAACGGCGTCGCCCAGGCCGCCAATCACGGAGTGCTCCTCGACCGTCACCACACGGCCAGTCTTCCTGGCGCTCTTCAAAATGATATCGGCGTCGATGGGCTTGATGGTGTGGATGTTGATGACCTCGGCATCGATGCCGCGCTCGGCAAGGGCCTCGGCAGCCTCGAGGGCGGCAGAGACCATAAGGCCGCAGGCGACAATAGTCACGTCGGAACCCTCGCGCATAAGGATGCCGCGACCCAGCTTAAACTCATAGGTTTCGGGGTCGTTGATGACGGGGGCGGCCAAGCGGCCAAAGCGCATGTAGACGGGGCCATCGAACTCATAGGCGGCACGTACGCACGCCTTCGCCTCGATGTCGTCGGCAGGAACAACCACCGTCATACCCGGAATGGTGCGCATGAGGGCGATATCCTCGTTGCACTGGTGCGTAGCTCCGTCCTCGCCCACCGAGATACCGGCGTGCGTGGCGCCGATCTTGACGTTGAGGTGCGGGTAGCCAATGGAGTTGCGAACCTGCTCGAAAGCGCGGCCGGCAGCGAACATCGCGAAGGTGCTCGCAAAGGCAACGCGGCCGGTGGTGGCAACGCCCGCAGCCATGCCCATCAGGTTGGATTCGGCGATACCGGCGTCGAAGAAACGGTCGGGATAGGCCGCCTTGAACTTTGCCGTCTGGGTAGCAGCCGCCAGGTCGGCATCGAATACGACAAAGTCGTCGTGCTCGGCACCCAGCTCGACCAGGGCCTCACCATAGCTCGCGCGAGTGGCGATTCTCTTCACGTCTGCCATTATTCGCCCTCCTTGTCATGAGCGTCGAGCTCGGCCATGGCCTGAGCGTACTGTTCGTCGTTGGGAGCCTTACCATGCCAGCCAACCTGGCCCTCCATGAAGGAGACGCCTTTGCCCTTGGTGGTTTCGCACACGATGCACGTGGGCATGCCGTGGGTCTCGCGGGCCTCGGCAAAGGCAGCGCGCAGCTGGGCGAAGTCGTTGCCGTCGGCGACCTCGATCACATGGAACTTGAACGCACGGAACTTGTCGGCGATGGGCATCGCGGAGTTGACCTCCTCGATGGTGCCATCGATCTGCAAGCCGTTGTGGTCGACAATCAAGCAGAGGTTGTCAAGCGCGTGGTTGCCCGCAAACATAGCGGCCTCCCACACCTGGCCCTCCTCAACCTCGCCGTCGCCCAGCAGGGCATAGGTGCGATAGGTATCGCCCCAATGCTGAGCGGCAAGCGCCATTCCCACGGCAGCGGAGACGCCCTGGCCAAGCGAGCCGGTGGACATGTCCACGCCCGGGGTATCGTTCATGTTGGGATGGCCCTGCAGGTGACTGCCAATGTGGCGAAGCGTAAGCAGATCTTCCTTAGGGAAGAAGCCGCGCTCGGCAAGTACGGCGTAGAGAGCGGGCGCGCAGTGACCCTTGGAGAGCACGAAGCGATCGCGATCGGCGCGGCGCGGGTCGGCCGGGTCGATATTCATCTCCTCGAAATACAGGTAGGTCATGATCTCCGTAGCTCCAAGCGAGCCGCCGGGATGTCCCGACTTCGCCGCATGAACACCGGTGACGATTCCCTTCCTCACTTCGTTGGCAAGGTGCTTGAGCTCTTCATCGCTCATGGTGCCTTCCTTTCGCACGTTGTGTCGTCGGTTACGAATACGTCCGCGCCGTCTTGATGCACAAAGCGACACGCACGCTTTCCATTATGGCCCAAGCGCACCTCATTGCCGGACACAACCGCACCGTAAACAAATCAATCGGCCAGTGGGCGCAAACGTTTTTTCACTCATGCAAAAAACAGCAGCGGGCATCGCACACCCGCCGCCGCACTACACGCCCAGCTCTTTGAATCCCTCGCCAAACGCCTCGGTGACATCGGAGATGATGACGATGGCGTCTCGGTCGCGCTCGGCCACAATAGCCTTTAGGGGCGAAAGCTCGCGACGCTCCAAAATCACCATGAGCACTGGCTTGTCGCTACCGCTCCACATGCCCGTCGCGCTCAGCTTGGTGCAGCCGCGCCCCAAGCCGTGCAAGATGTCCTCCGCGATATCGTCAAAGCTATCGGAAATGACAAAAGCCATGCGGCGCTTGTTGCCGCCGTCGACCACGGCATCGACTACGATGCCCATGAGCACCATGGCAAGCGCAGCGTAAAGCGCATTGATGAGCGAGAACACGGGAATCGAAAGCGCACAGACGGTGACATCGATGACCATGGTGGTAGCGCCCACCGGCAGCGACGTCTTGCGCGAGATAATCTGGCCGATGGTATCCGACCCGCCGGTATTGGAGCCGCAGCGCAGCACCAAGCCGTAACCCAGGCCGCACGCCAACGCACCCCAAAGGGCCGAAAGCATCAGCTCCTCGCCGCCAAGGGGCGTGACAAAAGGCGCAAAGAGGTCGGCGAACACACCGAGCAAAACAAATCCCGTCACGGTCTGAATAACGTAGAGCAGGCCTCCGGCGCGTGCCACCGCCAGCAGCAGCACGGCATTGATCACAATGGTCTGCATACCCACGGGGAGCGTGAGACCATGGCGGGCGCCCAGCTCTTGGATAATCGTCGCCACGCCGGTAACGCCGCCCGCGGCAAGACCGTTGGGGATCATGAACATGTCGGTCGCGAATGCCGCGATAGCGCAGCCGAGCACGATCATCGGCAGATCGCGCACGAAGTGCGACTGGATGATGCGTTTGATATCCAAACGATGTCCCACTATTCCTCCTCATGAGAAAGGACGCATCGCAACGTTCGCGGTGCGCCCCCTTGGGTATCAACGGCCCGATTGTACCGGATGAGGCACGGCTCGAACACCGCCCCTTCCGCCAGCGTAGGCTATTCGTCCAGCAAGGTATCCTCTACAGATGGACCCTCGGCATTGCCGGTTACCCAGCGATGATAGCCAAAGATGAACGGATCTAGGTCCCCGTCTTCCAAAACAGCATCGGGGTTGCCTGTCTCTACACCCGTACGCAGGTCTTTGACCATCTGATACGGATAGAGCACATAGCTTCGAATCTGGTTGCCAAAGCCGATCGTATGCTTGGGCCCGCGAATCTCGTCGAGAGCCTCTTCGCGCTTTTGAAGCTCCAGCTCGTAGAGACGCGCTTTGAGGATCTGCATGCATGCGGCCTTGTTCTGTATCTGGCTGCGCTCGTTTTGGCAGGTGACCACAATCCCTGTGGGGATATGCGTGACGCGCACAGCAGAGTCGGTGGTGTTGACGCCCTGGCCGCCAGGGCCGCTCGCGTGGTACACATCCACGCGAATGTCGCCGGGATCGACCTCGACCTCGATATCATCGGGCAGCACTGGGATGACCTCTACGCCCGCAAATGTAGTCTGACGACGCTTTTTATCGTCCGTAGGCGAAATGCGCACCAAACGGTGCACGCCTGCCTCGGCACGCAGCATGCCAAAGGCATTCTTGCCCTCAACGGTGATGGTGGCACGGTCGATGCCGATAACCTCTGCCGCGGGACAGTCGTTGACCGTTACCTTCCAACCGCGGCGCGCGCAGTACTTCATGTACATCTTAAAGAGCATGAAGGTCCAGTCCTGCGCCTCAAGACCGCCCTGGCCGGGCTTGATGGTGAGAATCGCATTACCGTGATCAAACTCACCGGTAAACCAGCTGGAGAGCTCCATATCGTCGATCTTGCGCTCGAGAGCCTGCGCCGTAGACGCCGCCTCGGCCAGCAACTCCTCGTCGCCGCCCATCTCGTCGGCAAGTTCGAGCGCGGCAAGAGCATCGGAGATGCCCTCGCGCGCATCCGCCACAGCCTGGATGTCCTCTTTGCAACTGGAAAGCTCGGCCATAAGCATGCGGGCGGCATCGGGGTTGTCCCAAAAACCAGCCTCGGCGCTTTTTGTCTCAAGCTCTGCCACGCGGGCGCGCTTCTCATCTAAATGGAGATAGGCCTCGACCTCGGCCAGACGCGCACTCAGGGCGTCCAGAGCCTCGGTCGAGGTCGTCATGTTCTCGGTTGACACTTAGCGGTTCCTACCGTGGCAGTTCTTGAACTTCTTGCCCGAGCCACAAGGGCACAGCTCGTTGCGGCCCACGTTGACATAGGGGTCGTCCGACTCGTCCTTGCGATAGGTTTGCACGTGACCAAAGGAGTTGGCAGCGCCGGAGCCGCCCGTGACGGCAGCGCGGGCGCGAGCAGCGGCCTCGCGGCGAACGGTTGCAGATGCGTCGTCGCCATCGACCTCGCCCGGACCGGAGTACTGGGCGCCCTCAAGCTCGGCGGGAGCGTCGTGTGCAGGCTCGGGTGCGCTCTTGACCTCGATGCGCAAGACGGTGCGCAGGTAATCCTCATACATGGTGTCGACAAGCGTCTGGAAAGCGGCAAAGGCCTCGGACTTGTACTCGACCAACGGGTCGCGCTGGCCAAAGCCTCGCAGACCGATGCCGGTCTTGAGATAGTCCATCTCCTGCAGGTAGTTCATCCAGCGGGTATCGATGACGCGTAGCATAACCTGGCAGTTGAGCTCGCGCATGAGGTCATCGCCCAGGCGCTCGGCCTTGGCGTCGTAGCACTTCTGAACATACGCCAGCACCTCGGCGTTGAGTCCGTCATAAGCGCTGTCGGCAAACTGGGGAGCGTCCACGTTGCCCGTAAGCTCCACAACCCACTTGTGCAGGCCTTCAAGGTCGCGCTCGCCCTCATGGCTATCGGTGGCACAGAACTCCTGCACGCAGCGGGCCACGGTGTCCTTAATGACATCGGAGACGTGGTCGCTAAGGTCCTTGCCGTCCAGGATCGTGTTGCGCTCGGCATAGATGACCTGGCGCTGCTTATTCATGACGTCGTCGTACTCAAGGACGTTTTTACGCATGGAGAAGTTGATATTCTCGACCTTGCGCTGGGCGCTCTCCACGGCCTTGGACACAAACTTGTGCTGGATAGGCATATCGTCGGGCATATCTGCCGAGATCATCATGTTGGATATGCGGTCCATCTTGTCGCCGCCAAACAGGCGCATGAGGTCGTCCTCGAGCGACAGATAGAACTGCGTCTCGCCCGGATCGCCCTGACGGCCGGAGCGGCCGCGCAGCTGGTTGTCGATACGGCGGGACTCATGGCGCTCGGTGCCAATGACGGTCAGGCCGCCGGCTGCAAGCACGCGCTCGCGCTCGGCCTTGCAGGTGGCAACGGCCTGCTCGCGCGCGCTCTCGAGCTGCTCGAGCGTGGCGTCGGCCATCTCGATGCCCGCATTGGCGAGCATCTCGCGCGCAAGCTCGTCGGGATTGCCGCCAAGCAGGATATCGGTACCACGGCCAGCCATGTTGGTGGCGATGGTCACGGCGCCATAACGACCGGCTTGAGCGACGATGTGAGCCTCGTGCTCGTGGAACTTGGCGTTGAGGATGGCATGCTTGATGCCGCGGCTATCGAGCAGACGCGAGAGTTTTTCGGAGCTCTCGATGGAAACGGTGCCCACCAGTACGGGCTGGCCCTTGGCATGGCGAGCCTCAACGTCGTCGGCAACAGCGTTGAACTTGGCATCGATAGTGCGGTAGACCAAGTCATCGTGGTCCACGCGGATAACGGGCTTGTTGGGAGGGATCACCTGAACGGGGAGCTTGTAGATCTCGCGGAACTCGGCGTCCTCGGTCAAAGCGGTACCGGTCATGCCGGAAAGCTTGTCGTACAGGCGGAAGTAGTTTTGCAGGGTGATGGTGGCGAGCGTCTGATTCTCCTCGCGCACAAGCACGCCCTCTTTTGCCTCGATAGCCTGGTGCAGACCCTCGGAGTAACGGCGTCCCTCCATGATACGACCGGTAAACTCGTCGACGATCTTAACCTCGCCGTTTTGCACGACGTATTGTTTATCGCGATGGAACATGTACTGGGCCTTGAGCGCCTGCTGCAAGTGGTTGACAAGCTGGCCGGACAGATCGGCGTAGATGTCCTCGATGCCCAGACGCTGCTCGATCTTCTTCAAGCCGCGCTCGGTAGCAGCGATGGTGTGCTTGGCCTCGTCCATCACGTAATCGCCGGTCTCCTCCTGGGGCTCGACGGAGGCAAGCATATCGTGCTGGACTTCCTCGCCGCGCTCCAGGCCACGCACGGCACGGGCGAAGTCCTTGTAGGTGCTTGCAGACTTGGTGCCAGCGCCCGAGATGATGAGGGGCGTACGCGCCTCATCGATAAGGATGGAGTCGACCTCGTCGACGATGGCGTAGGCGTGACCGCGCTGCACGCGCTGACCGGCGCGCACCACCATGTTGTCGCGCAGATAGTCGAAGCCGAACTCGGAATTGGTGCCATAGGTGACATCGGCGGCATAGGCGGGCAGCTTGTCCTCGAGCGGCATGCCGTTTTGCAGCAGGCCCACGGTCATGCCCAAGAAGCGATAGATCTTGCCCATCCACTCGGAGTCGCGCTTGGCCAGGTAATCGTTAACGGTAACGATGTGAACGCCCTTGGCGGGAATGGCGTTAAGGTAGCCGGCGAGCGTGGAGACAAGCGTTTTACCCTCGCCTGTCTTCATCTCGGCAATCATGCCCTCATGCAACGCCATGGCGCCGATGAGCTGCACGTCGAAATGACGCATGCCAAGCGTGCGCTTGGAAGTCTCGCGAACGGTGGCGAACGCCTCGGGCAACAGAGCGTCAAGCGTCTCGCCTGCCTCGTAGCGCTCGCGGAACTTGGCCGTTTGGCCCGCCAGCTCTTCGTCAGACATCTTGACGAAATCAGGCTCGAGGCCGTTGATCGTATCAACGATCTTCTCGTAGCGCTTAACATCCTTGTCGGAGCCAAACGAGAGCAGCTTAGACATGAATCCCATAGGCGGTGTCCTTTACTTAACCGAGCTAAATAAGCTCGATGAATACACAGTTGTCTTTACTTTAGCCATATTTGTACCTTGACAGGGTCATATATTGCTCCCCCACGTATAAACCATGCCCGGTATAGAACATGCCGCAGGCGTATCATGTGGCAATCAGCCGCATGCAAAGCCGCACGCGGTAGACGAGCTCAAGCCAGGAGGAACAATGCGACCGATGAGGCTCATCAAGCGTCAGGTCACCGACACCGACGCAATCAAAGACATCGTAGATTCCGCGCAGGTACTGCACGTTGGCGCCATGGATGGCGACGGCATGTTCGTCGTTCCCGTGAACTACGGCTACCGGTGGCACAAAGAGCAGGACGGAACGGAAGGCCTATCGCTCTACCTGCATTCGGCACGAGAAGGTCGCAAAGCCGAGGCGTTCTTCGCAGGCGGCAAAGACGGCGTTCGCGTAGCGATCGAACTTGAAGAGGACCGTGGCAACATCACGGGCACATTTGCCTGCGCATACTCGCGTTCATACCGCTCCATCATGGGGTCGGGCATCGTGTTTTCGGTTGATGATCCGGCAGAAAAGGAGCAGGCCCTTCGCCTCATCATGGCGCACGCGGCGCCCGATATGCCCTCCCCTGTCTTCATGCCCGATGCGCTCGCGCGCGTCGCGATCTTTCGCATCGATGTCGACACGCTCTCGGCCAAGAAGCGCGCACCCAAGCAATAGGTGAGACGCCAGCGCGAGGCAAACCCGCAACGGCTCGCCTCGCGTCATTTTTAATTGCCGCTAGAGACCATCGGCGCGATAGCCGCCGCAAGATTGGTGACGGGCATCGTTTGCAACCAGATACGGCCCGGGCCCGTAAGCACGGTGTTGAACAGGCCCTCGCCGCCAAAGACAATGTTCTTGGCGCCCTTGACCATTTGTGCATCGATTTTGACCGTCTCTTCGAAGCCGGCAACGTTGCCGGTATCGACGATCATCTGCTGTCCCGGGGCAAGTTGATATTCAACAAGGTCGCCGTCAATCTCGGCAAAAGCGATGCCGCTGCCCGTAAGCTTTTGCATGACGAAGCCCTCGCCGCCAAAGATGCCGGTCTTTGCCTTTCTATTAAAATGAATGCTCAGCTCAACACCGCTTTCGGCAGCGAGGAACGAGCGCTTCTGCAAAACCCAGCTTTTGTTGGGACCGATCTCGATCGGAACGATACGGCCCGGGAAGCACGAGCCAAACGTGATCATGGCGCTACCGTGCGCGGTCCAGATGTTTTGAAACATGCTTTCGCCCGAGACGACCTTTGAAAACATTTTGCCAAGCCCACCGCCCGTGGTAGACATCTCCATGTTGGGGGTCATCCAAACCATGGCACCGCTCTCGGTGATCATCGATTCACTATCGGCAAGATTGCACGTAACAACCGGGAAGGTTCCTCCAAGGATCTTGTACTGCACGGCATGCTCCTTTCGTTCGATGTCGCCCGACATATGGGGACAGACTATTACATCTTGTTAATTATTATCGAGAACGTCCCCTTTATCTCAACCTCAAGACGGCGGCCTGATGTCCCAAATCGGTGACCGTTCCCGGCCGTCGCGCACGACTCCCTTAAAACGAGTGGCGGTAAATCACTCATTTTGAATCAAGTGGCGGATAAACGCGCACGATCTCGTCGATTTCCTCCCCAAAACGTTTCAAAAACCGCCACTCATTTAAAAACGTTTGAAAACCGCCACCCATCAGCCGCCGACCGTCAGCCAGCGTGCATCAGCCGCCACTCGTCAGCCGCCGACTGTCAGCTGCCACGCATCAGCCGCCGACTGTCAGCTGCCACGCATCAGCCGCCGATCATCTGACCCGTGGCAACGTCCCCTCGAAATAGAACAAGGGCTGCGACCCACAGGATCGCAGCCCTCATACGCCCACTTTGTTGCAAGCAGCAAATGCTACTCGGCAGCCTCGGTGGTCTCGGCCTCAGCAGCGGCCTGGTCGACCGGAGCCTCAGCGGGAGCCTCGGCGGCCTTCTTGGCAGCCTCGGCAGCGAACTTCTCGGCACGCTTTGCCTTCTCGGCAGCCTTAGCCTCAGCGGCAGCCTTGCGAGCAGCCTCGGCCTCGGCAGCCTTAGCGGCCTTAGCAGCCTTGGCCTCCTCAGCCTTCTTGAGCTGAGCAGCAGCGGCGCCACCGAACTTGTCGGCGAAGCGTTGGACGCGTCCACCGGTGTCAACGAACTTCTGCTGGCCAGTGTAGAACGGGTGGCACTCGTTGCAGAGCTCGACGGTAATCTCAGGCTTGGTGGAGCGGGTCTTGAACACGTTGCCGCAGCTGCAGCGGACGGTGCACTCGACGTACTCCGGATGAATTCCTTGCTTCATGGCAGGGCTCCTCTGGAATCGCGTCCTGGTTTCCGACCAGGACTAGGGGTGTCTTGGTTTCCGACCAAGACAAGACAGCCTGCCTAGGATAGCACAGACCCCATCGACCTCGCCAAGCCCACAAAAGCACCACGCCAATACTCGCGTATGGCGCGCCCTGAGCACGGGCCACCCTCCCCCTTCCGATTTCTGCCGTGTTACCCGCGTGAATGGTATGCGTAAAGCACGCCGGTACATCTACAATGGTGAGTATTGTTATCTCTGTGCGCGGCGCTACGCCTTGCGCACACGTCGAAGGGACTCTCATGGCCGAGACCGCCTCCAACCGTATCGTCATCACCGTCCTGGGCGAAAACCGCCCCGGCATCGTCGCCGGCGTCACCCGCGTGCTGGGCGAGGCCAACGTCGACATCCGCGACATCACGCAGTCCATCCTCGAGGACATCTTCACCATGACCATGCTCGCAGACTGCTCCGAGTCCACGCTCGACTTCACCGATCTGCAAGAAGCACTGGTCCAAGCAGGCGAGCTCTCCGGCGTAACCGTGAACATTCAGCGCGAGGACGTCTTTAACTTCATGTACCGCCTCTAAGCCCTACGGTATTCCAACGACATTCAAACAGCGCCTTGCGAAAGGAGCCTCAACCGTGGCATATGACGCTAAAAAGATTTATTACCGCTTCGACGACTATCTGAGCCGCCTGGTGCTCGACTACGAGGCAAGCCGCCAGATCGACGAGGACAGCGAGCGCCTGTACCATGGTTTTCCCAATGCGCCCTACGACGAATCGCTCTTCGAGCAGCATAACGTCAAGCGCGGACTGCGCAATGCCGACGGCTCCGGCGTCGTCGCGGGCCTTACGCGCATCTCCGACGTCCACGGCTATAACCGAATCGACGGTCGCGTCGTTCCCGACGAGGGCCGCTTGAGCCTGCGCGGCTACGGCATCGACGACCTGGTGAATCATGCCCAGACAGAAGATCGCTTTGGTTATGAGGAAGTCGCCTACCTGCTGCTCACCGGCTCCCTTCCCAACAAAGAAGAGCTCGAGGGCTTTTGCGAGCGTCTGCGCGCATTCCGCCACCTCTCCGGCGACTACGTCCATGAGTTCCCGCTCACCACGCCCTCCAAAAGCATCATGAACACGCTGGCGCGCGCCGTGCTGCTGCTGTATCGCTTTGACGCCGAGCCCGACGAGATCTCTCCCGAGCACGAGATCGACGTTGCCATGTCCATGATCGCGCGTTTGCCGCGCATCGCCGCACTCGCCCACATGGCACGCGTCGCCCAGCGCGAGGGACGTCTGCCGCAGATTCCCCAGCCCTCCCCCGACCTCTCCACCGCCGAGAGCGTCCTGCAGGTCCTGCGTGGCGGAGATGACTTCACCCATGACGAAGCCATGCTGCTCGACGTCATGATGATGCTGCACGCCGAGCACGGCGGCGGTAACAACTCGACGTTCGCCTGCCGCGTGCTCTCCTCCTCGGCAACCGACCCCTACTCCGCCTATGCTGCCGCGATCGGCTCCCTCAAGGGCCCGCGCCACGGCGGAGCCAACGCCAAGGTCGTTGCCATGCACGAGGATATTCGCAAGCATGTTTCGAACTGGGAAAACGAGGATGAGCTCGCCGCGTACCTCACGCGCATCCTCAAGCGCGAAGCGTTCGACGGCTCCGGCCTTATCTATGGCATGGGCCACGCCGTCTACACGCTTTCCGACCCGCGCGCCGAGCTCTGCCGCACCTATGCACGCGGTCTTGCGCAAAAGAAGGGCGTGGGCGATGAGTTTGCGCTTATCGAGCGTATCGAGAACCTCGCGCCGCAGCTCATGCGCGATGTCTGTGGCATAACCAAACCCATCTGCGCCAACATCGACCTGTACACCGGCTTTATCTACTCGATGCTCGGCATCCCCGAGACGCTCTTCACCCCGATGTTCGCCGTTTCGCGCATGGCCGGTTGGGCAGCCCACCGCATGGAGGAGCTCTTCTGCGCGCATCGCATCATCCGCCCGGGCTATCAATCCGTTTTGGACGATGTCACCTACCTGCCCATCGACAAACGTCAGTAGGCTTTTTTCGCTTTGTCCTCCGAAAGGACCCTATGATTTTCTTCTCCGATATGGACGGAACGCTGCTCACCTCCGACAAGCGCATCACGCCCGAAACCTGGGCCGCACTCGATGCGATTCATGATGCGGGCATGCAGTTCGTCCCTTGCACGGCGCGTGCCTTCAACGGCGTGCCGGCGGAGCTTTTGGCGCATCCGTCCGTGCGCTACGTTGTGGCATCAAACGGCGCCTCAGTTGTGGACCTGCAAACGCAGGCCCAAATCCACGCCGTGCACCTCACGCGCCAGCACGTGCTTGACATTTACCAGGTGGCCCGCGGCTATCGTGACATCACGTTCGACATCTTTTCCAATGGCGCCTGCTATTCTGAGCGAGCGCGCTACGATCGCCTTGCCGAGTTCGCCGGCAAGCTCTCCACCCTGGAGTCGCTTCAGAGCAACCGCACGCCCTATGACGAGCCCTGCGAGAAGTTCATTGCCGAACACGACGATTTTGAGCGCATTACCTTGTATTGGAAAAACGAGTGCGACGCCATCGAGCTCAAAGCCGCCTATAGCAAAGACCCCACGCTCGCCATTGTGCGCTCCGCGCCCAACAACATCGAGCTTTCCGACCCCGCAGCAACCAAGGGCGGCGCCCTTACCTGGCTGTGCAGGCACCTGGGCATCGACGTTGCAGATTCGGTTGCCTTTGGTGACAACATCAACGACATCTCGATGATCGAAGCGGCGGGCTGCGGCGTGGCGATGAAAAACGCCGAGCCCGAAGACATCGCGGCCGCAAACCTGGTTGCCGACTACAACGATCGAGACGGCGTTGCCAAAGTGATCATGGAGAAGCTCGGACGGTAAGCGCCGCCCCCCCGTACTCAAATGCGTCCAAAAGCCTCGGCTCAGCAAAATCGAGCCGGGGCTTTCTGCATCACTGCATGTTAACGACAACGCGTGGGTCCAGGTGCCCCGTTTGAAACGCAAATGTGTGGCGGAAAATCAAACGTTTTCGAATGAGTGGCGGGTAACCGTGCATTCTAGTGCCGCATTCGAGCTCAAAACGCTTCAAAAACCGCCACTCATCTAAAAATGATTGAAAAGCCGCCACTCGTCAGAATTATTTGGAGTCCAAACGCTGTCGCAGCAGCCGCCCATAATCGCCTGCGCGAAAACGGCGCTCACGAAACAAACCATTCCGCAGACCGCCGTATACATCGAGAAGCCCTACTTTCCCCTGCCGCTGTTGTGCTCGGCATCGGTAGCGTTGGCGTAACCGTAGTGGCGCGCGATGTTATCCATGTTCGCAATGGCAAGGTTTACGCCGTTGTGCCAGCACGAAATCGCATAGCGCTCGTATATTGCGATCGTGCGGGCAGAATAGCTCTTGAGCTCGCCGCGCAGGTAGCTCTCAAACGAAGTCGAATCGGGCTTGTCGTCCTCGGAAAGAAGCGGGCGGCCGCCTTCGGCCATGCGTGGGAACAAGACGTTTGCCTGCGCCTGCCATACCAGGAAGAACTTGACGATATGTTCGATGCGCTCGCACACCTCATACGGAAGAAGCGGAAGCTGAGAGGCGATCTGCCTAAACGCCGTGTCGTCGGTGTTTTCCATCATCCAGGCGTACTTCTCGGTCATCAAAGAACGACCAGTTGCCGAAGCGGTCGAGACATCATCGAGATACGACTCGAGAAGCTCATCCGAATAGGTCTGCAATAGCGAGGTGCGCATGATCTTGAAGGTGTCGGGGCGCCGCTGGCAAGACGCAACGCCGCCTTCGTTATTCACATGCAGGAAGTCCTCCCATTCGATGCGTACGATTGTGTCGATAAGTTCTGCTCTGGACATGATAGTCACTCCCGTCTCTAGTCGCGCGGCATCGCGCACGGCGCCATTCCCGCCGCGGTGCCCAATGTCCTGATGGCATCCACATGGTCAAGCAAGAAGACCGATGTATCATCCGTAAGTTCCCGACGCGCCAGCTCTGCCACGATCAGCGCGGCCGCGTCGTCAAGCTCGTTTTGGAGGGCGCGCGCGTTGCAAGTTCCAAGCGCACCCGTAAACGACCCGGCAGCGCGCAGATGCGCTGCAACCGCACGGCCCAGCTCTCCGCAGCAGCGTTCGCACGAGGTAAGGGCCCATTTGTAGTACGGGCAAAAGCGATACGACAGCTCGTGCACAAGCAGGCATGCGGCCTCTACGGCACGCGCATAGGCCAAGCAGCAGCCGGCTTCGTCGTCACGAACCGCAGCACGCACCAGGTTGTACTGGCCCGCTTGAGCAAAGTCCATACAGCGCTGCGCGATGCGCTGCAGTCGCACGGCATCGGGGTATCCCAAAAGCAAGCACTCACGTATACGCGAAAAATCGCCCGGCCCATCATAAAAAACGTCGCCGTTCGTGGCTGCCGCGAGGGCGTGCTCGGGCGTACGTGCCCACTCGGCAAGCGTGCGGGGGCCCTCGGGGCATCCCGTAAAGTACGCGTAGTGAGTTGCCACGGTCCAGGCACCGGCCCTCCCTTGAGGAACCGGAGCATGAAATCCCAAGATGGGATAGCCGCAATAGTTCGAAGGAAGCGCACGCATGATCTGGTCGGCAGAAGCGGCGAGCGCTTGCTCTCCTTCGCAGGCCCAAACGCACAAGGAAACGCCCCAGTCGTGATCGCGGGAGACGTCGTCATCAAAGCCAAAGCGATCCGATCCGTCGCCCACGCTGCCTACGGCAATGCGAGAAAATGCCTCGTCTCCCAGGCCGCGACGCAGCTCGGGCAAGGCCACCTTGGTGGCATATTCACGCGTCAGTTCAAGACCTTGCATTCAGGTCCTCCTGCACGCGCTCGATGTTTTGACAGACTATCGTATAGGCGCGCGATTCGGTACCGAACAGCTCACCTGCAATTTCGCGCGACTCTTCAAAAAGCTCAAGCGCATGCTCGGGCTCTCCTTGATCTGCAAGGAATCCCGCCACGTTGTTAAGAGCACTCGCGTAACTGGCGCTCACGCGGCCGTTAAGCTCGAGTGTCATGGCGCGTCCGCGCTCAAAAAGGTCTTTTGCACGCGTGATATCGCCCGCATGCCACAGACAGACGCCAAGGTTCATAAGCGTTGTTGCAATAGAATTGGGATGCTGGGTGCCGGCAGCCGAACCCTCGAGCAGCGCCAAAGCGCGCTCATGACACGCGCGCGCCTCATCATAGCGGCCCTGGTCTTGGTAGAGCAGGCCGATGTTGTTGTAGCAGCTGATGGTACGCCAGTCGTCCTCGGGCAAGCTTGCCTGATAGATCGTAAGGGCGTGCTTGAATGTCTCCTCGGCCTTATCGAAATCCCTGCAGAGACGGTAAAGACCAGCCAGGTTGTTGACCGTCGTACCATACTCGGAATTTGTTTCGCCCCACGCTTCGCGCAAGATCTCCCCCGCCTCGATAAAGTGCTCGCGAGCATCGTCGTAGCGGCCAAGATAGCGCTCGACCGAAGCGGCATCGTTCAAAGCAATGGCCAGATGCACATCCCCCGGCGCACAGACAGAGCGCGCACACGCAAGCTCCTCGCATGCCACAGGATACGCAAGGGCGTATTCACCGCGCATCATATGGGCCTGGAGCTGCTCCGTGATCCGATTGAGCTCCGTATAGTCCGGCTCGTCTGCATGTCCCATAGCCGCATCCGTCCTCGAGCATTTGCCATAGCTGCTATGCGATTCTATGGGGAGGACGGGGCACCGCTTGTGCACCCTGCCCATAATGCTCGGTAGCGGTCGAGAGCTGTCGGCGTACGGAGCTGCAATGAGAAATAAACAAGTTGCCAAAGGCTGCCGTGCGAGGCCCCGATACGCATCCCTCCACGCGCAGTTACGCAGAAAGGCCTTGGTTCAGCAAAGCTGAGCCAAGGCCTTTCGAGTATGTTTGAGCATGTAGAAAAAACGTGGCGGGCGCTCGCACCGCCAAGTATGGATACCTTACTTCTGCTCGTTCAAAATGCGGCGCATCTCGGCTTGCACGGCATGCTCGTAGTTGTAGCCCACCACGCGGTCGGCCACGGCCTTGAGGGCGGGACGGCCATTTGCCATAGCGCAACCACAGCCCACCATGCGCACGATCTCGTAATCGTTCATGGAGTCGCCAAAGGCCATGACCTCCTCGGTCTTGATGCCGTAATGATCCATGATCTGAGCGATGCCCGAAGCCTTGGTCACACCAAGCTGGAGCGCGTCGATCCATGCGTTGCCGGAAGGTGCGAACACAAATTTGTCGCCCAGCTCGCGCTGAAGCACGTACGCGTTATCCATCACGTTGCCGTCATCGCAAAAGATCGACGCCTTAAGGATATTCACCTCGGGATCGGGCAGGTCCCAAATGCGTTCGGCGTTGGGAAGGTCTTTGTCCACCTCGCGCACGAACTTGCTCTCGTCATCAAGCAAAAAGGACTTCGTACGGTCGAACAACGCCAGGTGGAGGTTGTCGAACATCCCGATCACGCGGGCAAGCTCGCAAATAGCAAGATGCGAGTACACCTCGCGATCGATCAGTTTGCCGTCCGCGTAGACCTGCGCACCGTTTGATGCCACGAAATCCATGTGGTCGCGTACCGGCTCGAAAAATGTACACAAGCGATCATAGCGACGACCAGAAGAAGCGGCAAAATGAACGCCCTTTTCGCGCAGGGCTTCGATAAGCTCGAACGTCTCGAGTGGAACCTCGCTGTGCTCGTCAAGCAAAGTGCCGTCCATGTCAGAAGCGATAAGTTTGATCATGCGAACAGGGCCTCCTAAACAACCTGTGCGATAGCTTTCTCTCACGCCAAGCATACCCATTTCTCATTACCCCATATCAACAATGCGCCCGCTTGCAACAATCGTCACAAGCAGGCGCACGCGAAAAAAGGGGGCGCCGTGAGCGTGATGTCGAAACTGCGTTAGGCAGAAATCAAACGCTCGTAAATCGCCTCGAGATCGGCAGCCGTCACAGGCTTGATCGTATTTGCCGGACTGCCCGAATCGATAGCGTCCTTTGCCATCTTAGGGATTTGGGCACGGAATTCATCAACATCGATGCCATAGCTGGCAAGCGTAGGGATATTGAGCTTTCGCAGCAGCTTGGCAATAGCATCGAGCAGCTCGTTTGCCGCTACCTTGTCATCGGCCGCAACAGACGCGCCCACCTCGCGCGCCACGGCGGAAAACTCCGGATAGGCTCCGTCCACCACGTAGCGCAGGCACTCCAGCATGATCATGGCATTAGAGAGCCCATGCGGCACATGGAAGAGCGCACCGATGGGACGGCCCATGCCATGGATGATAGTCACGCTCGCATTATTAAAGGCGACACCCGCCTCGGTTGCGGCAATGGCCATCTGGGCGCGGGCCTCAATGTTTTCGGGCTCGGTATAGCACGTGTGAAGATGTGCCAAGATACGCTTGATAGCACGTATCGAGAAGGTATAGCTCATGGGCTGCATCTTCTTGGACGTAGCCGATTCGAGCGCATGGCACAAAGCGTCAACGCCCGTGTTTGCCGTGACGCTCGCCGGCGCCGTGCACGTGAACCGCGGGTCCACAATGGCAACGTCGGGCAAAACCTTGGCACCCGCAAGGAGCATCTTGATGCCCCGGCGCGTGTTGTTGATGATCGTGAACTGCGTGGCTTCCGAACCCGTGCCCGCCGTAGTGGGGATGGCCACAAGCGGCGGACGATCAAAATCCAGGGCAACGCCCATCTGCTCGTCGATGTCGCCATCGCAAGCGGCCATCATGGCAATGGCCTTCATAGCGTCGATGGGACTGCCGCCGCCAAGGCCCACGTACATATCGCAGCCCGACGCCTTGAATGCGGCGATTCCCGCCTCGATCATGACGTCGCTCGGCTCACCTGTGATCTGGTCGAACACCTCAAAGCCAAGCCCTGCGCGCTCAAGGGCGTCGGTCACCGTTTTGCAGTTGCCAAGCTTAACCATCATGGGGTCGGTAACCACAAAAGCCTTGGTTCCCAAACCGTGCAGGATGTCGAGCGAATCGTCAAGCGCGCCCTGCCCGGATACAATGCGCGAGGGCGTTAAAAACAAACGTGCCACGAGGTAGTCTCCTTACTGCATGACGACGGTCGTGCGGTAACCGCCCGGAATGATCGCGTTTTCAAAGGCCTGTTGAATCTGGTCGAACGGATATTCCTTATCGATCAGCAGTGACACGTCGATCTCGCCCGAGCCCAGCAGATGACAGGACTCCTTGAAGTCTGAAAACTCGCCCAGGAAGGTGCCGAAGATCTGCATCTTTCCGTAATGGATTTTGTTGGCATCCACGCCCAACTCCGGCGCAGGATAGCCGGCGGCAAACATCAAAACCTTGCCATGGAGTTTCTTGAGCATAGCGAAGCCCTGCTTGTTTGCCGCCGTCGCGGCAACTGCCAAGATCACGATGTCGGCTCCGCGACCATCGGTACGCGCACGTACCTCCTCTACAGGATCGACCTTAGAACCATCGATAACCTCAAGGCCCAGTTGCTCGGCCACGCGGATCTTTTTCTCCATGAACTCGGAGACAATCACGCGAGCGCCCTTTTGCTTGGCGACAAGCGCATTGAGCACGCCCATGGTGCCGCCGCCAACGACCACCACGGTCTCACCCTTTTTGATATCGAGCTTCTTGATGCCGTTGATTACCGTGGCGAGCGGCTCCAGAAATCCTGCCTCGGAGGGGCGGATCTTGTTCTCAAATGCATAGATGGACTCCTGCGATTGCACCAGGTACTCGGCGCAGCCGTCATAGCGGCCGTAGTAGCCGTCAGGCCACTGGGTATCGTAAGGTTTCACACCGGGAGCCTCGGAGGTGCGGCCCTCAAGCGCCTCGGTAGAGTACGGGTCAAAGGTATAGGAGCCACCCACGAAGTCGCCCACGGCAAGGCCGGAAACCCTCTTGCCCACTTGGATGATCTCGCCTGCCCACTCATGGCCAAACGTCATGGGCAGCGGCTTATTGGTGCGAGCGCCGCTCCACAGGCCGTACTCGGACGTGCACAGATTGCAGGACAAAATTTTGATGAGCACATCGTGCTCGCCCAGGTCATGAATGGGACGGATGACGATCTGGGCGTCGTGAGCGGCGTTGATGATGGCAGTGCGCGTTTCGCATACGATGGGTTTCATGGTCTCCCCTTTTCTTTTGAAGATGATATCGAGGGCACGCACGCAGGCGTGGGACAAATGGTATGTGTCCAGCGATAGGACTAGATGCGACCGGCAGAGTCAAAGAGCTCCAGTGACTATAGAAATATATAGTTTTGATTGTAGAAACTGTAATACTAGGCTCTGCAAACGGTCGAAATCCCGCGCCAAATGGCTAGTTTCTCAAATTATTGTTTTAGAATTCAATTATTAGATCCTTTTGTTTTGCAAAAACTATAATGAGAGACGTCGATCGTTATAGTTTCTAAACCAGGAGATCCCATGGAAGAACGCCGCCGGGCCATCGTGGAGCTCGTCAACAAGATGGGCAGCGTGTCCATCGCGCAGCTTAAAGAGGCTTTCCCCGAGGTCTCCGAGATGACCATTAGAAACGACATCAAGGCACTTGACCGGGAGCACAGGCTCGTGCGCGTCTACGGCGGAGTGCGCTCGCTCGAGTTCGCCGTGGGTGCCGACGGCCTTTTTGACGTGCGCCGCAATCAAAACGTCGATGCCAAGGCGGCCATCGCGGCAAAGGCGGCAAAGCTTGTGCGACCCAATACCACCATCTATCTGGATTCGGGCAGCACGCTCGCCAAATTCGCCGCCGCGCTACCTGACGAGCGCCTCATGGTCTTCACCTGCGGTATCTATAACGTTATGGAGCTCGGCCATTTTGACGCCGTCGACGTGATCGTACCGGGCGGCACCCTCAACCGCTACAACATGTGCTTGCATGGCAGCCGCGCCATCCGCGAGATTCGCAAGCTGCGCTTCGACCAGGTTTTCATCGGCGCCGCCTCATACAGTAAAACGGCAGGGCTCTCCTGCGGCTCCGACGAAGAAGCCGAACTCAAGCATGCATGCCTTGAGCAGGCAGAACAGAAGGTCTTGTTGCTCGACTCAACCAAGCTGGGCAAAATCTCGACGTTTGCCATCTGCGATATCGACCAGTTTGACGTCATCGTCACCGACGGCAACATGCCCGCCGATTTTCTCGAGCGTTGCACCGCCGCGGGCGTCGACGTCCTATAGTGCCGCGGCGACACCCAAACCCCAACAGCAATACAAAAAAGAAGTGGCACCACCGATGTGACGCCGCTTCGCTGCCATAGCTCAAATAAAAAAGACAAGCCCATCCTTAAATCAGCTTGAAGCCCTTGCGCTTGCCCACGGAAAGGGTGTCGCCCACCTTGAGCTCGGACGGATCGATGTTGTAGCTCTTGGGTGCTACGGCCTGACCGTTAATCTTCACGCCGCCGCCGTCGATGTCGCGGCGAGCCGCTCCCGCACTGGCAGAAAGACCCAGGTCCTTGAGCAGGCCCGCGAGGTAAATCATGCCCTCATCGTTGACGGTAAGCTCAACGTGCTTCTCGGGGAAATCGGCGAGCTGGCCCTCCTTGAACACGCGATCGAACTCGGCCTGCGCCTCGTCGCCCGCGCCGGCGCCGTGGTAGGTGTCGCACAGGTCGCGGCCAAGGGCGCGCTTGAGCTCGTAAGGGTCGGCAGAGCCATCGGCAAGAGCGGCGTCGATCTTATCGACCTCAGCAGGAGATAAGGAGCTGGCCAGACGGTAGTACTTGCCAATCATCTCGTCGGGAATGGACATGGTCTTGCCAAACATATCCTTGGGCTCGTCGGTCAGGCCGATATAGTTGCCGTAGGACTTGGACATCTTGCGCACGCCGTCAGTGCCCTCGAGCAGCGGCATGGTGAGCGCGATCTGCGGCTCCATGCCCATCTTCTCCATGAGCTCGCGGCCGGCAAGCAGGTTGAACAGCTGATCGGTGCCGCCCATCTCGACATCGGACTTGATCATGACCGAGTCGTAAGCCTGCATCACGGGATAGAGGAACTCGTGCAACGCGATGGGGGTCTGGGACTGGTAACGCTTGGTGAAGTCATCGCGCTCGAGAATACGGGCAACGGTGAACTTGGATGCCACGGCGAGCAGCTCCTTGAGACCCATGGGGAACATCCAGTCGCCGTTGTGGACGATGGTGGTCTTCTCGGGGTCAAGAATCTTCATGGCCTGGGAGACATAGGTCTCGGCATTGGCCTCAACCTGCTCCTGCGAAAGCTGCGGACGCGTGGTGTTCTTGCCTGACGGGTCACCGATGGTTGCGGTGCCGTTGCCGATGATCAGGGTCACGCGATGACCCAAGTCCTGGAACTGACGCATCTTACGCAGCGGGACGGCATGGCCCAGGTGCAGGTCGGGAGAGGTGGGGTCGACGCCGAGCTTGATATTGAGCGGCGTGCCCTTCTCGAGCTTCTTGCGCAGGTCTGCCTCGGGGATAATCTGAGCGGCACCCGAGGTAATGATCTTCATTTGTTCGTCGACTGGAAGCATCGCTTCTCCTTTAAATGGTTATAGCGCCCTCGCCCCGATAGAGCGGTGCTGATTACTGTTGGCAACTCGTTGATTGTAGCGAAGACCAGAGCTTTGCGCGAGGTCATTTGCCCGACATGAGCAAGCTTCACGCCTCGCTGGCAGCGGCGCATGCCGCAGCAAGAGTGTCGATGGCGCGTTCGAGCTCGCCTGCGCCAAGCAGCATGGCGTCAATGGCAAATCCTCCCGCGCCAAAGCGCAACAGCATACCGACATCCTCGGTGCGATCGAGCGCACAGGAATCGAAGATGCGCGTGCGGCCATGAGCATCCACGCGAACCGGCAGGCGCGCGCCCGACGCCTCCACCAGATAGCGTTCCTGCCGACGGCGCTCGCACGCGGCGCAAGAATGTGGGCACGGGCCTTCGGCAGTAAGAAGGCAATGCTCGGTCACCATCAGCTGAGGATATCCGCAGGCAAGCATGCCAACGCGCACTCCCTCGCGAGCAGCACGGCACACCGCCTCGCGCGCCTCGTCCAAAGAGAGCTCATCGGGCAGCCAAACGCAGCTCGCACCGCGCCGCCCAAACCACGCGGAGCTTTGCCCGTTGGTCGCCGAAAGCGGAGCGGCCACATCAAAAGGAACGCCCGTCTCCTTTGCCATCTGCATATGCGCATAATTGCGGCAGATGACCTTGCGGGCACGACGGCAAAGGTAGCGCGTGCGCGCCTCATCGATCATGCGCGCCGGCTCGTCGAGCATGACGGTAAGACGTGATAAGAGGTCCTCCCATGCATCCGCGTCTTCGTCAAGCGCCGTCTGGCGCACGACCACCTCGTCAACTCGAACGTCGTGAAGCAAGGCCGCCGCTCGCACGGGGGCGTCGACCGCCACGGAAAGGCAGACGCCCCTAGGGGTAGGAACAGCAGGCTCAACCGACAGGCCCAAAGGCTCAGAAGCGCACCGACCGACATGCGCCGGTACATAATCGGAAGCATAGGACTCCAACTCGGTGTGCATGCGCGCAAGCGCGGCATCGGTGCGCTCCAGTACCTCAACCGAGCTGGTTCGATTGACGACGCTCCCCACTTCGACCTTGCGCTTGCAATGGACGTCGATTACCTCGCCAGCTTTCGCATCGACAGGGCAGGGAACCTGTGGCCAGCGTTTGGGAACATCTGTCGGAGCGTCGGGGCCGGGCGTCGAGCGAATCTCAAGCATGTCACCCGCGCGCACGGCGTCGCACAGGCGAACGGAAACCTCCTCATACCGGCGCTCGACGAGCTCTCCCACGCGCAATCCCTGGTTACACGCGCGTTCGAAACTCATGAGCTCTGCACCCGAGGCTCCCCGCAGATACGCATCGGTAAAGCCGCGATTGAACGACATGCCCAGTTTACGTTTGCACGCAGCGGCAACATCGCTGTCCCACGAGCCCGCACCCACGGCGTCGAGCGCGCGGCGATAGGCCCCCACCACGTTGAAGACGTAATCGGGGTTCTTCATGCGCCCCTCAATCTTGAGGGCCGAAACGCCCGCCTCCACAAGCTCGCGTACATGATCGATCGAGCAGTAGTCGCGCGGGCACAGCAGGCGCTCCCCCTCCTGCCCGTTAACGGAGCTCCCCTCTCCATCCTGCAAATCGTAGGTAAAGCGACACGGCTGCGTACAGTCTCCGCGGTTTGCGGAGCGCCCCCTTCGCAAAGCAGACGCCGCGCACGCCCCCGAATAGCAGATACAGATGGCTCCGTGGCAAAAAACCTCGATGGGCATGTCAACGGAGCATACGCTCGCGATCTCGGGCAAGGAGAGCTCGCGCGAAACCGTGATGCGCTCGACTCCCAAGTGCTCACGCACGTATTCGACACCCGCAGGCGACATGACCCCCGTTTGAGTGGAGAGATGAATCTCGGCATGAGGAATGGCGCGCTGGATTGCCCGCACCTGTGCGACATCGGCAACAATGAAGGCGTCTGCGCCCGCGGCATCGGCCTCACGCACAAGGTCCAGCGCGGGCACGAGCTCATGTTCGCGCAGGTAGACATTGCATGTCACGTACACACGCACACCATGCGCATGCGCCAAGCGCACCGCGCGCGCAAACTCGACGGGCTCGATATCTTTCGCACTCGCGCGGGCGTTGAAGGCGCCAAGCCCGCAGTAGACGGCATCGGCACCCGCGGCAACAGCCGCAAGGAGCGCATCGATAGAGCCCGCAGGGGCCAAAAGCTCTGGTAAGGGTCGATTCATGTTCACCTGGCTATCGCTTGCGAGGCATACCGGCGCCAGTGCGTCCGGGTATGCAGTCGGTCTGGAATTTAGCACTAATAAGGATACACGAGGACGATGGACGCGCTTTGCGCTAATGTGTCTGAGCATGCATGACCGTATGCTCTCGGAGCGCAATCGCGCCCCGTCACATCCACAGGAGGTACTCCATGGGTCCTCGCGAGCGACACGCACGCACCCGCGCCAAGACACATACCATCCCCATCATCTTGGGCTCGTTCTTCGGGTTCATGTTGATCTGCGGCATCGCCTTTGCCGTGGGCATGGTGGGCAATGTCTCACGTTGGCTGTCCGATCTTCCGGACTATACCGACGCCAACGCCTACCTTGCCTCCGAGCCCACTACGATCTTGGATGCCAACGGCAACCAGATCGCGATGCTCTATGTGCAAAACCGTGACAGCGTCACCAAAGATCAGATTAGCGAGTACGTGCTTAAGGGCACTGTCGACGTTGAGGACGAGCGCTTCTACGAGCACAACGGCGTCGACCTCATCGGTATCGGTCGCGCCGTAGTGAGCCAGCTCTCCGGTCGCTCCGAGGGTGCGTCGACCATCACCCAGCAGTTGGTGCGTAACACCATTCTATCTGAGGAGCAGTTCGACAACACCATCGAGCGTAAGGTCCGCGAGGCCTGGATCGCCCTGCAGATGGAGAAGATCTTCTCTAAAGACGAGATCCTCACCATGTACCTCAACACGATTTATTACGGGCACGGCGCCTACGGTATCGAGGCCGCAAGCGAGATGTACTTCTCCAAGCATGCCAGCGAGCTCTCGCTCGCCGAAGCGGCGCTGCTCGTGGGCCTGCCCAACTCGCCCTCCTACCTCGATCCCACGGTGAACCCCGAAGGTGCCCTCGCCCGTCGCGACAAGGTTCTCGACAACATGCTGCGCTTGGGAACCATCACGCAGGAAGAAGCCGATGCCGCCAAGGCCGAGCAGCTCAAGCTCAACGTTTCGGGCATCAGCGAGTCGGGTACTATCGCCTACCCCTACTTTGTCGACTACGTGCGCAGTCTGCTTCAGGAGCAGTTCTCCACCGACGTGCTTTTCAAGGGCGGCCTGACCATCAAGACCACCATCGACCCCACGATCCAGAAGGCAGCAGAGGATGCGGCCATCCAGCAGCTCGTTGACGCCGGCGCCGACGAGCTCGACGTGGGCATGGTCGTCATTGAGCCCCAGACCGGTTATATCCGCGCCATGGTGGGCGGCCGCGACTACTACGCCAACGATAGCCACATCAACCATGCCACCTCGCGCCGCGCGGTGGGCTCGACCTTTAAGGGCCTCACGCTGGCCGCCGCCATCCACGACGGTATGAACCCCAATATCACGCTCAACTGCACCTCGCCTATGAAAATCGCCGATGGCTACACCGTGCAAAACTACGGCGGCACCAACTACGGCACTAAGACCCTCGCACAGGCAACGGCGGTCTCCTCGAACACGGGCTACGCTCAGGTGGCCCTCGCCATCGGCAACGACAAGATCATCTCCATGTGCAAGGACCTTGGCATCGATACCGAAGCCGCGGGCATGGATCCTTCCGTTCTCTCGCTTACCCTGGGTGCCATGGCACAAGGCATTACCCCGCTTGAAATGGCTGAGGCCTATGCGACCTTCGCCTCGGGCGGGCAGCATCGCAATGCCGTTGCCGTAACCGAGATCACCTCGCGCACGGGTGCCACGCTCTACAAGCACGAGGACAAGTACGACCAGGTGCTCACCGCCGGCGAAGCCCAGGCCGTGACCAACGTGCTCAAGACCGTCATGCAAGGCGGTGGCACGGGCAGCTCCGGTGCCCTCTCCGTCAATCAGCCTGTTGCCGGCAAGACCGGTACCGCCGGTGACGCTGGCACCACCAGCGATATCTGGTTTTGCGGCTACACCCCGCAGTACTCCGTTGCCATCTGGGCAGGCCGCTCCAACTCCAACGCCGCCATCACGCGTTGGCACAACACACAGATCACCCTGCCCATCTTCCGCAAGTTCATGAATACGGTTCTTGCCGACGCTGCTCGCGAGGAATTCCCCACGGGCGAAACGCCTTCCTATAAGAACAACTCCTCTTGGACCTTCGTTGGCGGCAGTGCCAAGAAAGACGACAAGGAGGAAGAGGAAGAGGAGAGCCCCGAGGAGACGGAGGGCGATGCTTCCAGCGGTGGCGGCACCGGTGGCGGTGGGGCACCCGAGCCGACGCCCACGCCCACGCCGACGCCCACGCCCACTCCCACTCCCACGCCCACGCCAACACCCACTCCGGAGCCCACTCCCACGCCCACGCCAACACCCACTCCGGACCCGGGGCCTGCGCCAGACCCCGGTACAGGCGGAGCCACTTCATAAGGCCAGCTTCTTTATCCCCCCAGCTTTATCGCTGGGGGATTTTTTATCACTCGATGTATTGATCTCGCTAGCGCGTTGCAGCAGCACTTCGCATCTATTCAAACGTATGAGGGGCACCGGCATTTGTCCATGATCTCGCGCTTGGGCTTTCCGGCGTTGTAGAGGTCGATTATCTGCCTCTTGAACTCGTCGGTGAAATGCCTCGGGTGCCCGGGGCCCCTCATATACGGCCCTCCCGTCTCTTGCGCCCCTCCCGGAACTGTCCACATCAGTGCAGCCAATCCACCGCTTTGCTGGCATGCTCCGCTTTCGTTTGATAAGAGCGCGGTCCGGTCAGGTGGCGCCCTCGCCCAGCAGGGCGGCGAGCTTCTCGAAGGAGCCCTCCGACAGGCAGTGCTCCATGCGGCAGGCCTCCCGCGAGGCGGTCTTCCCGTCCACGCCCGCCTCGAGCAGGAGCCCCTCGAAGAAGCGGTGGCGCCCCAGCGTCCGGCGGGCGATCCGCTCCCCCTCGGGGGTCAGGCGCACGTCCCGGGCAACCACCTCGGCGAGCCCTGCGGTGTACAGGCCCGCCAGCGCCTTGGTGACGCTCACCTTGGAGTAGCCCAGCAGGCACGCTATGTCCACGTTGCGGCAGGAGCCGCGCTCGGAGCGGATGCGCAAGATGGCCTCCAGGTAGTCCTCAGAGGATTCCGTGGAACGCTGTTTGTTCATCGGTTTATACCCCCAGCCTCCAGTCGGCCGCCTCTTCGCGCATGCGGATGAAGCGACGGTAGATCCCGTCTTCACGCATGAGCTCGTCATGCATGCCGCGCTGCACGATGTGGCCGGCGTCCACGACGAGGATCTGGCCGGCGTTGCGCACCGTGTTCAGGCGGTGGGCGATGGTGACGAGCGTCTTGCCGCGCGTGAGCTCGCCGATCGCCTCCATGAGCAGATGCTCATTCTCGGGGTCGACGGAGCTGGTCGCCTCATCCAGGATGACGATGGGCGCGTCCTTCATGATGGCGCGCGCGATGGATATGCGCTGCCGCTCGCCGCCCGACAGGTCGGCTCCGCCCTCTTCCAGCACCGTGTCGTAACCTTGCGGAAGGCGCTCGATGAAGTCGTGGCATCGCGCGCGCTTCGCCGTGGCGACCACCTCATCGCGCGATGCATCCGGCCGCCCGAACCGTATGTTGTTCTCCACCGTGTCGTTGAACAGGTACACGTTCTGGAACACCAGGGATATGTGCGAAAGTAGGCTCTCCGCCGTGCCGTCGCGCACGTCCGCGCCGCCCACGCTCACGAATCCTTCATCGACGTCCCAGAACCGCGCGAGCAGGTTCACCAGCGTGGTCTTGCCCGACCCGCTTGGCCCCACGATGGCGCACGAGGTGCCCTCGGGGATGCGAAGCGTCACGTGGTCGATGACGCGCCGGTCGTCGTAGCCGAACGACACGTCGTCCATCGCCAGGTCGAAACCTCGCGGCGCAAGAGGCTCGTCGGTCGTGTCCTGACGCGGAACCGCGCACACCTCGTCCACGCGGTCGAGCTCGCCCTCTATCTTCTTAGTGAGAAAGGCGCCATTGTTCGCGCTGATCAGCTCGCCGTAGATCATGAACGCGGCGACGAGCAGTGTGAGCGCCCACGAGAGTGGCAGCCCACCCGTGAGGTACAGGGCGCACGCCGCGAACAGCACCGCGCAGCTCGCCAGATTGAACACCAGCGCATAGAGCTTGAGAATTCCCTGGGCCGCCTGCTCCTGACGGTAGTCGGCCAGGCGCTTCTGCTCGAAAGACGCCTTCGCCTCGGCAAGTGCCTCATCGGGCGTGGCGAACGTGCGCAGCACCGCCATCCCGCGGGCGTACTCGATCACCTTGTCGGTCATGGCCTCCTGGGCGGCGGTTACCTCGCGCGTCACCGCGGTGGAGCGGCGGCGCAGCCATTCGAGCACCACAAGCCCCATGGCGATGCCCGCGAACGTGATGAACGCCACCGGCGGCGCGAACAGCATGAAATACAAGCTCATGATGACCGCCATCGCCACGCCGCCCGAAAGACCGGTGAGGCAGATGGTCATGAACTCCTCCAGCTGGTGCAGCGTCGTGGTGAGCGTGGTGGTGATGGCGGAAAGGCGCTGCTCGGAGAAATAGCCCATGGGAGCACCCTTCAGTCGATCGCCCACGTGCAGGCGCATGTCGCGGAAGATGTGAAACCCCTCGGCGTCCATCTTGATGTCCACGAGGTACTGGAAGATATACTGGCCCGCCACGCTCGCCAGCAGGATGCCCAGGCACTGCAGCGCCACATCCGCACCCATATGGTCACGATTCTCGAGCGCCCACCACACCGCGGCAAGCATCCCGGACATGAAGAACGCTTTTAGGACGTTGCACACCATGCCAACAATGAGACTGCGTCGCGACGCAGGCGAGAAGCTTCCCGCCACGTCGAGTATGCGTTTTACGATGGCGAACATCTACCTCGCCTCCTCGGGGCGGATGGCCTCCCGGTCTTCCACGTTTTTGTCCGTGAGCACCTCTACCGCGCCCTGATGCTCGCGCCACATGCGGGCGTACAGCGGACAGCTTTGCAGAAGCTCATCGTGCCGCCCGCGCCCCACGATGCGCCCCGCGTCCATGACGAGAATCTGGTCGGCGCCCGTGATGGTCGAGAGCCGGTGCGCGATGGTGACGAGCGTCTTGCCCTCAACCAGCTTGCTGATGGCGCGCTCAACCAGTGCCTCGTTCTCGGGGTCGGCGTAGGCGGTCGCCTCGTCCAAGATGACGACGGATGCGTCCTTCAGGATGGCGCGCGCGATGGTGATGCGCTGCCGCTCGCCGCCCGAAAGTCGATCGCCCGCCTCGCCCGCAGGCGTAGCGTAGCCCTGCGGAAGCTTGCTGATGAATCCGTGGGCGCCTGCGGCACGCGCCGCCGCCTCCACCTCGGCGTCGGTCGCATCGGGCTTGCCCATGCGGATGTTGTCGGCAATGGAACGGTCGAACAGGAACGTGTCTTGCGCCACGTACGCGATGTGCTCCATGAGCTGTTCGAACGGGATGTCCTTCACGTCGACTCCGCCGAATGTGATGTTTCCTGTGCTCGCATCCCAGAACCCCGCCATAAGCTTGGCGACGGTCGATTTGCCCGAGCCCGACGGCCCGACGATCGCCGTGATCGTTCCCGGTTCGGTGGAAAAGCTCACGTCGTGCAGGACCTCGGTGCCCTCACGGTAAGAAAACGACACTTCCTCGAACGCGAACGACTCGCCCTGTAGCTCCACGCGTTGCGTGGGACGCGCAAGCTCGGGCTCACCGAGGAAATCCCAGACCACGTTCAGGCAGGCATCCATACGCGAGATCTGGCCTGCCGCCTGGGCGAACTTCAAAACGCCGCCGATGAAGCCCAGAGGAATGACAATGCACACCATGAAGGCGGGAAGCGTAATCTGCCCGACGGAGAGCAGCCACACGCCAAGCGGCAGCGAAACGAGCAACGTGCAGGGCACGACCGAGCGCACCGCCGCCATCCACACCCAGCTCTGCCGGAACCACGCAAGCGTGGAGTCGTGGTATTCCGCCACGGCATCGGAGAACGACCCGTAGGAGGACGCCGTGCGCCCGAACGCCTTGATCACCTGGATGCCGTTGACATACTCCACGAGCGTGGAGTTCATGTCCTGCTCGCTTTTGATGTAACGCGCCATCTTGGGCTTGTAATCGCGCATCATGCCCAGGTAGAAGAGCACGCCCAAGGGGATCGTGGCGATGCCGGCAAGCCCCATGCGCCAGTCGACGGCGAACACGATGGTCATGGCGAGGATGGGCGCAAACACGTTGCTCGGAAGCTCCGGCATGAAGTGTGCGATGGCGTCCTCCAGCTGATTCACGTTGTCCACAAAGCGGTTCTTGAACGTACCCGTGGGCGTGTCGACGATGACACCCATGGGCACGCGCGACATCTTCTCGGCCATCTGCTCGCGCATGGTGCGCAAAGCCTTGAAGGCGATACCATGGCTGATCATCGATGATCGCCACGTGAGCACGAACTTGAGGATCTGCCCTCCTGCTGCAGCGAGCGAGAACAGAGCTACCATTTCAAGCGTGAGCGTGCCTTCGATGAGACCGGAAGCCAACAGGGCGACGACCACGTACGGGACCATACCCGCCGCCTCGCCCAAGCAAGCGAGGACAAGCGAGAGCACCATGCGCGCTTTATCGGGCCACATGAAGTAGAACAGTTTCGAAAACGCGCTCGGACGCGCGATGCGGTCAAGCGGAGTCACGTGACTCATACTCCTTTTCTCCCTTCGTCATGCGCTGCCAGCTCAACCCTCCGGTCGCCCGCCAGCCGCGCTAGCATTTCATCGTGAGTGATAATCACCACTGCCTTTCCTTCCGCCGCAAGCCTACGGCACCACAAAGCCACCTCCCGCATGCCGCGCCCATCCAGTCCGCTCGTTGGCTCGTCGAGCACCACGAGCTCGGCGTCCGAGCAGTACGCTGCGGCAAGTGTCACGCGCTGCTTCTGCCCGCCCGATAGGCTGGCGGGGTGCCTGTCGGCAAGGTCTTTCAGGTCGAAGGCGTCAAGCGCCTCCCAGGCACGCGTCTTCAGGACATCATCAACGCGTCGGCCAAGCACTACCTCGTCGGCGACGCTCCCCGCATACAGTTGATAGTCGGCGTCCTGCATCACGAAATAGCTCAGGTGCCTCCGCTCCCGCGGTGAGAGCGCTTTGCCGTCCCTGGTTATCAGACCTTTCTGCGGGCGGGACGCCCCGACGAGAACCTTCGCAAGCGTTGTCTTGCCCGAACCGTTCCCCCCGCATACCACCGTCACGGCACCGCAGGGAAACTCCGCCGTCACGCCTTGAATGCCACGGCCTGTCGAGCGGTAGAGATACGTCACGTCCTCCATTTGCCATGAGGTGGAACCGCAGCGGGAATCAAGTGATTCCGCTGGTCGTGTATTCGAATCGCGCGCGATGGTGATATCGGGATGACGCAACCCGAATGCATCAGCTTCCTTGTCTGGAAGCGCAGCGAATTCTTTCACGCTCCACCGCACCGCGATCTTGCCATTTCTCATACAAAGGAATTCGTCGGCGACGGGCAGAAGCTTGTGGAGCCTATGCTCCGACACCAGAATCGCCACGCCGCGCTGCTTGAGCTGGACAAGGATGCTCACGAGCGCGTCTGCGCCCTCCGCGTCCAAGTTGGAGGTCGGCTCATCGAGCGCGAGAAACGACGGGCGACACGCAATAGCGGCTGCGATTGCGACGCGTTGTTTCTGACCGCTGGACAGTTCGGTAAGCTTCTCAGCAAGTAAATCTTCAACCCCGCACAGCCGTGCCGCCTCATGCATATGTTCAACGGTCACAGCAGGGTCGACCCCGAGGTTTTCCAGCGAGAAGGCGATCTCGTCGCCGACCGTCCCCATGAAGAACTGGCTGCGGGGATCCTGCATGACCACACCCATGGCCTCGGTCCTCCCGCGAGCGGAAAGCGAAAGGACCTCCGTGCCGCTCACCAGAACGGAACCCATACGCACTCCAGGGAAGAACGTCCCTGCCAACCCATCTGCTAATCGCAACACGGTCGACTTGCCGTCGCCCGACCTTCCGCACAAAACTGTGCAGGAGCCGGTGCGCACCTCGAAGGACACGTCCTCGACCCTGCTTCCTCCCGCATCGTCAGCAGATGCCGAATCCTCTTGCTCCGCCTCATCCACATAGCGAAACGAGACGTCGCAAAACGCGAGGGCTGTCACCTCCTCCGCAGGCTTGCCGCATACGGGGCTTTCCTTGAGCGCATTGGATAATTCGAATTCGCCTGTCACAAAATCACCCCCGTTCCGTAGATTCCCGCGCATATGACCGCGAGAACGGTCGAGCACACGGCATCCCTCCAGGTGAAGCCCACGTGGTAGACCGAAGTCCGTCCCCGGCCGATTTCGATGCCGCGCAGCTTGGCGGAGGCGGCAAGCTCGCTCGAAAGCCTGAGCGAGCGCATGACGAGCGGCGTGTAGACGCATTCGTATGCCAACCCCGGGTGACGGACGATGTCGAACGCGCGAGGGAAGATGCCCCGCATTCGGATGCCGCGCACGATGGAGCGCGCTTCGAACGAGAGGACGGAGGCGAACCTGAACACCATGCACACGCCCACGAGAACCCGCTGGGGCAGCCTCCAACGGTCGAGCGCGCACATGATCGCCGAGGGTGACAGCGTGAATAGCGCGCAGCCCGCCGTGAACGGCGGGATCATGTGAAGGAAACTCACGAACAGTGCCCCGTACAGTCCGGAGAGCGGGAGGAAGCTCAGCCCGCACACAACGGTGAAGCTCGCGCACATCTTGAGCGAAAGGCGCGCCCTCCCGTTCGCCGCGAGGTACGCCGCGGCGAGCAGCTGCAGAAGCGCCGTCTCCAAAAGGCCGGTCACCAGCATCGCGGCGATGCCGACAACGAGAAACGACAACAGGTGCGTGCGCGGGTCGAGGCCGAACACCCCAGTTTTGATGTCGCACTTTTCCATGGTTAGGCAATCTTTGCCTTGCGCACGTGTTTCTTCAGGAACTTCGACCCGATGAGCCCTCCGACGATCGTGCCCGTAGCGAACATCGCCATCATGAGCAGGATCCACGGCAGCTCGGTGTACTGGGCCACCATAGCCGCCACGTCAGCCGCGTCGTAGTAGGTTCCCAACTGCTCCATATAGGCGTCCCTGAACAGCAGATACGGCATAATCCCGTAGAAGCCGAACGTCATCCAGTACACGATGTAGCCACCTACGACGCGCATTATGTTGTGGTAGGAATCCTTCCCCCACATGACGAGCTCTCCGATAAGGGCGCCCACGACGGCGACGGGAGCGCAGTAGAGCCCTCCCATGAACGTGTAGAGCAGCCCGAATACCAGCGTCGAGCCCGCCAGCACGCCTCGCTTGCCGATGCGGTCCGCCATCACCACGTAGAACGGCGTGGCAAGCAGCGGAAATAGCCACGACCCCACGAAAAACGTGTTCTGGGGTGCCAGGACCATGTCCTCGATCATCTTCGCCACGATGGCCACCGCCATGATGATCAGGTTGAACACGACGAACGTCAGCACGTCGCGCGTGGTCCACCTGTTGCTTTTCGGGGTTGTAGCGTCTTGCGTCATCCGATTCCTCCTTCTGTTCCCTGTCTAGTTAGCCATTTTTAACTCTTGGCTATAATGAACGAATAGGCAGAGTTCCAGTCTTCGCGAAAGCAAAAGCGGGACCCGATACGGAATGAAAGGGACGAATCGGGGAACGCCGCATTGAAACGAGGCGAAAGAGGGTCAGATGGATAGCATAGAACGCGACCTTTACGAAGAGGCGTTCAAGAAATGGCACCTCGTGCCTTCCCGCGATGTCGGCAACTACGGTCCTGCGGGCACTTTGAGGGTTCTCGAAAACGACATGGGGTCCGGGGAGTACTGGGCGTACTTTCGGGACAACCTCTTCGCTGTGAACGCGTTCAGGATGAGCTTCGCAAGGGAGTGGACCATGCGCTATCGATGCACCGAGCACCTGTGCTTGAGCTGCTATGACGAGGTTTCGGGGGTCGCGCAGCGTCGAGGGGCTCCGCTCGCCCCGGGCGCCATCACGGTGTATCTCGGCGGGGAAAACGAGGAGTACGAAGCGCGGTTCTCGGAAGGTTCCGTTGCCGTGGCGTCGTCGATCACCATCTCGCCAGATTATTATCGGGATTATCTGCAGAGTCGCTTCGGCGAAATAGAGGACGTCCGCAAAGCGTTTGCGGGCGTAGACGGACGGCGCGACCTTCCAGGGCTTGTCGACTTGCTTCGCAAGGCGCGTTCGTATCAAGGCGGGGGGATCGCGGCGGATCTGTTTTACGAAGGAGTTATCTCCGAATCTATCGCCCTCGTGATGGAGTGCGCAGCCCAGCCGAATGGCGGCAGGCCCAGAATGACCGACGAGGACCTTGCGGCAGTCGACTGGGTGTGCGCGTATATCGCTCGGAACCTTGGCGGCGATTTGTCGTGCACGCGGCTCGCGTCCGAACTGTATATGGGACAGACGAAGATGAAACGGCTCTTCAAGAAGGCGACAGGCCTTCCTCCGGCGTCCTACGTGGCGAGGGAGAGGATGAGAGAAGCCGAAAGGCTGCTCACTGAAACGGCGATGCCCATCGCCGAGGTCGGCAGGGAAGTCGGTTACAGTAAGGCGGGAGCGTTCACCGAGGCGTTTCACAGGCACAAGGGCTGTTCCCCCCAGCGGTTCAGGCAGGATCGTCTGTGAAAAGCGGGCGAGAAAAGCTGATGCGGCTTAGACACTGCCACATTCCTTCAATATCGAATTATGTTGTTGCAGCAAGCATGCCTTAACGAACCTCTCCCCCCAGCACGTTCAAACGCAGCAAACCGAAAACGACACGTATGAATCACAGCCATTCGAGCTAGAGTAAACGATTCGGGATACCCGAAGAGCGGACGACGAACTAACTGCAAATCCTTTTTCCCTGCCTGAATCTGAATCTGCCCCGTTTTCGTTGACAACCGTTACGCCGCCTTGGGGCGGCCTTCTTCCGCGGGCCAATTGGCCCCTTCGAACTCGGCCGGGCCGAGATGGCCCAGCGCCGAGTGCATCCTCGCCCTGTTGCAGACGACCTCGATGTACCCGAACAGGTCCAGCGCCGCCTCCTCGCGCGCGGCGTAGGTCCGCGCGTGCGCGCACTCCGACCCCACGATGCCCATGGGCGACTCCATGGCGGCGTTGTCCCACGGCGACGAGATCGACCCCATCGACGGGCGGATGCCGCGCTCGCGCATGGCCTTGGAAAGCGGCAGCGACATGTATCGGGATCCGTGATCGCTGCGATGCGCGCACCCATCGGGCGGGTTTCGCCTGGCCGGTGCCATCTTCAGCGCGTCGTCGGCCAGCTCGGCCGTGATGCTCGGCTCCGACCCGGGATATCGGCTCGACGGCCTTCTACTTGAATTCCGCCGTGTACTTGGGGGATGGATTGCCCATGCTCCGCCTCGCTTCCCTCCGTTGAGGCAATGATGCTGAAACGGAAATCGACTTGTCAACGGATCTGGGGCGGATTCAAACTGCACCGATAACGGCGCCACCGAGCAGGTGTTCGACCACTTGAAAGACGAGTTCTTCCGTGGCCGGACATGGCCCGACTTCGAGTCCTTCAAGGCGGACCTCGACGCCTATATCGTCCATTGGAACACGAGGAGGCGTCAGGTTAAACTGAAGGGACTGACCCCGGAGGAGTTTCCGGAGCCAGCCCCTTGCGGCGTAGTCCTTATTTAAGCCGCCCAAGTTTTTGGGGTGCAGTTCGCATTATCGCCCGCGCCCCCCCCATTCAAACTCTGTCACATCCCGCTACCGGGTGGGAATCCCTTAGCTTTTGGCACACCTCAACTTCTGAAGCAGCGCCTCCAGGCGCTGGGAGTCCTCCCCTGTTTGCGAGACCACGAAAATGGTGTCGTTTCCGGCAAGCGAGCCCAAGACATCGGGCAGCTCGGCAGCATCGATTGCTGCGGCGATGCCATTTGCCGTGCCCGGCTGCGCTTTGACGATCAACATATTATCCGCGCGATGTACATCTACCACGAGCTCGGAAACCATACGCTGCAGATGAAGATCTTCTGCCAGCACATATACGCCCTCGGGAAGCTTTCGCAGCCCCATCTCGGCAATATCGCGCGAAACCGTCGCCTGTGTGCAATCGAAACCCTCGACTTTGAGTTCATCCACAAGCATGCGCTGCGTGCGGACATCGCGGTTGCGTACGATGTCACGAATCGCGTCCTGGCGCCCATTGCATTTTTTAGCCATGCCTGTACGCGTCCTCTCCGTTTTTTTGAAAAGAGAAATGCACCACAAGGGTGCATCTTTAACGGAATGATTATAGCTGCATAGTTTTATCAAAATGTGCAAGAAAACGAATATTTCGAGCCCGTAAAGCGAGATTTACGCATGAATACGCCTAACGCACAACAGGGCCCAAGGGAATATGCGAGATGCGTGCCACCTCGCGCAATCTCGACCCCATGCAGCAGGCAGCGGCGTTCTTTTTTGCTATCGGCTTGTACATGCAGCCAAACTCGCGTGCCGCATGGCTCATCCTCTGTACCGCACGCTGCGTGGACTCGTCATCAAGCATATCTTGCACACGCTGGGTACGCTCCACAGACGATACGGAACTGTGGCCAATGCAGGCATTGTCAATACAGCTGATGACATCGAACAAGTAACGCCGATAAACGGGTTCCATCTCCTCGGCATCCAGATCGAAACCCCAGCTACGAAACAGATCCAAAAGCTCCGTATGCTCACGTTCGCACGAAGGATAACGGTCTGGATCGAACGACAGGGCCGCCGGCACCTGTCTCGTCACATGGTAACTGGGGCCGGCAAACACGCCCGCACGCTCCACGCGCTCAAGGCAGGCGATAACGACATCGAGGGGTTTTTCAGACATATGAGAAAGAACAAACGAGCGCATAACATCGGCATCGATGATCATCCCAAAGGGATCATCCAGGACACCCAGCATCAGCAACTCGCCCACCGCATGATGGAAATCGGCAGCGGTCTTCCACGTCATTGTGTTAAACGTCGTAACGCTCGAAGAGCGCTCGTGATTGCGCCCGGAATAGACATCGAACGACTGCGTGGGAATGGCCAGCTGCAAATCGTTGGCGCGCATAAAAGGCATCACATCGTACAAGAGCCCGCCGCCCAGCCAGTCGCCGGGGCGCAGCATCATAACGTACGAGCCGCGCGCCGCACACAAGGCGGTATGGTTGCCAACCGCCAGGTTGTCGGTATCCAGGTGGATGTACTCAACACGGATATCGCGGTCATGAAAACGTTCGCAAATCGAAGGCGTCCGATCGCTCGAGGCACAATCCGCTATAACCAGCTCGAGGTCCTCAAACGACTGGTTGAGCACGCTTTCGATCGCGCGCACAATCGTGGCATCCCCGTTGTGCACGGGGGTAACAACCGAGATAGCGGGCTGTTTTGAGGGACGGTGAGCCAAGGGTAAACCTCCATGGAGATACCGCAAAACCAAATTAAATGCGATGTTACCACCCGGCGGCATCCACCCGTGCGCTGCAGGGGGTTCATGTTCTCGGGATGCAAAATATCAACACGGGGAGGGGGCACAGCTGTCCCGGCGACCGCGCAGTCACTCTCTTCCTCCGGTGCACGCTTTCTTTACACACCTCAAACGCAACCGAAAACGCAACGCTCATCACATCAGGCGCAAGACGCTTGCCCAAATGCTTCCTGAATAATTTCCTTTTACCGCTTGGAATCTTCCGCTCGCCGAGCATAAATCGATATCGCATTCACTATAAACGTACATAGTCGTATATATATGACTAGCATCATCCATACATGTTGAAAGGAATTCGGATGATTCAACTGACCGACAAAGAACTAGCAAAGAAGATCCAGCATACCAATGTAAATCCGGAGCTCACAGAGCAGGATATTCTGAGCCTGTGCAAGGATTGCGTCGACTACGGCTTTGACGGAGTCATGCTGCAACCCTCATGGGTCCCCACGGCAGTCGACTACCTCAAAGGCTCCGATGTAAAGGTATGCACGGCACTCGGCTACCCCATGGGCGGAGAGCTCGCCCATGCCAAGGCCTACCAGGCTAAAAAAGTCTTTGAACTGGGCGCCGACCAGCTCGACTTCATGGCGAATATCGGTTTCTTGAAGAGCGGTTGGTACGACCGTTACCGCGAAGAGATCAAGGGCGTGGTGGACGCCGCAGAGGGCAAGGTAACCAAGATCATGCTCGAATTCGGTATGCTCACGCAGGATGAGAAAAAGCGCGCAGCAGAGCTCGCTATCGAAGCCGGCGTTACCTATGTCAAGAACTCGAGCGGCTGGGGCAAGGGCGGCCATGCCGAGATCGAGGATATCAAGCTATTGAAGGAGATTGCCGGTGATCGAGCACTCGTCAAGGCCTCCGGCGGCATACGCAGCCGCGAGCAGGCTCTTGCGTTTATTGAAGCTGGTGCGTCTTTGCTCGGCACAAGCGCCGGCGTTGCCATTCTTTCTGGTAAGGTTGGTGAAAAGGGCGTTTATTAGCATTTTCCTAGACACAGGAACGGATAGGCAGGTGCACTTTTCATGGAACCGGATGCCATTATACTTGAAACGAGCTCGGAGCCGATCTACCAGGCTGTCGCGCGAATGATTCGAGACAAAGTGACATCCGGCGAGTGGAAAAGCGGTCATAAGTTGCCCTCGGAAGAGCAACTCGTGGCAAAGCTTGGCATCAGCCGCGGCACTTTGAGAAAAGCCATAGGGCTACTTGTTTCCGAGGGAATCCTCGAGCGTGCGCAGGGCAAAGGCACATTCGTGACTATGGACAAGGTCTCGTATCCCTTTGCCCAAGAGCTCATCTCCTTTGCCGAGGAGATGACCCGCCGAGGTCAGGTCTTCCATACGCAAGTGCTCAACAAGAACGTTGAGACGGCAGACGACGTGACCCTTGATCGGCTCGGCGCTGCCCCAGGCTCACGTGTACTCGTACTCGAACGCACGAGAGATATCGATGGCACTCCAGCCGTCTATATGAAGAACTGGGTTCTCCTCGACAAATGTCCTGGGCTTGACCAGGAAGACTTCACTAAGGTCGGCCTCTTCGATGCAATTGAGCGCTGTAGCGGGAAACGGCTTAAATACGGCGTGAGAAACTTCTCCGCTCGCATTCTCGATAGCGAACAGTCCAAACTCGTGGGAAGAAAACCCGGGGATTCGATTCTGTTCATGACTCAGACCACTTATGGCCAAGATGATGAACCGATCGAATACTCAAATTTCTTGCTCAGGACCGATCAATATCAGGTTTCCTCCGTGCTCTACCGCTAATCAAGAGTCCCCAGTGAGGGGAACGGAGTAATATGCACATCGTGGTGACTTCCCATGGGTCTTTCTGCACCGGAGCGCTTTCGGTGTATGAAATGGTAGCTGGCAAAAGCGATGGGATCTGCGCCGTCCCGCTCGATTTCAACGATACGGGACAATTTACGCCTAGGCTACGCGAAGTCGTGGAAGCCCATATTGATGAAGGCGTGCTCATACTTTGCGACATAATAGGCGGAACACCCTACAACGAGTCATTTCGTCTGTTTTTAGAGCACGAAAATGCCGTCCGCGTACTCGCGAACATGAACTTACCCATGCTTCTCGAAGCGGGGATGGCACGCACGACGGCACCCGATCTCGAAAATCTCTATAAAACTGCTGTGCAGGCAGGGCTAACCTCGATCAAATTGTCTGCACAAGAAGGAGAGCCTAATATCGCGGAAGACGACGACTTGTTCTGACCAGCAATCTGCTGCCAGACAGCCGCCGCATATCAATCCACGAAGACGAAAGGAGAGGGTATGGCTATTACTCTCGCACGCGTGGATGACAGAATCATCCACGGACAGACTACTACGCGGTGGTCGAAGGAACGCCCCGTCGATGCCATTATCGTGGTTGACGATAAGGTGTTTAATGATGACCTGCGCCGACGCGTGCTCAAGGCCGCCGCAGGCAACCTCAAACTCGGAATCTACACTGAGGAGCTCGGTCCTGCAAAAATCAAAGCCGCCATGGCATCTCCAAAGAGCTTCTTCCTCATCTCGGGTTCCCCACAGACGTTTGCCCACCTGGTGCAGGCGGGGGCAGATTTTGGCTCTGAACTCAACATCGGCTGCATGAACACTCGCGAGGGGTCACTCGTAGTGGGCCGCACGCTCGCTATCGACGACGATGATTACAAAGCGTTCGACTACCTCGCTTCGCAAGGAATCAATCTCGCATTCCAGCTCCTCCCCGACCATGAGTCGAGGACTTGGAGCGAGGTCAAGAAGAAGTACGACCAGATGCGAGAAGGGAAGTAGCCATGACTTCACTATTCTTTCAGGCACTTATCGCCGGCGTGTTCTGCTACCTGGGCGGCGTCGACTGCCCTTGGGCGTTCGGCGTAACCGGAGGCTACTACATACTCGGCCGTCCGCTCGTAGCCGGACTTGTGCTCGGCAGTGTATTTGGCGACGTCACGGCCGGCGTGCTGTGCGGCCTCGCTGTCCAGGGGGTATTCATCGCTAGCATGCACACGGGAGGCACCTCGAGCAGCGAAATCACCTATGCTGCATACGGCGGCATCGGTCTTGCCATGGCGACAACAAAGGACCCGGCTATCGCCGTGACGCTGTCCATCCTCATTGGCCAGACCTTCGGCCTGATTTTCTACAACCTCCGCATGGCCGGCTTCTCCTATTTCAACCGCAAGGCAGAAGATGCGTGCAAGAGTCTCGATAAACGCGGGCTGCTCATGAATCAGGTCGTTTACCCGCAGATTGTAACGGGTCTCGTCCGCATCATCCCCGTCTGGGCTGCCATCTATCTTGGACAGGGAGCTGTCGAAAGCCTGCTGAATAGCATGCCGACCATTGTTACCAGTGTCATATCGGTTCTCGGTGGAGTGCTCCCCGCCCTTGGTATCGCCATGCTCATGAACATGCTTATCAAGGAGAAAACTGCAATCGTCCTTTTTTTGTTCGGGTATGCCATGGCGGCCTTTGCCGGCCTGAGCACTGTCGCGATCTTGTTCATTGCTGCAGCGGCCGCTTACATTCTCTATCAGTCCTCGGCCAGCACGGGTAGCGCTGCGCCAAGGACTCAAATCGTCGAAGCCGAAGGCGTATTTGAAGACGAAGACTTGTTCGACTAGAGAGGAACGATCGAAATGTCAGACACCGCCGAAATCAGGCAAAACGCCACAGGATTAAAAGCCCCACTCACCGCCAAGGAGCGTCGACAAATTTTCTTGCGATACCAGTTCCTGCCCGAGTCCGCCATGTCTTACGAGAAAATGCACGGTGCTACATGGGCGTACTCTTATTTGCCCCTGGCGGAGAAATACTATAAAGATAACCCCGAAGCCATGCGCCGCTTGCTCGTCCGTCATTCGGTTTTCTATAACACAGAGCCACAGACTGGACAGTTGGTCAATGGCATCGTATGCTCGCTCGAAGAGAAAATCGGCATGGGCGAACCGATCGGCGAAGATGTCCCAGTCAGCGTTAAGGCATCTTTGATGGGTCCACTCGCCGGCATCGGCGACTCACTTGTGCAAGGCATCCTCATTCCGACGTTGCTGTCGATTGCTATGGGGCTGTCTGTTGGCGGTAACGCTGTGGGACCGATCTTCTACATCGTCACTTATTTGGCAATCATGATTGCCGTAACGGTTGTTTGCTTCAATAGCGGATACCGTCTAGGCACAAAGGCAATCGAAGCCATCATCGGTGAAAACGCAAAGCGCATCACTAACATGTTCAACACGTTGGGCACTATCGTGATCGGCGGTCTAGCGGCAACCACAATTGCACTGAAGACTCCGATCGTGGTGCCTTTTGGTGAGGAGACCAAGCCGCTGCAGGACATTCTTGATGGCTTCTTCCCGGGGCTGTTCCCGCTCATCATGGTCCTGTTCGCCTGGTGGCTCATATCTTCCAAGCGTATGACCGCCACGAAAGTCCTCATTATCTTGGCAGTCATAACAACCGTCGGCGTGATAGCCGGCCTGTTCGGCTAAACAGCCACGATAATGCAAACGCATGGCGCACTCTCGGTCTGATGTTGACCGAGAGTGCGCTTCTTGTTGACGCGCATAATCGCAAACGCATAATACGAGATCTACCCCGCCACCTCAAGTGCGCCCTCGTCATATTCCACCGCCATAAAGCACAGGCCCTGTGCCGGAGCCGTGGGACCGGCCGCCTGCCGAGAACGGGCGGCAAGAACCTCGTCGATCCATTCGGGCTCGCGCCGATGCATGCCCACCTCAACAAGGGTCCCCACAATCGTTCGGACCATCGAGTGCAAAAAGGCGTTTCCGCAAATGGTAAAGGTGATGCAGTCTTCTCCCAAGCTGCTTTCGTGACCAAACCCCGCAGAGATCACGCAGCGATGCGTCGGCTTGTCCTCAGCAGAAGACGCTTTGCAAAAGCTCTTGAAATCGCGCTCCCCCAACATACGCTGAGCGGCAGCATGCATCGCCTCCACATCAAGCGCCTGTCTGTGCCACCAGGTCACACTACGCGTGAGCAACGGCGGTGCATCTCCTGTGGCAATGCGATACGTATACGTACGCGAGCGCGCATCAAAACGTGCCGAGAAACCCGGCGCCGCATGCCACACCTCGCGCACGGCGATATCGCGCGGCAACAGCGCCACCAGCGCGCGCATCCAACGCGAACGCGTAATCTCGAGCTCCGCCGCCATAGCGGGAAAACTCACGTACTGGCTAATGGCATGAACGCCGGCATCGGTTCTGCCGGCACAGGTCAGCTCGATTGGGCGACGCAAAAAGGTCTCCACCGCGCGACGGATCTCGCCCGCAACGGTCGTCTGGCCCGGCTGCTCGGCAAATCCGCTGTAGCCCGAACCGTCGTAGCCCAGCTGCAAGACGATGGTCCCATCAAGCACCTCGGGGACACCGAATTCCCGCGTTTCCCGACCCATCACGGCATTCCTTTCCAAACGTCGTCTACCAGCCCATGACGCCCGTAAGCACCATGGAACACGTCACAACAATACCAGCAATCAAAAGGACCCAATCACTCCGGCACAAACCGCGCGAGGGAATCTCTATAGAAGAACCGTCCGCATAACAGCGCGACGCCATGGATTCCGCCAGGCTGTCCGCCCGACGAAAGAGACCCACAACCAGCGGCGTGAGAACCGACGTCCAAACACGAACGCGCTCAAATAGGCCGCCTTCGTCAAAGCGAACTCCTCGCGAACGCTGGGCCATCTGGATACGGCCATATTCCTCGGCAACAATGGGAATAAAGCGCAACGCCAGAGAAAGAACAAGGCCGATATCGGCCACGGGCACGCCCACAGCACCCAGGGGACGCAAAAGGCGCACGCATGCATCGGAAATCTCCGGCGGCGTGGTCGACGCCGAAACTGCACAGGCAAACCCGGCAAGAAGCACGATGCGCAAAACGGCGCAGGCGCCTCGTATCGCGCCAGCGGTGCTGATGCCAAGCGGACCCGCGATCGCAATATCGCCGTGCCCGTCCAACACCAAGGCATTTGCTAGAAGAGTAAACAGCAAAATGACCGTCACCGGTCGCACGGCACGCACAAGCGACGCCCACTCGACGCGCGCGGCACGCATCGCCAAGGCCAGCAACGCGAACCAAACGATAATCGCCCATGCCGCCTGGCAGGCAAAAACTCCCGCGGTGAAAACAAGGAGCAAGAGCAGCTTGACGCGGGCATCGATGCGAGAAAGAGGCGTATCGGCAGCAACAAAAGAGCCCAATGGATTAGTGCGCATTGCCCTCCCCCGCTTCACCGCTAGCTTGCAAGGCATCGGAAAGCGCCTGTGCCAGCACGACATTTTCGGGCGCTTTTATGCCCGCGCGTTCAAACAGCTCAAAGTGGCAACACACCTCTGCAGCATCGCCTTGCCATAGCATGCTGCCGCAAGAAAGCAACGCCACGCGGTCGGCAACGGCCAGCCACTCCTCCAAGTCGTGGCTCACCACAACAACCGGCGCCCCTGCATTGGCAAGCTCTCGCACCAAACGATGCATGTCGTGCCGGCCTTGAACATCAAAACCGGCCGTCGGCTCATCAAAAAGATAGGCTTTCGCGCCAATAGATAGAACGGATGCGATGGCAACACGACGGCGCTGCCCGCCCGAAAGCGCATAAGGGTAGAAATCGAGCTGCTCATCGGAAAGACCAACAAGGCGTGCCGCATGACGCACCGCTTTGTCCACATCTACCGCGCCAAAATGCGCGCAACGTGGCGCAAGGGCAATCTCATCATACGCAGAATTGAGAAACAGCTGATTTTCGGGTCGCTGGAAAGACATGCCGCACATACCCGGAGACGGGCGTGCGCCGCAGATGCTCACAGCGCCAGAATCGGGTTTAACCAAGCCCGCGAGAATCGTCGAAAGCGTCGATTTACCGCCGCCCGAAGCACCAGCAAGGAGGGTGACCGTACCGGCAGGGGCCTCGAGACTAACATCATTTAGAACGGGATTGCCGGGCTCATAAGAATGAACGATGTGCTCTGCCACGATTCCGGGTTGCCTATGAGCAGGCCCCTGCTCATAAGAATGAGCACGTGCACGGCATGCCTCCATCACAGACAAAACGTCCGCCTTACGAATCGCACGGGATTCCAGGGCCAAAATAAGCCACTCTTTAATGGTGCTGGGTGTAACCATCGCGCCCGGCGTAAATCCAAGGCGCATAGCGGCTCTCAGTGCCCTAACAAAGCCGCTATCCCGAAGAGGATCGCCCGGAAGATCTCCATCATGGCGCAAAAGCTCTAGCGGAGTGCCTTCCCAGCCAAGTTCGCCATCGTGCATCAGCACAACGCGATCACTCGAGAGCACCTCCTGCGGCTCGTGGGTGATTTGAATCACGCCAATACCCTGCTCCCGTGCTAGCTGGAAAACAAGCGTGCGAAACGAGGATCGAATGGCAGAATCAAGCATCGAGGTTGCTTCATCAAGAACCAAATAACGCGGATGCATGGCAAGCACGCCAGCAAGAGCCAAACGCTGCTGCTCGCCGCCCGAAAGCGCCGTCGTATCGCGCTTTTCAAAGCCCACAAGGCCGCACTGCTCAAGGGCCTCCATGACGCGCTGACGGACCTGCATCTCGGACAAGCCTAGGTTGCGCGGACCAAAAGCAACCTCATCAAAAACGAGTGTCGATACAATTTGATCAAGGGGGTTTTGCCTCACCAGCCCCACAAGACGACGGACCTCGAGACGAGAATGCTCATCCACTGCGGGATCGAACCCGTCAACAACAACCATACCCTCATGGCAAAGACGCACAGCACACATCAATGCCGCAAGGGTCGACTTGCCGCTTCCGTTGGAGCCAACCAAGGAGACAATCTGACCGGGAGCAACGCACAGCGAGATGTCGTGCAGGGCAAAACGAGACCCACCGGTATCACCCAGCGAAACAACAGCGTGTCTTACCTCGAGCATGTTCACCCCCCAACTATCGATTGTGGCATCCTTACGCCTTGCAGGCACATCGGCCCATCATACGAAAAAAGGGGCACGCATGCGCGCACCCCTTTTGGATTTGATCAAATGATCTTTGACGCTACTCGGCGTCAGCGGTCGTATCGACCTCAGCTGCGGGAGCCTCGACGGTCTCCTCGACCTCTGCCTCAACCTTCTTGGGGGCAGCAGCCTTCTTAGCAGCCTTCTTGGGAGCCTTCTTGGCAACGGGCTCGGAAACGATCTCGATGATGACCATCTCGGCATTGTCGCCCTTACGACGGCCAAGCTTCATGATGCGCGTGTAACCGCCGTTACGGTCGGCCCACATGCCCTGAGCAGCCTTGTCAAAGAGCTCAGCCACAAGCTGCTTATCGCCAAGCTTGGCGATAGCAAGACGACGAGAGTGCAGGTCGCCCTTCTTGGCCCACGTGATGATAGGCTCAGCGAAAGAGCGCAGGGCCTTGGCGCGGGTCTCGGTGGTCTTGATGCGATCGTTCTCGAAGAGAGCCTTAGCGAGGCTCTTCTTCATGGCCTTGGTGTGGCTGGCGTCGGTGCCGAGCTTAAGGCCTTTCTTGACGTTGTGACGCATTGTCTGGTTTCTCCTCTAAAAACAGGGCACTATGCCTTGAGGCTCAGGCCCATAGACTCAAGCTTGTCCTTGACTTCCTCGATCGACTTAACACCGAAGTTACGGATGTTAAGCAGGTCGTTCTCGGAGAACTCCACCAGCTGACGCACGGAGTGAATGCTCGCGCGTTTCAGGCAGTTGTAGGAGCGAACCGAGAGGTCAAGATCCTCAATCTGCTTGTCGAGCTCAGCGTTGTCGCTGGTCTGCTCGGGAGCAAAGATCGAAATCTCTTCCTCCTCCTCGGGGGTCTCAGCCAAATTCATAAAGGCAGCCATATGCTGGTTGATGATATTGGCAGCCTGCACGACGGCGTCACGAGGAGAAAGCGCACCGTTGGTCTCTACCTCAAGAACGAGGCGATCGTAGTCGGTGTGCTGACCCACGCGGCAAGCTTCAACGAGCTTGGCGCAACGGTGAACGGGCGAATACAGCGAGTCGACATGAATAATGCCAATGGGATCGCTGTCGCGCTTGTTCGACTCATAGGAGACATAACCGCGGCCATAGCCGATACGCATGCTCATCGTGAGGTGGCCGCCCTCGTTGAGGGTAGCGATGTGCTGCTCGGGGTTGACGAGCTCGAACTCCGAAGGAATGAAGAAGTCTGCACCGGTAACCTCGCAAGGACCGTCGACCGAAATGGTCGCAGTAGCCTCATCGGTGGTACCGAGCGAACGGAACACCAGACCCTTGACGTTCAGAACGATATCGGTGACATCCTCAACCATGTTGGGGATAGTCATGAACTCATGCTGCGCACCATCAATCTGGATGGCCTCTACCGCAGCGCCCTCGAGCGAGGAAAGCAGGACGCGACGCAGGGAGTTACCAAGCGTATCGCCATAACCACGCTCGAGAGGCTCAACGGAGACGCGCGCAGACGTTTCGTTGATTTCCTCGACCTGAACCTGGGGCCTAATGAATTCTGACATGTATTACCTCCAGCCTCAGCAGCCCGAATGGACTACTTAGAGTAGAGCTCGACGATGAGCTGCTCGTGGATATCACCGCTGATCTGCTCACGCGTCGGCAGAGCGAGCACGTTACCAGACAGCTTCTCGATATCGACCTCGAGCCAGCCGGGGACCTCGAAACGCTCAGAGGAGATCAGAGCCTCCTTGATGGGAAGGAGATCACGGTACTTCTCGCCAACGGCGACAACGTCGCCGGGCTTGACGAGATAAGACGGGATGTCAACACGACGGCCGTTCACGGTGAAGTGACCATGACGCACGGACTGACGTGCCTCCTTGCGGGTGCGGGCAAAGCCCAGACGGAAAACAACATTGTCGAGACGGGTCTCGAGAATAATCATCAGGTTCTCGCCGGTAACGCCCTTCATCTTACGAGCACGGACGAAGTAGCTGTGGAACTGCTTCTCGAGCACGCCGTAGATGAACTTAACCTTCTGCTTCTCGCGCAGCTGCATGCCGTACTCGGATTCCTTGCGACGGCGCTTGGGCTGGCGGATAGATTCCTTCTTGCTGCTATAACCAAGCTCAGCGGGATCGATCCCGAGCTGACGGCAGCGCTTGAGAACCGGAGTCCTGTCGATTGCCATAGTTTATCGATCCTTTCAGTTACACGCGACGACGCTTCTTGGGGCGGCAGCCGTTGTGCGGGATGGGAGTCTTGTCCTGGATGCTCGAAACCTCGAGGCCAGCGGCCTGGAGGGAGCGAATTGCGGTCTCGCGGCCAGAACCAGGGCCCTTAACAAAGACGGCAACCTTGTGCATGCCGTGCTCCATGGCGATCTTGGCGCAAGCCTCGGCAGCCATCTGAGCAGCGAACGGGGTGGACTTACGGGAGCCCTTGAAACCAACCGTTCCGGCAGACTTCCAGGCAATGACATTACCCTGGGCGTCGGTGATGGAAACGATCGTGTTGTTGAACGTGGAGCGAATATGCGCCTGTCCAACAGAGATGTTCTTACGATCAGAGCGCTTGATGCGGGCGCTGCGAACGTTCTTCTTAGCAGTAGCCATGATGCGTCAGTCTCCCTTATTTCTTCTTCTTGGCACCGATCTGACGCTTCGGACCCTTGCGGGTACGAGCGTTAGTGTGGGTGCGCTGTCCACGGACAGGGAGGCCCTTGCGGTGACGGAGGCCACGGTTGCAGCCAATATCCATCAGACGCTTGACGTTCATGTTGCGCTCACGGCGCAAATCGCCCTCAACCATGAGATGGGCGTTGTCGATGTACTTACGGATTGCATCGATTTCATCTTCCGTAAGATCCTTAACACGGGTGTCAACATTGATGTTGCACTCATTGCAGATCTTGGTGGCGGTAGTGCGGCCGATGCCGTAGATGTAGGTCAGACCGATCTCAACACGCTTCTCGCGCGGAAGGTCGACACCATTAATACGGGCCAACGTTGGTCTCCTCTCTTAGCCCTGACGCTGCTTGTGGCGAGGATTCTCGCAGATAACGAGAATCTTGCCGTGGCGTCGGATGATTTTGCACTTATCGCACATCTTCTTGACCGAAGGACGTACCTTCATCGTTCTTCCTCTCGGTAGTGCTCAAACTACAACGTACTATATCTACTCGCCCAGCCGCAGGCGTTAAAAACGATAGGCTGGATACACATGCAAACACGATCGCGGGTTGAGCACTCCTGCGATCGACGACATGCACATTGTGCTTATCGCTACTTATAGCGATAGGTGATGCGCCCGCGCGTCAGGTCATACGGGGAAATCTCCACAACAACCTTGTCGCCGGGAAGAATACGGATGTAATTCATGCGAATCTTGCCCGAAATAGAGCACAGAACCGTTGCACCGTTCTCGAGTTCGACGCGAAACATGGCGTTGGGGAGCGGCTCAGTTACCGTACCCTCGAGTTCGATAGCATCTTCCTTCTTCACAAGCAATCATCTTTCTCTATAAAACGACAGCAACTGAGAATTCTATAACACAATGGGCGAAGCAGTAAAAAATTCGTAATCGCTCCACAACAAATGCGTTATTGACATTACATGCAGCCACCTTGGAGACTGCACCACGCGCCGTGCTCGTCGGCGGTGAGAACCACAGGACCATCTTCTGTAATAGCAATGGTGTTCTCGAAGTGGGCGGCACATAGGTGATCGCGAGTAGAGACCACCCAACCGTCCGCCCCCGTGGAAACGTGATTGGAACCCAAGGTAATCATGGGCTCGATGGCAATAACCATACCCGCACGAAGACGCACGCCCCTTCCCTTCTTACCAAAGTTGGGAACGTTAGGCTCCTCATGCATGTCACGGCCAACACCATGACCTACATAATCGCGCAGGACACCAAATCCATGAGACTCGGCAAGCGATTGAACCGCATAGCCGATATCCCCAATGGAGTTACCGGGCACTGCCTGTTTGATGCCAGCGATCAAGCAGTCGCGTGTAACCTGGCACAGGGTCTGCGCCTCGGCAGAGGGAGTTCCACAATAGAACGTCCACGCGTTATCCCCTACCCAACCGTCGACGACAGCACCGGTGTCAACCGACAAAATGTCACCATCGCGCAAGATGATATCGGGATTGGGGATTCCGTGAACCACCTGATCATTAACAGATGCACAGATGGTTCCAGGAAACCCACCATATCCCTTGAAGGCAGGTTTGCCCCCATGCATACGGATAATCTGTTCTGCCAGCTGATCGAGTTCGAAGGTGGAAACGCCAGGGCGCACCATGGCTCCAACATGGCGGAGCGCCATCTTAGATAGCGCTCCAGCCTTTTTCATCTCTTCGATTTGTGCCGCAGTCTTGATCTTGATCATAGACCGAGAATGTCCTTGACCTCGTTATAAACGACATCTGCGTCGCGATCGCCGTCAACGACCTTCAAGATGTTCTGTCCACGATAGTACTCAACCAGCGGGCTGGTGTTCTTCTCATAGACATCGAGACGGTTCTTGATGGTCTCGGGCTTATCGTCGTCGCGCTGATACATCTCGCCACCGCAGGTGGGGCACACGGTATCGGAAGCGGTACCGGTGTAGCCACAGTCACGGCAGGTGCGACGCGAAGACAGACGACCGATGATTACATCGCCAGGAACGTCCACCAGCAGGGCACAGTCAAGAGAGCGGCCCATAGCAGCGAGCTCGGAATCGAGCGTCACGGCTTGAGCGGTGTTGCGCGGGAAACCATCGAGGATGAAGCCCTTCTGGGCATCGTCGGCAGCAAGGCGCTCCTTAACCAGATCGATCACCAACTGGTCGGGCACAAGCTCGCCAGCATCCATGTACTTCTTGGCCTGAACTCCCAACTCGGTACCACCCTTGACGGCGGCGCGAAGCAAGTCGCCCGTGGAGATGTGAGCAACGCCAAACTCGGCAACAAGACGCTGAGCCTGCGTGCCCTTACCGGCACCGGGTGCTCCCAAAAGTACGAGATTCATGAGATGCTCCTTCTTCGAGTTATTTAAAGAACCCGTCGTAATCGTACATCTTCATCTGGCTCTCCACCTTGGCGATGGTATCGAGAACGACGCCCACCATAATAAGGATGGAAGTACCGCCAAAAGCACGGATCAGCGTGTTGCCAGTGAAGCTGAACACGATCGAAGGCACAATGGCGATAATTGCCAAGAAGATGGCAGAAGGCAGGGTGATCTTGGACAGCGCGTTCTTGATGTAGGCAGCAGTAGCGCGACCCGGGCGCACGCCAGGGATAAAGCCGCCCTGCTTCTGCAAGTTATCGGCAGTATCCTCAGGATTGAACACCATAGAAGTGTAGAAGTACGCAAAGAACACGATGAGCACGACGTTAAGCACCCAGTTGAGCCAACCAGAAGACAGCGCACCAGCGACGACCTGAATCCAAGCCACACCAGGGAAGAACACAGCGATCTGCGCCGGGAAGTACAGAAGTGCACTCGCAAAGATAATGGGTATGACGCCCGCCGTATTGACCTTAATGGGGAGATACGTGGACTGGCCGCCCATCATACGACGACCGACAACGCGCTTGGCATACTGCACCGGAATACGACGCTGGCCACGCTCGATGTAGACGATCAGCGGAATGACGATCAAGATGACGACGCAAACGATAACGGTCATCAGGATGCCGCTGCTTCCGTTCTCAACACTCGAGTAAATCGACTGGGGCAGGCCCGCCATGATGTTGGCGAAGATGATAAGGCTCATGCCATTGCCGATACCACGCTGAGTGATGAGCTCGCCCATCCACATGATGAGCATAGCGCCGGCAACGAGGGTGCCCACGATCACGATATCGAAAATGATCTCGGGAGCATCGGCGCCATTGAAGCTGATACCAAAGCTCTTGAACAGGAACAGATAACCGATCGAGTTCAGAATCGCGAGAGCAAGCGTGAGATAACGCGAATACTGGGTGATCTTGGTCTGACCGACCTCACCCTCACGAGCCAGCTCGTGCAAAGACGGTACCACGGCCTGAAGCATCTGAAGGATGATCGAGCTCGTAATGTAAGGCATGATGCCCAAAGAGAACACCGACACATACGCCAAAGCGCCACCGGAGAACAAGTTCAGCAGGGCCATAGCACCCGAAGCCACCGAGGTATCGGTATTCGAGAAAAGGCCCGTTATCCCCTGAAAGGGGATACCGGGCACGGGAATGTGCGCACCGAGACGGTACAGCACAAGCATGGCGATGGTGAAAATGATCTTGCCGCGCAGCTCTTTGATAGAGAATGCGTTTTTAAGACCAGTTAGCACGGCAGCTCGACCGACCCTCCGGCGGCCTCGATCTTAGCCTTGGCAGAAGCCGAAGCCTTGTCGACCTTGACCGTGAGTTTCTTGCTGATCTCGCCGTTGCCGAGCACCTTGACGGGCTCGAACTCGCTCTTGATGAGGCCAGCAGCCTTCAGAGCAGCACCGTCAACCACAGCGCCGTCCTCGAAACGGGCATCGAGAGCGGAGATGTTGATCGGGCTGTACTCGATACGACGGGGGTTGCGGAAGCCGGGGAGCTTAGGCAGACGCATCGCGAGCGGGGTCTGGCCACCCTCGAAGCCGGCACCCTTGGTGCCACCGGAACGGGAACCCTGGCCGTTCTGGCCGCGGCCGGCAGTGGTGCCGTGACCGGAAGAATTACCGCGACCGACACGCTTACGCTTGTGCGTAGAGCCCGGTGCGGGAGTAAGATCGTGAAGCTGCATTGCTACTCCTCTACAATCTCGACAAGGTGCTTGACCTTGAAGAGCATACCGCGAACGCTCTCGTTATCAGTGATCTCGCGCTCTTCACGGATCCTGTGAAGACCGAGGGCGCGAACGGTCTTAACCTGATCGTCCTTGCAGCCGTTGGTGCTGCGAATCTGACGAATCTTGATGCTGTTAGCCATTCCTACTTCACCTTCCCGGTAAACATCTCGGAAACGGTGATACCACGACGAGCGGCGACATCCTCGGGAGCGGAGAGCTCCTTGAGGCCCTCGCAAGCGGCCTTGATGATGTTCAGACCGTTGTCGGTACCGAGAGACTTGGACAGGACGTTCTTGATGCCGGCAAGCTCGAAGAGGGGGCGCACGGCGCCACCGGCGATAACGCCGGTACCCTCGACAGCGGGCTTGATGACGATGCGGCCAGCACCGAAGTGACCCTCGACCTCGTGAGGAATGGTGCCATCCTCGGTCACGGGCACGTGGAACATGTTCTTCTTGGCGTCCAGGGAAGCCTTGGAGATAGCCAGGGGCACCTCAGCGGACTTACCCATGCCAAGACCAACATTGCCCTTGCCATCGCCCACGACAACGAGAGCGACGAGGGACATGCGGCGACCGCCCTTGACGGTCTTGGAAACACGGTTGATGAAAACGACGCGCTCCTCGAACTCGGAGGCCTCGCGCTGCTTTTGATTACGAGCCATGTGCTACAAACCTCCTAGAACTTGAGACCAGCGGCGCGAGCGCCGTCGGCGAGGGCCTTGACGCGGCCGTGATAGATGCGGCCACCGCGGTCGAAAGCGACGGTAGTGATACCGGCCTCGAGAGCGCGCTTGGCGACGAGCTCGCCAACCTTCTCGGCAGCCGTCTTGTTCGAGGTGGTCATGCCCTCGAACTCAGCCTCGAGCGTCGAAGCGGAAACCAGGGTACGGGAGCCCTCGGTATCGTCGATGATCTGGGCGTAGATATTGGCGTTGGTGCGGGTAACGCGCAGACGCGGACGCTCGGCAGTGCCCGAGACCTTACCGCGAACACGACGCTGACGACGCTTGAGACCCGCCAACTTCGCCTTATGCTTATTCATGCTGAATACTCCTTAGAAGTCAGTGCCGACACCTAACGGGGTATCGGACTTGCGCATTAGGTGGGACCTACTACTTAGCGGCCTTACCGAGCTTACGACGGATGTGCTCGCCAACGTAGTGGATACCCTTGCCCTTGTAAGGCTCGGGGGCGCGCTTGCTGCGGATCTCCGCGGCAACCTGGCCGACCTGCTGCTTGTTGATACCCTTAACGTTGATGTGCGTGTTATCGGGCACCTCGAAGGTGATGCCTTCGGGAGCTGCATAGTTGACGGGGTGAGAATAACCGAGGGACAGCTCGAGGTCCTTGCCCTTGAGCTGGACACGGTAGCCGACGCCGGCGAGCTCGAGGCCCTTGACGTAGCCCTCGGAAACGCCCACGACCATGTTGTGGATGAGGGCGCGGGTGAGGCCGTGCATAGCGCGGGTCTCACGCTCGTCATCGGGGCGGGAGACATGCAGGGTGTCGCCCTCGACCTCGATGGTCAGCTTCTCATAGAAATCATTCTCAAGGGTGCCCTTGGGACCCTTGACGGACACGTGAGTGCCGTTGACTGCCACTTCGACTCCAGCGGGAATCTGGACAGGCTTATTACCGATACGAGACACGGTGATCTCCTTTTCCTTCTACTCGCCGAATCAATTACCAGACGAAAGCGATGATCTCGCCGCCGACACCGTTAGCACGGCAGTCGCGGTCGGTCATAACGCCCTTGCTGGTAGAAACGATCGCGGTACCAAGACCACCGCGGACGCGGGGAAGGTCCTTCACGCCGGCGTACTTGCGCAGACCGGGCTTGGAGATACGGCGGATGCCGTTGATGACCTTAGCCTTCTTGGGACCGTACTTGAGGGTGATGTGCAGGGTCTTCTGGGGCATGGTGTCCTCCACCGTGTAGCCCTCGATGAAGCCCTCCTCGTAGATGACACGAGCGATCTCCACGAGCTTCTTGCTGCTCGGCATGGAGACCGTGGCCTTGTTCGCAGAGTTTGCGTTACGAATACGCGTAAGCATGTCTGCGATCGGGTCTGTGACGTTCATGCAGATTCTCCTTCGTTCTTGATGAACACGTGCAGTGGTTCTCCCTCGCCCATAGCGATTGAGCCTACCTCGCACGTTCTTCCTTGCATTGCGGCTGCACACCGCATGCACTGGTAGTGACTTACCAGCTGGCTTTCTTGATGCCGGGAAGCTCGCCCTTCAGTGCAAGCTCGCGGAAGCAGACACGGCACAGGCCGAACTTGCGGTAAACCGAATGCGGACGGCCGCAACGCTGGCAACGGCTGTACTTGCGCGTCGAGAACTTCGGCTCACGGCTGCACTTGACGATCATCGATGTCTTAGCCACTTATTTCCTCCTCACATTGAGTATTGTTCGCTCCGCGGCGGGCACGAACGTCTTGCACGTGCCCGCCGGTATCGGAGCAGATGAACCTATTTCTTGAACGGGAACCCGAAGGCGTCGAGAAGGGCCTTGGCCTCTTCGTCGGTCTTCGCGGTCGTCACGATGGTGATATCCATACCACGCTGATGATCGACGGAATCGAAGTCGATCTCGGGGAAGATGAGCTGCTCGGTAACGCCCATGGAGAAGTTGCCACGGCCGTCGAAGCTCTTAGCGGAAATGCCACGGAAGTCGCGGATGCGGGGAATCGCCACAGAGGTCAGACGATCGAAGAACTCCCACATGCGGTCGCCGCGCAGGGTGACCTTGGCGCCGATGGGCATACCGGCACGCAGGTGGAAGGTAGCGATGGACTTACGAGCACGGGTCACCATCGGCTGCTGGCCGGTGATGGCGCGCAGGTCGCGGACAGCGCCCTCGATTGCCTTGGAATCGGTAGCGGCCTCGCCGACACCCATGTTCACGACGATCTTCTCGAACTTCGGGATCATCATGACATTCTCGTACTGGAACTTGTCGTGCAGAGCCTGCTTGACTTCGTTTTGGTACTTGGTCTTGAGACGCGGGACGTACTTCTCTTCAGCCATTGTTCACTCCTTCATGGGGTTTTAAGCATGGGGCTTGGCCACGTAACTCACCATCCGTGAGCTGCGGGTTATCCTCATGCCTCCTGTCGTACGACATGCCCTTATGGCTAAAGCAGACATGACGAAACCTCGACAGGAGCCGACAAAACAGTCGTTACTATACGCGTGTTTTGCCGGCTGCGCCACAAAAAGCTTTATAAGCAGGTGAAATCCACATATCCGCAACGTGCCGCATCGGTCGCGGGCGACTGGTGGTGAGCAGCAGACGGCGGCTTTCCTTTCGATTACCACACTCTGTCCGAAGCCCGATTTCCCGTCATTACAAAAACGGGTCTCTAAAACGGCCGTCTAAAACGGCTGCCTAAAAACCTCTCCAATAACGGCTGCCTAAAACGGTTGTTTGAAAACCACTCTCCAGTAACGGCCATCTAAAACGGCTACTAAAACGGCTTTCTCTTTTTTGCACTCCGTCCCCGGCGCCAGATGACTGGCGGAAATTCTAACGTTTCCGAAATGATTGGCGAATATCGCGCTTTTTCCGATGCCTGGCGAAAATGACTGGCGGAAATTCTAACGTTTCCGAAATAACTGGCGGAAAATCACTCGCTATCCGGCTAAATTCGTCACTAAAACGTACACAGACCCGCCAACCATCGAAAAACGAATGAAAAACCGCCAGTCGTTCGGAGTTAGAGGGCCAAAAAACGTATCCGGATCCGCCGCTCGTTCTTAAACGGAAGAAAATCCGCCAACCATCTGCTGCAGGAACCGCAAAACACACTCAAAATCGCCAGTCGCCTCTCCTTCCCCCGTCTCAGTACCCGTCAGGAGCCTCTGTATCCAATGGATGACAACCGGACCAGGCATCCCTAAGACGGCCAACGGAAGCGTTACTTTGGAAGATGAGCCGCACCTAAGACCCGCACGCGATCCGGCATAACCCGGGCGGCAAGCTGCCGCTCCGAAAGATAAGCCCCATCAGCAACCGTAAAGCGCTCTTTCATGCCAGGCAAAAGGACAGCTTCAAACAACGTCCCATCGTCCTTCAAAGGGAAGTGACGCCCCAGCGTTTACACAAATGCTCGCCGTGCACTCATTCTCGGACATGCGTCTTTATGAAAAAGAGCTGAATTTACCCATGCTGCAAACCGAACACCCAGCAAACAACCGTGAGCAAATCGCACACAACAGGTCATTGACCAGCGCTGTTAGTTTTTGGGGAGATATTGCAGAAAAGCCGTCCAGCTATTTGGAAGACAACGGGGAAAGTCGCTGAATACGACCGTATACGCTCCTTAAAAAAAACTCTAGACTCGAGGGGCGATCATGAACAGCAGAAAAGCAGAGCTGCGGCTCGCGGCGCAATTCGAAGACGCCATCGCGCGCGGGGCATGTCTGGCTCCCGCTATGCAGCGCGACTATCAACTGCTCAAAAGACGAATGAACCAGAAAAAGGTCGTAGAGCCACGGCCCGGAGTATTCGCGCCTGTCGACTGCTGGAACAAGCTCGGTGATCGGCAACGCTATCTCCACGTCCTGCGAAGTATGGCCGTAAAACATCCGGATTGGGTGTTTTGCTCGTTTAGCGCTGCTGTCATCCAAGGACTTGCGGTGTCGAAAAAGCAGCTTCGCGCAATCCACATCGCCTCACCAGCCAATCATTGCGGAGAGGCGCCAACTGGCGTGGTCCGCTATCGTCCGTCTCAGCTCTCGGTCGTCACCATCAATGGACTTAAAACTACCCCAGAGGTCGAGACGGTCTTTTGCTGCGCCGCACGCGGAGGTTTCTCGGAAGGACTGATTGTTGCCGACTCTTTTCTGCGAAACAACGACATGGATAGCAGGCAGTTGTACACCCAGTTTCTATGCATCGGGAAAAACAGACCCGGCAAAGCATGTGCGCTCAGAGTTGCTCGCTACGCCGACGGAAGATCAGAGAACGGTGGGGAATCGAAAGCGCGCGCCGTAATGATCGAAGGCGGATGGGAAACGCCCGATCTACAGGTCGAAATCGACGATCCCGAGCATCCAGGAAACCCCTATCGTATCGATTTCCTCTGGCCTCACCTCCCAAAACCCGTTATCGGCGAGCTCGATGGGCTCGAAAAATACCGCGCAGCCAAGACAGAAGATGACGAACAACATGCGCTCAACGTCATGATGCGCGAGCGGCAACGCGAATCACGTCTTTCATTAGCAGGCTTCACGGTCATGAGGTTCACCATGGAAGACGTGAATGTACCGGAACGTCTCTATAGAAAAATGGAGCTTGCGGGCATTCCAAGAATCCCGTTGAGCGATTCTCCCCGTCTCGGTGCCCCCGGCGACAGTCTCTGAACGCGAAAAATGAAACCAGGCGGAAAAATCCAAGCCAAAAGATAGGACATGAGCATGGAACGGAATCCGAGTTAGGCGGCGGGAACACGGGCTGAGCGCCTTGGATCCAACATAAGCAATAGAGTCCATACAGGAAAACCTAACCGGGCGGCGAACCTTCCATCGTTTTAAACAGCGATTTTCAGGTCGCCTCTTCTCAGTCAGCGAGTCGAAAAAACTGACAGGAAACGCGGGCCCTAGATCTTGGCCCTCTTGCTTAAACTGCTCAATTTTTCGTGCTCACGGTGCTCATTTCCCGATGATTACTCGGATCACTTCTTAGCGAGCATCAACAGACGTAAGTCCGCCCGCTGCACTGCGGCAGCTCGTGCAGGCGATGGGCTCCTCCTGGGGGCATGAGCCCGCCCCCGATGAATGGCGGTTTTACATACAATCGCAGATGAATGGCGATTTCTCAAACAAAAAATGGCGGAAAACAGTCGTTTAATGCACCGTTTTCCGCCAGCCATTTAGAAAAGACGCGGACTTCCGCCAGCGATTTTGCCAGCCAGTCCAGAACAAACGAAAAGCCGCCAGTCGTCCGCCGCGGCAACCCAAAACGCATGCAGAACCGCCAGTCGTCCGCCGCGGCAACCCAAAACGTATGTAGAACCGCCGGGCATCTCCCCCTTGTCCACTTCGGCATCCATCCAGGACATTCCCGACGAATGAGCGGCGGAAATACATACGTTTTCGAAATGAGTGGCGGAAACTCGCGCGTTATTCAGCAGATTCCCTCCCGCAAACGCATGCAGATCCGCCATTCGTTCTCAAACGAAAGAAAAACCGCCGGTCATTCAGAACGGCAAGATGGAGGAACGCATGCAGACCCGCCAATCATTCGGAGCGAACGGCAAGATGAATGCATGCAGATCCGCCATTCATTCTCACCGAAAGAAAAACCGCCGGTCGTCGAGAAGCGCGCAGACTCCCGGCGGCCAACTCCCGGCAGGCAACTCCTGGCGGCCAACTCCCGATAGCCCTCGAGAAACACACGGCGCGGCACTGGCCATCGCAAAGCGCACGAACACCTGCCGGCCGCTCGCCGTCGGGCAGAGCACCGGAAGCATCGCCGCAGCGAGGCGTCGCAGCAAATGGCGCTCCGCAGCCTAAATCCGCCCGGTGTCAACGCTACTCGGACGCCTTCTCCTCCCGGGGAAGCACAAGATTCAAAATGACCGCCACAACGGTCGCCACAGCGATGGAGGAAGTGCCAAACACAGTATTGACCCATGCGGGGAAACCGGCACCGGCGAGCGCGCCAACAGACTGTTCGATGCCGACGCCAAAAGCAACCGCCAGGCCCATGAGCGTGCAATCACGGCCGGATAGCCCCTCGCGCGCGAACATGACCACGCCGTTCATGCCAATGGTTGCGAACACGCCGATGGTAGCGCCGCCGATAACGGGCTGCGGAATAGACGTAAGCAGCGCTGCAAACTTAGGAAGCAAGCCGCCGGCAAGCAAGACGAGGGCAGCAATGGTGAATACCACGCGATTCACAACCTTGTTCTCAGCGATGATGCCCACGTTCTGCCCGTACGTGACCGTGGGAATGGTGCCAAACAGCGCAGCCACGGCGCCCACGGCGCCGGTTGCAACCATACCACCGGAAAGCTCGGCATCCGTTGCCTCGCGATCAAGACCAGCAGAGGACACGGCCGAAAGCTCGCCCATGACTTGCACGACATTGACGATAGAGACCACACCGATCATGGTACAAGCAGCGGGGTCGAAAACAATCTTGTACGGCAAGATGGTGGGCAGCGCAAACCAGGCCGCCGTGCCCACACCGGAAAGATCGACCATGCCCATAAGGGCATCAATGACAAATCCCGAAAGGATGCCCAGAAGAATGCCACCGAGCTTGAGGGTGCCACGCGCGTAGTTGCCCACGGCAAAGGTAACGACAAAGGTCGCGATGGCAACGATCCAATTGGAAAGGTCACCAAAGCCAGCGCTTCCCTGTCCGCCAGCCATGGACTTAACGGCAACGGGACACAGCGACAAACCGATAACAAAGATGACGGTTCCCATCACGACTGGCGGGAACAAGAAGTGCAGGCGGCGAAACGCCAGGCCGAACACGACAACAAGCAGACCGCCAACAAGCTGCGCTCCAAGTACGGCCTCAAAGCCCATCTCGACACCGATGGCCTGAAACGCCGGAACAAACGTAAAGCTCGCGCCCATGACGATGGGCAGGCCCGATCCAATGCGGCCAAACAGCGGAAACTGTTGCAAAAGCGTATCCACTGCAGAGAGCACGAGAGCCGCCTGGATGATACGGGCCTCCTCGGCAGCAGAAAAGCCGCAGACCGATGCCACGATGATGGCAGGCGTGACGATTGCCGCAAAGGCGGCGAGAACGTGCTGGAGAGCCAGAGGAATGGCCGTGACGGGCGACACATGGCCGCGAGGCGTGAACAGCGCGTCTTCTTCTGGAGTGGAAACATCTGCCATGGAGCGAGACCTTTCACGAGGGGTCAGTGCAATGGGTTGGATTATATACTGAGCTGCCCCTTGGTTGCCCCGGCTGCACACATCGCCAGGCGCTTCAGGGTTTCTCGAAAAATCGAGCGGCGCCCGCAGTCGCTACGACTCGAACGCCCGCCATGCGAATCGCACCGTTTTAACCGGCCAGGCGCCGGCCTCGAGTTCGCATCCACTCGCCGCGGCGCCCGGCATTATGCAGTAAACGGCCACCTCCCCGCCGCTATAGCCATCATGGCTTGCGGAACAGCAGACTCGTCTACCGATCCGATATGCCAGCGCGCGGCAGCAGCGGCGCGGGGCGTAGCGTTTGCCACGGCCACCGAGTTGGGAACGTGCTCGAGCATCTCCAGGTCGTTGTCGGCATCACCGAATACAACAACCTCATCAAGCGAGACATCTAATTCACGGCAGATAATGTCGATGCCCGTCGCCTTGCTGTACCCCACCGGCACCACATTCATAAACCCTGCCATGGGGGTGTTAAGACCGAGGCGCGGCACCACTGCTTCAAGGCGCTCCATAAGCGCCTGCGTACCCCGAACGTCCGCATCGACAAAGACGTTTGCCTTGACCACAGGAAAATTGGGCACGGCGTCCACGGACGTAATATGAGCTGCATATGAGGGAAAAATGGGAGCGAGGACATCGCGCTCGCCCTCTACCAAAAAGACTTCCGCTCCCTTGAAGCAAATCATACCGGCGCGCGGCACCTCGCGCACGGCAGCAGCAAGTTGAACCAAGCCCTCGCGATCAAGATACTCCTCGTGCACGAGCTTTCCCGCGGTATACACTTGCATGCCGTTCGTGGCAAGAGCTGTTGCCACACATGCCTCGTCGCCAGCAAAGGCGGGTAGAATCGCCGGAAGGGCCCGGCCGCTTGCAGGGCCTACAGCAAGACCGGCATCGAGCAGGGCATGAAAGGCCTCTACGACACAACGATCAACCTCCACATTCCCCCGCGGAAGAAGCGTTCCATCGATATCGCTCAGCACAAGTTTGATGGCCATACATTCCCTCTCGACGCGAATTGCACAAATGCCATGCGCAACTCTAGCGCGCATCAAACCCCAAAACAACGCACGGCATGCTGCGAGTCTTCAAGCCAGACAAAATCGCCGCAGGACCACGTCCCACTTTGTACACCGGCGAGCACTGCCGAGCCCCTATACTCAAACGCTCAGGCAACACAGGCCCAAAAGGAAACGTCGTGCAGCCCTATATCATCGGTATCGCCGACGTCTCGGGTTCGGGCAAATCAACCTTCCTCAACAAGATTGAAGGACGCTTTGGCGATGAGATAGCGATCCTTCACTACGACAGCTACTATCGCGAGCAGGTCGGCGCCGCCTTTAAGCAGCGCGCGGCAATGAGCTACGATTATCCCGATTCGCTTGAGACCGATTTGCTCGTCAAACATCTCGAGAAACTCAAGCGCGGACACGCAATCCAAAGTCCTGTGTACGATTTCTTCCAGCACAATCGCCTTGATAAGACCGTCGAGGTTCAGCCGCGGCCGGCGATTCTCGTCGAGGGTATCCTCCTTCTTGCCGACAAGCGCCTGCGGGACCTCTGTGATGTGACGATCTTTATCGAGGTAGACGCTAATGAGCGCATCCTGCGTCGAATCCGACGCGACGTGGCGGAACGGGGGCGCTGCCTTGAGGGCATCATCGATCAATACCTAACATCGGTAAAGCCCATGCACAATCGCTATGTCGAACCTACTAAGGCACTGGCCGACATCCTCACCTACTGACATCCTCACCTACGGAGAGCCAAGCGACGCCGTCTTCGACCTCATTTTCATGAAAATCGATGGGATGCTCAGCCACGCGACAGAAAATTAAACGAATTGGCAAAAAGTACTTGCACGTTCAAATACATTCCCGTATAGTTCTTTTTTGTTGCTTGGGGGCGTAGCTCAGCTGGGAGAGCGCTTGACTGGCAGTCAAGAGGTCAGGGGTTCGATTCCCCTCGTCTCCACCAAAAGAGGAAGCGTCGAACTCTTCTTTTACAAGAACGAGTTTGCGCTTGTGTATAGGTTGGGGGACGCCTGATGGCGTCCCCTTTCCGTTTTCGTTGCCACGAGACGCCGTAATTTGCGTTTTAAGACGTTTTAAGCCCGTTGGGGTACTCGTGTACTCCTCGGGCTTTTTTCGTGCCTTAAAACGCCTCTGAAGCGGTCTGAGGGATATTCGAGCGCCCTTGCGCATCTCGCGTTCGCTCGATGCAAGGGTGGCCGCCCTGCGGGCGGCGGTTGGATGTGGGTGGACGTACAGAAGGGGTGCGGCATGGGCTTGGCACGTGCGTTCCGTCGTTCGTGCACACTACCCTGCACACCATGCACACTATCCTGCACACCATTTTTGGCCATAGTGTGCAGCTTAAATCCTGATTTATCAGGGGATTTAGGGTTAGCGCAC
>CATWBG010000005.1:0-137607 GCA_958348985.1 uncultured Collinsella sp. | reverse complement strand
ATATCGCGGGCTCGGGCGCGGGGGCGCCGCGGGGGACCACCTCCGCGGCGCCCCCTTCTTTCTCCCCATACCGTTCAGCCGAGGGCCCTCCGGGGCCCTTTTTTCATGCCGGCACCCCGCCTTGTCTGCAGATGGGTGTGGATGGGCCGCGCGTCCTTCCGGCCACGTAGCTTGCCTGCTCCAAGGCCGGTCCGTTTCAATTCGCTTACCGGCAGCCTCTTCAGAACCCGTTTCTCTCCTCAGTCAATGAGTCCTATGTCTTTGCCAGTGGGCCCTTCTCGCCTTTTTCACGGCGTGGCGGGAGTGGCTTGAGTTGATTGATAAGGCCCTAAAGCGGGGTCTGCTGCCCTTAGAGCGGCTGTGACTGATCTTGCTCAACTTTGATATAGCTTTTTACTTCTTTTAGTATTTTGCTTTGTGCACCTGGATGGCACCTATTTTGGTTGAGAAGCGATTTCGTGATCGTTACGCCTGTTTTTTTACGGATATGAGACTGTGTGGCTACTAAGCACGCTCCTGGCTTTGATGACACATTTGCGGCTATCGGTGCTTGACTATTTATGGAAACGCTCGGGGCTTTTTCAGAAGCTTCTCCGCAATCCGGCTTTTCGTAGATATGACCTTCGTTTGTTTGATATGAAAGGCAATTCTTGACTTCATAAGATGGCTCGTTTTCGTTAATACCGTTCATCTTATAATTCCTACCTTTAACAGCCTTTGATACGTTTCAATCATGTTTCGTCTTTCATTTCATCGAAAATAGTCTTGCGAAACAACGAATTTGTTTTGCCTGCTACCGAGCGCAATAGCGCCCTTGGATGGTCAATCTTTGGGTGGAGAAGTGCATAGAACAGCACGTACGGACGGTATCGCGGTTTGACTTGGAAGTCTCCCTGTCTGCTGCGATACCGTTTTTTGTTTGTATGCCTACGGACGGTATCGCGGTTTGGCCCAGACTTCCTGGACGTCACTGCGATGCCGTCCGTTTTCTGTCTGTTCTTTTGTCGTGCTCGGAAGGGGTTTAAATGTCCAAGAGCGTGCAAGTTCAAGAGGAAGCGACTGCTGAAATGCTTCAAGATTTGCCGATGGCTGACAGCGGGTCTACGGATCAGGATGCGGCTCCCAAGGTTCGTTTTACCAAAGAGTTGGGCCCGGAGTGGATTGGCTGCCTCGTTGGCCTGTGTGTGCTGTTTGTTCCTATGGCTATGGTTATGGGCGGCACCAACATGATCTCCACGCTTATGAAGACGGCGTATGCCCTGCTTCTGGATACCTGCTTCTATATCATGGCCATAGCCGTTGTGTGCGGTGCCCTCGGTTCCCTTTTCACCGAGTTTGGTGTTGTGGCTATGCTCAATACGTTGATCACCCCGCTGATGAAACCGCTTTTTGGTTTGCCTGGTGCGGCATCCGTAGGTGCTATCGCGACCTTCCTGTCCGATAATCCCGCAATCTGCACCTTTATCCATAACCGTGGCTTCATGCGCTATTTCAAGCGCTATCAGATACCTGCGCTTGTTAACTTCGGTACTTGCTTCGGCATCGGCATGATTGTTGTGGGTGCTGTCCTGGGCCTCTCTGGCACCAACGGCGTCGACACCATCCTTCCTGCTGGAATCGGTAGCCTATGCGCTATTCTGGGCGGCATTCTCTCGACTCGCCTGCTGCTCATTCCTTGCGCCCGTAAGTTTGGTAAAGAGCAGGATGCAGTTGACGCCTATGAGATGGATGACGACGGTGTGGAGCTCCCCGAGGGCAAACGTGCCATTCGTGAGGGCGGCGTTGCCATGCGCGCGATGTCTTCCTTGATTGACGGCGGTAAGGACGGCGTTCAGCTTGGTCTCGCCATCATCCCAGGTGTTCTTATCATCTGCACGATCGTCATGATGCTTTCTAACGGTGCGGGCGAGGGCGGCTTCTATACGGGTGCCGCCTACGAAGGCGTGTATTTCCTTCCCTGGTTGGCCGGAAAGATTGATTTCATCATCACCCCGCTTTTTGGCTTTACGCACATGGAGGCCCTGAGCGTCGTGGCAACCTCGCTGGCCTCTGCCGGCGCTTCTATGAGCCTTGTTGCCGGCCTGCTCCAGGGTGGGCTGCTCGGCGCCAAGGATATCGCGGTACTCACGGCAATCTGCTTTTGCTGGAGCGGCTTCCTCTCTACGCACGTTCCGATGCTCGATGACCTGAAGGGCACCGAGTTCACCGGTTTTGCGATCGTGACGCATCTGGTGGGCGGCCTTGCTGCAGGCGTCTTGGCAAATGTACTCTGCATGCTCATCGGCATTGCATAGGAACGGGACTGACCTGAAATGAAATTGCCAGCTGTCATCAATGTTCAAAAGTTCTCGGTACACGATGGCCACGGAATCCGCACGTCGATTTTTTTCAAGGGTTGCTTGCTGTCGTGCTGGTGGTGCCATAACCCCGAGAGCCAGAGCTTTGACCGCGAGTTGATGTTCGATCCCGGCAAATGCACGGGGTGCGGGCTGTGTGCTAAGGCGTGTCCGCACGATGCGGTGACCATTGGAGACGATGGGCGCGCTCACACGAGTAAGGGCACGTGCGTAACGTGCGGAGCTTGCCTGGATTGGTGCCCAAACGAATGTCGCGAGATCGTGGGAACCCAGCGCTATACGGTGGATGAGCTTGTTAAGAAGGCCCAGGAGGACCAGCAGTTCTACGAGCGCTCCGGAGGCGGCGTTACGCTTTCGGGCGGTGAATGCATGGTCCAGGACCCCGATTTCATGGAGGAGCTTTGCCGCAAGCTTCACTTTGAGGGCATCGATATCGCCATCGACACGTGCGGCTATGCGCCTTTGGGCACCTATCGTCGTCTGCTTCCTTACGTTGATACATGGCTCTATGACATCAAGATGATCGACGAAGAGAAGCACATCAAATATATGGGCCGTTCAAACGATGTCATTCTTCGAAATCTCGAGTTTTTGGCCCATAACGGCGCATCGCTCAACATTCGCATTCCGACCATTGGAACGGTAAACGATGACGATGAGAGCATGCTCGCTGTCATTGAGTACCTCAAAAGCCATGTGGGAATGCCGCCGGTGAATCTGCTTCCGTACCATACAACAGGAAGCAGCAAATATACACGTCTGGGAAGGCCATATTTAGCGCGTGACTTGCAGGTTCCAAGCGAAGAGCGCATGGAGTACCTGAAAGATCTGTTTTTGCAGCATGGGTTCGATAACGTTCAAATTGGAGGGTAATGATGGAAAACGTAAAGGAATTGGAATTGGCAGAGTTCGCCGCGATTGAAGAGGCCTTGAAGGCAGTGTCCTCTCATGCGGCCCCGACGCGTGAAACCAGCCATGCCACATGGCAGGAGGATCGCGGCATGAACGACCGTGTCAAGATGCTCCGTCATCAGAGCGAGACCACGCAGCCGTACATCGATATGGAGCGAGCGCTCATCGAAACCGAGACATACAAGCGCTATGAGGGCTCTCTTTCGATCCCCGAGCTTCGCGGCCAGATGCTCCATGACTACTTTGAGCGCAAGACCATTCGCATCGAGCCCGGCGAGCTGATTGTGGGCGAGAAGGGTCGCGGTCCTCAGGCTGCCCCGACCTTCCCCGAGCTTTGCTGCCACACGCTCGAGGACATGCACAACATGAACGATCGTGAGCAGGTCAACTTTAAGGTTACCGAGGACGACCTGCGCGTCCAGGAGCAGATCATCATTCCGTATTGGAAGAACCGCGCTTTTCGCGAGAAGATCATGGCTGCCCAGACCGAGCAGTGGCACCTCGCTTTTGAGGCCGGCATCTTCACTGAGTTCTATGAGCAGCGTGCCGGCGGTCATACCTGCCTGGGCTCTGAGCGCGGCGTGACCCATGGCTTTGCCGAGATCAAGCAGGAGATCCAGGATGCTCTCGATGCCATTGACTATCTGAACGACAATCGGGCTCTCGAGAAGCGTGACGAGCTGCGCGGTATGCTTATCGCCGTTGACGCAACCACCGTGCTTGCCAACCGCTATGCCGACCTTGCTGCCAAGATGGCTGAGGAGGAGAGCGATTCCAAGCGTGCTGAGGAGCTGCGCCAGATCTCTGAGAACTGCCGCGTTGTGGCCAATGAGCGCCCCAAGACCTACTGGCAGTGGATTCAACGCTACTGGTTTATCCACCTCGCTGTCACCAGCGAGACGAACCCGTGGGACGCTTACACCCCGGGCCGTCTCGACCAGCATCTGAACCCGTACTATCAGGCCGACGTTGCCGCTGGCCGTCTTGACCGCGAGCACGCCCTCGAGCTTCTTGAGTGCCTGTGGGTCAAGTTCAACAGTCAGCCCGCACCTCCCAAGGTGGGTGTGACCCTCAAGGAGTCCGGCACCTATTCCGACTTCGCCAACATCAACACCGGCGGTGTTACCCCGGACGGCAAGAATGGCGTGAACGACGTCTCCTACATCATTCTCGACTGCATGGGCGAGATGATGTTCATCCAGCCCAACTCTAACGTGCAAATCAGTCGCAAGACCCCGCGCAAGTTCCTGAAGCGCGCTTGTGAGGTCGCTCGCGCCGGTTGGGGCCAGCCCGCCTTCTACAACACCGAGGAGATCATCGACGAGCAGCTCAATGCCGGCAAGAGCCTGGCCGATGCCCGTCATGGTGGTTCTTCGGGTTGTGTTGAGACCGGTTGCTGGGGCTATGAGGCCTATCCTCTGACCGGCTACTTCAATCTGCCTAAGATTCTCGAGGTTACGCTTAACAACGGTGTCGACCCTCGTTCTGGCAAGATGATCGGTATCGAGACTGGCGACCCGCGCGATTTCGAGACCTTCGAGGAGCTCTTCGACGCCTATAAGAAGCAGGTCAAGTACTTCGAGGATGTTAAGGTCAACGGCTCGAACATCAACACTCAGCTGACCGCCAAGTACAATCCCGTGCCCTACATGTCGCTTCTGACCGAGGACTGCATCGCCCGCGGCGAGGATTACAACGCCGGTGGCGCTCGCTACAACACCACATACCTCCAGGGCGTGGGCATCGGCTCCATCACCGACGCCCTCTCCTCGCTCAAGTACAACGTCTATGACGAGAAGCGCTTCACCATGGATGAGCTGCTTGAGGCTATCGATCACAACTTTGAGGGCGAGAAGTATCAGCTGATTCGCAATCTCGTGAGCCGCAAGACGCCTAAGTTTGGTAACGACGACGATTACGCCGACGACATCATGCGTGCGGTGTTCCAGTACTTCCACGACACCATTACCGGTAGGCCCAACATGCGCCGCGGCGAGTGGCGTATCGACATGCTGCCCACCACCTGCCATATCTACTTTGGCGAGGTTACGGGCGCATCTCCTTCCGGCCGTCTCTCTGGCGAGCCTGTTTCCGACGGCATCTCGCCCGAGCGCTCCGCCGACGTCAACGGCCCTACGGCAGTTATCAAGTCGTGCGCCAAGATGGACCACGCGGCAACAGGCGGCACTCTGCTCAACCAGAAGTTCACGCCAAGCTCCATTGCCGGCGACAAGGGTATCGAGAACCTGGCCGATCTGGTGCGCAGCTACTTTGACATGGACGGCCACCACATCCAGTTCAACATCATCGACAAGGAGACGCTGTTAGATGCTCAAAAGCATCCGGAGAACTACAAGGACCTTATCGTCCGCGTGGCAGGTTTCTCCGAGAAGTGGTGCAACCTGGGTACGGAGCTTCAAAACGAAATCATCAATCGTACCGAGCAGTCGTTCTAGACTACTCTGGTAAATCTATAGGCACGACCGCAATGTGACAAAATAAACCCGTGGACTTTTGTCACAGTGGGCATCTGTCACATCGCCGAATTGAGAGGATAGAGATATGGCTAAGGAACTGGCACTTATCGGTTGCGGAAACATGGGTACTGCGATGCTCAAGGGCATCGTGGGCTCCGGTCTCGTGGCCGCTCAGGACGTTACGGTCGCAGATGTGAACGAGGCGTCGCAGCAGAGGCTCACAGGCGAGCTTGGCTGCCAGGGAACTTGTGACAACAGCGAAGCCGTGGCGGGCACCAAGAGCATCATCATCGCTGTGAAGCCGCAGTATCTTGATGGTGTCGTCAAAGCGTTTGCCCCGTCCGTCGATAAGGATGCCGTTATCATCTCCATTGCTGCCGGCGTTTCCCTTGAGCGCCTCGAGGGCCTTTTGGGTGCCGACCATAAGATCGTGCGCGTTATGCCCAACCTGGCCGCAATGGTGGGCGAGTCGATGAGCGCCCTGTGCCCGAACGATAACGTGACCGAGGCAGAGCGCGAGCGTGTTCACGAGCTGTTCTGCGCTTTTGGCAAAGCTGAGTTTATCCCCGAGCATCTGATGGACGCGGTTGTCGCCGTCTCTGGCTCTGCTCCTGCCTATGTGTGCCTGTTTATCGAGGCTATGGCAGACGCCGCGGTCATCGAGGGCATGCCGCGCGCTCAGGCTTACGCTATGGCCGAACAGGCAGTTTTGGGCACTGCCAAGTATCTGCAAGAGACCGGCACGCATCCCGCTGTGCTCAAGGACATGGTGAGTTCGCCTGCCGGCACGACGATTGCTGCCGTGGCCGAGCTCGAGCGCGGTGGTCTGCGCGCGACCGTGGTCGATGCGATGCTCGCGTGCGCCGAGCGTAACCGCGAGTTGGCCTAGCATATAGCGCCTAACGCGAAGATTCGGCATAGGTTTTCCTGAGAGCCAAAGGGACTGTCCCTTTGGCTCTTTATTTATGTTTCAATAAGGCTCATGTTTACGTTATTTCTTTTAGGCAACATAGCATCGGGCAAGTCGTATGCGGCACGCTATCTCGAGCGCGCGGGCGGTTTACGTATCGATTTGGACCGGATGGCAAAAGATCTGTACCAGCCGGGTTCTGCCGTTGTGGCAGAACTTGCCGATTGTTTTGGCTGGGATATTCTGGATGAAACCGGCGGCGTCGTAACGGCTCGCCTGGCAAGCCGTGCGTTTGCGGATGATGAGCAGACGGCAAAACTCAACGATATCGTGCATCCGGTGCTTGTCGAGCGCCTGGCCGATCGTTTGTTGCCCTATGGCTGCTGTGTGGCAACGCAGCCAAACGTTCCTTTTGCCGTGGTCGAGGTTTCTGCCCCTGCATCTTTTTTGGATGCTTTTTCGCTTGCCGACGAGGTGGCGACTGTTTGGGCGCCGCTCGATGTGCGTCGTGGGCGCGCCATCGCGCGCGGTATGGCTCCCGACGATTTTGAACGTCGTGCAGCTCTGCAGCCGAGCGACGAACAGCTTAAAGCATGGTCTTCGATTGTCTTTGACAATGCGGCTGCTGATGGCCGCCTCGAGGCGGCACTTGACGCGTGGCTTGCGTGCCATGGTTTTGATCGGGCGGGAGAGACTGATGACTAAAATCAGAGCCCCTCGTTTGTTTGCGTGGTACCGCGTCGTTCCCTTTTTGTGCATGATGGCCTTTGGCATCGCTGCGCTCGCCTACGCGGCGGCACCCGCACCTTTGCTTCGCTTGTTCTATCCGCTTTCTCACGAGGAACAGATTGTCGATTCGGCGACGCGGCACGGGGTCGACCCCTATCTTGTTGCAGCGGTGATCGAGACCGAGTCGGGGTGGGATGAAGATGCGAGGTCCGATCGGGGTGCGAAGGGCCTTATGCAGCTCATGCCCGAGACGGCGAGCGATATGATCAGCCTGGGTCTCGTCGACTCTTCCTATGATGTCTCGAACCTGAGCGACCCAGCTACGAATATCGAGTTTGGCTGCGCCTACCTTTCGTATCTCATTTCCTACTTCAACGGTTCGACCGATAAGGCCATTGCCGCGTACAATGCGGGAATGGGCAATGTGGAGCAGTGGGCCCAAAGGGAGACATCGCTGCAGGATGCGATCGCGTTTCCCGAAACTCAGGCCTATCTGGCACGCGTGACCAATGCGTGCGAGCGCTATCAAGACTTGTATCCTCATAGTTTTTAACGATTGATCGAGGTGATGCACGATGACCGCATTCGAGGTCGAACGTGTGGGCGGAGAGCTCAAACGGTTCGGAGTCGCGGGCGAGGACGTGCACTTTAAGGTTGTGGCACCCTACGAGCCTTCGGGTGACCAGCCGCAGGCGATCGAGTCGCTTAGGGCTGGGGTGGAGGCGGGGGACCGCTACCAAGTCCTGCTGGGCGTGACCGGCTCGGGCAAGACGTTTACCATGGCAAAGACCATCGAAGCAGTGGGTAAGCCAACGCTTGTCATGGCGCCCAATAAGACACTTGCGGCGCAGCTGGCCTCTGAGCTACGCGAGTTTTTCCCCAATAATGCCGTGGTCTACTTCGTCTCGTACTACGACTACTATCAGCCAGAAGCGTATGTTCCGCAAAGCGACACGTATATCGAGAAGGACTCTTCCATTAACGAAGAGGTCGAGATGTTGCGTCATCAGGCGACGGCGTCGCTGCTCTCGCGCCGCGACGTGATCGTGGTCGCGAGTGTCTCGTGCATCTACGGTATCGGCAGCCCGGAGGACTATGCGGGTCTGGCTCCCAATGTGGACAAGAAGGTGCCCCTTGAGCGCGATGATTTTATCCACGCGCTGATTGATATCCAATACGATCGCAATGACTATGACCTTGCACGCGGTACGTTTCGTGTGCGCGGCGACGTGGTCGATGTCTATCCTCCGTATGCAGAGCACCCCTTGCGCTTTGAGTTCTTTGGTGACGAGGTAGAGCTCATTGCCGAGATCGATGAGGTCACAGGCGAGCTTCTGCGTGAGTACGATGCCATCCCTGTGTGGCCCGCCTCGCACTACGTGACCGAGAAACCCAAGGTGACAGCGGCTCTCAAGACCATCGAGGAGGAGTGCGAGCAGCGCGTGGCCGAGCTCAAGGCCGAGGACAAGCTGCTCGAGGCGCAGCGCTTGCAGCAACGAACCGATTACGACCTTGAGCTGCTCGAGACGATGGGTTTTTGCACGGGTATCGAGAACTATTCACGCCACCTCGATGGGCGCCGTCCCGGAGAGCCGCCTTTTACGCTTATCGATTACTTCCCCAAGGACATGCTTTGCATTATCGACGAGAGCCATGTCACGGTGCCGCAGATTCGCGGCATGCACGAGGGCGACCGCTCCCGCAAGGTGACGCTGGTGGAGCACGGTTTTCGTCTGCCCTCGGCGCTCGACAACCGACCCTTGCGGTTCGATGAGTTTGAGGCGCGTATCCCGCAGTTTATCTATGTTTCGGCAACGCCTGGTGATTACGAGCTTCGCGCGTCTCAAAACAACGTGGAGCAGATTATTCGTCCTACGGGCTTGCTCGACCCTAAAATCGACGTGCGACCCGTGCGCGGGCAGATCGACGACCTGCTGGATGAGATTCGCGAGCGCACGGCGCGCCATGAGCGCGTGCTTGTGACCACGCTCACCAAGCGCATGGCGGAGGACCTGACGGACTATCTGCTTGATGCGGGCGTGAAGGTCAACTATATGCACTCGGATACGGCCACGATGGATCGCGTCGAGATTCTGCGCGACCTACGCCGTGGAAAGATTGACGTGCTTGTGGGCATCAACCTGCTGCGCGAGGGCTTGGATTTGCCCGAGGTGTCGCTTGTGGCGATTCTCGATGCAGATAAAGAGGGTTTTCTGCGCAATCGCCGCTCCCTTATCCAAACAATCGGCCGTGCGGCGCGAAATGCTGAGGGCGAGGTCATCATGTATGCCGACACTGTCACCGATTCTATGCGCGAAGCTATTGACGAGACGCAGCGCCGCCGCGAGATTCAGATGGCGTACAACGAGGAGCACCATATCGAGCCCAAGACGGTGCGCAAGGCCATCAACGACATTTCGAGTTTTATCGCCGAGGCTACGGAGAACGTGGGCAAGCGCGACCGCAGCCGCGGGGATACGCTGGGCCACGGCGAGTTTTTCACGCCGGCGGGCGGGGAGGGCGCTACTGGCGATACGCCTGAACAAACGGGTTCCGAGTTGGCGCAGGAGATGGCCAAGCTGCCCCATGCCGAGCTTTTGCGCGTGATCGCCGCGATGGAAGAGGACATGCGCGCCGCATCCGAGGCGATGGATTTCGAGCAGGCGGCGAATCTGCGCGATGCGCTCGTGCAGCTCAAAGCGGTTGCCGAGGGCGGCACCGAGGAAGAGATCATCGAGCGTCTGCGCGCGGGCGCTCGTAAGGGCTCGGCCTTTGGCGGCAGTCGCCGCCGTACCGGGTTCAAGGGAAAGAAGTAACGGACCCGTGGAGGTGCGATAGATGGAGCGTGGCGAGTTGAAAGAGCTACTTGGGCAGGTGGCGATGGGCGCTGTGTCGCCCGACGACGCTGCCGACCGTCTTGGACGCGCCCCGGTGGAAGAGCTTGGCTATGCTGCTCTCGATATGGGGCGAGCTTCGAGGGCCTCACGGCTCTGCTGGCTATGCTCGACTCGTGCGCGAGCAGGGTCTCGGTGCTCAACATCGACAACGGCTTTGGCGCCGCCTATCAGGCGAACCTCATCAATCACTTGGGGCTGCGTGGATTGATGAGGCCCTTGATGTGTAAGGGTTAACGAAGGTCTGCGATGAGCGCCTGCGCGCAGCGGATACCGTCGGTGGCGGCGCTCATGATGCCGCCGGCGTAGCCCGCCCCCTCGCCACAGGGGTAGAGGCCCTCTGCGCCGAGTGCGTGGCATGAGGAGTCGCGCACAATGGTCACGGGCGAGCTCGAGCGCGACTCGATGGCAGTGAGCACGGCGTCCGGATGGTCGTATCCGTGCAGTTTTCGCCCGAGCGCGGGTATGCCCAGGCGCAGCGTTTCTGCAACGTGGACGGGAAGGCACGGATCGATTTCGGTCCAAGTTACGCCGCGCGGATACGTGGGGGCGACCGTCGTCGGGCCTGTGCTGGGTCGATGTGCCAGAAAATCGCCGACAAGCTGCGCGGGTGCCCGGTATGCGCCGCCTCCGATCTCGAACGCGCGGCGTTCGCATGAGCGCTGGAGATCGACGCCTGCGAGGGGGTCGTCTCCGGGGAGGTCCTGCGGATTGATGTTGACGAGCAGCGCCGCGTTGGCGTTCATGCCGTCGCGGGCATACAGGCTTGCGCCATTGGTGACCACGCCATGCGCCTCCGATGCCGCCGCGACCACTTGGCCTCCGGGGCACATGCAGAACGAAAAGAGGCTGCGACCGTTTTTGGTGTGGGCGACAAGCTTGTAGGGGGCGGCCCCCAGGGCGGGATGCCCTGCGGCGCTCCCATATTGAGTGCGGTCGATATCGCGCTGCACGTGCTCGATACGAACACCCATGGCAAAGGTCTTGCGCTGGAGGGAAAAATCACGCTGGGACAGCAGGGCAAAGACATCGCGGGCAGAATGGCCGCAGGCCAGGATGAGCCGTGAGGCGGCGATCGTCTCCTCGCGTTTGATCCCGCCCGCATCCGCGCTGCTCACGGTGATGGACGAGATGGCGCCCGCTGCGCTGCGCTCGATATCGATCATTTGGGTATCGAAGCGCACTTCGCCCCCAAGGTTTTCGATCTGGGTGACGATATCGGTGACGACGGCGGGCAGGATATCGGAGCCGATGTGCGGCTTGGCATCCCAAAGGATCTCGCGTGGGGCTCCGGCTTCGACAAAAGTCTGGAGGATGAGCCGGTGGAGCGGATTTTTGGTTCCCGTCGTGAGTTTGCCGTCGGAAAACGTTCCGGCGCCACCCAGGCCAAACTGGATGTTACTGCTCTCGTTGAGCTCGCCCGTGCGATTGAAGTGCTCGACGTCACGCGTTCGACGTGTGGCATCGGCGCCGCGTTCGATAAGGAGCGGTTCAAGGCCAGCATGGGCCAGGGTGAGGGCAGCAAAGAGGCCCGCGCAGCCCGCGCCTACGACGATGGGTCGCAATGCGGGACGGTGGCCGATTGCGTTGGGCTGCGGGAAGTGCGGCTCGTCACTATCGATGAGATGGATGTTCTTGCGAGCGGATTCATTGAGCGTCTCCACGCATGCGAGCTCTTGGGCGCGGTTAGACAGCTGAATGCGTGCGCTTAGGATGAAGTGAACGTTGCTCTTCTTGCGCGCATCGATCGACTTTCGATGCAGTGCGATATGGGCGATGTCCTGCGATTGGACATTCAGGAGGCGTGTCGCCTCACGCTTGCAGGCTTTGAGACACGATTCTTCCGTTGAGCCTTGCTTGAGGCTGGCCTTGATGTTGGTGATCTCGATCATGATGGCCTTTCGGGTTATCGGGTCCTGTGGGCTGCGCGTGCCGCGGCCTTGCCGGCGCGGATGCCGGAGAGCCACGCCCAGGCGAGGTTGAAACCGCCACAATCGGCGTCCATGTCGAGCGCCTCACCGCAGGCAAATAATTGTGGTGACTGCGGCAGGTCGATGCCGAGCGTGGCCAGGTTGACGACGTCGAAGGAAATCCCGCCGCGGTGCACTTGCGCGGACTGCTCGTCGGCGGTTCCGGTAACGGCGAAGGGGGCATGCTTGATGGCATGTCCGAGGCTCTCGAGGTCTGCTTGTTCTTGGGCAACTGCGAAGACAAGCGAGGTGACGGGGCGTGCGAGTAGGCCGTCGAACCAGCTGGGATTATGTGCGGGGGACGCCGCGCGCATGGATGCCCGACGTCCGAGTTCCGTGTGCAGCGCGGTGTCGGACAGCTCGGGCAGAAGGTCCAATTCGAGCGTGTCGCCCGCGTGTGCACGACGAGAGGCGTTGAAAGCGACGATGCCGGAAATGCCGTAAGCGCGAAAAAGCACCTCGCCCGTTTCCGCCCATCCACAGCCGGGAAGCGAGAGCGTCGCATGGATGCGTTGACCGTCAAGCGCCTTAAGAGCGCTGTTTTCGAGCGGTAGTCCCGCGGTATCGCATGGCGTTGCCGCGAGGGGACACAAAACCGGGCTTACGGCGAGGTGCGGTAGGGAAAAGATATCGGCAATGGAGGAGCTTTTGCCGCCGGCGGCGATGATGACGACACGCGCCTGGAACGCGACGCGTGTCATTTTGGCATCGCGCAAGGCTCTTCGGAGGGCGCGGAGCTTGGCTTTGGCGTCTACGCCTGCCTTGGCCTTAAGCGGTTGGGTGGGGTGCTGGCATTCGAGCGACCAGGTGCGCGCCGCCTTGTCGTATCGTGCGAGCATGGGCGTGCACGCATGCTCTATGTCAACGTTCTTGCGTGTGCAGGTACCGAGCAGTACGTCGCGAACCGATTCGGCGCGCCGTGTGATGGGGTAGAGGCGGCCATCGATGGATGTCCTGATGAGGCCGAGGGAATCAAAGAACTCGGCGATGTCGCGCTCCGGTGTGGGCCCCATTACGCGAGACGCGATAACGGGATGCAGGTAATGTGCAGGATCCAGACTCTCGTTGCTCAGATTGCAGCGGCCGTTTCCCGTGGCGAGAAGGGGAAGCCCCGCTTCGACGTCGCGCTCGATTACGAGAACGCGTGCGCCTTCGCGAGCGGCGACGATGGCAGCGGCAAGCCCAGAGGCTCCGCCGCCGATGATGGCGATGTCGTAGATGCTGGAGGGCACAAAAGGGCCTTTCAATGAAACTGAAGTGATTCTGATTGAGTGTGACTATAGCACGCGGCTGACGTTTACCGACGTTTTGTGGCTCGAGGCGTATTGGCATGAATGCGGGGTATAGGTTTTCGCCGCTCATTCGACGGATGAGTCCTGGACGGATGTCGAGACGGGTGCCGGTAGATCACTGGCGGGTTTACATACGTTTTGCGTTGCTGCAACGAACGACTGGCGGTTTTCGAACGTTTTCCGAGCTCGTCGCCGGGAATGAGTGGCGTCTTTTCAATCGTTTGCGAATGACTGGCGGCCCTGCATTCGTTTCTTGGATGGATTCGGCCGCAAAACGTACGAGATTCCGCCAGTCATTTTGGGAGCGCACGATTACTTGCATTTTAATTGGACGAATATTTCAATGTCCATCTCGGGATGCGCATTGAAAGCCCGACTGAAGGTGCCGCAGGAGACCTCAGTCGGGCTTCGTCTCGGCTCTATGCACGCGCCCCGACTGCCTCGCAGGCGGTTACCGCTTGGGGCAGGAACTCTATGGGGAGGCTCTCCTCAATCTTGCCGGCATCGCATGCGGCAGCAAGGGCGGGATCGATGGGAAGACGGCCCAAGATATCGAGGCCGTACTGCGCGGCGACCTCGTCGAGCTTGCTCTTGCCAAAGACCTCGATCTTCTTGCCGCAATCGGGACACTCGACATAGCTCATGTTCTCGACGACACCCAGCACGGGCACGTCCATCTTCTGGGCCATGTTGACAGCCTTGGCGACGATCATCGACACCAGGTCTTGTGGGCTCGTGACGATCACGATGCCGTCGACCGGCAGAGACTGAAAGACGGTGAGGGCCACGTCACTCGTGCCCGGGGGCATGTCGACCAGCAGGTAGTCGAGCGGACCCCAGGAGGTCTCACTCCAAAACTGGCGGATGGCGCCGGCGATAACGGGTCCGCGCCAAAGTACGGGGTCGGTCTCGTTTTGCAGTACGAGATTAGATGACATGACGTGGATGCCGCTCTCGGTGACCTCGGGCAGCAGTAGCTTGCCGAGGGCGTGCGCGTGGTGGCCACTCATGCCGAACATCTTGGGGATGGAGGGGCCGGTGATATCGGCGTCGAGGATGCCTACCTTGTGGCCCGCGCGCTTGAGCTGCGTTGCGATGCCGCCGCAGACGAGCGACTTACCCACGCCTCCCTTGCCGGACAAAACGGCGATGACGTGCTTGACCTCGGAGAGGGCGTTCTCCTCAAACTCCTGCGGCGCGGTTTTCCCGCCGGCTTCGTTAGCGTGTTCGCAACCCATGTGCGCTTCCTTTCGTGTGCATCGCTCGCGTGCCTGCAGGCGATGCCGGTTGATTTCAACGGCATCCATTGTACCCATGTTGACGCCCGATACCGTGCCGAGGGGAGGGGCGGCTGCTGCCCCGGGGTGTTTCATACGAAAAATACGAACATTTGTCCGGATGGTACGCTACACTGTGAGGTCATGGGACGCCTGGAGGCGCCCGCCGTCATCTTGCAAGGAGCTCGATACATGTCCGATTCGTCCATCGTTATCCGCGGCGCGCGAGAGCATAATCTCCAAAACGTCGATGTCACCATCCCGCGCGATAAGCTTGTGGTCATCACTGGCCTTTCCGGCTCGGGCAAATCGAGCCTCGCGTTCGATACCATCTATGCCGAGGGGCAGCGCCGTTACGTGGAGAGTCTGTCGAGCTACGCGCGCCAGTTCCTGGGGCAGATGGATAAACCGGATCTCGACTCCATCGACGGTCTATCGCCCGCAGTGTCCATCGATCAGAAAACGACTTCCAAAAACCCGCGTTCAACAGTGGGAACGGTAACAGAGATCTACGACTACCTGCGTTTGCTGTTCGCGCGCATCGGCGTGCCCCACTGCCCTGAGTGCGGGCGCGTGATCGAGCGCCAGACTACCGACCAGGTGGCGGACAAGATTCTGGAGGCGGGACAGGGGCGCCGCGCCTTTATCATGGCGCCGGTGGTTCGCGGTCGTAAGGGCGAGTTTGCCAAGCTGTTTGAGGACCTGCGCCACGAGGGTTTCTCACGCGTGCGCGTGGACGGTGAGGTCCGCTCGCTCGACGATTCGATTGAGCTGGACAAAAAATACAAGCATGATATCCAGGTGATCGTGGACCGCATCGTGATTCGCGAGAACAGTCTGGGCCGTATTGCCGAGGGTGTAGAGCAGGCGACCAAGCTCGCGCACGATAACGTCGAGGTCTACCTGCTGCCCGATCGCGACGCGCCTGAGGGAACAGAAGGGGACCTGCTTTCCTACTCCCTGGCGCTCGCCTGTCCGGAGCATGGCCATTCCATCGACGACCTGCAGCCGCGCGATTTTTCCTTCAATGCCCCCTACGGCGCGTGCCCCGAGTGCGATGGCCTGGGCTTCAAGAAGGTTGTCGATGCCGAGGCCCTTATCGAGGATCCTTCGCTTTCGGTGGATGAGGGCGTGTTCGGCAGCGTCTTTGGCAACGGCAATTACTATCCGCAGATTCTGCATGCGCTATGTCTGCACCTCAAGGTCGATCCCAAGACGCCTTGGAGGGATTTGCCGTCGCGTGTGAAGAAGGTCTTCTTGGATGGTCTGGGAACCAAAAAGATGCGTGTCGATTACCGCAAGCTCAACGGTGACGAGACGCATTGGGATACCACGTTCTCGGGTGTGCGCAACATCCTGTACGAACGCTACATCGAGACGACGAACGAGAACACCAAAGCTCGTTTGGAGAAATATATTCGCGAGGAGCCGTGCCTGACCTGCCATGGTGCGCGTCTGCGTCCCGAAATGCTTGCGGTCACGGTGGGGGACAAGTCCATCTATGACGTTTGCTGCCTGTCTTGCAAAGATTCGCTCGAGTTCTTTGAGCATCTGCAGCTGACGGAGCGCCAGCAGTTCATTGGCGGCCGCATCGTGAAAGAAATCATGGAGCGCCTGCGCTTTCTGGTGGACGTGGGTCTCGATTACCTGACGCTCGACCGTGCTTCCGCCACGCTTTCGGGCGGCGAAGCCCAGCGCATCCGTCTGGCGACGCAAATCGGAGCCGGCCTTATGGGCGTGCTCTACATTTTGGACGAGCCTTCGATTGGCCTGCACCAGCGCGATAACGAGCGCTTGATCGCCACGCTGGAGCGTCTGCGCGACATAGGCAACACCGTGATCGTGGTCGAGCATGACGAGGATACGATTCGCGCCGCGGACTACGTGATCGATATGGGTCCTGGCGCTGGCGAGAACGGTGGCGAGGTGGTCTGCGCAGGCACGCCCGAGGAGATCATGGATTGCGAAGATTCGCTGACCGGCGCGTATCTTACCGGAAGGCGCATGATCTGCCTGCCGAAGGAGCGCCGCCATCCCAATCGCGGTGCGCTGCGCATCACGGGAGCAGCTGCCAATAACCTCAAAAAGGTGAATGTCGAGGTCGAGTTTGGCACCCTGACTGTGGTGACGGGCGTCTCGGGCTCGGGCAAGAGCTCGTTGGTCACCGATACCATCGCTCCGGCTCTTACCAATGCGGTGCACCACTCAACACGCCCCGTAGGTCCTTGTAAGAGCATCGAGGGCATCGATCAGATTGACAAGGTAATCGATATTGACCAATCTCCCATCGGGCGCACACCGCGTTCGAATCCGGCGACGTATATCGGCCTGTGGGATGACCTGCGCGCCCTATTCGCCTCCACGCCGGAATCTAAGGCGCGCGGCTATTCTCCTGGACGTTTCTCGTTCAACGTGAGCGGCGGCCGTTGCGAAGCGTGCCGCGGTGACGGTCAGATCAAGATTGAGATGCACTTCCTGCCCGATATCTACGTGCCCTGCGAGGTGTGTGGAGGCAAGCGCTATAACCGCGAGACGCTCGAGGTTACCTATCGCGGCAAGTCCATTTCCGACGTGCTCGACATGAGCGTGACGGAGGCGTTGGCATTCTTTGGAAACATCCCGCAGATCAAGCGCAAGCTTCAGACTTTGTACGATGTGGGCTTGGGCTATGTGCGTCTGGGCCAGCCTGCAACGACTCTTTCGGGTGGCGAGGCGCAGCGCGTGAAATTGGCCAAGGAACTGCATCGTCGCCAGACGGGTAAGACCTTCTATATCTTGGACGAACCCACGACGGGTCTTCATTTTGAGGATGTGCGCCAGCTGATTGACGTTTTGCAGCGTCTTGTCGACGCGGGCAATACCGTGTTGGTGATCGAGCACAACCTCGACGTGATCAAGGTGGCGGACCGTCTGATCGACCTGGGTCCCGAAGGCGGCTCGGGTGGCGGGCGCATCGTGGCGACAGGTACACCTGAGCAAGTTGCTAGCTGCAAGAAGAGCTATACGGGCAGGTTCTTGAAGCCTTTGCTCGAGCGTGATCGCGCACGGATGGCGCAGCAGGAGGTTTAGCAGCTCTTCTTATGCCGTGAGGGGCGAACAATGAGAGACGAGCGGGCACGGAGGTGATTATCCCACCGCGTTCGTCTCATTTTTTCCTTACCTATGGAGTACAGGTGGAACCTTTTGCGACGCTATCGTGAGGCTGCTACTATGGTGTCTACACGTTTTGCCGGGCGGGCCTTGTGCCTTCTTGGCAAGGTGACCGACACGAGTGGTGGGTATCGCCCTCCACGCCGTTAGGAGATGTTTATACATGGCGCACCTTAAACGTAGCCTTTACGCCATTCCCGCCGTTGGGTTGAGTTTTGTACTCGCCTTAGGGAGTTGTCCCGTTTCTGCCACCGCGGCAACCTCCGCTGAGCTGCAGACGCAACTCGAAGCCGCAACAAAGCGGCTTAATACGCTTGGCGCTGCAGCCGAGCAGGCTGGTAACGACCTTGCTACCGTTACTTCCGAGCTCGAGGATACCAAGGCCCAGATCAAGCAGACGCAAAGCGATATCGAAGAGGAGCAAAAGCAGCTCGAGGCCAATCAAAGCGAGCTTGGCAGTCTCGTTTCCGATCAGTACAAGACAGGCGGTGCGAGCGTAGTCACACTGCTGTTGAGCTCCGCTAGCTTTAGCAGCTTGATCTCCAATGTGCATTACGCCGACAAGGCTGCAGAGCATCAGCAGAATATGATTACGGAGACCCGTGCACTCAGGGAGTCTCTTGAGCAGAAGAAGACCGATCTTGAGGAGCAGCAGAAAAAGCAGGAAAATCTCGTTTCCGAGCAGCAGAAGAAGAGCGACGCCGCAAATGCTGCCGTAGCGGAGGCCCAGGGCTATTACGATCAGCTTTCCACCGAGGTTAAACAGAAGATCGCCGAGGAAGAAGAGGCCGCTCGTAAGAAGGCCGAGGAGGAGGCTCGTGCTCAGGCTGCTGCTGTTCAACAGCAGGCTCAACAATCCGGTAATAACGGCGGCTCCTCTGGCGGCAATAGCGGTTCGACCGGAAATGGCGGAAGCTCTTCTGGAAACAGCTCCTCGGGCAACAGCTCCTCGGGCAACAGCGGATCCGGCGGCAGCTCGAGTGGGACCGGCAGCAGCACGAGTGGCGGCTCTTCGAGTGGTGGCAGCAGCTCCGGCGGCGCGTCCGTTGCTCCAAGCGGGTCTGCGTCCGCGATGGTTCAGCGCGCCTATAGCGTAATCGGTTCCGGCTATTCGTACACCGGCTATAAGTGGACTGGCAGCACGAGCACCTCTTGGTTTACCTGCTCCGGCCTGGTTGACTATGCGATGGGCTATGGTCCCTGGTCTAACAGCCCCGCGACCTTCCGCAGTAAGGTGCGCCACCTTACGTATGATGTGAACAGCCTTTCTTACGGCGACTTGGTATTTTTTAAGTCCGGCAGCCGCATTTCGCACGTTGGCATCTACATTGGGTCGGGTAAGATGATCGACTCCATCCCTGGTGCCGGCGTCGGTATTCGCATCATTACGTATATCGCCGGTTCCGACTATAGAGATTTTGCGGGCGGCGGCCCCATCTACTAAGCGCGCGCTTACACGATGCGATTGACCCCAAAGCGCCCCGGATGGTGCTTTGGGGTTGTTTTATGTCAGGAGCTAACACGTGGCGAAGAAAGAAAAGATCCAGAAGACCAACGCGATGCGCGAGCTTGAGCGTGCGGGCGTCGCCTATACCGTTAATGCGTACGAGATCGATGTCGAAGGTGACCGTGAGCTAGGCGTGCATATTGCCGAACAGCTTGGAGAAGATCCCAATCAAGGGTTCAAGACGTTGGTGACCACGACGCCGACAGGTGACCATGTGGTCTGCTGCATTCCCGTTGCAGAGGAGCTTGATCTTAAGGCGGCGGCACTTGCGGCGGGGGAGAAGTCTCTCACTATGATGCACGTTCGCGAGCTCTTGGCCGCTACGGGTTATGTGCGCGGCGGTTGCTCCCCTGTGGGTATGAAGAAGAAGTTCCCAACGCTGATAGACGATTCATGCCTGCTCTATGATGAGATGTTCATCTCGGGAGGCAAGTGCGGTATTCAGCTCAAGCTTGCACCCCAAGATCTCATAGCTCACACCGACGCCGTTGTGGCTCCTATCTGTAGGAAAGGCTAAGACCATATGACTAACGCTGATACCGAGATTACCGACGAGCTTGCTTCGTCCGATTCGGTCGATTTGAATACTCCGTTTGTCGAGCCCGATGTCGTTTCCCCCGCTCGTTCGGAAGAGGGCACGGCGGCCGATGACGATGAGGCATCTGCCGAGGATGTGGGCAAATCGGCTGCCCTTATGAGCGGCCTTGTGATCGTGAGCCGCATCACCGGCTTCTTCCGCACGTGGGCTCAGGCGTTTGGCATGGGCACCACAATCACTGCGAGTGCGTTCACCATTGCGAATAACCTTCCCAATGCACTTTACGAACTCGTTATGGGTGGCATGCTCGTTACGGCTTTTTTGCCTGTCTACGTTTCGACAAAAAAGAAGGCAGGGCGTGAGGGGGCGAGCGCCTATGCGTCCAATCTTCTCTCGCTCGTCACCCTGCTTATGGGCGTCCTGGCACTGCTTTCTTTTATCTTTGCGGGCCAGATTATTTGGACGCAGGCGTTCAATGCATCTTCCGAATTCGATTTTGACCTGGCGACATTCTTCTTCAGATTCTTCGCGATCGAGATAGTGCTCTATGCGCTCTCGTCGGTTATCTCCAGTGTGCTCAACGCTGAGCGCGATTACCTGTGGAGCACCGCGGCACCCATTGCAAACAACATCGTGATCACTGCTGCCTTTTTCATCTATGGCGTGCTCGCCGAGACGCAGCCCTTTGCAGCCATCATGGTCCTTGCCATTTCTAACCCTCTTGGCGTGCTCGTTCAGGTGGTCATGCAGATTCCGGCGCTTAGGCGCCATGGCGTAAAGCTCTCGCCGCGTATCGACATTCACGATCCGCTTATTCGCGAGACGCTCTCTATCGGTATTCCTACGCTCATCGTGACCTTTGTCTCGTTCGCCACTACTTCGGTGCAGAGCTCTTGCTCGCTTTCGGTGAATCCGAACGGTGCCTCCATCACGTATTATGCGCGCATCTGGTACATCCTGCCGTATTCGGTTTTTGCCATTCCCATCACGACTGCTATGTTTACAGAACTTTCGTCGTTTGTGGCAAGCGGCAAGATCGCCAAATTCATCGATGGCATCGCCGATGGCTGCGGGCAGATTCTCTTCCTGCTCATTCCGTTTGCCATGTACCTCATTGCTTTCTCTCCGTGCTTGTCCAACATGCTCAAGAGCGCGCGCATGTCGAACGAGGATGTGCAGATGCTTTCGACCTACATCGCCTGGCTCTCGGTCTCGCTTCCGTTTTACGGTGTGTGCACCTATTTGCAGAAGGCATGCTCTTCGCTTCGCAAGATGTCGCTGTTCGCTATCGCCGAATGCATTGCCGGCGCGATTCAGATCGTTATCTGTCTCGTGTTCACTCCGATCTTTGGCTTCAATATCGTCGGTATCAGCTCGACGTTCTTCTTTGTGGCAATCGATGCAGTGACCTTTGCGATCCTTCGCCACGAGCTTGGCCGCATTGGTTTTAAGTCCATTTTTGCTTCCGGCGTGCGTGCGCTGGTGCTGGGCGCTGCCGGCGCGCTTGTGGGTACCGGCATCCTGACGCTTCTTCAGATGCTGGTTGGTCCCATTGCGGGCGGCGGTATGATGAGGTCGTTGCTGTATTGCATCGTTGGCGGCGCGCCGGCGCTCATCGTAACGTTTGGCTTTGCCATCTCGCGCCAGATGCCCGAGGTCGCTGTTCTTTCCGCTATTGTCAGGCGCTTCATTCCGCGACGCGCGTAAAGGAGGTCCCGATGGCCCGCTCTCAACAGGAAGCATCGATCGCTCAAATCATGGCTTCGCGCACCGGCACCGATCCTGCCGACTGGTTCTTGGTGTTCAAGGCCCGCTATGGCATGCAGGTCGCGTTTGAGGAGATTTACGCCGAGATGGGCGCAGGCGAAGTAGCGACTCAGCTGCTCACCTGCTGTACGGCGGTCGATCCCATCCTGGTGGCAGGCCTTGCGCCTCGTTATTGCGAGGTGTCTTTTGACACGGCCATGATCGACTCCGAAGCGCTTGATGTTTCGGGTGAGCTGCGCGCCGTGGTGGCCCAGCATACATATGGCATTGTGGACGATGCGGCGACTGCCCGGCTGGCGCAGCGCGCTCACGATGCCGGTGTTCTCCTTGTCGAGGATTGCGCCCATTGCGTGGGTAGGATGGCAAAGGGTGAATCGGGCGAGCCGCTGGCAGACATCTCGTTTCATTCCTTTGGCATCGAGAAGATGCTCCATACCCTTTTGGGCGGTGCGGTCTGGGTGAATCCCGCGTCTCCCTTCTCGGCCGTTTCGCGCCGTGTGCGCGACCGTTTGTCCGTTCTGCCCGTATCGGGCGCCCGCCTTGATATGCTCGAGCGTCTTTTTGTAAATGAATGCCGTGTATTCAACCATGTGCCGCGTCCCGTGGCGCGCGGGCTTCGTCACGGTCTGGCGGCTCTGGGGCTTTTTGAGCCCGCGGTGAGTACTGCCGAACAACGAGGCGGGCTTTCTTATACGCCCATGCGCCCGAGTGACCATGTTTGTGAACAAGCTCGCGCTGCGTTCGATCGCCTCGATGGCGACGAGCGTCTGCGCATCGAGGCGACGCGGGCATACTGTCGCCTTTTTGCCGATATGCCTGGCGTGGAGGTTCCCGCCTCGACGCGGCTCGGCCAGCCGCTCCTCAAGTTCCCCATCGTCGTGCGCGATACCGCCACGGCAGACCGGATTATCGAGGAGTGCTGCGCGGCGGGGCATTATACCAGCTGCTGGTACCGCCCCGAGCTAGGTCCCGGCGTTTTGGACGAGTCCGCCTACCATGTTCCCAGCGATCGCTCGAACCTTGCCGTGTGCGATCACATGGTGGCCTGTCTGGCGACGCTTCCCACCAATGAGGGAGCGACGCAGGCGACAGAGGTTGCCGAGGTGGTTAGGCGCGTGGTCTCTTCGTAGAAGCTGGCGGGCACCAAGCCGGTGCATGGCGTCAACAGATATACTTAAGCGCTTGAGTATATGAATCTGGATTCAACGGAGCTGTGATGATGCAGGTTAAGAAGCTGTCCCGCGAAGCATATGAAGAGAAGCTTGCCGCGCTTGGCGTGGCGATTCCTGTTGAGCAGCTTCCCGTTTGGTTGGAATTCGAGTCGACGATTCCTGGCCGCAGTCCATGGGGTTATGCCGTCATCGAGGATGAGGGCATAACCATCGCTGCAATTTGTTTTGCTCAGTACGAGACCCATGGGTATCGCTACCTGCGTGCGCACCATGGCCCCATTTGGGTCGAGGAGCCCACGGCCGAGACGGAGGCAGCTGCGCTTGAAGCCCTGCGCGCATTTGTTCATGCCGAGGACCGTCGCCAGGTGTTTTGCCGTCTTGCGGTGAAGCACGATCTTCCTGCCACGCGACACTGCCTTTCCACTCTCCCTTACGACACCACGGTGATCATCGACCTCACGGGAGGCGATGACGAGATTCTTGCACGCATGAAGCCGCGCGGCCGTCGTGATGTGCGCAAGGCGCTGCGCGAGTGCACGCTCACCTTTAGCGATGAGACCGATCGCGCGCAGAAATCCTTTGATGAGTACTACGAGGTTATGGTCGAGACCGGTAAGCGCGACGGGTTCTCGCCCGCCCCGATCGAGGATTACCGCAGCATGCTGCGCATCTTGGGCCCTGAGCACTGCCGCCTGTTCGCCGGTCGCGACGGAGACCAGGTCATTACCTGGACCATCGCCACTATCTCCGGCACGCGTGCAACGCGCTATTATGGCGCATCGCGCTCGTGCGATGCGCGTTTCCTCGCAACCGATCGCCTTATCTACTTTGAGTGCTGCGAGCTTTCCCGCATGGGGTGCACGGAGTACGACCAGATGGGCATCGGCAGTGAGTTTGCGCCCGAGACCCTCAATCTCAATACGTTCAAGACGAAGTTTGCCAAGGACGGCGTGCGCATGATCGCGCCCGACCGCGATCTTCCCGTGCGCGGCGGCTTCTATGGCACGCTCGTCCGCCTTAAGGCGCTGCGTTCACGCCTTCGCTAATCCGTTCTTGTTCCATCCCGCTCTTTTGATTGGTGCACTCATGATTGATGCTTCTCAGCTCACCGAATCCGATCTTTCGGCTCGCCTGGTCCCTGTCGCCCTTGGCGGAGAGATTATGTCCTATGGCTTTGCCCGCTGCTTCCATGAGGCGTATGGCGTGAAGACGATGGTTATCTCGGCTGTTGACGTCAAAGTCACCTCCTCGAGCAACCTGGTTGATTATCACGTTGTTCCCGCCATGGGGCAGGGAGACGATGCGATCATGGACTTCCTGCGCAAGCTCGGTGCCGAACTCGCGGCGGCTGGCAAGGTCGCCATCATCTTTGGCAGCGCCGATTGGCATGCGCGCATTCTCTCCCAAAACAAAGAAGAGCTTTCCCAGTGGTTTGCTGTTCCGTATAACGATTTTGAGCTGCTCGACGACATCACGCAGAAGGAACGTTTCTATGCGATCTGCGAGGAGCTGGGTATCGACTACCCCAAAACCTGGACGTTCGATTGCGCGAACCCGGATGTTGTGATCGATGCCGAGTCCTTTACCTATCCGCTCATCGCGAAGCCTTCCAACTCCGCCCGCTATGACCTGATGGATTTCCCGGGCAAGGAGAAGGTCTATGAGGTCCAGACGCCCGATGACCTGCTGCACATCTTTGACCTGCTGCGCGAGGCGGGCTACGACCGCGAGCTCGTTGTTCAGGATTTCATCCCCGGCGACGACGACGCCTTGCGCTCCCTTACGACGTTTTCCGATGCCTCGGGCGAGGTGCGCGTCGTGTCCGGCGGTCGCGTGGTGCTTCAGGACCACTCCCCGGCGCGCATCGGCAACCCGATGTGTATCTTGCCCGAGCGCGTCGACCGTATCATCGAGGACGCCAAGCGTTTCTGCAAACACGTTGGCTATCGCGGTTTTGGCAACTTCGATATTAAATACGATGCGCGCGACGGCTCCTACAAGTTCTTCGAAATCAATACGCGTCCCGGTCGTAACACGTACTATGTGGCCCAAGGCGGCGCGAACATCGCCCGTCTGCTTGTAGACGAGTACATTTTGCATCGCGAGATTCCTTATCAGGAAGCCTATGGCGATACTCTGTACACCTGCGTGCCCAAAAGGGTCATCGAGCGTCATGTTTCCAACCCGGAGCTGCGTGACGAGGTCTTGGACATGTATCGCAGCGGCCACACCGGCTATCCGTACGATAATCCCCGCGACACCTTTGCCCATAAGCTCTATGCGCGTGTGACGTTTATGCACCAGGTGCAGAAGTTCGACCGTTTCATGGGCTCCGGCAAGAACGCGTAGCCTATGTCTAAGCCGGATGCCGGCGCGGCGCGTCCGCGCATCTCCTCCTCGCTTGATGTGCGGGCTGCGCATGAGCATGTGAGCGCGTCTGCCAACGGCGCGCCCTCGCTTTCCGAGCAGGTGGCGCATGTCCCGACCGATCCGGGTTGCTATCTATGGAAAGATGCTGCTGGCGAAGTCATCTATGTGGGCAAGGCCAAAAACCTTCGCGCGCGCATGAAGCAGTACGTGACGCTGAGCGATGATCGCCAGAAGATTCCCCTTATGATGCAGCTTGTGGCATCATTTGATTACGTGGTGGTCCAAAGCGAGCACGAGGCGCTCGTTTTGGAGCGCAACCTTATCGAGCAGTATCACCCGTATTTTAATGTCGACTTCAAGGACGACAAGAGCTATCCCTATATCGCCGTCACGCATGGCGATGTCTTTCCCGCTATCAAGTACACGCGTGAACGCCATCGGGCGGGCACGCGCTACTTTGGCCCCTATACAGATGCGCGTGCCGCACGCGAAATGATCGATACCCTGCGCAAGGTTGTGCCCATCTGCAATGCTTCCTGCGCGGGATGGAAACATGTGCGCCGTCTGCTCGAGAAGCATCCCGCCGACAGCGATGTTATTGAGCTCGTTTGCGCCGAGAAGGGCCGTCCTTGCTTTGATTACCATGTGGGCCGCGGCCCGGGTGTCTGCGCAGGCATGATTGGACGCGAGGAGTATGCCAAGAATGTTCGCCGCGTAGAGCGTTTCCTTTCCGGCAAGCGCCGCGAGCTGATCGATGAGCTCAAAGGCGATATGGCTAAAGCCGCTGCCGAGCTCGACTTCGAGCGCGCTGGGCGTATCAAACGCCGCCTTGAGGTCATCAATGGCCTTGATGATCGTCAGCAGGTGGTGTTCCCCACAAGCGTGGACATCGACCTGATCGGTTTCTACCGCGAAGAGACTATCGCGGGCGCCTGCGTTTTTGTGGTGCGCGAGGGCCGCACGGTTCGTACGTGCGAATTCATTTTGGATAAGGGCCTTGACGTGGACGAGGAGGAGCTCGTCTCGGGATTCGTCAAGCGCTACTACGACGAGACCTCGGATATTCCCGCAGAGGTCGATGTTGCCTGCGATGTGGAAGACGCCCAGGTTATTAGCGAGTGGTTGAGTCAAAAGCGCGGCCGCAAATGCGTCCTCCATCGTCCTCAGCGCGGCGAGAAGCATCGGCTGATGGAGATGTGCGTGCGCAATGCCCGCCATGCCCTCATGCGCTATATGATGCGCACCGGATATTCCGATGACCGCACCAACCAAGCATTACTGCAGCTGGAAAGCGCGCTTGCGCTCGATGCGCCGCCGCTTCGTATCGAATGCTTCGACATCTCGACCATTCATGGCAAGTTCACGGTGGCTTCAATGGTGGTGTTCACTAACGGACACGCCGACAAAAGCCAATATCGACGCTTCAAGATCCGGGCGGAGCTTGAAGAGGCAAACGACTTCGTGTCGATGTCCGAGGTGCTGGGGCGTCGCTACGCGCCCGAGCGTATGGCGGACGAACGCTTTGGGTCGCGACCCGACTTGCTTGTGGTCGACGGCGGAAAGCCGCAGCTCACGGCTGCTATGAATCAGCTCGAAGCGCTGGGTCTCGACATTCCTGTTTGCGGCCTTGCTAAGGCCGACGAGGAGGTCTTCGTGCCTTGGGACGATACACCGGTGGTGCTTCCCACGGGCTCTGCCTCGCTCTATCTCATTAAGCAGGTGCGCGATGAATCCCATCGCTTTGCCATCACCTTCCATCGCGAGCTGCGCGACAAGGCGATGACGGTTTCGATTCTTGACGAGGTGGAAGGCGTGGGACCTACGCGCAAAAAGGCCATTATGCATCACTTTGGTTCCATGAAGCGACTGCGTGCCGCGAGCGTCGACGAGATCGCCCAGGTGCGAGGCATTCCCGTCGACGTCGCTCAGGCGGTCTATGACACGCTGCGCGCGTGGGGGAGAGACGCGCAAGAACGAGAGGCATAAGCCCGCCGTGTGTAAGCGCCGTTGCTTTTGTGGCACCTTGCTATACTGGTCGATAGTTGGAATCAACAGGGAGGCGCTCTTATGCCCGCGAGAGATGATATTACCGCGCAGGAACTTGCCGATCGCATACCGGACATTGTGATTATCACCGGCATGGCAGGGTCTGGTCGCACGCAGGCGATGCATGTCTTTGAGGATATGGGCTATTTCTGCATCGACAATTTGCCCCCGCGCCTCATCTTGCAATTGGCGGAGCTCGTGGGCATCAACGCGGGCATCGGGCGTCATCTGGCGGTCACCTGCGACCTGCGAAGCCAGGGCTTGTTCGACGAGCTGCTGGATACGATCCGCACGCTCGAGGACCATGAGATGAGCTGCAAGATTGTATTCCTCGACGCTTCCGATGAGGTGCTGATTCGCCGTTACAGCGAGAATCGTCGTCGCCATCCTCTCGTTATGCCCGGCGAATCGACCGTCGACGCCATTCAACGCGAGCGCGTGCAGCTCGAGAGCATCAAAGACCGTGCCGACATGGTGATCGATACAAGCCGCATGCGTACCTCCAGCCTGCGCAACAAGCTGCGCATGACCTTCTCGGAGATTCCCGACCAACAGCTTATGGACGTGCATGTCTTTTCCTTTGGATTCAAGCACGGCCTGCCGGTTGAGGCCGATCTTATGATCGATGTTCGCTTCCTGCCCAACCCCTATTACGATCCCGAGATGCGCACGATGACGGGCCTGGATTCCAAAGTGTCTTCCTTCGTGCTCGAGCATCCTAAGACCAAGGAATTTTTGGATGCATGGTTTCGCCTGCTGGATGCCGTGATGCCGGGCTACGTTGCAGAAGGAAAGCCTCAGCTTTCCATCGCCGTTGGCTGTACGGGCGGGCAGCACCGTTCCGTGGCGATTGCCGAGGCGACGGCGCGCTATCTTGAGCGCCAGCAATATCACGTGAGCATTTCCCACCGCGATCTTCCGCGTGCGAACACAGCAAGTTAGGTGTAAGTATCACGATGCACTGTCAAATGGATAGTCTTTGCGTCCTCTCTCTTTTCCAGAGGAGGCGCCATGTCGTTTACCGCTGAGGTAAGAGATGAGCTCGCGCGCTGCGAGCCTTCATGTGAATACTGCGATTTAGCGACGCTTGCCGCGCTCGCGCGTGTGTGCGGAACGCTCGTTGCCGGCTCCGGAGGCTATCGTCTGCAGGTTGCAACCGAAACCGGCGCTGTCGCTCGCACCATGATCGGCCTTACCCATAAGATTTTGAAGCTTAAGACCGAGTTCACGGTGCGTAAGTCCGTTTTGCATCGCGTGCGCAACTACCTCATTGTCCTGCCCGATCAGCCTGATTTGGAAAAGGCCCTCGTTTTGTTGGGTATCCTCGATCGCCAGGGAAATCTCGTGGCGGGTATTCCACATCATGCGGTGGCGCGCGATTGCTGCCGCCTTGCCTATATTCGCGGTGCGCTGATTGCAGGCGGCTTCGTGGCCGATCCTCGCGGTGATTTTCATCTTGAGATCGCCGTGACGGGCGAGCAGTTCGCCCGTGCCCTGGCCGATCTGATCTGCCAGGTGGGTATCCATGCGCGTGTGAACCGTCGCCGGTCGAGCTACGCCGTGTATGTCAAGAGCGCCGAGGACGTGCGCAACCTTTTGCATATCGTGGGCGCGCGCCGATGCGTCGAGGATATCGAGGACGTACGCGCTATGAAGTCGGTTAAAAACGATGTGAATCGACTGGTGAATGCTGAGCTTGCCAACCAGGGACGGAGCGCCGGGGCGGCGCAGCGCCAGCTTGAGCTCATCGAACAGTTGAAGCGACTGGGGCTTCGAGACAATTTGCCGCGCGCGCTTGCCGATTTCTGCGACTTGCGCGAGGCTCATCCCGATTTGTCTCTTCGCGACCTCGGGCAGGCCGCTCGACCGCCACTTTCAAAATCGGCGCTGTATCATCGTGTGCTTCGTTTGGAGAGGCTCGTTGCCGATTTATCAGGCAAAACACAGTAGATAAGCGTGCTCTGTATGGATTTCGCGATGTTGAAACGCTTCAACGTAATGAAAACGCAGAATCTCGCCAATGACGCTACTACCGTGATTGAAAAAAGGTATATTCAGAGAGTGGTTAGTTTGTGGGCCCGGGCGGCAGGCAGAAGAGCCTGCGGGGCCTAACGAAAGGAGACACGCATGGCAGTAAAGGTTGCTATCAACGGCTTCGGTCGCATCGGTCGTCTGGCCTTCCGTCAGATGTTCGGTCATGAGGGCTCCGAGATCGTTGCCATCAACGACCTCACCTCTCCCGATATGCTCGCTTACCTGCTGAAGTACGATTCCACGCAGGGCAACTACAGCCGCGATCACGAGGTTGTCGCCGGTGAGGATTCTATCACCGTCGATGGCAAGACCATCAAGATCTACAAGGAGGCCGACGCCAACAACCTGCCTTGGGGCGATCTCGACGTCGACGTCGTGCTCGAGTGCACCGGTTTCTACACCAGCAAGGAGAAGGCTCAGGCCCACATCAACGCTGGTGCCAAGAAGGTCGTCATCTCCGCTCCGGCCGGCAAGGACCTTCCCACCATCGTTTACAACGTCAACCATGAGCAGCTCACCGCTGATGACAACATCATCTCCGCTGCTTCCTGCACCACCAACTGCCTCGCTCCGATGGCTAAGGGTCTGAACGACTTCGCTCCCATCGTCTCCGGCATCATGACCACCATCCATGCCTACACCGGCGACCAGATGCCGCTCGACGGTCCGCAGCGCAAGGGCAACAAGCGTCGTTCCCGCGCCTGCGCCGAGAACATCGTTCCTAACTCCACCGGTGCTGCTAAGGCTATCGGCCTGGTTCTCCCCGAGCTCAACGGCAAGCTGATCGGTGCCGCTCAGCGCGTCCCGACTCCGACGGGCTCCCTCACCAACCTCTACGCCGTCGTTGACAAGACCGTCACCGTCGAGGAGGTCAACGCTGCCATGAAGGCTTACGCTGAGACCATCCCCGAGACCTTCGGCTACAATGAGGATGACATCGTCTCTCGCGACATCGTCGGTGAGACCCACGGTTCCATCTTCGACGCCACCCAGACCATGGTCCAGGACCTCGGCAACGGTCAGTCCCTCGTCCAGGTCACCTCTTGGTACGACAACGAGAACTCCTACACCTCTCAGATGGTCCGCACCATCAAGTACTTCGAGAAGTTCGTTGCTTAAGGTGAGCTTCGATACTTTGCGTAAGTAGCGTCAGGTGAGGCGCGGCCCTGTGGCGTCATGCCTCGAGGCCGCGCCTTTTTGCATCGTGCCGACCGGCACGGTTTTAAGAGAAAGGTAGAAGGCATATGGCTTTCACCAAGAAGACTGTTCGCGACGTCGAGGTCGACGGTAAGCGCGTTTTGTGCCGCGTTGACTTCAACGTGCCCCTGAAGGACGGCGTTGTTGGCGACACCACCCGTATCGTCGCTGCTCTGCCAACCATTAAATACCTCGTTGAGCACAATGCTCGCGTTATCCTCATGAGCCACCTTGGTCGTCCCAAGGGCGACGGCCCTCAGCCCGAGCTTTCGCTCGCTCCGGTTGCCGCCAAGCTCGCCGAGCTTTCCGGTTTCGATGTCACTTTTGTCGACGACACCTATGGCCAGAAGGCTGCCGACGCCGTGGCCGCTCTCGAGCCGGGCAAGATCCTCGTGCTCGAGAACGTTCGCTTCGACAAGCGCGAGAAGAAGAACGATCCCGAGATCGCCAAGACTCTCGCTTCTTATGGCGACATCTTTGTTCTTGACGCTTTTGGCACGGCTCACCGCGCCCAGGGCTCCGTCGTGGGCCCGGCTGCCTACATCCCGGCAGTCGCTGGTTTCCTGCTGGAGAAGGAGGTCTCCACGCTTGGTGGCCTGTTCTCCGAGCCTAAGCGCCCCTTCGTCGCCATCCTCGGCGGCTCCAAGGTCTCCGACAAGATCGGCGTGATCGACCGTCTGCTCGACTCCGCTGACACCGTCATCGTCGGCGGCGGCATGGCTTACACCTTCTCTAAGGCTCAGGGCGGCAACATCGGTAACTCCCTGTGCGAGGACGACTGGTGCGATCGCGCCCTCGAGATGCTCGATAAGGCCAAGAAGAACGGCGTCGAGTTCCTGCTCCCCGTCGACAACGTGACTGCTGATGCCTTCTCTGAGGACGCCAACACCCAGGTTGCCAAGACCGGCGAGATTGCCGACGGCTGGGAGGGCCTCGATATCGGCCCTGAGACCGAGAAGCTCTTTGCCGATGCCATCGCTAAGGCCAAGACCGTCTTTTGGAACGGCCCCTGCGGCGTGTTCGAGATGGACAAGTTCGCCCATGGCACCAAGGCTATTGCCGAGGCCATCGCTGCGAACCAGGACTGCGACTCCGTTATCGGCGGCGGCGACTCCGTGGCTGCTGTCAACAAGTTTGGCCTGGCCGACAAGATGACCTTTATTTCCACCGGCGGCGGTGCTTCTATGCAGCTCGTCGAGGGTAAGCCCCTTCCTGGAGTGGAGGCGCTGAACGATGCCGAGTAACCGCACCACTCTTATCGCTGGCAACTGGAAGATGAATAACGACGTTGCCGCTGCCGCCAAGCTCGCCGACGAGCTTGCCCAGGCTCTGCCCGAGGTTCCCGCTGGCGTCGAGGTTCTCGTTTGCCCGCCGACCATCGACATCACCACGGTGCACGACCGTATCCAGGCCGCCCCGATCGCTTTGGGCGCCCAGAACGTGTACTGGGAGGAGAAGGGCGCTTTCACCGGCGAGTCCTCCTGTGACATGCTTAAGTCCGCTGGCTGCACCTACTGCATCATCGGTCACTCCGAGCGTCGTGACTATTTCCACGAGACCGACGAGGACGAGAACAAGAAGGCCAAGGCCCTCGTCGCCGCCGGGATCGTTCCTGTCTTCTGCTGCGGCGAGTCCCTTGAGGTTCGCGAGGCCGGCACCTACGTCGAGCACGTTGTGAACCAGGTCAAGGCCGGTCTCGATGGTCTCGATATCACCGACCCTGCTCAGCTCGTCGTTGCCTATGAGCCCATCTGGGCCATCGGTACCGGCAAGACTGCCACCGCTGACGATGCTCAGGAGGTCTGCGGCGCTATCCGTGAGACTCTCGTCGAGATGTTCGGTGCCGAGCTCGCCGATGGCATCCGCGTGCTGTATGGCGGCTCCGCTAAGCCCGGCAACATTGCCGAGCTTGTGGCAAAGCCCGACGTCGATGGTGCCCTCGTGGGCGGTGCCTCGCTTAAGGCCGAGGACTTCTCCCAGATGGTCGTTAAGGCAGGCGAGTAGTGAACATGGCAAATCGTCATCTTCCTGCACTGCTGGTTATCATGGACGGCTGCGGCCTGGCTCCTGCTAACGACGAGAACGCCGTCGCATGCGCCAAGCATCCGTTCCTCGATTCCCTGTACGAGAAGTACCCTCACACCACGCTTGGCGCATCCGGTGAGGACGTGGGTCTTCCCGATGGCCAGATGGGTAACTCCGAGGTGGGCCACCTCAACATCGGTGCGGGCCGCATCGTGTTCCAGGAGCTCTCTCGCATTAATAACGCTTGCAAGGATGGCTCGCTCGAGCACAACGAGGTCCTTGTCGCCGCAATGGACGATGTGAAGGCTTCCGGCAAGACCCTGCACCTCATGGGTCTTGTTTCCCCGGGTGGCGTTCACTCTTCTATGGCTCATGCCGAGTCTCTCGTTAAGATGGCCGCCAAGCGCGGCGTCAAGTGCATTCGCGTTCATGCCTTCATGGATGGCCGTGATGTCGACCCCAAGAGCGGCCTGGGCTACATCGATGACTTCTCCGCTTTCCTGGCCGACGTCTCCGAGAACAACGGCTGCGATGCCCGCGTCGCTACCGTTTCCGGTCGTTATTACGCCATGGACCGCGATAACCGTTGGGAGCGCATCCAGCTCGCCTACGACGTCATCACCAAGCCGTTCGACGGTGAGACCAGCGCCCATGCTGGCATCGAGGCCTCTTACGTCGCCGACGACCGCGGTGATGAGTTCGTCAAGCCGTTTGCCTGCAAGAACGAGGGCGTGGCCGATGGCGACGCCGTCATCTTCTTCAACTTCCGTCCCGATCGCGCTCGTCAGATGACCCGCGCGTTCACGGAGGCCGACTTCGACGGCTTCACGCGTGAGGTTGTCCCGAAGCTTTCCCACTTCGTGACCCTCACCGAGTACGACCCCACCTTTAACGTCGAGGTCGCATTCCCCAAGACCTTCCCGCAGGAGGTTTTGGCCGACGTCATCGCCGAGAACGGCCTGAAGCAGCTTCATACCGCCGAGACCGAGAAGTACGCTCATGTGACGTTCTTCTTGAACGGCGGCATCGAGGAGCCCAAGCCCGGCGAGGAGCGCGTGCTCGTGCCGAGCCCCAAGGTCGCTACCTACGATCTCAAGCCCGAGATGAGCGCCCCCGAGGTCACCGAGAAGCTCGTCGCTGCCATTAACGAGGATCGCGCTGATTTCTACATTGTGAACTTCGCCAATTGCGACATGGTGGGCCACACCGGTGTCTTTGAGGCCGCCGTCAAGGCTGTCGAGGCTGTTGACGACGCTCTTTCCAAGGTGATTCCGGCAATTCTTGCCAAGGGCGGTTTTGCTCTGATTACCGCCGACCACGGCAACGCCGACCATATGTTTGACGTCGCTGCCGATGGCACCAAGCATCCCTTCACGGCGCACACCACGAATCGCGTGCCGTTTATCATCGTTGATGAGAAGGCTAAGCTTACCGGCATCGAGGATGGCCGTCTTTCCGACGTCGCCCCCACGATGCTCACCATGGCCGGTCTCGAGCCCTCCAAGGAGATGACGGGCCGCGTGCTCGCCTGCGAGGAGTAGCTTATAGAACGCGCCTGGTACATGGTGCAACAAGGACCGTCGTTGGATTTCCAGCGGCGGTCTTTTTGCGTTGTGAATCGCGAGCACGTGCCTGCGCGCACATTCTGTAAAAGAGAAAACCCGCGCACAAACGTCTTCTTTTCGCTAAAAATAAGAAAAAGTGAACGTTTGTGCGCGGGTTTTCGTCTGGGTGCGTGCAGGCTTTTGGGTACCCGGCCTGCTTGTGGGCTATTTCTTGTAGCGAAGTAGCGCGTCGCGGATGGACTCAAGGGCTGCAAAGACACGTTCGTCGTCGCGGTAGACGCCAAGGACGATACGCAGGTGACCGGCACCGCCCTGACCGTAGTTCTTGCCGTCATTAACCGACACGCGCGCCTCGGTAGTGAGATAGGCTGCAATTTCGGTCGAATCGCCAAGCTTTGAGACGTCAACCCAGCACAGGAAGCCAGATTCGGGAAGCATGACATGTACGCCGGGCACGCTGTTTAAGATCTCGGCGGCGCGATGGCGGCGCTTGTCGTAGGCGGTTTCGAACTGCTTCATGAAGCTGGGGTTTTGAAGCGCGACCATCGCTGTCTGCTGGGCTGCAGTGGAGGTCGCTCCCACCACGGCGACGGCGGTGGCGAACAGCGGGTCCATGATGCTGTCGCAGCACACGATATAGCCCACGCGCAAACCCGAGAAGCCCATGCCCTTCGAGAAGGAAAAGACCGTTACCGTGCGCTCGAACATACCGGGCAGTGCGGCGGGAGTGATCATCTCGTTTTCGTATGTGAAGTCCTCAAACGCCTGGTCGCACACGAGCACGAGGTCGTTGTCGATAATGATTTTGGAGAGAGCCTCGAGCGAGGCGCGGTTGAAGACCGTAGTGGTGGGGTTATTGGGGTGCGTGAGGAGTACCATCTTGGTTTTGGGCGTAATCGCTGCCTGGAGTGCTTCCGGGTCGAGCTGATAGCCGTTTTCGGCCTTGAGCTCGACGGCAACAGGCACCCCGCCGGCAATGCGCACGTCGAGGAAATTATTGGGGTAGCTAGGGGAGGGGATGATAACCTCGTCTCCTGGCTGGACGAACGGCAGGATGGCGAAGAACAGGCCCGAGTCGGAGCCGGGGGTGATGAGGATGTTGCGCTCGGGATCGACATCGAGCCCGTTTTGACGGCGGAGCTTCTTGGCGATCTCTGCTTTGAGCTCGGGGGAGCCGATGGGGGCGGTGTAGTGCGCGGCAGACTCGCGGCGAGCCGCCTTCGCATAAGCATCTTCCACAAAATCGGGCATGGAATGGTCGGGCATGAACGGGTCGGCCCAGCCCATGAGAGCGACGCCCTGGCGTTCGAGCTCTTGATAAGAGGCTCCAACGTCAGCTTTTTCGACGCATGAGAACAGGCCTCCCTCAGCGGCGCGGAACACGGGTGCCATCTTTTTCTTTACCGGATGCTGCATGGGAAATCCTTACGTTGCGATGCTTAATCATCAAACCGATGTTTCATTGTATCTGAGTGCGTGCTGCTTGGCGCATAGGGACTCTCAGACGAATCGGTAGGCGTTGGGACGCCGCTGTTCAAGACAAGGCGTTTTCGGGTTGTGCGAAGGCGCGGTGAAAATCTGGCACAGATGAGCCTGTCTGTAATGTTTCGAGGGGAAAGGGATGATTTGTGGTACCATAACAGACTGTAGTTTTAGCATCTCTAAAGGAGAACCTCGTGGGTCCGTTCCAGATCATCCTCTTCATCGTTTGGGCTATCTCCACTGTTGCCCTTATCGCGCTCGTTCTTATGCATTCCGGCAAGGGCACCGGCGTTTCCGATATGATTGCCAGCTCGCTGTATAATTCCAGCGCTGCAACCGGTGTCATGGAGCAAAACCTTGACAAGCTCACGGTTATCGTCGCTGTGGTCTTTGCAATTTGCATCGTGCTTGCCATGTTCTTCTTCCCTCAGGGCATCTACGGCATGTAGGCCATCACTTATTAATAGTGTACATGCGGCCGCTCGGACCTATCCGGGCGGCCGCTTTTTTATTTCACGGTTCTGCCGGGCTCAGGGGTCGCGGTGCTACATGCATGCCTGCATCGGGGTCTGAAGGCAAGTCGAGACTCATTGTGTCTCGCCGCCGGGTCGTACAGAAGACTGCATCGTGCCAAAGTAGCTGCCGTGTAGTGTGCCGCCGCAAAGCAGCGTACGCTGCGGGAGGCCGATTGGGCAGTAACCGACGCCCTGATAGCCTGTTCCGACCCCAATTGCGGCGCGCAGTTCAAGATTTCGCGCGTGGGCAAGCGCACGCTTCGCCATGGTGACTGCACCGTGGTACCCCTGGATTCAAAACGTTAGGAGTGGGTGGATGATGGGCCTCGATTCATTTGAAAGGCCCGAACGCGTCGAGTTGGCGCCCGGCTATACCAGAAGCTGCTCGCGTTGCTTACCGAGACCGCCGGTTGCTACGGCGTGCTGCCGAGTCATATCGCCACGAAATATATCCTTGGTCTGCCTTCCGTTGCCTGCGCCATTATCGGCGTGCGCAACAGCCGTCATGTAGGCGACAACAGTATGATTTTTGAGCTTGAGCTCACTGTCGAGGACGAGGCCGCTATCACGCCATTTTTGAATGAATGCCCGCGCCTTGCAGGCGATTGCTACACCCTTGAGCGCACGAGCCAGCGCTATCGCGGCATCATTCACATGAATGTGAATGATGAGAGGCAGGGGGAGAAATAAATCGCTCTACAAAAGAGCCTTCTGCCGAATATGAGACGCTGTTTGTTAGGCGGAAGGCATATACTCTGATTCATTGCGAGCACAGGATGGCAAACCGCGCCCGCGATGCGTGTGTGCCCCTTTTGGGGCGATTTTGTTTTTTGGCTCTTCGGGGCCTAGTTCGAAAGGATTGCAGTCTTATGACTACCAATCACATGATGATGGGCCGTCGCGCATTTGTCGGCGGCACGCTTGCAACCGGCGCTCTCGCCGCTCTTGCCGCTTGTGGCAAGAAGGGTGGTTCCAATGCCGGCTCCGGTGCTGCTGGTGGCGCCACTATCAACTACTACATCAACAACCCTGTCTGCATCGATCCCTATAACGCGCAGGAGTCCGAGGGCACGCAGGTTGAGTTCCAGCTGTTTGACTCGCTGACCACCTACGACTTCGAGGCCAAGGAGCTCAAGGGCCTCGTCGCCGATAAGTGGGAGGCTAACGACGATGCCACCCAGTTCACCTTCCACCTCAAGAGCGGCACCAAGTTCCATAACGGCGAGACCGTTACCTCCAAGAGCTTCAAGTATGGCTGGGAGCGCATTTGCAATCCCGAGACTAACCCCGGTTCCCCTTCTGTCATCTCCTATCACCTGTCCTTTGTTAAGGGCTACAACGAGATGCTCGATGGCTCCGCAACCGAGCTCTCCGGCGTGACCTGCCCGGATGATGACACCCTCGTGGTCGAGCTCACCTCTGCTTTCGCAGACTTCCCCTATGTGTGCTCGCATCCCGCGCTGGCTCCTGTTCCCGAGGCTGCCAAGGACGACTTCAAGAGCTTCTTCCTGGCGCCGATCGGTAACGGCCCGTTCAAGATGAATGGCAAGTGGGAAGACGGACAGGAGATCAACCTCACCCGCTTTGATGACTACTATGGCGAGAAGGCCAAGATCTCCGCTATCCACTTTGCTATCCAGAAGGATATGGAGACGGCATACAAGGAGTTCCAGGGCGGCAACCTCGACGTCTGCGACGTCCCGGTGGCTCAGGTCGACTCCGCCGTGGCCGATCGCGGCAAGTCCAAGGACGGCTACACCATGTCCGATGGGCAGCACATGCTGCTGGGCGAGGAGCTCTCCACGTACTACCTCATCGTTAACAACACGATCGAGCCATACAACAACCCTGACTTCCGTCGTGCTCTCTCCCTGGCCATCAACCGTGAGGCCATTTGCAAAACCCTCTTCAAGGGCAACCGCACCCCTGCTGACGGCATCGTGCCTCCCGCAATCGCCGGTTACGAGAAGAACGCTTGGGCCGACTGCCACTACGACAAGGACGCTGCTGTCGAGATTCTCGACAAGCTCTATCCTGCGGGCGACGACGGCTCTCGCGGTCTGAAGCTCACGCTTTCTTACAACCAGGACGGCGGCCACAAGGAGATCATGGAATCTGTGATCGGTGACCTGAACGCCGTTGGCATCGATGTCGAGTCCGACACGCCCGAGTGGGCTGCCTTCATCAGCTCCCTGGATTCCAAGAGCTATGAGTTTGGTCGCATGGGCTGGAGCGCCGACTATCCTATCTTGGATAACTTCCTGTACCCGCTGTTCAACTCCCAGAGCGCCGACAACAAGACCGGCTATGCCGATCCCGAGGTCGACAAGGCTCTCGTGGCTGCTCGCACCACCGTCGATGACGCCGAGCGCATCAAGGCCCTGCAGACTATCAACCGCAAGGTTGGCGATGCCATGCCTATCATCCCGCTGATGTTCTACACGCACCAGATCGCCGGTTCCGATCGCGTGAAGCACCTGTACATCGATCCGTCCAAGCACGCTGAACTTGGCACCGCCGAGCTCGCTTAATTCCGAGCCCGACGTATCTATATGGCTTGAAGAGGGGATGCGCTGCCGTGTACGCACCGGCGCGCATCCTTTTTTGACAAGAAGGGACAAGCACATGATCAAGGTCAGAAGCGTGCGCGAGCGCTATGAGATTCAGGAGCGCTGCCTCAAGGAGCGCCTGGAGCGAATCGTTCCGCAGGCTATGGAGCAAAGTGGCGCCGATATCTGGCTTCATGTATCTCGCGAGTACAACGAGGACCCCACGTTTCGTGCGTTGTTTCCGCCCATGTATCCTACGGCGCGCCGCTTGACGATCCTCGCTTTTGTAAAGACGGACGAGGGCGTGCGCCGTTTTTATGTGGCGATGCCCGACGAAGATCTCGAACGTTTCTATGAGCGCTATTGGATTGATTGGCGCGAAGAGCCTCAGATGGCTGCCCTCCAGCGTCTCTTTGAGGAATATCAGCCCCGGACGATCGCCGTCGACCGCTCGAAGAACTTTGCCGTGGCCGACGGCCTTTCTGCCGGCTGCGAAGCGCTGCTGCTCGAGGGCCTCGATGAAACATGGACGAGTCGGATGTATGCTGATGACGTTTTTCCCATTAAGGTGATGGAGCTGCGCACTCCTACCGAGATGGAGCTTATGCCCGAGGTGGCAAACGTCTCGTACTCGATTCTCGAGGAGATGTATACGTCCGAGGTCGTGAAGCCCGGTATCACCACTACGCAGGACCTCGAGTTCTTCATGCGTCAGCGTGCCGTTGACTTGGGCCTGGAGTATTGGTTCGAGCCCACGATGGATATCGAACGCGCGGGCGTCGATGAATCGCGCATCATCGGCGTGATCGAGCCGGGAGACCTTCTGCACTGCGATTTTGGCATCCGCTACATGAACATGATGACCGACAGCCAGCGCTTGGCCTATGTGGCGCGCCCCGGCGAGACCGAGGTTCCCTCCGAGCTTGTGGATGCGCTTGCCGTGAACAATCGCTTCCAGGATATCGTTTGCGCGAACATGGTGCCCGGCCGTACGGGTAACGAGGTTTTCGAAGCCTCGCTTGCCGCCGCGCGCGAGGAGGGCATCGACGCCATGTTGTACTCGCATCCCTGCAATATGTACGGGCATGGTCCCGGCCCCACCATCGGCCTGTGGTCGAATCAAGGCCCAATTCCCGTGGCGGGAGATGTGCGCGTGGACGAGAATACCTGCTGGGCGCTGGAGCTCAACGTCAAGGCGCCGGCTCAGGGTCGCGACACGTGCTTTATCTATACCGAGGAGACCGTCATGCTCGACAGCGAGGGCGTGCACTATCTGCATAAAGGCCGCGACAAGATTACGTTCATCGGCTAGAACCCGCCATTCAATGCTTCGCTTTCGTTAACGAAAAAATGACTTTCGGAAACGAATGTAGAACGCGGCTGTGCCTGCATGTGTGGCGCAGCTGCGTTTTTTGCGGCTTTAACCTGCGGTTCTTTTGGCGACAAAGGTGCAATAACTCTTGCTGACTAAAGAAATACCTGCTGTTTTACTCAAAAACAACGAGCGGCACTTTTCCAAAATAGAGTACAGTACATCCAATCGTGCATACGCCCACACAGCCAACGGGCGTGTAGCTCGAATGCGATGCGTGCAGCTCTCGCGCAATGCATCGCCCATGTTCTGCATTTAAGGAGGATGGCATGGCTGATTTCAAATTCCATGAGCCCGTTATGGGCCGTCGCGCTTTTGTGGGCGGCTCCCTCGCTGCGAGCTCTCTCGCATTCCTGGCTGCCTGCGGCAAGAAGGGCGGCTCCAGCACCGCTGGCTCCGCTTCCGGCGCAACCTCGGGTGGCACCGTCGTCAACTACTACATCAATAACCCCGTCTGCATCGATCCTTATAACGTCCAGGAGGACCAGGGCACGCAGGTTTCCTTCCAGCTGTTCGATGCGCTGACCAACTTCGACTACGACAAGAACAAGATCGTCGGTCTTGCCGCCGAGTCCTGGGATGCCAGCGACGACGCTACCGAGTTCACCTTCCATCTGCGCAAGGGCGCTAAGTTCCACAACGGCGACGCCGTGGATGCCGAGGCCTTCAAGCGCGCATGGACTCGTGTCGTGTACCCCAAGAGCGCGGTTGCGATGGAGTACAGCCCGTCTGAGGTCTCCTACCACCTTTCGCTCGTCGAGGGCTATGACGAGCTTTCCGCTGGCAATACCGACGAGTTTGCCGGTCTTTCCTGCCCGGACGACCTTACGTTTGTGGTCAAGCTGTCTGCCCCTTACGCCGACTTCCCCTATGTTGCTTCGCACCCGGCACTGGCTCCCGTGCCCGCTGCTGCCGAGGATGACGCCAAGCACTTCTACCTGGCTCCCATCGGCAACGGCCCGTTCCAGATGGACGGTAAGTGGGAGGACGGTCAGGAGATCAACCTCAAGAAGTTCGACGGCTACTATGGAAAGAACAAGGCCAAGGTAGACGGCGTTCACTTTACCGTTCAGAAGGACGTCGAGACCGCTTGGAAAGAGTTCCAGGCCGGCAACCTCGACATCTGCGACGTACCCGTGCCGCAGATTGACTCCGCCATTAAGGACCGCGGCAAGTCCAAGGACGGCTACACCATGTCCGACGGCCAGCACATGCTGCTTGGTGGCGAGCCCTCTACGTACTATCTGGTGTGCAACAACACCGCTGCGCCTTTCGATAACGCTGACGTGCGCCGCGGTGTCTCCATGGCCATCAACCGCGAGGCTATCTGCAAGACTCTTTTCAAGGGTACCCGTACCCCTGCCGACGGCATCATCCCGCCGGGCATCGACGGCTACCAGAAGGGCGCATGGGAGTACTGCAAGTACGACGTTGATGCTGCCAAGGAGTGCCTGGATAAGGCTGGCTATCCCGCAGGTTCCGACGGTTCCCGTGGTCTGAAGCTCACGCTTTCCTACAACCAGGACGGTGGCCACAAGGAGATCATGGAGTCTGTCATCGGCGACCTGGAGAAGGTCGGTCTCGAGGTCGTGTCCGATACCCCCGAGTGGAGCGCTCTGCTTGACCAGTATCAGCAGCTCGACTACCAGTTTGGCCGTCTGGGCTGGATTGCCGACTATCCCATCATGGACAACTTCCTGTATCCTCTGTTCCACTCCGATTCCATCGGCGGCGACAACCGTTCCGGCTACAGCAACGCCGAGGTCGATAAGGGTATCACCGAGGCTCGCGCCACGGTCGACGACCAGGAGCGTCTGGACAAGATGCATGCAGTCGATAAGATCATCGCTGCCGACTGCCCGGTCATCCCGCTGATGTTCTATTCGCATGTCACTGCTGGTTCTGATCGCGTCAAGTCCTTCTATCTGGACCCGCAGAAGCATGCTTATCTGAATCGCACCGAGCTCAACGCGTAAAAGAGCACAAATGAGCTTAAATCTGCTGCTATTACACCTATGGCGCAGATAGCGGCAAAACGATATACTGAGTGTTTGTTTGACGGGGTGTCAATCTTCATCGGTTGATATCCCGTTTAGGTGTATCCACGGTAGGGGAGTTTTTTTGTATGGGAAAGTACATCCTCAAGCGTGTGCTCCAATTCATCCCGGTTTTTCTGGGCGTAACGCTTATCCTGTTTGCGCTTCAGAACATCGTCCCGGGAGACCCGATCAAGCTGATTGGTGGCGAAAAGGCGCTCACCCCCGAGGTTGAGCTGCAGCTTCGCGTTAAGTATCACCTTGTTCAGGTTGACGATGAGGGCAACGCAATTCTGGACGAGAACGGCGACCCCGTTCCCGAGACCTTGTGGAACCGTTACGTGTTCTACATGACCGGCCTGCTTCAGGGCGACCTTGGCAGCTCGTATCAGCGCAAGCTGCCGGTGACGGACATCTTCGCTGCCAAGTATCCGTATACGGCGAAGCTTGCCCTTTGCGCTATCATCCTCGAGGCGATCATGGGTATTGGCGCCGGCATCATCTCGGCGGTTAAGAGATATTCCTTCTGGGATATCTTGGTCACGTTGGTGACTTCGGTGCTCGTCGCTGTGCCCGCCTTCTGGCTGGGCATGCTGCTCCAGCTGTTCTTTGGCGTGCAGCTGCATGTTCTGCCCATCTCGGGTGCAGGCGGTACGGCATCTCAGTATCAGGATTGGGTGCACTACATCCTTCCCGCGGTGACGCTCGCTTCCGTTTCCACCGCATACTGCGCGCGCATCATGCGTTCGCAACTTCTGGACGTTATGAACCAGGACTACATCCGCACCGCTAAGGCAAAGGGTCTTTCCAATCGTGCCATCATCTGGAGGCATGCGCTCAAGAACGCCCTTATTCCGGTTGTTACGTATATTGGTGTCGACTTCGGTGCCATGCTCTCCGGCGCCATCCTCACCGAGACGGTCTTTAACTGGCCCGGTATCGGTTACGAGATGTTCCGTGCCATCAGCAGCCGCGACTGGCCCATCGTCATGGGCGGTGTCACCCTTGTCGTGCTCGTGGTTATGGTCATCAACTTGCTGGTCGACGTGAGCTACGCTTTCCTCGATCCGCGCATTCGCTTCGATTCGTCCAACAAGAACGCCTAAGGGGAGGTACTTCATGAACGACAACAAGACCCCTCAGACGATCGAGGAGGAAAATGAGGCGCTGCTGGAGGAGATTCACCAGAAGTCCGATTCCTCTTCCCCCGCCACCTCGCGCACCCTTTGGGGCGACGCTTTCAAGCGCCTGCGCAAGAACAAGCTCGCCATTATCTCGGTGATCTGGATTATCTTCGTCATCATCGTGGCTCTTTCGGCCGACTTGTGGGCCAAGCAGTGGCTCGGCTCGCCGACAGCTGCCGATTCCACCACGATGGCGCAGAACTCGACCCTTCCGCCTTCGGGTGAGCATCCCTTTGGCACCGACGCCCTCGGCCGCGATATTCTCGTGCGCGTTATCTACGGTGCGCGCATCTCGCTTTCCGTTGGCGTTATGGCAACCGCTATCTCCACGATCATCGGTTTGATTATGGGAGCTCTTGCCGGCTTCTACGGAGGCATCTGGGATACGATCATCATGCGACTGGCCGATATCTTCTTGGCCTTCCCGTATGTCCTGTTCGTGGTCTCGCTCATTGCCGTGCTTGGCCGTTCGCTGACAAACGTGTTTGTGGCTATCGGTATCTTGGGCTGGCCCTCCATTGCCCGCGTCTTCCGCTCTGCGATCCTTACGGTCAAAGAGAACGACTACGTGGACGCGGCTCGTTCCATGGGCGCATCTGACGTTCGTATCATCATGCGTCATATCTTCCCGAACTCCGTCGCTTCCATCGTCGTGTATGCCACGATGAACATCGGCGGCGCCATCCTTACCGAGTCTTCGCTCTCCTTCTTGGGCATGGGCGTTGTTCCGCCCACGCCTTCCTGGGGTTCGATGATTCAGGACGGTCAGGCCTACCTGCAGACCGCTCCCTGGATGATGATCATGCCTGGTCTCGCCATTCTTTCGACCGTGCTCGCCTTCACCTTGCTGGGCGACGGTCTGCGCGATGCGCTCGACGTCAAGATGAAGGATGCATAAAGTCATGAAGAAGGATACGAAAAACTACGTCGACCTTAAGACGCAGCCCATTCCCGAGGGGCAGCATCTTCTGGAAGTCGATGACCTCAAGATGTACTTCCATACCGAGGACGGTATCGTCCATGCGGTCGATGGCGTTTCCTATACGCTCGACCGCGGCGAGACCCTCGGCGTGGTAGGAGAGTCTGGTTCGGGCAAGTCTGTGACGGCCATGACCATCATGGGCCTCATCCCGATGCCTCCCGGAAAGATCCATGGCGGTTCCGTGACGTATCGCGGCAAGTCCCTGCTCGATATGAGCGAAGAGGAGATGCAGCACGTTCGCGGTAACGACATCGCCATGATCTTCCAGGACCCCATGACGTCGCTCAACCCGGTCTACAAGATCGGCAAGCAGGTGGGCGAGGGTCTTCGTCTGCACCGTGGCTACAGCAAGGAACAGGCGCTTAAGCGTGCTACCGAGCTGCTTGACCTGGTGGGCATCCCCGAGCCTGAAAAGCGTGTGAACGAGTACCCGCATCAGTTCTCGGGCGGTATGCGTCAGCGCGTTATGATCGCTATGGCACTTGCCTGCGACCCCGACATCCTGATTGCCGACGAGCCCACGACGGCTCTCGACGTGACCATTCAGGCGCAGATCATTGAGCTTATGCAGGAGATGCAGGAGAAGAACGGCAATGCCATCGTCATGATTACGCATGACCTGGGTGTCGTCGCCGATATCGCCGATAAGATCATGGTTATGTATGCCGGCCGCCCTGTGGAGTTCGGTACTGCCGATCAGATTTTCTATGAGAGCCGCCATCCCTATACCTGGGGTCTTATCCGCTCCATCCCCGAGCAGGTTATCGACGAGAAGAAGCCGCTTACGCCCATTCACGGCAACCCGCCTTCGCTCGTCAACCTTCCCACCGGTTGCGCCTTTGCACCCCGTTGCCCCTATGCTACCGAGCTGTGCCACGCCAAGCGCCCCGAGCGCGTGGAGCTCTCCAAGGGCCACTATGCCGCGTGCCATTACGCCTCCGATTCGGAGTTTGCGAAGAAGAATGCTCCTGCCACGTCGCGCACCAGCAATGGTGTTATCGCTACGGGCATGGACGATACGATGACGGGAGGCGAGGAGTAGACCATGGCAGATACCACACCGTTGCTCAGGGTCGAGCACCTCTCCAAGGAATTCCCCGCCAATTCCGGCGTGTTTTCCAGCCGCTTTTCCAAGCGCGTTGTATCGGCTGTCAATGATGTTTCGTTCGAGATCATGCCTGGCGAGACCTTTGGTCTGGTGGGTGAGTCCGGCTGCGGTAAGTCCACGACGGGCCGCACCATCATGCGCCTCAACAAGCCTACGGCTGGCAAGGTCTTCTTCCAGGGTCGTGACATTGCGTCCATGAGCAAAAAAGAGCTCAAGGATATGCGTCGTGATATGCAGTTCATCTTCCAAGACCCGTATGCGAGCCTGAATCCGCGTATGACCATTGGCGAGATTGTCTCCGAGCCCATGACCATCCATGGTATCGGCACCAAGGAAGAGCGTCTTGAGCGCGTTCGCGAGCTGCTTGACGTGGTTGGCCTCAACCCCGAGCATATCAACCGCTACCCGCATGAGTTCTCCGGTGGTCAGCGCCAGCGTGTCGGCATTGCACGCGCGTTCATCCTGCGTCCGAAGCTCATCATCTGCGATGAGCCCGTTTCTGCACTCGACGTGTCCATTCAGGCACAGGTGCTGAACCTTCTCAAGGACCTGCAGAATAAGTTTGGCACCGCCTACCTGTTCATCGCTCACGACCTTTCCGTTGTGCAGCACATCTCCGATCGCGTGGGCGTTATGTACCTGGGTAAGCTTGTCGAGCTTTCCGACTGGAAGCGCCTCTACGCACAGCCGTCCCATCCGTACACGCAGTCGCTGCTCTCTGCAGTGCCTGTTCCGGATCCGGATATTCAGAAGACGCGCAAGCGCATCATTCTTGCCGGCGATCCTCCTTCGCCGCTGGATCCTCCTTCGGGTTGTCGTTTCCATACGCGCTGCCCGATTGCTCAAGAGATTTGCTCTCGCGAGCAGCCCGAGTTCAAGGAGTTGGAGCCCGGCCATTTCTGCGCCTGTCACTTTGGTCAACCGTTCCCCATCAAGGAATCGCACATCGACCTGTAAGCGCCCCTTTTGGCCCGCATGGACGTTTCCATGCGGGCCTTTTTATTGCTGTCGAGTGGAGTGACTGGGGGTTGACGATTGGTACGCTGACGGCTTCAGCGCAGGTCTGACCCGGGGATTACCCCCTTCGCTGGTCCTCGCCGCTTCGCGGCTGCGGAATCGCTCAGGGGGTAATCCCCGGGTCAGACCGGTCGGGAAGAGACAGTTTGCGACGCTTTCAACCTATCATTCGCCATTATTCAATCTTAAATAAGCAACCTGACCTGCGTAAATCGACTTAGTAAAAAACTTTTTAAAAAAGTTCTTGCATCGGCTCTCGGGTCTGGGCTATTATCTTCCTTGTCGCAAGTCGGAGTGGCGGAATTGGCAGACGCGCTAGCTTGAGGTGCTAGTGACCACTTTTCGGTCATGCGGGTTCAAGTCCCGCCTCCGACACCATCAAATCTTCTGAGCCTCTTCGTGGGGCTTTTATTTTACCTATTGGGCGTGTTGCCCATCATGCTGCGGTATCGTGGCGCCAATGTATGGCTGCGAAGGATGCGAGGTGCGTCCGATGGAATCACTGGGAAAAGACGATCTTGCCGAGCTGGCTCGACTGGTCGAGGTGACGAGTGACGCCGTTGCCCTTTGCGCTAAAGATGGCACCATCTTGCGCGTCAATCGCCAGATGGTCTCGCTGACGCTCGACGATCGAGAGCATATTGTGGGGACCGACATCAAGGATCTCCTCTTTAGCAATGCTTTTGAACGTGCAGAGCGACACCAGATGCCGTTTACGCTCGATACGCGCGATTGTAGCCTCATGCTCAAGCTGCCCGATGGCTCCTTTGTTCCCGTGAACGTTCGTGCGCTGGAATTTGGACACGATCTTTTGCCTCTGGATGCCCGCCGCGCCGGCCGCATTCTTGTCGTGATAAAGAGCATGGAGGAGCAAACGGCTCACGATCGCCAGACGCAGCGCCTTCTCTCGGAGCTTCAGGCGGCGAATAAGCGCCTTTCGGGCACGCTTTCGGTCATATTGTCCGCTGTGGGCTCCAAAGACCTTCCAACGCTTCTTGATACCGTGCTCAACAAGCTCTCCGGCGCACTCGATGCGGGCGGTTCCACTATCTACATCGCCGAGAACGGCGGCTTCAAGCTCCGCGGCTTCTCGAAGTCACTTGCAAATTGCTATGTGCCCGATTTTATTCCCTACGGTGCCGGTATCCCCACCTATGTGCTGCGCCAGTCACGCGCGTGTCGTTTTTACGTTTTGCCTGCTATGAGCGACGAGGAGGATCTTGGGCCTGCATCCGGAACGTTTTATGACATGGATGCGCGAACAAATATGCGCCTGAATGTCGAGAACATGCCGGCGTTCAAGACGCTTATCGCCGTGCCGGTCTTTTTTGGTACACAGGTGCTGGGTGTCATCGAGCTTGGTTGGATGCGCCCGTGCTTCCCGCGCGATTACGACATGCATGTGCTCGAGGTCGTGAGCGATTACCTGTCCATTGAGCTCATGGGGCTGGTGACGAATGCTCGTTCGAAGAGGTCGGATGAGCTGACGCGCTCGCTCAATCGCCTGCGCGACATGGTGTATGCGGGGTCGGGAGACCTGCGCGACGTGTGGCCTCGTCTGACGTCCGAGATGACGCGCGTGCTCAAGTGCCGCCTCTGCCCGCTGTTTTTCGATCATGTGCGCGGCCGCTATGTGCTCGATTTTGATGGGGGGAGCAGAGTGAATCTGCCCGGCGGTATCGATGAGCTCTTTTTCTCGACCGTGGCGCCGGCGGCGTATGTCGATCCGTTGGCCGAGGTCGATGCAAAGATTCACCGAGGCGCCTGGACGTATACGGCAGACGATTTGGTCGATGTCCGCGTAGTCCGTGTAGATGCGAACTCCCGCGCTGGTCGCTGGCTCGCACTCCATGGCCTTCCCAACCAGGGCGTTTTCTTCGATGCTGGTGCAGATTTTGGCGCCGAGGACGGCGCTGCGTCCGATGATACCGATGGAGCCAAAGGGTTGATGCTTGTTGAAGGGCGTCCTCACCGCATGTTTTTACTCTTACGCAGCGCCTCGCAAGAGCCAATTGACGACCTCGAGTACGATTACCTGGTGCATTTAGCGCATGATTTTGAGATGTTCGTTCAGGGCGCGCGCAAGAAGGAATCTGAGCATCGCATCGCACAGACCCTTCAGGCGGGAATGAGGAGCTCTCTTGCTTCCGTACCGGGGATCACCTCGGACTGCCTGTATTCCTCGGCAACCAAGCAGGCGCTGGTGGGCGGAGATTTCTATACGCTTATCCGTCTTCCCGACAATCGCGCGGTTATGATTTTGGGCGATGTATCGGGTAAAGGCGTCGAAGCGGCTTCGATGTCTGCTTTGGTAAAAACGGCGCTTTCCGCCTATGCCTGGGAGGGCATGGGGCCGCAGCGCATGGCGCGCTCACTCAACAGCATGCTTATGGGGTTCTCGCGCCTCGAGACGTTTGCGACGATGTTCATTGCAAAGATCGATTTGCGCCAGGGCTACGCGACGTATTGCTCAGCGGGGCACCCGCCTTCAATGCTCGTGCATGCTCCGCGCGATGGTGCCCGAGGGGACATTTCTACCGCCGAGATTGAGCTCATGAGCGCGCAGTCTGGTGTTGTCGGTGCATTTGAGACCATGAGCTATGAAGCCGGCTCGTTCGAGTTCTCGCCGGGGGACATCCTGTTCATGTACACCGATGGCGCTATCGAGGCGCGCGATCCCGCGGGTGATTTCTTTGGCGAGCACCGCTTGCGCGATACGCTTTTACGCGAGGCTTCCTCTGGTGTGGATGGGCTGTGCGGGCGCATGCTTTCGGCGCTCGACACGTTTGCCGCCTCGGCGCTGGAGGATGACGTTGCGATGGTGGCGCTGCGCTTCGATACGGGGCGATCTCGCTAGCTGGCTTCTTGAGGGCGGCTCTCCTTCAGATTGATTGTTTAGGGGGTCGATAACCGGGGAACCATGATCGTATGAATGGCTGGAATGACATAACGGTGTTGACGCCCGCGGGGGATATCGATATCTCCACCGTGCCGGGGCTGCGCAGCCGCATCGATACGCTCATCGCACTGGGTTCTCCGCGCGTCATCATCAATTGCGAGAATGTCTCGTTTGTCGATTCCACGGGCATCGCCTGCCTGGTTTCGAGCGCGCGGGCGCTTAGCCGCGGCGCCGGCATGCTCTCGATGGTCAACGTATCGTCGAATGTTATGCGCTTCTTGCAGATTGGGCGTCTGACCGAAGCGCTTCACGCCACCCCTTCCGAGCGTCCCGCGGTGCCGGTCCTTGCGCCCGATGCGAGCCCTTGGTGGAGTAAGAGCTTGCCCATTGTCGAAGGCGTCGAAAACCTGCCTTATTATCGTCACCGAATCGTCGAGATGCTCTCGACGCTCCCCATGTCAGAAAGTGATCGATTTGATTATGCCTTGGCGGTAGGGGAGGCCCTCTCCAATGCATATGATCATGCGGACGGTGCACATGGCTGCACGATGACGGTTGCTGCCTACGATGACCGCGTGGTGACGATCCTGCGCGACTGCGGCTGCGGCTATGAGATTTCCGACGACGACGCCCCGGAGGTTTCCGAGCTGCGCGGACGCGGCATCAGGCTCATGCGCTTGCTGGTGGATAACGTCGAGGTAAGTCGTAGGTGCGATTGCCCCGGCACGCAGGTGCGCCTGGTCAAACTATTCGGTGAGCATGGGCTGTAGGGCTCGATGCCTTTCATGACAAAAATCGATTGCGCGAGGCGGCGGCTTGAAGGCCGCTGCTTGCTTTATGGGGCCAAAGGGGAAAGCGTGCCCACACGCGACGGTAAGATTTCGTTGTCGGATTCTATCGATAGAAGCAGATTACTATGAACGGCATCGAAAGCACTCCGCTTGGTGAATGTAAGAAGAAAGCGTGCACCATTACGTTGGGCGCAGCTGCTCTTGCCATCGTTTTTTCTGCGGTTATTGCCGGCTGTTTGCGTACGATTCCATGGCAGTTGAGCCTTGGGGCTAAAGGACATGGGTGAGTGCTTTATCTCAATGTCGATTCGCAAAGAAAAAGACTGAAGACAATGTCTCCAGTCTTGTCATTCTTGGTGGGCGTTAGAAGATTTGAACTTCTGACCTCTTCCGTGTCAGGGAAGCGCTCTCCCCCTGAGCTAAACGCCCGAATTCAGGGTGCGCTGTTCAGCGCGAGGAATAATATACAAAAGGCTTTGGCTTGATGCAAGCGTTATTTTGAAAAAAGTTTTGTAATGTTGGAATAAAGTTCATCTATACCGCATCTACCTGCGCTTTTGATTTATCGGGACGCAGGGGGAAGATCTTGTCCAATGCGCATGTTCTCGAATTTGTCTTTCATGAAGCTGTCGCCATAGCGCGTATCCAGGTAGACATCGATGGGATTTGCGGGAGGAATGCCGTTTGCGCGTGCTCCAGCTCTCAGGAAACACGCGATGGTCATGCCGGCGTCAAGAGCGATAAAGGCAGCGAGCAACGTGACAACGGCTGTCTGGCGTGCCGTTGTCGGTTCGCCAATGCGGTAGAGGAGCTCGGGCAAGATCGCGCGGCACCACACCAGGCCCACAAAGCCCCACATGGCGAGGAAGCGCCAGGCAACCCATTGGGAGATGTGATCGGGCAGCCCCAGGTATGTCCATGACTGCGCATGGGCTAGATGTTCCATGGACCAGCCAGTGAATTGTTCGAGGACGCCGCCGATGGCTGCAGAGATACAGAAGATCTTCCAAGCGGGCCAATCTCGCGCTTCCCAAAGCAGCGCCGTCAGCAGCACGGCACCGCATCCATAAAGAGGGGAGAACGGGCCCCATACTAGCCCCACGCGGCTTTCGAGCACGCCAAAGACAACGAGGGTATAGACGGTCTCGAGCAGTAGTCCTAAGACGGAGGAGATTAGGAAGATGATGATGTATTGATACAAAGAGGGGATGCAGACGCTGAGGTAAGAGGCGCGCAGCTCGTTTTTTACGTTACGGATCAGCTTGCGCTGACCCTTGGCGATCTTTGAACGCAGGCGGCGCTTTCCAAATCGTTCGACTTCCGACCAGACGGCGTCGGCATAGACGCTTGCATCAAGTTCTCCTTCGCGCAGGAGATTTTTGAACGAAGATCCGCATCCGCGTGCGTCGTGGTAGCGTTGCACAAGCCAGATGATGCCACGTGCAATGAGATAGACGGCGAGTATGAGGGTGAAGATTTGAAGCAAAGACATGTCCTGAACATCGAGTTTGTTTTCCCGCGGACATTTTACCGCTATCAAATTTCTGCATGCGCAAAACTTTTTTGAAAAAATCCTTGCGCCCGCCCGCGGCATCGCGTATATTGATAACCCGCAAGCGGACATGGCTCAGTTGGTAGAGCACAACCTTGCCAAGGTTGGGGTCGCGGGTTCGAGCCCCGTTGTCCGCTCCATCGCATGCATCGGGCCGGTTTTCGAATCGGCCCTTTTCATACCGACGGCGAAGTGGCCAAGTGGTAAGGCAGAGGCCTGCAAAGCCTTTACCCCCGGTTCGAATCCGGGCTTCGCCTCCAGACCGCCCAGGGGCCCTCCGGAAGGAGGGCCCCTTTTCGTTCACGGCACCCGGGCCCGCGCGGCGCCGGCGGCGCGATGCGGGGGCGTTTCCCGCTGCGGCGGACGTGGGCGCGGAGCGTTTCCCCGTGCGCGCCGCCCCGCGCGGATCCGGGCGCTTTTCCAGATGGAGCAAGAAATCCCATTTGGCGCGGGCCCGAGACGGTCCAAAGGGGACTTTCTGCTCCATTTGGGATCGAGCGGGGACGGGCTTTCTCATCTAATTTCAACAATCTTTGAAAAACTCCTTGCGCCCGCCCGCGGCATCGCGTATATTGATAACCCGCAAGCGGACATGGCTCAGTTGGTAGAGCACAACCTTGCCAAGGTTGGGGTCGCGGGTTCGAGCCCCGTTGTCCGCTCCATCGCATGCATCGGGCCGGTTTTCGAATCGGCCCTTTTCATACCGACGGCGAAGTGGCCAAGTGGTAAGGCAGAGGCCTGCAAAGCCTTTACCCCCGGTTCGAATCCGGGCTTCGCCTCCAGACCGCCCAGGGGCCCTCCGGAAGGAGGGCCCCTTTTCGTTCACGGCACCCGGGCCCGCGCGGCGCCGGCGGCGCGATGCGGGGGCGTTTCCCGCTGCGGCGGACGTGGGCGCGGAGCGTTTCCCCGTGCGCGCCGCCCCGCGCGGATCCGGGCGCTTTTCCAGATGGAGCAAGAAATCCCATTTGGCGCGGGCCCGAGACGGTCCAAAGGGGACTTTCTGCTCCATTTGGGATTGGAACCCTTGTTGAGAGTGCGCCTTCTCAGCAGATTGCTCGGTGTCGTTGCCATCGGGCAGGGCATAGTTTGTCCATTATGCATCAATTGTGCGATTTTCAACATACGTGGCTTAGTTATCCATTGTTGAATAAATGTTCGAAGAGTATTCTTTCGCAGTGAATTTAATAGACATATGTCGCTTCAACGGCGGCAGTGCAGCGGAAAAAAGGTGCATCATGGGCTCTTCCAAGAAGAAGTACTTCAAGCCGACGGTTGCCGCGGTGATAACGGCCGGATTCGCACTTTCTCCCATGCTTTCTACTGCCGCGATGGCGCAGACCAATAACGACTTGGTGCTCGCCGGCTGCTATGAGGAATGCCAGGGCGGTACCATGTCGCTTGCCGCTTGCAAGAAAAATCTTGATGACGCCAAGGCCAAGCTCGATAAAGCAAAGGCCAATTACCAGGCCAAGCGTGATGCGACCGGCAACGCCTCAACCGATCTTGAGGTTGCACAAGCGGCAGAGAGGGAGGCTGCAAAGAATCTCGAGGCGGCCCAGGCCGCCTATGACGAGGCGGCGGCAGCCAATGACGCTGCCCAGCAGCACCTTAAAGACGTTGAAGGCGAGTGGACCGAGAAGAGCGACGAGGTCAAAGAAGCGGACCGCGCGGTCGTGAAGAAGACCGCCGAGCTCGAAGCTGCTAAGGCCGAGTACGCTAAGGCGACGCTCGAAGTGCAGCGTCTCCAGGCCCTCGCCGGTGTTTCAAGCAATTCTGTTGACAGTCTCAAGGCGGCTGCCGATCTGGCTCAGAAAAATTACGAGGCTGCCCAAAAGCTTTGGAAGACGGCGAGTGCTCAAAGCAAAAAGGCCCAGGGCAAGTTTGACGATGCGCGCACCAAGCACGATGCCGCGGTAAGCGCCCTCGAGACCGCTAAGAAGAATCTCAAAAACGCCGAGAATTGGTACAACGGCATGGTCGATCGCCAAAAGGATGCGCAGGCCAAATACGATAAGGCCAAGAAAGCCTTGGACGACGCCAACGCGCGTCGCGACGAGATCAACCAGGGGCACGACGAACTTGAGAAGAGGGTCGACGAGGCGAATGCGACGCTCGATGCAGCAAAGGCGGATGTCGCATCGGCTCAAGCCACGCTCGGCGCCGCGACGAACTCATATAACGATGCGGTGAAAAATCAGCAGGTAAAACAGCAAGCAGCCGATGATGCCCGTGCGATTTATGAGGATGCCACGAAGATTGCCGGAGATGCATCGCAGGTTCAGGCGCTACGTGCGCATAAACATGAGCTCGAGGACAAGATTGCCCATGGGCAGCAGCAGGTTGAAGGCGATCAAACGGCGCTCGATAGAGCCACGGCGGCGCTCGATGCTGCGCAAGCGACCCAGAAGACTGCCGAGGACAATCTGGTCGCCCCGACGCAAGCGGTGGAGGATGCCCAGGCTGCTCTTTCCGCTAGACAGAAGGAGAAGTCGAAGATCGACTCCGAGGTGAGCGCTTCTCAGATTGTATATAACGCCGCAAAGTCCAGCTACGATGCCATCAAGGACAGCAAATGGGTTCTTCAGTCGGTGAAAAACGAGGCCAAGAAGGCGCTTGACTCTGCCGAAGCCAACCTGAGCGGCCTGAAGGCGAAGCAGGATGCCAAGGCAGAGGAGGTCGCCGCCGCCCAAGCCGCGCTCGACAGCGCGAATGCCGCGAAGGCGCCGCTCGATGAGGCCTTGGCTCGGGCAAAACAGGAAGTGGCCGACGCACAGGCGGCAAAACAGGCTGCACGCGATGAGCTCGATGCGGCGAGGGCGGCGCTCAGTGCCGATCAGACTGAGCTCGATAATGTGAGCATTCGGCTGGACGCTATCGACCATTTGGATGAGTACAAGCGAAAGCTTGACGATGCCGAGAAGGCTCTCGGGCAAGCGAAGCAGCAGACCGAGCAGGCAGAGGCGAAAAAGAACGAGGCCCAGCAGGTCCTCGATCAAAAGCTGGCAGTCCAGCAAGACGCGCAAGCTGGTGCCGATGCTGCAAACTCCGCTGTTTCTTCCTACGACGCGCAGCACGCTGCCGAGCTCAAAAAGCTCAATGAGCAAATTGACGGCAAGACCGTGCTTGGCGTGAAGATTCCAGGCGAGCTTACTCGAAAATACGAAGAGGCGAAGACAGAGCTCGATATCGTGAATGCCCAGCTTGCGGTGGCTGCCAAGAACCTGGATGCCGCCCGTACGCTCGTGGTGGGCGCCGAGGTTGCCGAGAAGGCGGCAAAGCTTGCTATGGACGCGGCGGGCGTCCAGCTGCAAGTCGCAAAGGACGCCGAGGCTGCCGCCTATACCACTATGGAAGCCGCGCGTAAGGTGGCGGAGTCCGCCTCTAAACTTGCCGAGAACGCCGAGCAAGCGGCTCGGCAAGCGGCGCAAAAGCTCGAGGAGGCCCGTGCGGCACAAGCGGCTGCAAAGCAGAACGTCGATCGGTCCCGTACCGATTTGGATGCCGCGAAGCAACGTGCGGAGCGCGCAAACAAGGAGCTGGCGGAGCTGAGCGCACAGGTTGCTCAGGCGGAAGTCGATGCCATCAAGGCTAGGGTCGGCTTGCAGGCGAAGGAGAAGCTGCTCGCCTCCGCCAAGGCGGCGTTTGAGGCTGCTCATGCGAACACGTTGGCGAAGCAGGCTGCATACGACAACGCTGTGTCCGCGCAGCAGCAGGCAAAAGATGAGCTTGATGCCGCGCGGGCTAACTACGATGCTGCGCTCGAGTGCTACAACAAGTGCTCGCAGGCTACGGGCTCTGGTGCTGCAACGGGTTCGAGTTCTGTATCCGGCACTTCTTCGACGGGGACTTTGGCAGAGGGCAAGGGCACTGCATCTGCTGCGGCGCAGCAGACTTCAAACGGGGCCGTTGCCGCCTCGCGTACCGCGGTTGTCGCGCTGCCGCAGACGGGCGATAGAACTTTCGAGGGGGTTGTCATTATCGCCGGCGCCGGTGCCGCCGCTATCGCCGCGGGCGAGATCGCTCGTCGTCGTCGCGATGCGAAGTAGCCGCGGGCTTTCGCATCCATAACCTTCGATTTGGAGGGCGCGTCGAATCAATGCGGTTTGACGCGCCCTTTTCTCGCTGAACGCACAACATATAGGTCAAGTGCTTTTTTAACGCCGTTCATCGCGGGACTCGTGAGGTTTTGAAAGATTTCTGACGGGAATATGTCCAATATGCTTGAGGGCCAAACTGCAGGTCACGTGTTGGCGGCGCGTGGAATAGATCGGCCCGTGGAAGCAATGTAAATGTTTACGGTATCTTTCTTACGCCGTTGACCTGCTAAAACACAATATATAGTGTTGACCATTAATAAGAAAACATTATATAGGGTGAGTAACTTGTCGTATGATAGGTATCGACGCACCGTAAGATGTGACTTCGCGCTTGCCAAATGCGTTACGGCACTTCCCTTGCCGCCCTATGGGCAAGGCCGGGATCTGTCCGCACGCGAGCGTAAAGTCTTTCAACGAATAGAGAAGACGCAGGAAGGCGGGAGAGACCCGCAACGTTCGTGCGCCTTGTAGAAGAGGACGAGAGGTACGAGCTTCATGAAGATCATCAAGCGCAGCGGAGTGGAAGTTACGTTTGACATCGAGAAGATCAGCAGCGCGATTCGAGCGGCGAACCGTGAGGTCAAGGAGGCCGATCGCTTGACCGAGCGCCAGGTTGTCTATGCCGCGCAAAACGTTGCCGATGCTTGCGAGAACGCCGGCCACACCGTTTCCGTCGAAGAGATTCAGGATATGGTCGAGGACGAGATTATGCGTCTCGATCGCTACGAGGTGGCTCGCCACTACATCATCTACCGCTATGTGCAGAGTCTCAAGCGCACCAAGAACACTACCGATGACAAGATTCTCTCGCTTATCGAGTGCAACAACGAAGAGGTCAAGCAGGAGAACTCCAACAAGAATCCCACCGTCAATTCCGTTCAGCGCGACTACATGGCTGGCGAGGTTTCCAAGGATCTGGCGCAGCGCGTCTTGCTGCCTGCCGATGTCGTGGCCGCTCATAACGAGGGCATCATCCACTTCCATGACTCGGATTACTTTGCTCAGCATATGCACAACTGCGACCTGGTGAACCTTGAGGACATGCTGCAGAACGGCACGGTTATCTCGGGTACGCTTATCGAGAAGCCGCATAGTTTCTCGACGGCGTGCAACATCGCCACGCAGATCATCGCCCAGGTTGCGTCTTCTCAGTATGGCGGTCAGTCCATCTCGCTGACGCATCTGGCGCCTTTCGTCGAGGTGAGCCGCCAAAAGATCCGCCGCGAGGTGACTCGCGAGCTCGAAGAGCTTGGTGTGAGCGCTCCCGAGGAGAAGATGCATGAGGTTGTGGAGGAACGTCTGCGCGACGAGATTCGCCGTGGCGTTCAGACCATCCAGTACCAGGTTGTAACCCTTATGACCACTAACGGCCAGGCCCCGTTTGTCACCGTGTTCATGTATCTCAACGAGGCTCGTTCCGAGTCCGAGAAACATGACCTCGCCATGATTGTCGAGGAGACCTTGCGTCAGCGTTATGAGGGCGTGAAGAACGAGGCGGGCGTATGGATCACCCCGGCGTTCCCCAAGCTCATCTACGTGCTCGAGGACGACAACGTAGCCGAGGACTCTCCGTTCTTCTACCTCACGCAGCTTGCGGCCAAGTGTACCGCCAAGCGTATGGTGCCCGATTACATCTCTGAGAAGAAGATGCGCGAGTACAAGCTATCTCTGGGCGAGACCGAGGGCAACGGCGACTGCTACACCTGCATGGGCTGCCGCAGCTTCCTGACTCCCGATCGCTCCGGCAACGGCTATGGCAACGTGGCGAATGCCGGCAACTGGGAGCCGGGTAAGCCCAAGTACTACGGCCGCTTTAACCAAGGCGTCGTTACCATCAATCTTCCCGACGTGGCGCTCTCGTCGCATCAGGACATGGACAAGTTCTGGGAGATCTTTGACGAGCGCTTGGAGCTGTGCCACAAGGCGCTCATGTGCCGTCACGATCGCTTGAAGGGCACGCTGTCCGACGCTGCTCCGATTCTGTGGCAGTACGGTGCCCTTGCGCGTCTGAAGAAGGGCGAGACCATCGATAAGCTGCTGTATGGCGGATATTCGACCATCTCGCTTGGCTATGCGGGCCTGTACGAATGCGTCAAGTACATGACCGGCCACAGCCATACCGAGGCGGAGGGTACGCCCTTTGCGATGCAGGTCATGCAGCACATGAACGACAAGTGCAACGAATGGAAGGCCGAGAGCAACATCGACTTTTCGCTTTACGGCACGCCGCTCGAGTCCACGACGTACAAATTCGCCAAGTCGCTGCAGCGCCGCTTTGGCATCGTTCCCGGCGTGACCGACAAGGGCTACATCACCAACAGCTATCACGTGCACGTGTCCGAGCAGATTGACGCTTTTGACAAGCTCAAGTTCGAGAGCCAGTTCCAACGTCTGAGCCCTGGTGGCGCCATCTCTTACGTTGAGGTTCCCAACATGCAGGATAACCTCAAGGCCGTTATCCGTGTGATGCAGTACATCTACGACAACATCATGTACGCCGAGCTCAACACCAAGAGCGACTATTGCCAGGTATGTGGCTACGACGGCGAGATCAAGATTGTGGAAGACGACGGAAAGCTGGTGTGGGAGTGCCCCCACTGCGGTAACCGCGACCAGGAAAAGATGAACGTGGCGCGTCGTACTTGCGGCTATATCGGTACGCAGTTTTGGAACCAGGGCCGCACCGAGGAGATTCGCGACCGCGTTTTGCACCTATAAGAGATTGCGCTGAGGTGCGGTCTTTCTGCCTGCAAGAATTGATGGGGCTGTTTTTGCGGCCCCATTCTTTCATCTGTAGGATGTGTGGTCGATGAGCATAGGGCGGATGCCGTTTTTTAGGGGAGGCAGTGTGAATTACTCGGCTATCAAATACTTTGATATCGCCAATGGCGAGGGGGTTCGTACTACGCTGTTCGTCAGCGGGTGCCGCCGCGGCTGCAAGAATTGCTTTAATGCCGTGGCATGGGATTTTGCTGCCGGTGACCCGTTTACGCCTGGGGTTGCCGATCAGATCATCGCGAGCATCGATCATCCGTTTTGCGACGGTCTTACCCTGCTGGGCGGCGAACCGATGGAGCCGGAGAACCAAATGGGCCTCGTGGACTTCGTCGAGCGCGTACGTGCGGCATATCCTGCCGAATCGGGCAAGACCATCTGGTGCTATACGGGCGACACGCTTGATGCGCTCATGCCGGGCGGGGCGCATCGCACCGACGTTACGGATCGCCTGCTTGCGTGCATTGATATCTTGGTTGATGGTCCTTTCGTGCAGGATTTGCATGACATCTCGCTGCGCTTTCGCGGATCGTCCAATCAACGTATCATCGACATGAACGCGACGCGTGCCCGTGCCGCCTCCGAGGGCGTGAACCTTGCAGATGCGGTTGAGCTCTGGCATGACGAAGCGGTGTATAGCACCCATACAATGAAGTAGGAAAGGCCCCCATGGTCGATTCGGAAAAGGTAAAAGAAGCGATTCATCTGCTGCTCGAGGGAATCGGTGAAGACCCAACGCGCGAGGGTCTTGTGGAAACCCCCGATCGCGTGGCGCGCATGTGGGAGGAGCTTGCCGGCGGAATGGAGTCGGACGCCTCCGAGCATTTGAGTCGCACCTTTGCGGTGAATTCGAACGATCTGGTGATCGAGCGTGACATCACGTTTTACTCCATGTGCGAGCATCACATGCTTCCCTTTTATGGTCGTGTGGCCATTGGCTATATACCGCGCGGTCGCGTGGCGGGGCTGTCGAAGCTTGCACGCACGGTCGAGGTCTATGCGCGTCGTTTACAGCTGCAAGAGCAGCTTACCGCGCAGATTGCCGATGCGTTGATGGAGCATTTGGCTCCCGAGGGCGCGATCGTCCGTATCGAAGCAGAGCATATGTGTATGACCATGCGTGGCGTGCAGAAGCTCGGCACTACCACGGTGACGCTTGCGCGACGCGGTTGTTTTGAGAGCGATCCCGCCCTCGAGGAGCGTTTCTTCCGCATGCTGGAGCGCTAACGTTGCTTGCGAGCATGCCGCGGGTCGACGCAATTTGGGCAAACCCCCTATTTCAAGAAAACCTGGCTGTCATCGAAGCAGCGGAGACGCAGCGCGTCTACTGCAGGCACGGTTTGTCCCACCTGTTGGATGTGGCGCGTACGGCGTGGATTATCAACCTCGAAGGTGGCTTCGGTCTTGCCCGGGACGTTGTCTACGCTGCGGCGCTTTTGCATGACATCGGTCGCGCTGCTGAATATTCCGAGGGCATTTCCCATGATGTGGCGGGCGTTGAGATAGCGCGCCGGATTTTGGGTACGGTAGTGGCTGAACAGAGATTCTCTTCCGCCGAGGCGGAGGCAATCGTCAAGGCGGTGCGAAGCCACCGTGCCGACGACGCCGATGCGGCATCGTGCGAGCTTTCCTCTCTGTCAAGTCGTTTGGCCTGCGTGATTGCCGAGGCCGACCATCGGTCACGTCCTTGCTTCGCGTGCTCCGCTTGTGCTACCTGCTATTGGCCGGAAGAGAAGAAAAACAGGGCGGTGCGTGTCTAGCCGATGCGAACCGCATTGGAGGAGTGATTCGCATGAGTAGCAAGAAATTGCCCGATAGCACAACGCCGATTGAAGGGGCAAAGCTTGCGCGCCGCGATGGCGCGAATGTCCCGGCGACGCGAACCTCGATCGTTCGTGCGACCTCCGATCAGATTTCTCGTGCCGATCGCATCCTGATTGACGGTCTTGAGGTTTTTGCCAATCACGGCGTGTACCCCGAGGAAAATACCCTGGGGCAGAAATTTGTCGTTTCTCTGGTGCTCTACGCCGATTTGCATGCGGCGGGGGAGGGCGACGACCTGAGTACGTCGGTCGATTATGGCGCTGTCTGCCACGATGTGGACAGCTACATGCGAGGGCATACGTTCAAGCTCATCGAAGCGGCGGCAGAGGGTGTGGCACAGACCTTGCTCGCACGTTATCCGTTGCTCCTGGGTGTGCGTGTGAAGGTCGAAAAGCCCTGGGCACCCGTAGGCCTGCCGCTTGCCTCTTGCGGCGTGGAAATTGAGCGCTTGCGCTAGCGAAGTTCAGGCATGTGTTTGAAACCCCTGTACATCATTTGGTGTGCAGGGGTTTGCTGTTCGACGCATGCCGATTATACCTTTGTACCTGTAGAGGTGAAGCAGGGCCGCAGCGGTGCGTATGCGGTAGCCCTGGCAAGACCCGATCGTGATATGGGGGTATGCCATGTTTGCACCAACTTGCCGCGACAGCTGTGGCGGCCATCCAAAATCGTTTTTTCGTCTCCGAGGCAACATGTACGGTCAGTGCGCATATCGATAGCGACAACGACGTTTCTTCCGTTCGCTTTGAGCTAGAAGATCAGACCATCGCGCCGCGTTGCGGTGTTGCGCGCGACGATGACGACGGTGGAGCCGCGTTTGACAGCAAGCTTTCGTCCGATAAGAAGAGCTGCTCTGTTGTGACCACCGGCTGCTGGGTTACCGGAGGAGGGCTCCTGCTACGGCGTCTACACCGATCTTTCCGACTTCGAGAAGAATGGGGATGCGTTTGTCTACAACTACTTGAACGTCTATCGATAGGATACACTGAGTAAAACAGGCTACCTACCGCGGGGCGCTGCAGCAATTGAGCTCGGCGCCCCGCGTCATGTTTGCGGCTTCGAGCGGGGATTTCCTGAGGATGCGCGAAGCCTCTCGATTGCTGGGGCAATAGGCGTCGAGCAAGGCGTGGAACCGGGCGTTATGGCTGGGCTCCATCAGGTGCACGAGCTCGTGGGTGACGACCATCTCCAAGCAGAGGGGCGGGTAGGCGGCGAGCTGCGTATTGATGCGGATTGTCTTGCGCGCAGGTGTGCATGAGCCCCAGCGCGACTTCATGGTCCGGAGGCTCCATCGCTCGGCGTGTATGCCCATGGTTGCCTCGATGCGCCCTACGATACGTGGCAGCGCCTTTTCCAACTCCAAGCGATAGAGCTGTTGGAGCGTAGCTGCGTTGGGAATGGCCTCAGCCGCGTCTACAAGTTCGCCCCAGAGGGGGATGAGACCGTCGCAGGTTGGTTCGTCGCGCCGTGGTTGCGTGCGCGCTGCCTGCTCGGCGCGCACGACGTGCTGCACAATCCAGGACGCATGTCGGGTGAGAAAGTCATTGATTTGCTTGCTGCTCGCTGCGTTTGGGACGCTGCAAAAGACGCTTGCGTCGGCACGGACATGCAAATTGAAGTTCTTGACGCGCTTGCGCTCGACAAGAACGGGTACATCGCGCCCGGCGTGATGAACGCAATGCGAGCCAAGCTTCACGCCCTCTCCTTTCAGCCGATTCATAAGCGTTTGTCATTCTAGCGTTTATGAGACGATGCGCCATCTTTGGCGACGATGCTTATAATAGGGCCTCGTGAACAAGTGCGCCCACGGGCGTCGCTGCGAGAGAGGACAATCCCCATGATCAACGTCGCCATCCTGTTCGGAGGCATCTCTACCGAGCACGATATCTCCCTTAAGTCTGCCGATAACGTTATCGCCGCGCTCGATTCCAGGCGCTTCTGCCCGGTGCTGATCGGCATCGATCGCAACGGTTCCTGGTTCCATTACACGGGCGATCTTGCCGATGTGGTGACGGGTGCCTGGGAGGAGCATGATTGTGCTCCCGTAGTGCTGGTTCCTGGCAGCGCACCCGATGCCCGCGGCGGCTTTCTCGAGCTTGTCGACGGAGAGTTTCGCGAGCTCGAGATCGATGTTGCTCTTCCTGTCCTGCATGGTCAGGGCGGCGAGGACGGCACCGTTCAGGGCGCACTTGAGGTTTGCGGCGTTCCCTATGTGGGCTGTGGCGTGCTTGCGAGCGCTGTGTGCATGGATAAGGATGCGAGCCATCGCCTTGCTGCGGCGGCCGGCGTGCGCTCGCCGACGTGCGAAGTGCTCTACCGCGGCGCTACTGCCGAGGACGAGGCTGCCGTAGTGGAGAAGTGCGGCGGATACCCCGTCTTCGTGAAGCCCGCTCGTGGCGGCAGCTCGATCGGCGTCTCCAAAGCAAACGATGCAGATGAGTATCGTAAGGCACTCGACGCTGCTTTCGCGCTCGATGAGAAGGTTGCCGTTGAGGAGAACATCACCGGTGTCGAGGTCGGTTGTGCCGTCGTGGGTGATGCTGTTCATGGCGTACGCATGGGCGAGGTGGACGAGATCGTCGTTCATGGTGACGGTTTCTTCCGCATCCATCTGGAAAAAGACCCGGGTGCCAATACCGAGCTCCGTTGCCCGTCCGAGCTCCCCGCAGATGTGCTCGAGCGCGTACGTCAGGTGGGGCGTACGGTATATGAGGCTCTCAACTGCTCGGGTTTTGCACGTGTGGACTTGTTTGTCACACCCGAGGGCGAGGTCGTGTTCAATGAGGTCAACTCTACGCCCGGCATGACGTATTACAGTCGCTTCCCACAGATGATGCGCGTTGCCGGACATGATCTGGGCGAAGTGCTGGCAGATCTTATCGACACGAGGCTTGGGCTGTAGATACGTCGCCTTAGTACAAGGTTAGTGCTCAATCGCTAAAGAAGTGCGGGCGCAGGATGTAACTCAGTGCATCCCGTGCCCGCTTTGTTATTTGGATGGGGCCGTGACCTAGAAGCGTTCGAAGAAGGACAGCGCGTTCTCAAAGCAAAGCTTGCGCGTGATCGTTTCGCCAAAACGTTCGACAAGCATCTGCTGGAATGCGGGGAACTTAGAGGCATCTGCCACGTACTCGGGCACATCGGCTCCGTCGAGGTCGCCACCAAGCGCGATGACATCTTCGCCGCCCAGCTCGAGCCAGTGCTCGATGTGGCGTGCGGTGGCGTCAAAGGTGACCAGTTCGGCCGACGTATCTTTATTGGCGCCATCGACCAAGAAGCCATTGCAATAGTTGAGGCCCACGACACCGCCGGCGTCGCGGATAACTTGGAACTGCTGGTCGGTGAGGTTACGCACGTGACCGCAGATGGCACGCGAATTGGAGTGGCTTGCTACGAAGGGGCGCTTGGCAAGGGCCGCTACCTCGTCAAAGCATTCATCGTTGAGATGCGAGACATCGAGCACCATGCCGCAGCGTTCCATTTCGGCAATGGCCTGGCGACCGAGGTCGGTGAGGCCCGCGTGGGTATCGTGACCACTGGCAAGCGGGCCCGCGGCGTTCCACGTAAGGGAGGCCATGAGCACGCCGGCACGTTTGAGGGCCTCGATGAGGTTGAGGTCGTGCGCGAACATGCGCGCGTTCTCGATCGTGTGGGTGCAAGCGAATCGGCCCTGTTCAAGGGCGGGGCGAATGTCGCTTACGGTGTGCACCTCGGTTGCCTGGGCGTGGTTGAGATTAGTCTGAGCGCTGATGTGCGCCATGACCTGCGCGTGGAAACGCAAAGATTGCTCGGGGGAAAAGCAGTCGGGGACGAAGGTGGCAAAGCACTGCGCCCAGGGAGTGCCCTCGGCCATGTCGATCGAGATAGCGCAGTCGTTGTCCTTAAGGGAGAAGTAGCGCTCGGGGCATTTGGCGTCATCCGGGGTGAAGAATTCGTCTCCCGAGACAGTTTTAAGTTCGCGATCGATGGTTTGCCAGGCCAAGCGATCGGCGGTGTCGCAATGCAAATCGAGTATGGGAATAGACATGAAGCCTCCTGTTGGTGCGTTTTTCGTCTTGTTCATTCTACACGTCTACGTGCAGGCTGCGCTCGTCCGATAGGTCGGATTGCGGCATACGGTTTGGGGTATAGTTGACCCTACGTGTTCGCTCCGGCGGGCAAAATCGAGTTTTCACTGAAACGAGGACGATATGTCAAACGAAGGCAAGAAGGTGCGCGCCCACTACCGCGGTACGCTGGACGACGGCACCCAGTTCGATAGCTCCTACGATCGTGGCGAGCCGTTGGAGTTCACCTGCTGCGCCCACCAGATGATTCCCGGCTTTGATGCCGCCGTGAAGGACATGGAGGTGGGTGAGAAGAAGACCGTCCATATTCCGTGTGCCGAGGCCTATGGCGAGCGTCGCGAGGACCTGGTCATGTTCTTCCCCGCTGCGCAGGTGCCCAATATCGACCAGATTCATGTGGGTGATAAGCTCGCGCTTTCCGGCGCCGGCGGTCAGCCCGTTCCTGTTACGGTTGTCGAGGTGACCCCCGAGGGCGTCAAGATCGACGCCAACCATGAGATGGCCGGCAAGGACCTCAACTTCGAGATCGAGCTCGTAGAGGTCTTGGGCTAATTCAACTCAGATAAAACGAGTAGGAGCGGCGACGTTGGTGCAACGTCGCCGCTCCTTTTTTGATTATTAGTCCCTGAATCTCGGGAGCAAGCCGCGAACGCATGGAGCGCGTCCCCGCAGCCGGGAGTCGGCACTCTCTCCCGAGCGATTCCGCAGCGAAGCGAGGACCGGCGAGGGAGGGAAATGCCGGCCCCTTGGCGTTGGGACCTTTAAGCCCTCTTGACGCTCATGGCGCGCATTGCGTTTAAGATCGCTATGATTGCCACTCCCACGTCGCCAAAGACCGCAAGCCACATGTTGGCGATGCCCAGCGCTGCAAGCGCGAGGATCAGCAGCTTCACCGCAAGGGCGAACACGATGTTTTGCCAGACGATACCCATGGTTTTGCGTGCGATGCGCATGGCACGCGCGATGTTGGAGGGCTTGTCGTCCATCAGCACGATATCGGCTGCTTCGATGGCCGCGTCGGAACCCATGGCGCCCATGGCGATACCGACGTCAGCGCGCGTGAGGACCGGGGCGTCGTTGATACCGTCGCCCACAAAGGCAAGCTTGTGTTTGGCACCTTCACTGGCGAGGAGTTTTTCGACGCGTTCCACCTTGTCGCCAGGAAGGAGCTGCGCGTGGTATTCGTCCAGGCAAAGCTCGCGGGATACTGCGGCTGCCACCTCCTCGCGGTCGCCTGTGAGCATCACGCAGCGGCGCACTCCCGCGGCGTGAAGGTCGCTGATGGTTTGCTTGGCGTCGTCTTTTACGGTGTCGGCGATCACGATATGGCCAGCGTAGGTGGCATCGACCAGCACGTGGAGAATCGTTCCCGCGATTTTGCAATCGGGCGCTGTGAAGCCTGCCTTTGCAAGCATTTTTGCGTTGCCCACCATGACCTTTTTGCCGTCGATGGTTGCAAAGATGCCGTGGCCGGAGTCATTGCCGGAATTCGTGACGCGCTTGGAGTTCAGTTCGCCCGTGTAGGCGGCGCGGACAGACTGAGCGATGGGGTGATCGGAGAAGGATTCTGCAAGGGCTGCCATTTCGAGCAGGGAGGACTCGGTGTAGCCGTTTTCGGGATGAATCGCTGCGACGGAAAACGTGCCGCGCGTAAGCGTACCCGTCTTATCGAACACTACGGTGTCGACTTCGGCAAGGGCCTCCAGGTAGTTCGACCCCTTGACCAGGACGCCGATTTTGGAAGCGCCGCCGATGCCGCCAAAAAAGCTCAGAGGCACGCTGATCACGAGCGCGCAAGGGCAGGAGACAACCAAGAAGGTGAGGCCGCGCAAAATCCAATCGGGCCACGCCCCCGTGACGACTCCGCCACCCACCGCGAGCAGTGCCGCGGCGCCGGTGACGGCAGGCGTGTAAATGCGGGCAAAACGTGTGATGAAGTTTTCGGTCCGCGCCTTCTTTTCGCTGGCGTTCTCCACAAGCTCAAGGATGCGCGAGACAGTGGACTCGCCAAAGGGCTTGGTAGTCTTGACCTTGATGAGACCCGTCATGTTGATGCAGCCCGAGACGACCTCGGTACCCGTTTCCGCATGACGAGGGATGGATTCGCCGGTGAGAGCGGCGGTGTCGAGCTGGGTAGCACCCTCAACGATTGTTCCATCGATGGGCACGCGCTCGCCTGGCTTGATTACGATGATGCTTCCACACGCCACCTCGTCGGGGTCTACCTGCTTAAGGTTGCCTTCGGCATCTTCGATATTTGCATAATCGGGCGCGATATCCATCATGGAGCTGATAGACTTGCGGCTCTTTCCTACGGCGTAGGCCTGGAAGAGCTCTCCCACCTGGTAAAAGAGCATAACGGCTGCTCCCTCTGCCATGTGTGGGTCGGTGTCTGGAAAAAACACCATAGCAAAAGCGCCGAGCGTGGCCACGGCCATGAGGAAGCTCTCGTCAAATGCTTTGCCGTGACGAATGTTGTTCCAGGCTTTTTTGAGCACGTCATGGCCGGCGATGACAAATGGCACGAGGAAGAGCATGAAGCTTGCGTAAATGTCCCCGGGGTTTCCAAAGGCGCGTTCAAGGACGCCCAGTTCATCCATCGCGTATACCGCGACAAAGATTGCAAGTGCCACAAGGATGCGATTGCGCTTGTGCTCGAGGGACTCCTTCTTGCGACGCTTCTTCTTTTTCTTTTTGGGATCGGCGGTTGTCATAATTCAAATACCTCCCCTTTGAATATGTGAACACTCGCTCATATGACTTTGCGAATGAAGGCCGCAATGACTGCGGCCTTGCTGGTGTGTGGACTAGAGAATGATTTCGCAGTCCGGTTCTGCTTCGGCGGTGAACTCAACCACGCGGTCGAGCACCTCATCGAACTCGTTGTCTTCGGCCTCGAGGGTAAGTTTTTGTGTCATAAAGTTCACGGAGACGGATTTAACGCCCTCGAGCCGGGTGAGCTCGTCTTGGAGCTCGCGAGCGCAGTTTGCGCAGTCGATTTCGTCGAGCTTGAAGGACTTTTTCATGATGGGTTCCTTTCTTGTGCTGGCGGCATAGATGCGGGCCGCGTTATTGCCTTGCTGGATTGTTATTCGCAGATATGGCTCATGCCTTGATTGAGCATGGTGTAGACATGATCGTCTGCGAGTGAGTAGAGGACGTTTCGGCCGTCGCGGCGAAATTTGACCAGGTGGGAGCTCTTAAGCGTGCGCAGCTGATGGGAGACGGCGGATTGGGACGTTTGCGTGGCATCGGCAATATCGGCTACACACAGCTCGCGACCCATGAGGGCATAGAGAATCTTGATGCGCGTGGTATCGCTAAAGACCTTGAAGAGGTCCGCGAGATCGTAGAGCAATTCCTCGTCGGGAAGGTCTTCGGGAGAGCAAGTCACTGCAAGGGGAGCGTCATATCCGTTGGGGTCGCTTATGAGTTCCAAAGACTGTTCGTTCATGGCAACATCCTTTCATATGAGCATGCGCTCATATTTTCTAGTAATGATTATATGAATGTATGCTCATATGTCAATAAGATTCTTCAGAGCATCTTATTTGCTGGTCGAAAGCGGCGATATGAGGGGGAAATTACAACTGTTGGGATACCGAGACCGGGGTAGGTTGTCGGGCGATGTGCAAAATTTAAAGTATTCAGCATGCTGCTTGAAATAAAAACCAGGTTGAATGGGGCCAAATAGATAAAAAAGACGTACTACTCCACAGATGTTGAAATACTGTTTGGCTACAGCGCTTGATTCCTCTGATTGAAGACGGTCGAATGCGTTGAGCGACTGAATACTTTGACTTTTGCACGATTCTCGTGCATCTATTCCTTTATTTGAGTTCGATACCGGATCCAAATAATCTGCCATCGGGCGTGGGGCCACTCGCGTTGTCTTCACGAGGCGTTTGATGCTCGAATGTCTGCATGTCGTCAATTTCTGGAACGGTATTGATTGACGGATCGTCAAGGACCCCATCAAACAGGGCCTTTTCGTAGTCAATCCGGTTTCGCTCTTCACGGTCGCGCCGGATTTTTTCCTCGATCAGTTTTTTCTCCTCGAGATGCCTTCTGAGTACGAACTTCCTCAGCTCCTCCTGTTTAGCTTTAAAGTTCTTTGGGAGGCGCGAGGGACGAATGCCTTCTTTTCGTTGAATTACTTCCATGACCCGGGTAAACGACTCGGCATGCATAAATGAGTGCCTGCTGATGGTGATAATTCCATAGCCCATCGCTGCAAGTGCGTTTTTGCGTTCTTCATCGATAGCGCGATTTTCTTCCGTATCGTGATGAAAGCCGTTGTATTCGACGTCGATGCGAGAACGTTTGAGGTACGCGTCCATGTAGAACTTCGTTCGTCTTGTGAGACCTTTCGCGACGTTGGCGACCTTGATCTCGTAGTCGGTTTCGAGGGCCCTTATTCCCAGACCGCCTTCGTTTTTTGGCAGCGTGAGCATCATGACAAAGGCTGTTTCCATGGGCGAACGGCAGCCGTCCCGTACGCACTTGATGGCCTTCCGTGCCGGAATGAGTCCATCGCAAGCAGAAAGCGTATTGAAGAAATGCCTGAGTCGTGCGGTCGTTGTGAGGGCTGACCTTTCGCTGTACGAGGTTGTTGAACCCGTCTTCAGGGAATAGGCTCCGCACAATTCAAAGTAGTATTCAACAAGCTTGCGAAAGGGCAGATAAGTTGCGGCTTGAAGGGCGCACAGCTCAACTCCGACTATCGAGATGTCGTCGGTGAGCTTGATGAATCGAGAGCTCGAGAATCGTTTTGCCGAGACGTGGGTCCGGCAGCCTGTCAGATTACGCATACCGTTGCGCTCGAAGACCATTGTCTCAATGGGGGCGTTTTCCTCCGCTTTTACATTGTGGATAGCGAGCCATCTTAACGCATTGTCAACAAGCTTTCTGCTCGGATGCGACTTGAAGATAGCAGCATCGCTACAGCGCTCGACGCCGCTGCGTGCAATCGAGTGGACGGTTTGATAGACCGCTCTTGCCGTGGTATGTGACAAAACGATTCCCATATATCAATAATGTCATAAGCCAGGGCTTCCGCCTGCGAAAATATGCCATCCGAGCTTTGTACGTTGCGGGTTATGTGGCGTGTCTGAGCTCTGTGGGGGCAAAGGGGCCGGATGCGACGCGTTCGCGGCAACTGGTCGCATCCGGCTGATTGAGTTATTTGGCGAAAAGGTTTTTCTCGTTGAACTCCGCTTGCACCGTGCGAAGCATGAGGTCGGTGTCGTCGAGACCCAGATGCTGCTCGACTTCGCCTGTGCCGAGCGTGCCGCGGCGGCGTGCCCAATTCTCAAGCGCGGCGGGGGAACTCTCGCGCGGGAGGGTCTTTACCTCGCCATCGAGCCTGCGACAGATTTCGCGCGAGTCGATGATGATGATTTTGCCCTCACGACGCGCTTCGGCATAGCCCTCAAGATGCAGCTTGAACCAGGAATCCTCGAAGGCGGCGTTGTGCGCCATATAGGGGTACTTTTTCATGAGTCTGAGAATCTGCTTCTGCAGCGCCTTGTTTTCGCGAAAGGGTGTTTTGTTGTCGATATCTTCCCAGGTGATGTGATGAATTTCGGTGAGTGGAACACCGGACTCGCGGTAGATCTCGGGCAGGCCGCAATAGTGGGCCTCGGCATCGTGTGGGGTCGCATCGCTCGTGAGCTCCATGATCTCCCAGCCTACGTTGATGATGTAGCCGCGTTCGGGCGCGCGCCCGGTCGTTTCGATATCGATGCCGAGCACCGTACCCTGGATGGGCTTGCGCGTGAAAGCGACGCCAAGCGCCTCGCGGTCTCCGTGAATTTCGCGTATAACGGCAGAGGCGCTGCGGCGCTGCATCTTGCCGATAGCGGCGCAGGTGTCTGCGTCGGACAGGCTGCGAGCAAGCATGGAGGATGGCTTGTTGCGCAGCCGTGTTTCGCCCACGTGATCGCATAGCTCGCGATTACGATCGGCGAGGTCCATGATTACGTCGTAGCCAAAAGACGGCTCGGGATTCGTGCTCCATTCGTCAATAAGGGCTTTGAGTGCTTCTTCACTGCGCAGACGTTCGGATTCGACCATCTCGTAGCCGCCGCCGAAGATGAACATGGGAATAAACGGTTGCATCGAGTATTCAAGTGCCTGTTGAGTATTCATTGCCGCACCTTTCGTTGTGTGGAAATAGAGGTTTGCTGCTCGTGTCAGTTTACCAACGGAAACTTTTATATTGGACTATCATCTTCAGTACAATAGATTATTTTTAAGCCTTGGAACTCAAAATCTTGGTAAAGCCATCGATGGGAGCATGTACTGCATGAATTTGATTGCGGATATCGTATTGGACGCCGGCAAGGATACGCTGGCTTTGGTTCCGTTTTTGTTCGTGACGTATCTGGCGCTCGAATTGTTGGAACACGTGGCGGGAGAGCGCGTTAACAACACGATTCGTCGCGCGGGAACGGCCGGCCCTGCTGTGGGCGCCTTGCTGGGGATCTTTCCGCAATGTGGCTTTTCCGCCATGGCGGCGACGCTCTACGCTGGGCGCATTGTGACGCTGGGAACGCTGGTGGCGGTGTTTCTTTCTACGTCCGACGAGATGCTGCCCATGCTCATGGCCGAGCACATGCCTCTGAAAAGCATGGCAACCATTTTGGCTATCAAGATGCTCGTGGCACTTATTACGGGATTTTTGATTGACACGGCCGTGCGCGCTTTGCGCAAAAATGCACGTGTCCATGCGGCGCTGCGCCAAACCGTGCTTGGCGCAGCCGCGAATCCAAGCCATGTGAACTGCGGTCATGGCGACCATAGCGAAGGCGATATCGTCGATGAGATTTCCGAGGCGGGCGTGAGCGCCGAACACATCCACGAGCTGTGCGAACGCGATCGCTGTGGCTGCGAGGAGCACGTGGGGCACCACCATCGTCGCGAGAGCGATTCGATGCGCGAGCATTCTTGCGCCCACGAGCATGGGCACGCTCATGAACATACCCATGACAATGAGCACATGCTGTCTTCGATCGTACGGAGCGCACTTTCTCATACCGTGCAGGTGAGCGTCTTCATTTTCTTGGTGACGCTCGTGCTGGTGGGCATCTTGGACACCGTGGGCGAGCCGGTGCTCGAGCGGGTGCTGCGCGGCAACGAGACGCTTGCGGTGTTTGCTTCTGCTTTGGTTGGTCTCATCCCCAACTGCTCGGCGAGCGTGGTCATCACGCAGCTCTATCTCGAGGGCGTGCTGACGCTTGCCCCCATGCTTGCAGGCACGCTCATCTCTGCCGGCGTGGGTTACCTGGTGCTGTTCCGCACCAATCGTTCGGTACGCGAAAACATGGTCATCATCGTCATGCTCTATGGTATCGGCGTCGCGTGGGGATTGCTCTTTACGGCGTTGGGAATCTAGACGGTATTGAGCCCCGGTCCGGGATTCACACCGCCTTGCGATCGCGGATGCCAGCTATTTGCGGAGCAGCTCGATAAGGTTGTGGCGAAAGCGTGTTCGGTCTGAGCCTTTAAATGGCTCTGGCCCGCGTGTGCGTCCTCCGGAGCGACGCACCTTCTTCTCTTCGTGACGAATAAAAAGCTGCATGTCGATGGTCGCTTTGTCATACACGCGGCCTCGCACTCCGATGGCTGCCGCTCCGCGGCCCAGCACCATGCTGGCAAGGCCGATGTCCTGGGTCACCACGATATCGTTTGGCAAAAGACGCTCTACGATGGCGAAATCTGCGCTGTCCGCTCCGATTGAGACATCGAGCACATCGACCCAAAAGCCATCGTGGCTGGCGTCTCGGCCGCGCGCCTTTTCGGGCGAGCGTGGATCGCCATGGCGTATGTGCCGTTCGAGGTTTTGGGTCGTATTGCCTACGATGATGACAGGCGTGCAGGCGTCGCGGGCGCAAGCAAGGGCAACGCTTGTGACGGGGCAGGCGTCGGCGTCGATAAATAGGACTCGGCCGCGCGAGGGAGCTGCGTGCTCTTCGCCCCACATGTCATATTTCTCATCTGGCTCGGAATCTTCCGGAGTGTTCTCGCCGGGGTTAATCGGCTCCTTTTCATCGTTGCGTGCAAGGGGGTTATCAAAAGCGGCTATTTGGGACACGTTCTCTTTGTTCATGTTCTCTCCGTTCGTATCGTGCGCTCTCATTGTACGCTGTCGTGAAGACGCTTCTGCGGCGGTACAATGGCGCGAGGCCGCTAACGAAAGGAGACTTCCATGGCAGAGAACGAGAACGTTTCCGTGCAGGCAGCGTCCGCGCGAGACGAATATGGTCTTGTCCCGATGGCCAACCTTGTTGCTTCGTGCCGGAGCTTTCGCCGCTTTGATGAGGACCGGCGCGTGCCGGAGAGGTTCTTGCTCGGGTTGGTTGATATGGCCCGCCTGTGCGCCAACGGCGCGAATCGGCAGCTGTTGCGCTTTCGCGTTGTGAGCGATCCTGCGGCATGCGACGCCGTGTTCGCCGAGCTTGCTTGGGCAGGTTACTTCAAGGATTGGGCCGGTCCCACAGCAGGGGAGCGTCCTGGCGGTTATGTAGTGATTGCTGCTGAGCGCGGCGCTGCGGGGAAGTCTGCCGCGCCCATCACCGAGGTCGATTGCGGCATTGCGGCGCAGACCATGATGCTTGCCGCGCGGTCGGCTACGCCTTCTTATGCGGGTTGTATGCTTAGAGCGTTTACGCCGCGTCTGATAGATGTGCTGGGCTTCGATGCTGAGCGCTATGAGCTCAAGCTTGTTTGCGCTTTTGGTCTCCCTGTCGAGGAGGTGCGCTTGGAGCCGCTTTCCGCCTCTCCCGATGGCTCCATCAAATACTGGCGCGATGATGCCGGGGTGCACCATGTGCCCAAGCGTTCGCTTGAGGATGTTTTGATCTAGCGCATTTGCCGCCCGCTGCCCTTATTGCCTCTCGGAGGAATCATGACCAACGACCTGTATCTTGTTCGCCACGGCCAGACCTTGTTCAATCGCAAGAAGATGATTTCGGGCTGGACCGATTCTCCGCTCACCGAGCTGGGTCTCGAGCAGGCACGCCGTGCCGGTGCGTTTTTGCGCCATCGGGGCCTCGTGTTCGATCATGCCTACACCTCGACGCTCACGCGCACGCATGTGACCATCCAGGCCGTCATGCCCGGTATCGAGTTTGAGCAGCGAGCCGGTATTCGTGAATGGTTCTTTGGCGAGTACGAAGGCGAGCGTGCCTCCTTGATGCCCCAGCGTCCCTGGGGTGATTACTTTGCGCACTTCGGTGGCGAATCACAACAGGAGGTTCGCGATCGTATGATGGCGACGCTGGGCGAGGTTATGGAAACGCCGGAAAGCACGTGCGTTCTCGCCGTTTCGCATGGATCGGCCATCAAAGAGTTTCACGATGCGGTGCTGGGCGACGCCGCCGATCTGCTCAAGCCGGTACCCGGCAATGCTTCTACCATGCATTTTGCCTATGAGGACGGTGTCTTCACGCTGCAAGAGATTTTCACGCAGGAAGATTATGCACGCGAGTTGGGTGTCGAGCCACTTTAGGTGCATTGCGGTGCCCTCTCGAGTGGGAAGTAGTGGCGTACGCTTCACCCGGTGTTCGAGGCGACTTTGTGCCGCCGATATAGCGCGTTTGGGTCCGTTATAAAATGCTACTGCAATAAAACAATTCGAAATAGGTACCCTAATTTGCTTTGGCGAAGTAGAAGATGGTTTTGGACGAGAAAACCCCAGGATCCAGGGGCGTTAAAACCGTTGCTACTTGCAAAAATCGAAATAGGGTACCTATTTCGATGAGTTTTGAAAAACAACCCCTCTGTTGCAGCCCGAGCATTCATGTCGCGGGCGAGGATAGCGCTTTCAAATACGGGATGTTACCAGGAGAACTATGGGAGGGACTTTGCGCCGTCCGCGCCTGCGGAGGCTGCGAATGGCTCAAATAAAGATTGAGCCGCAACGAGAGGGCTAGTTCCGGAATTCCTTCGGAGCCAGCCCCCTTGCGGCTTAACGAGGCGAATTGCTACAGTTTGGCAATCTGATGTGCAAGAAATCCGACGGGCATGGCCGGCAGAGCGGTTTTGGCTCCATCGGTGGGATAGAGTGCTAGCAAGACATAGTTAAAGGGTTCGCGTCCGGTATAAGTGCCTGCCGTTTGGGCCGCCTTGCGAGCGGTTCGCGCATGGGCAGCCATGGAGGCAAGAACGCCCGACGAGCCATCGCTCACGGAAGGAACCTGCTGCACCATGGTGCGTATCGCCTCGACGGCTTCGGTGCGACCGATATGCCAGATGCGGTGACGCGCTCCCGCAGGATCGTAGAGATCGTACAGAGGCGCGCCCTGTTGTGCGGCAGAAAGAATCACGTCTAATACCGGTTGACGCTTGTAGGTAACCGGTGCAGGCGTGCACTGAAGGGCGGGACATGCACCGGACGGCGCCGCCTCAACGTTCTGTGCGATATCGCATACGAGCGATTCCAGGGCGCAGATGCCAATGAGCGCCGTTTGGCGGGCACCGCTCGCTGCCGTGTTTTCGTACAGGTAATACGAGGGGCGCGCGTCCTGAAGCAAAATCCCCGCCTCCTGCGCCTGCAAGATGGAATCGGCTGATGCCAATGCATCGACCGGTTGGGAAAGGACCTCGATAGCGTGGTCCTCAGCAGGGCGAAGGCAGGGAAATGGCAGGACGTTCATGGTGGTTAGGAACGCTTTTCTGCTTTGCAGCCGCACTTGGGGCAGGTGATGAGAATGCGGCCTTTACCGCGCGGGACAGAGAGAATCTGGCCACAGTTCTTGCAGCGGAAGTACATCGTGGTCTTGCGGTTGACGAGCATCTTCTTAGCGGTGCGGCCGGCGCGCGCCATGCGCTCGGCGCCATGCTTGAACGGCAGTTTGTCAAAGAGGCCGTCGAGAGCGGGCGCCTTGGAAGTGAGCTGGCGGAACTGATCGTTCTCGCGCTCGCGGGCGGGGAAATTCTTGGAGATGGCGCGCACGATGGCAAGCACGATAACGATGATGGCAATCCAGGTGAACAGACCAACCTTTAGGAGCGCACCCAGCAAGGCGATGATTACGCCCAAGGCGCCGAGCGCACAAGAAAGATCGTCAACGCCGTAGCGATCGTCCATAAAATGCTTCAGCTTGTTCAAGAAATCCTGCATGGAATACTCCCCGTCGAGATGCTAATCGTTAAAAGAATACTCACAGTTTTACCCACATGCAACGCGAAAAGTGCAGTTTCCCGCACATCCCCGTACCGAGAGGAGCGAGAGGGTCGTTATTTGGTGAGCTTTTCGATAACGCGGCCGATCTCGTCGAGCTTTTGAGTCTTTTGCTCCTCGCTGCCATCTTCCAGGGCGCTGCGCACGCAGCCGTCGACATGTGCCTTGAGCACGTCGGCGTTGATGCGTGCGATGAGCGACTGCGTAGCCATGAGCTGAGTGGAGATGTCGATGCAGTAGCGATCTTCGTCGACCATCTTCATGATGCCGTCAATCTGGCCGCGGGCGGTCTTGAGCAGGCGCGCTATCTTGTCGTGGTCTGCCACCATAGCTGTGCCTACGCCGTCTCGATGGAGACGACGGCAAAGTTCTCGCTTGCGCCCTCGATGGCGGCAGTGAGGGACTCGGGCGTCGTGTCCTGCGTGCACTCGACCTCGACGGTATTGGTCTCGTGGTCGGCGTCGGCATCGGTTACGCCGGCGACCTTGAGCAGTGCCGTCTCGACGGAGGCGTCGCAATGTCCGCAGTGCAGGCCACGAGTCTTGATCTGGTATTTCATGGTTGGTCCTTTCTTAGATATCTAACAGATATATTAGCAACTGCGCGAGCGAAATCGGCGCAGGCGCAGCGCGTTGGCGACCACACAGACGCTCGAGAGGCTCATGGCAGCGGCGCCGAACATGGGAGAAAGCTGCCATCCCAAAAGCGGATAGAGCACGTCTGCCGCCAGGGGAATGCCTAGGGAGTTGTAAAAGAGCGCCCAAAACAGGTCTTCCTTGATATTGCGGATAACCGCGCGCGAAAGCTCGAGGGCACGCGCCACGTCGGCAAGGTCGCTGTGCATGAGAATCACATCCGCGCCCTCTTTGGCAATATCGGCGCCGGCTCCAATGGCCAGGCCCACATCGGCGCGGGCGAGAGCGGGGGAGTCGTTGATGCCGTCTCCCACCATGGCAACGCGGTGGCCGGCCCGTTGCAGCTCGTGCACGTGGCGCTCTTTGTCGGCAGGCATGACGCCTGCAATCACGGCTGCACTGTCGATTCCCACGCTGCGTGCAATCGCTTGGGCGGTGACGGCGTTGTCGCCGGTGAGCATCACGGGGCGGATGCCCAGGTTCGCGAGCGCCCTGATCGCCTCCGGGCTCGTGGGCTTCACTTCGTCGGCGACGGCGATGATGCCCACGAGCTCACCGTTTTTGGCAAAGAGCAGCGGTGTTTTGCCCTGCGCGGAGAGCGCGACAAGAGTCTCGTCGCTGTAGGCGATGTCCAGGCTGTCCATGAGTCGAGCGTTGCCGGCGGCGATGACATTTTGTCCCTCGTGCGCCGTGACGCCTTGTCCGGGGATGGCGCGGAAGTCCTCGACGCTGCGGGCGACGATGCCCAATTTATCGGCGTGGTCCATGACGGCCTCGGCCAGGGGATGCTCGCTGCCGCGTTCGAGGGCACAGGCGAGCTTCATCAGCTGCTTTTGGGTCATGGTGCTGCCGTCACTGCGCACCTGAGGCAGGATGTCGACGACGGCGGGCTTGCCGCGCGTGATCGTGCCGGTTTTGTCGAGCACGACGGTGTCAACCTTTTGGAGCGTCTCGAGCGCTTCGGCATTTTTAAAGAGCACGCCCATTTCGGCGCCGCGGCCGGTACCCACCATGATGGCTACGGGTGTGGCGAGGCCGAGCGCACAGGGGCAGCTGATTACCAGAACGGCGACGCTTGCGGTGAGTGCCTGCGTGATGCTGCCGCCCGCGGCGAGCCATACGATAAACGTGACGGCGGCGATACCCAGCACCACGGGTACAAAGACGCCTGCCACTTTGTCGGCCAGGCGCGCAATGGGCGCCTTCGTGGCGTTGGCCTCTTCGACCAGCTGAATGATCTTTGACAGATTGGTGTCCGAGCCCACGCGTGTGGCGCGCAAATCAAGCGAGCCCGTGCGGTTGATGGTGGCGGCATATACGGTGTCACCCACAGTTTTTTCCTGCGGGATGGACTCTCCGGTGAGGGCGCTTTCATCTACGGCGGTGGACCCTTCGACCACGACGCCGTCGACGGGGATGGATTCGCCGGGCTTGACGCGCAGAATTTGGCCCACCTGGACGAGCGTGGCGTCGACGATGCTCTCGCTGCCGTCCGGGCTCACAAGATGGGCCTGTTTGGGGGCGAGATCGATAAGCCCCTCGATGGCGCTGCCCGTCTTTGACTTGCTTCGGCACTCCAAGTACTTGCCTACGGTGACAAGCGTGAGGATGGTGCCTGCGCTTTCGAAGTACAGGTTGTCCATGGCAGTCATCATGGCCATGTGCACCTGGGCGCGGGCGAGTTGGTCGGCCATGACAAAGAGCGCGTAGACCGACCAAGCCACGCTCGCCGTGGCGCCGATGGCGATAAGTGCGTCCATGGTGGGGGCGCGGTGCGCAAGGGACTTGAAACCGTTGATAAAGTAGGTGCGGTTCATATAGAGGATGGGGAGCAGGAGCATGAGCTCGGTGAGGGCGAGCGTCATGGAGTGCGCGTGGTCGGCAAACACTGCGGGCAGTGGCCAGCCGAGCATGTGACCCATGCCTAAGTAGAACAGCGGGATGAGAAAGACGATGGAGGCGATCAGGCGCGTCTTCATGGTGTGGGCCGCCGCTTCGAGCTTTTTGGTAGGGGATTCCATAGCCGTTGCGCCTGCGGAGGCAGAGGTTCCAACAGAGCCGGTGCCCGCGGCAGCTATCGGCGCCGCGCTGTAGCCGGCGCGATCGACGGCGCTGCATATGGTGTCTGCGTCGCAGGCGGCGTCGTTGTAATCGACGGCCATCGAACCCGAGAGTAAATTGACCGAAACGCTCGACACACCGGGAACGTTTTCCACGGCGCGCTCCACGTGCGCCTGGCACGCAGCACACGTCATGCCTCCTACATCGAATTTCTGGTGAGCCATGGGCGACGGCTTCCTTTCTATTACTGCATGCGTGTGTCTCCAGACGAAGACAGCTGCATCCGAGGTTGGCCCCTCTTGATAGGTTAACCATACCCACACCCCCCGGGGGTGTCAACGGGTGAAAGCCAAATTCGGTTGCATGTATTCTCCGCGTTAGCACCGTTTGCCGCCTCGTGCTCATCCGCCTGCCGAAAACATGGGATTCGGGTGTGGACACGTGAAAGCCGTGCGGCATGTCGCAGGCGCCATTTATACTTCTCTGTTGGCGAAACCTGCTCCATCGTCCATGAGCGCACGCTGTTATTCCACTCGCTTATCGTGCGTGGGCGATTCGCCCCATGCGAATCCATCCTTTTCGCATGGTGTCATTGCAATCCATATCAACACCCACGAGCGCGGTCGCAAACCGGCTTATGTTTGCGCGCGCCGTGAGAGAACGGATATATCTTCATGCCTTCTACCATCGTTGAAGAAACGAACGAGAACCTGTCCGCCGAGGAAGAGACGACGGTCCGCTTTGCCGACCTGGGCCTTTCCGATGCCGTGATGCAAGCCGTCGTCGACATGGGCTACGAAACCCCCACACCCGTGCAGGCGGCCTCTATCCCCGAGGTTCTTGCTGGCCGCGACATCTTGGCCGCGGCACAGACGGGCACCGGCAAGACGGCGGCCTTCCTGCTCCCTACTATGTCCAAGCTGGGCCATGTGGTGCCTCCTGCAAAGAAAGGCGATCGCGGCCGTCGTCGTCGCAACGCCGCGCGCGGACGCGGCCCGCTGATGCTCGTCATCACTCCTACGCGCGAGCTCGCCCAGCAGATCGACGAGGTTTGCACCACCGTCGCCAAGCGCACGGGCCATACGGCTGTGACCGTCGTGGGCGGCTTGAGCTACGGTCCGCAAAAGCAGGCCCTTGCTCGCGGTTGCGACATCCTGGTGGCGACGCCGGGGCGCCTGGTGGATCTTATTGAACAGGGCGCCGCCAACCTCGACGAGGTGGGCGTGCTTGTCCTGGACGAGGCCGACCGCATGCTTGACATGGGCTTTTTGCCCCAGGTGCGCACCATCGTGAGCAGGTGCCGCGAGGAGCGCCAGACGCTCCTGTTCTCGGCTACGCTTGACGAGGAACGCGTGGGCGCTATCAGCGACCTGGTCCACGAGCCCGTTCGCGTGGAGATCGCCCCGGTCACTTCCACGGCAGATACCGTCGATCAGTACGTGGTGCCTGTCTCCATGGACGAGAAGAACAGCCTTTTGGCCGAGGTCCTCAAGAAAGAGGGCCCCGAACGCGTGATCGTCTTCGTGCGCACCAAGCGTCGCGCCGACACCTGCGTGCGCCGTCTTGCGCGCAGCGGCTTTAAGTGCGAGGCCATCCATGGTGACCGCAGCCAGGGCCAGCGCCAGCGCGCCCTTGCCGCATTCCGCGATGGCCGCGTCCAGGTTCTTGTGGCAACCGACGTTCTTGCGCGCGGCATCGATGTCTCTGACGTGCGCTACGTTATCAACTTCGATGTTCCCGAGGAGCCTACCGACTACATCCACCGCATTGGCCGTACGGGCCGTGCCGGTGAGGAAGGCTGGTCGCTCACCTTCGTGACCAAGGCCGATATCGCCGAGTTCTTTGACATCGAGGCTCTGATGGGCAAGACCGCCGACATGTACGATGCGACGGGTTTGACCCTTGGTACCGACCTGCCGCGCATCAACCCCGATCGTGTGCCCGCCGATCATGCTGCGACTAAAAACGAGCGCAAGCGCCGCAAACAAAAGGAAAAGCGTCGCGAGAATGCTGCTAAGCGCGCTGCCACCAAGCGCGGCGATAGAAATCGCCCCGCTCGTCCTAAGCGCGCCGGCAAAGCGCGCGTACGCGCCGAAGAGGCTACGGGGGCTGTGGAGGCCGAGACCGCGCCTAAGGCCGAGACGCTTGAGGTGGGCGGCAACCGCGCCGAGCGTCGTGCTGCGAAGTTCGCCGGCCGCGAGCGTGAGTTTGATCGCCGCGACCGCCGTCGCGAGTCCGACCGTTCTCGCCGTGGGTCTCGCAAACCGGCCTTTGAGCGCGCGGACAAGAGCGAGGGCAAGGCTCAGCACGGCGAGGAGGCACGCTTTGATCGCGAGAAAAAAGCCTCTCGCGGCGGCGCTGCCAAGCGTGGTCGTAGCGGTGCGGCGCTTTCTGCCCGCGGTCGTCACGGCTCCGAGGTCGATGCGCGTACGCGCAACGGCGAAGAGGTTCGCTTTAACGCTCGCGCCAAGCACGATACCTGGCGCAACTATGACGAGGGCGAGTATGGCCGCGGCGGTCGTGGCGGTCGCGGTGGCTACGGTGCCGGCGCGCGCTCCGGTCGCAGTGGCGGCCGCGATAATCGTGGCAGCTACGGCGGCGGCAAGCGCGGCGGACGTCGCGTGGGTGATCGCGGCGGAAAACGCTCGTAGATAGCTGTTCTGGGCGCGGTGCTCTTGGGCACCGCGCTTTTTTCTATATCTCAATCCGTTGCGGGGTCCTATGGCATACAGACGAGGGCGATGAGTATCGGGATGCCATACGTGGGGAGAATCGCGCGCGTGAGGGCGGCGGCTTCGCGGATATAGCCGCGCGACCATGCTCGATGCGCGCTCGAGGCACCCACGCTCACGGCATCGAGGCCCTCCGATGCGGCAAACATCGCGCAGCGCGGGAGATGGTAGTCGGTTGATACCACGGCAACGCGCGTCCTAGCACCCAGGTGTTCCTCGATGAGTTGGCGAGAATAACGCATGTTTTCCTTGGTCGTAGTGGAATGGCTTTCGTCGATGATGAGCCCATCTGGCACGCCTCGCTCTGCGAGATACCGATGCATGGCGCTAGCCTCGCTTACGCATTCGTCCGCGCCCTGCCCGCCCGAAACTACGATATGCGCACAACACCCCTGTTCGCGCCACAGCTCGAGTGCTCGCTCGAGACGCGAGGTGAGAAACGGGGAGGGGCGACTGCCCCTAAGCGCTGCGCCGGGCACGATGATGGCATCTACATAATCTTTTGGGTTACATTGATGCGTATGAGCGTACCGATCGAGTGCGGCGATGCTCAGCGAGAACCAAAGGCCGCACGCGTGCAGTGCGTTCGCGCAGAAAAGAGCTGCTCCGTGCCATTTTGCACCCATCGCGACGGGCAAGGCGAGGGCGCAGGCAACAATACAAAGCGCAAGGACACATCCCAGGCAAGCGATTAAAGAGGGGCCGCGGGTGCGCATCGATGTGCAAATATGGAGGGCAAGCGACCCTGCGCACCACCAGCAAATCGTGATGACTACGATGGCAGCACCCAGGCGGGGAGCCTGCGCTGTCTGCACGCATGCGCGCTCAAGCACCCATGTTGTTGCGGTCATAAGGGGGATCACGCAGGTAAAGGAGCCGGGGTGTCGCCTGCGATAAATCGCATAGGCGATAATGCACGCCAGGGAAACAAGTAATTCGAATGCCATGGCTGCCATGATGCTCCGAGCACGATGCCGAGGACTAATAAAAAAGCCCCAACAAGGTTGGAGCTTGAAACGTCAGGGTGGAGACGAAGGGAGTCGAACCCTCGGCCTCTGCCATGCGACGGCAGCGCTCTCCCAACTGAGCTACGTCCCCAAGACAAGTGTCTATGATAGCAAGACGATGAATGCTGTCAACTAAGACACACAAAAAGAGCCACCCCACGCGTCACGAAAATGAACCCACCTCAACAAGGTGGGTGCCCTCATCGCTCTCTCCAGCGTCCTTAACAACGAAGGATACCTGTACCAGAAACGACTGTGTGGGCTCCCTAAATAAACTCGACGGTTCACCCAGTTGCTTCGCGTGGGGCGGAACACCTTCATCATAGGGCACCACATATCCAATACCAGTCTTGACTTATAACAATCTATGTCACAAGATAAAAAACAGGTCTCGATGTTGTTTCCAACATGGAGATAGTTAATAGAATCATGAAGACGCCGCAGGTACAAGCGGCGTTTTTCATATGGAGGCGTTGTTTTGACCACTCAATCCGCACCGATGGCCCCTGCGTCTTGTGCGCTGTGCCCCAGGCTTTGCCGTGCCGATCGCGCCGCGGGCGCGACTGGCATTTGCGGCGCCGATGACACCCTGCGTGTGGCTCGCGCCGCTTTGCATATGTGGGAAGAGCCGCCCATTTCCGGCGAGGCGGGATCGGGTACCATTTTCTTTAGCGGATGCTCCCTTAAATGCGTCTTTTGCCAAAACCATGAGATTTCGACGGGGAACTTCGGCCTCAAGATCGAGCCGGAGCGTTTGGTGCAAATCATGCTGGAGCTCCAGGACCAAGGCGCCCTCAATATCAATCTCGTCACGGCGACGCACTATGCCCATCTGCTCCCTTGGGCTATCGGGCGCGCTCGCGAGGAGGGGCTTTCTATCCCCATCGTCTACAACACGAGTGGCTACGAGCTCGAGCGGGCTGTGCGCGACCTGGGCGATTTGGTTGACGTGTGGCTTACCGACTACAAGTACGCTTCGCCCGATCTTGCTGCCAAGCTGTCAAACGTGCGCGACTACCCGGATGTCGCACGTCGCGGCTTGGCGCAGATGTGCTGCGAGATCCGCCGCCGCGGCGGTATCGAATACGATGACCGCGGCACGATGCTGCGGGGTTTGATCGTACGTCACCTGGTCTTGCCGGGCCATGCGGACGATTCGTGCCGCGTGCTCGATGCGGTGTGGGACGTTGCGGGAGATGTGCCTATTTCGGTGATGAATCAGTACACGCCCAATGATGCCATGCGCGTCGCGGGCGGCAACCTTGCACGCGCCGTGACCGACGAGGAATATGAGCACGTGCTCGACCATGCCGACGATTTAGGCTTTACCACTTTGTTTTGGCAGGAGGGCGGTGCTGTCGACGGGAGCTTTACACCGGCTTTCGACACCACCGGTGTGCTGCGTGCCGCCGACGCCTAAACATCATGGATGTTGATGGTGCGCTAAAGCTGCGGTCGCGGGGCCGTCGCGTTAGATAATACGGGTATACTGCAAGCCAATGCGAACCGCTTCGCACGGATGTGCTGTCCTGCGAAACGTTGAAAACGAGGTGCTCTCATGACCGATACCGAAGCATCGCCCTTAAGCGATGATGAACGCGCCGAGCTTGAGGCTCTGCGTGCCGAGAAGGCCCGCCGCGAGGAGGAAGAGCGTGCACGCCAGGAGCGCGCCGAGCTTGAGGCTCTGCGTGCCGAGCGGCAGCGTGCCGATGCGGCCAAGACCCAGGGGCCTGAGCGCCCCGTGCAGGTAGCGCCCACAAAGGCGACGCTTTGCCCTGCATCTACCCAGAAGAAACCCGTTGTTGATCCCGATCACCTCACCTTTGGCCAGAAGATGGTGCTGGGCAACACCAACGATGACGAAGATATTCCCGGTATGCCACCGGCCCAAAAGCTCATTGTCGGCCTGGCCCTGCTTTTTGTCGTGGTCGGCGCCGTCTGGATGTTCCTCCACTAGGAGCGACCTGTTTCATTAACCCCTGTCATTGGAGATATCATGGCGCTGACAGATGTTTCCCGCCCTACCGATGTGGCGATGCTTACCGACCTTTACGAGCTCACGATGGCTCAGGGTCTGTGGGAAAACGGCAAGCTCGAGGAGCGCGACTGCTTTACGGCGTTTTATCGCGACAAGCCCTTTGGCAGTGCCTATGCCGTCATGTGCGGCACCTCCAACCTGCCCGATTTGGTAGAGAACCTGCGCTTCACCGATGAGGACATCGATTACCTGGCGTCGCTTTTTGCGCCTGCGGGCGGACGTATGTTCAACCCGGCGTTTCTCGAGTACTTGCGGGGATTTCGCGCCCACGTGGATATCGATGCGGTTGCCGAGGGCGACCTTGTGTTTCCGCGCGAGCCCATGGTGCGTGTGACCGGACCAGCCCTTGAGTGCCAGCTGCTCGAGACGGCGCTGCTCAACACAATCGGCTTCCAGACACTCGCGGCCACAAAGACCGCGCGTGTGGTCGCTGCTGCCAAGGGACGTCCCGTGGCTGAGTTTGGCCTGCGCCGTGCCCAGGGTCCCGACGGCGGTATGGCTGTTGCCCGCGCGAGCTACGTGGCGGGCGCTGCAAGCACATCCAACGTGCTTGCGGGCCGCAAATACGGTATCCCCGTCTTTGGCACGCACGCGCACAGCTGGGTGATGAGCTTTGATACCGAGCTCGAGGCGTTCCGCGCCTTTGCAGCGTCCATGCCCAATAATTGCACGCTGCTCATCGATACGTACGATGTGCGCGAGGGCATTGAGAATGCCATTACGGTGGCAAAGGAGATGGAGGCGCGCGGCGAACGCCTTTCTGCCGTTCGTATCGACTCGGGCGATCTGGCAAAGCTATCTGCCTACGTGCGCGATCGCATGGATGCCGAGGGGCTGGGCTATGTCAAGATCTCGGTTTCCAACGACTTGGACGAGTACACCATTCAGTCGCTTTTGTCCCAGGGCGCTCCCATCGATTCGTTTGGTGTGGGCACCAAGCTCGCCACCTGCTACGACCAGCCGGCGCTGGGAGGCGTGTACAAGCTTTCGGCGCGCCTGGAGGACGGTTGCGACGAGTGGACCCCGGTGGTCAAGCTGTCCGAGCAGCCATACAAACGCACCATTCCAGGACGTCAGCATATCCGTCGCTTTATGGATGAGGCGGGCAGCCCCGTGTGCGACATGATTTATGACGAGATGTACATGGAGGGGGAGGGCACCTCGCGCGGCACCTCTGTCGTGAGCGTGGACGATGCCGCCTTGGTTGCCGATGTTTCCGGTCTTTCCAGCCGTGAGGTCATGGTCCCCATCGTGCGCGATGGCCACGCTGTGGCACCGCGCGAGTCCATCGAGCTTGCGCGCACGCGCTGTCGCGAGGCGCTTGATTCCCTCGATGACGCATATAAGCGTTTCTTGTATCCTCAGTCCTACATGGTGGGCATGGAATCTGGCCTTTCGCGCCTGCGCGACGAACTCGTGCGCGAGCGCATGGCCGAGACCGCTCCTACGCTTATGTGGAAGAAGCGAGGCTAGAGCATGGCAAACGATGCTAAGACGATGGTCGTGAAGATCGGCTCCTCCACGATAGTGGGGGAAGACGGCCGTATCGACCGCGCGTTCATATCCAATCTGGCACGTCAGGCGGCGGAGCTGCGCCGCCTGGGATGGAACCTGGTGGTGGTGAGCTCGGGCGCCATGGCGTGCGGCTATCCCATCTTGGGGTTTGCTGCCAAGCCCAAGGGCGACCTGCCAAGTTTGCAAGCGTGCGCTTCTGCCGGCCAGTGTATTTTGAGCGCGGTCTACGACGAGGAGTTCCATGCCCATGACATCTTGACCTCGCTCGTGTTGCTCACACGCCACGATACCGCCCGCCGCTCTTCCTACCTGCATGCACGCGATGCCCTGCTGCGCCTGGTCGAGCTTGGCGTGGTGCCCGTCGTAAACGAGAACGACACCGTGAGCGTGGCCGAGATTAAGTTTGGGGACAACGATACCCTGGCGGCGCTTGTAAGCTGTCTGGTCTCGGCCGACATGTGCGTCACCCTTTCCGATATCGACGGCCTCTACACGGCCAATCCCGCGCTCGACCCCAATGCGCGCTTTATCCCGCGCGTGGACAAGATCGATGCGTCCATTATCGGCTCTGCGGGCGATTCTTCTACCTCGGTGGGTACTGGCGGCATGATCACGAAGATCCGCGCGAGTCGCATCCTTATGACGGCGGGTATCGAAAGCGTCATCTGCTCCGGTTCCGAGCCGGACGCCTTGGTCCGTATCGCGCGCGGTGAAAGCGTGGGCACGTTGTTTGCACCCCCGGTCAAACATTTGGACATCGCGCCGCGCAAGCTGTGGATTGCCCTGGGCGACCAAGCTCACGGCTCCGTGACGGTGGACGACGGCGCAGCGCATGCCCTTACCGATAACGGCTCCTCCTTGCTTGCCGTAGGCATCCGCGGGGTCCAGGGGTCCTTTGTTGCGGGAGACATTTTGGATGTCAAGGACGCGAACGGTATGGTTGTTGCCCGGGGTATCGCCGAGGCAGATTCCGATACGCTTGAGCTTGCTGCGGGGCGCCGGCAAGAGGATATCGAGTCAAACCGTCTTCTGGCGCAGTTGGCGGGAAAGCCTGCCATCCATCGCGATAATTTGATTGTGTTTGCATAAGGGCATACGTCTTTTTATCGAGTGGTTTTGAACGGGCCGTGGTCTTAGGTGCGTAGCATCTTGGAGCATGGTCCTTTTCGGAGAGCCCGCACGTGTGGGAAGCGCCGGCACGCCGTCGCCGCACGCGGGACTTGACCGGGCAAGGGTCGGGTCTTCCGGCTTGTTCCTGCACGTCAACGTTATTCTGTAGCGAATTCCACACGGTCGAGTTCGGGGACGTTGAGGGAGATGAGCCTCTTTGCCGTCTCGCGGTCGCGACTGTCGAGCTTCGTCTTGGTGGTGACGCGCGCGACAACCTCGCGCTTGGCGCTTTCCTGCGCGGAACCCTTTGCAAGGGAGGTCTCGACGCCTACCGCATAGTCCTCAAACCCCGGCACCACGGCGACGAGCTCGCGTGTGGTTTCTGCTACACCATAGGCGTCTGTGATGCCCGATTCGGCCGAGTCGATGGAGCTTGCCGTCAAAACGAGGCAAGGGATGGCAAAGATCGCCGTGCCGATGATGATGCGCCGGCGGACGATGTGCGAGAGCTTGTCTGCAATCGCGCTTTCCTCGTCGGTGACGATGCCGTCGTCGTTGAGGTCGCGCTTAAGGGGGATGTGCAGCATCAGCAGCACTGCCTCGGTGCCAAGCGCGATGAATACCACGTTGATGCCAAATTCATAAAGAGCAGAGAGGAATAGCGACGGCTCCCAGGCCGCGATGCCGTAGCCTGCGGCGCACAGTGGAGGCATGAGGGCCGTGGCGACGGCTACGCCCGCGATGAGCGTTGAGGGCTCCTGCTCGCGTGAGTTGCCAAGGCCTCCTGCAAAGCCGCCTGCAAGCGCCACAGCGAGGTCCCAGATATTGGGCGATGAGTTGTCTACCAGCGCGGGTGTGACGGTGGAGATGGGCGAGAGCTTGAAGTAGAGCGTCGATGTTGCAAGACAAAATGCCATCTGCAGCAAAAGGCCCGTTAGGGCGTCGCGTGTGACGCTTCGGTCAAGGGTCGCGATGCCGAAAGCGATAGCCAAAACCGAACCCATCAGAGGGCATATGAGCATGGCTCCGATGATGGCGATGTCGGAGTTGATGTCGAGGCCGATGCTCGCGATGAGCATGGCGACGATCAGGATGCACAGGTGCGTCCCGTCAAGACGAGAGCCGTTAATAAAGCGCTTGCGAATTGCGTTATAGGGTGCTCTGCCTTGGCGGATGTTAAAGGCACGCTTGAGAAAGCGCCTCGTGCGCATGCCGGCCTTGCTGTGCCAAGGGTGAATTCCGTGACGTCGATGGTGTCGCTCGCGCAGGCGTCTGAGCTCCTTGCGATCAAGTTCCATGGTCGTTTTCGCGTTCCGTTTCCGTGCGTCTTGGCAAGACTAGAGAATCCCTGCGAGGTCGCCACGCATAAGGGCCTCGTCAAGAAGGTGCTTGAACACGGTGTCGCCATGCAGGCCGTCGTGCTCAAATTCGTTGGTGACCCAGGCATGGGTTGCGCCCACATGGCTGAGGGTGTCCAGCTGCAAGGCGGAGTCGACGTACATATCGTCAAAGTAGACAGCTGCCTGCAGCGGCACTTCGTTTGCGGCGAGGCGCTGCGGGTCATAGATATGGTCCCAAGAGGTGTCCTCCATAAGGAGGTCCATCGCCGGCGCAAACGGCTTGAGTTCGGGCATCTCCTTAAACATCCAGGGGAAGGCGGCCTCGCCGGTGAGCATGAGCGGGCGGGCGGCTGGATCGAACTCCGGACGACCTGCCTTTTCTGCGGCAGCTGCCCAGCCGATGGGCATGGTGTCCCCGTCGGCGTAGATAAATTCCTGTAGCGTCCAATAGAGCGGATTCGTCGCAGTCGTGGTGCGCGCGAGGGCGCTCATCAAAAAGCCGTTGGAGATGGTGGGGTCGGCGTTGCCCAGGGTGCCGTCGCCATCTTCAAAGGCATGGTCCATGATCCAGTGCATGCGCTCAAAACTCGGCTTCATGCCAAAATCGCTGCCAAAGAGCTGTAGGCGCTCGACTGTCATGGGGCTAGCATCGGGCAAAGTTACGGGCGTGGCGCTGAGCGCGTCGGCGAGGGCGGCTACGCGCTTGACGTCTTGCGGATAGCGCTCGTAGTACTGTTGGGTCTTCGTTGCCATGCGCGGGAAGGTGTGCGCATAGACCTCGGCGGCGCTGGCGGGAACATGGGGGATGCCACCGCAGGTAAAGCAGGCGGCGAGGCCTGCGGGGAAGAGCGAAAGGTACGTGAGAGTCAAAAAGCCGCCATAGCTTTGACCGAGCGACACCCAGCGCTTTCCGCCAAATTGCGTGAGACGCAGGTACTCAAAATCGCGGACGATCGAGCTTGCCAGGTAGCGCTTGAGGAAATCCGCCTGCGCGCGGGCGGGGTTGGCGCCTGCTGCGGTCGCGCGGGTGCCCAGGGCTTCAATCCCCTTGCCGCTCACGCGACTGCTGCGACCGCATCCGCGCTGGTCGGGCAAAACGATGCGGAAGTGCTTGATGGCCTCGGCGATCCAGCCATCGCTTGTGGGCGAGCAGGGGCGAGGGCATTCGCCGCCGGGACCGCCTTGGAAAAAGACGAGCAAGGGAAGGTCGTCGTTTTCGCGACCCGGCGCGCACAGGACGCGGTAGAACAGTTTGATGCTCTCGGGTGCGCCGGGAATCGGCGTGGGCGTGGCGCCGCGGCGCATGGTAGAGCCCACAGCAAGTAGCGCCGGTTCGAGACCGCGCCAGTCGAGGGGGACATCGATGGAATGGTCCTCGACATAGAGGCCGGGGACGTAGTAGCTGGCGAGTTTGGTCATGGTTGCTCCTTCGGGATCATTCGGTATATTCATCATAGCCAAAGCACCGCGGGGTACAGGTCTTGGTGCGCGTCCGTTTCTAATTGGGGCACCTGTCCATCTTGCCATGTCTAGACGAGGCCGTTTCGTTTACCATGGGGTGCAATGAGCGGACGGATGGAGGTAACCATGGAAGATATCGCAACGTATGTGGAGGGACTTGCGGCGGCAGCGAAGGCGGCGTCGAGGCCCCTGGGTTTTGCTTCCAACGAGCAGCGTGTCGCTGCCGTGCGCGCGATGGCGACCGCCCTGCGCGATGCCGAGCCGACGATTCTCGAGCAAAACGGACTCGACATGGACGCCGCTGCCAAGGCAGGTACGAGCGCTGGCCTGCTCGATCGCCTCAAGCTTACGCACGAGCGTATCGAGGGGATGGCCGCCGGCCTCGAGAAACTCGCCGAGCTTCCCGACCCGGTGGGTCGCGTGCTTGAGCACCGCACGATCGATTGCGGCCTTGACCTGCAGAAGGTAAGCGTGCCGCTGGGTCTTGTCGCCATGGTCTACGAGGCTCGTCCCAACGTGACGGCAGATGCGGCCGGTATCTGCATTCGCACCGGTAATGCCTGCATCCTTCGCGGCGGCTCCATGGCACAGTGCTCCTGCGTCGCTATCGCGCACGCGCTTGCCGATGCCGTTGAAGCGTGCGGCTTTTCGCGTGAGGCCGTGAGTATTATCGAGACCACCGACCGTGCCGCCACGGGGGCCCTTATGGGTCTGCGCGGCATCGTCGATGTGCTCATCCCGCGCGGCGGTGCCGGCCTTATCCAGCGCTGCATAAGGGAATCGCTTGTTCCCGTTATCGAGACGGGAACGGGAAACTGCCATATCTACCTGCATAAGGACGTTGATATGCAAAAGGCCCTGCCCATCATCGTTAATGCCAAGACGCAGCGCGTGGGCGTGTGCAATGCTGCCGAGTCCCTGCTGGTGGACGATGCGGTTGCCGATGCGGTGCTGCCTCAGGTGGTGAAGACTTTGCACGAGCACGGCGTCTTTATTCACGGCGATGCGATGACGTGCGCTGCCGCTGCGGCCGCTGGTCTTGCCGAGGGCGCCGATTACGTCTCTGCGACCGAGGACGACTGGGGGCGCGAGTATCTGGCGCTCGAGATGAGCGTCAAGGTGGTGGCCGACGAGGACGAGGCCATTGCGCACATCAACCGCTATGGCACGGGTCATTCCGAAGCTATCGTGACCGAGGATATTCAGGCGGGCGAGCGTTTCTTGCGTGAGGTCGACGCGAGCTCCGTGTACGTGAATGCAAGCACGCGCTTTACCGACGGTGGCGAGTTTGGGCTTGGCGCAGAGATTGGGATCTCCACCCAGAAACTGCATGCCCGCGGCCCCTTTGCCGCCGAGGCGCTCACCACCTACAAGTACGAAATCCGCGGCTGCGGCCAAACCCGCCCCTAATGTGACAAAAGTCCTCAGGTTTATTTGTCACATTTTCACATCTCGTTCATATTCGTACAGGACTCGCGAAGACGTGCCAAAATAAACCCGGCGACAACGTGACCTATTTTGAGGGGGAAGGGGCCGTCTGTGGGGTGGGCGGATACTTTAGCGTGGTAGCGTGTTACACTTGCCGATGGAAAAAACAGGCGTGCTGGTAATCGGTATCAGCGCACTCTTCGATATGACGGTGAGGTTCCCATGGATGTTGAAGCTCTATTCGATCGTGAAGACGTCGATCAACTTGTAAAGGCACTGCTTTTGCTCAAGAACGAGGATGATGTCCGAGCATTCCTCAAAGACCTTTGCACGCCGCGTGAGATTTGCGATTTCGCTCAGCGTCTGACGGTTGCGCGTTTTCTCGACGCCGGTGAGCCCTATGTCGAGGTCCAGGCTCGCACCGGTGCCTCGTCGACCACGGTGAGCCGCGTCTCAAAGGCCCTGAACGGCGAATCCGGCGGCTATCGTCGCGTGCTTATCGAGCTTGATGACGCGAAGTAGGCATTTGATTCAAAGCGCTTGCCATCCGGGCTCCGCTCCTATGGGACGGAGCCTGTTTTGTTTGCGCGAGGCACCAGCCGTGATGTTGTCTGTCCGCACGGGCATGTAGCATGGTTGGTAGCAAAAAGAGAACGTGGGAGGACCATGGCAGTTCACATTCGTATTGTCGATTCGGCTGCGGAGCCTGTCGGCGCGGAATCTTTGACCATACGTCGTGCGGTGACCGCGCGTGGCCGCGTCGAGCTGCTGACCTCCTCTTTCGAGGAACGCGAGACGTGCCGTCATGCGTTGGCACAGGCCGGCTGTGGCCTTGGTGTTGAGGTGACAACGCCTGCCGGATGGATCGCTTCGCTTTGGGAGCTGCTGGGAACGGGCACCCATCTGGTGAGCGCTCTGCAGCGAAGCTTGCTTATCGCCGACATTCTGGCATCCTGGGACCCTTCCGATCTGGAGCCGCTGCGTGACACCCCGGGCACGCGTTTCCTGCTCGCCTCCATGGCGCGCGACTTTTTGCCCTATGTGCTCGATGGGGCGCGCACAGCTCGTCTGGCACCCGCTTCGCAAGCCGAGGACCTGGTTGTGCGCTTGCTCAAGCGCTATGCGGATCGTCTTGCAAAGCTTGGTCTCGAGGAGACCTCGGCGGCGGCGGCCCATTTGGCTCGCTCATTTGCAGACGAGCTTCCCGCCTGCGCCTCCTGCGTAATCGTGCGCGGCATGCAAAGGGTTCCCGCCTACCTTATGGACTTGCTTGCATCGGTGGGGGCAGCGGGCGAATGCACCGTGTTGCTCGCCCCGCAGCAACGCGATACCGCCTTGTGTATCGAAGAGGCATTTGGTGTCCGTGGCGTTGAGGCTTCGATCGAGGAATCTCTTGCGGGCGAAGCCGCTGCCTCCCCCGTGCTTCCCGCGTTGTTTTTTGAGGTGGCGGGACCGCATGCGCGCAACCGCGCTTACACTCAACTTATTTCCCGTGCTGCCGAGCAGGCGTGCGCGGCCGCATCAAGCCCACGGGCCGTTGTCGCGGTTGTGGCGCGCCGTCCGGCGAAGGCGGCCTACCAGCTTACCGAGCGTCTTGCCGCCTGTGGCGTGCGGGTGGTCGCCCCTGCCGACGTCAGGTTCGACGAGTCGCGTACGGGCGCACAATTCAACGCGTTGTCCAATTTCGTGGCGCGCATGAGGGCCGCGGCAGCAGGGGAGATTCCCGATTCCGAGTGGTGGCCTGCCCCCGAGCTCTCCGACTGGCTTGCCTGTCCGCTTTCGGGCTGCGATGCCTGGTCTGCGCGCGCTTTCGATAAGAAGATTCGTGGCAAGCGCGCCATGGGCGTCGATGCCGTGCTGAGTGAGCTGCAGAGTATCCAGACGCGCGTGACCGCCCAGCGCAAGAAGCTCGATTCCGACAATCCCTGGGCGCAGGTTCCCGCGGTGTGTGCCGATGTGGTGCAGTACCTGATGCAGGAGCGTCCCGTCTCTGCATTTAAATCGATGCTTTTGGTTGTGGAGGCGCTGCCCGCGTATGCTTTTGGCAATACGGATGGAGCGGTGGCGCGTGAGCGCGAGGCGTCCATGCTCAAAATGGCGATTGCCATGCTTATGGATGAGACGCGTGCTGTCGACGTCCCCCAAAGTGTGGCTACGGGCGTACTCTCCGGTCTCAAGGTTGGCATATCTGCAAAGACGGATGAGCTCAGGCCCGACGCCGATGCTTCAGAGCCCCTTGACGCTTTGGTGTCGCGCCCCGTGGCGCAGTTCCTGACGCTCGCCGCGGCGGCCGCGGCTCGCCCGGGCGCCTTCGATGCGATGGTCTTTTTGGATGTCGATGCCGAAACCTATTCCCTTGCGGTCAAAGAGGACGCTTCTACTTTGCTGGGCGAGCGTCTGGCAGCGGCTCCGGTGACAATCGATCCTGCGTCGTACCAGCGCGTGCTCTTCGACCGCGCCGTTCGCGCTTCAAGCGGCGCGGCGATTCTTGCACGCGTGACGCACGACCGGCAGGCCAAAGATGTCTATCCCGCTGCGATATGGACCGAACTTCGCACGCGTGCGGGCGCCGCTGCGAATGTGGAACAGACCGACGAGGGCGATATCGTACTCGATCTTGATCCCTCGCTCGCCGTTGGCCTCGATACGTGCCAAGTCCAGTGCCTTCCTCCTCAGCAGTTGAGCGACGAGGCTACGCCTTATGTGGTCCTTCGCCAACGCAGCGAGAACGGCGAGCTGGTTGCGCGGCAACTATCCGCTTCGCAGATCGAAAGCTACAGTTCCTGCCCCCTGTGCTGGTTTGTTTCCTCGCGTGTGCGTCCTTCTTCGATCGATGCCGGCTTTGGCAATATCGAAAAGGGCAACTTCGTCCACGATGTCATGTTCCGCTTCCATAGCGGGTTGCTCGAAGCAGGCGTGGACCGCGTATGCCCCGAGAACGTTTCGGCAGCTCTTTTTGCCTTGCATGAGGCATTTGACGAGGTTCGCGCGGAGCACGCGCGTGGCAAGACGGCAAGCTCTGCCGCCCTCGTGCCCCTCGATGCGGGCGAACGCGCGCAGATTGACGAGATCTTGCCTCAGCTCGAGCGCGTGGTGCGCTATGAGGCAGGCGCCCTCATGCCGTTCAAGCCCGCATATCTTGAGTACTCCTTCAATGGCCTGGGCGTCACGTACGCCGGGTGGCCCCTGGGCGGGCGCATCGACCGTGTGGATGTGGATGCCGAGGGCCGCGCGGCCATTATCGATTACAAGCATCGCGGGGACGTCAATCCCTTCAAGCTCAAAGATCCCACCGTTCCGCTCAAGGACGGCACGATTCCGGCTGAGGACGAGCGCTGGCTCCCCGAGCACACGCAGTCGCTCATCTATGCTCAGGCGATGCGCCGCGCCTTGGGCCTCGAGCCTGCCGCCGCGCTCTATTTTTCTACGAAGGGTCGAGTGCCCGCCATGCGCGGTGCCGCTGCGGCGGCGCTTGTGGGCGACAAGGCCGAGGAGGGTATGATCCCCGGGCTGCGCGATGGTTTTCCTGCGGCGGAGCATGGCGGAACCATGACGTTTGAGCAGCTGCTTGACCGTGTCGAAGAGGCTATCGCACAGCGCCTGGATGAGATGGCCCATGGTGTTGTGTGTGCATCCGAAGATCCCGCCGGCCGTTGTTCGTTTAACCATCCGTCTGGATTTGAGAGGAGGGGAGCGTGAGTACCATGGATCTCTCAACATTGATGCCTCAACAGCGCGAGATCGTGACGACGCTCGATCGCCCTCTGTTTGTGTCGGCGGGCGCCGGCTCGGGCAAGACCTTCACCCTTACGCGCCGTATCCTGTGGGCGCTCTCCCCGGAGTCCGGTCCTTTTGCCGAACATCTGGACCAGGTGCTCGCTATCACATTTACCAAAGACGCCGCGGCGGAGATTCGCGAGCGTGTGCGTGCCGCTCTCATTGAAGCCGGCATGGCAGAAGAGGCCCTGACGGTCGACGATTCTTGGATCTCGACCATTCACGGCATGTGCTCTCGTATTCTTCGCGCCCATGCTCTCGAGCTGGGTATCGATCCCGCTTTCCAGGTGCTTGAGGAGGGATCGGCTGCGGTCCTTATGGACCGTGCGGTGGAGCACGTGCTTTCTGCAGCCCGCGATGAGCGCGGCGATGACGCCGATCCTTTTACCGAACTCAAAACCTGGTATCCGCTCTACGGAGAAATCGGTCCTTCCGGTAGCGAAATGGGCACTTCGGCACGCTCCCTGGTGCGTCGTCTGCTTGAGGTGTCCTGCGCGCTTCCGCATGGCATGGATGACATCCACGTTGTGGGAGCGCAGGCGGATTTAAGCAGCTTGGCCGATGCATATCGCCCTTGCTTGGAGGCGAGCCCCGGTGCCGCCGAATGCGCCCGCACGGCGCTTGCCGCCATCGACGCCTTCGAGGCGAGCGAAAAGACCATGGCGGATCTTGGCGCCTGCATGCTGGCCTGCTCTGCTCCGCGCGCGAGCAAGGCGTTTCCCAAAGACCAGGTTTTGCTTCTTAAAGCCGAGGCGGCGGATAGCTTTATCAATGCGATGGTGGCTGTGGGCTCTTCCGCGACAGAGCAGCTCTTTGGGCTTGCTCGCCTCGTCGAGGCCGAGTACCGCGAACTCAAGCGCGCCGCGGGCGGCTTGGACAACAACGATCTTCTGCGCATGACCCATGGGGCTTTGCGCGATTACCCTTCAGTGCGCTCTGCCTATGAGAACCGTTTCAGGCTCGTGATGATCGATGAGTTTCAAGATACCGATCAGCAGCAGGTCGACCTTATTTCCTATCTTACGGGCGAGGATGGCCGTGCGCTATGCACCGTTGGCGATGCCCAGCAGTCGATCTATCGTTTTCGCGGCGCAGATGTCGAAGTGTTTCGTCGTCAGGAACGCTCAATCGCCCAGGCGGCCGGCAACAGCGACTCGTCCTCTCAAGGGCGCATCGTCAAGCTCGTGCGCAACTTTCGCAGCCATGCCCAGATTTTGGAATACGTGGCGCGCGTCTTTGATGGCGAGCAAGGCGGCCTGATGTGCGACTTCTTGGACTTGGAAGCGCACGAGGGCAGGCGCGATGCGCTGGTCGCCACGGACGCCTCACGTCGTCAGGCGATTTTTGTTGCGGGCGGCAGTGCGGAGGAGCGCATTGACGTCAAGGCGGCAACGATTGCAGCTCGCTTTAAAGAGCTTGCCGATAGAGGCCAGCCCGTGGGCGGCATGGTATTGCTTTTGGGCGGCATGACCTTTGCCGACCGCTATGCCGCTGCATTTCGCGCGCAGGGACTCGACTGTATCATCTCCGGTGGCTCGGTGTTCTCAAGCGCGCCCGAGGTGTCCGCTGTGCGTGCTCTCGTCTGTGCGCTTGCGAATCCTGCAGATACTGCCCAAGGGCTCATGCCGTTGCTTGCTTCTCCGATGTTCGCGCTCGGCGTCGAGGAGTTCTTGGCTCTCGCTACCACGTACGACCCCGAAACAGGCGAGACGCGGCGCCGTAACCTGGATGCAGGCATTGCCTCGGATGACGATGCGCCCGGTTTTGAGAATCTTTTCCTGCTCGATCGCGCGCGACAGGTGCTTCGCTGTGCCTTCGCGCGTGTGGGTCGCGATTCTTTTGCCCGCATCGCGCGCGATGTGATCAACGCTTCGGGATGGTTTGTCCGCCTGACGAAGCGCGGTCCCGAAGGGCGTGCCATCGCCGCCAACGTGCTCAAGGCACTCGACGCCCTGCAGGATGCGGAAGACGCCCTTGGCAATGCTCCGCGACAGATCGCGGGCGCGCTCGATTCATTTTTGGCGGGCAAGGAGGCCCCCGGTGCCCTAAATGAGGGTGACGCCTCGGCAGTTCGCATCATGACGGTGCATGCCTCAAAGGGCTTGGAGTTCCCGGTTGTCGCGGTGGCGGATTGCTACAGCATCCATGCCAACGCTTCTCGCATGCAGATGCGCCGTGCTGCAGACCATGTCGACGTTTCGCTGCTGCCCGCCCGTTTTGCGGGGGGTCGCGCTGCGGACGGGACGTTTGTTGCAAGCGCCGATGTCGAGAAGGCCTTCAATAAGTATTTCCGCGGTAGCACGTCTTCACCCGCATGGCTTGACCCTGAGCTTATGGATGATGTGTGCGCCACGGATTCTGCTGCGGGCGAGTTTGTCACCATGCGAGAAGAAGACGAGGCGGCATCGCTCGCGGAGCGTGCACGTCTGCTCTACGTTGCCATGACGCGTGCCCGCGAAGTGCTCATCTTGGCGCTCGATGCGGGCACGGGGGCGGCGCGCAAGGCAGGCAAGGTTGCAGAGCTCAAGTTCAACGAGGATCGTGACCTTACAGCCGCCGTGCTCGATCGCATCTTGCCCAGGGGTATCTCCGACCTCGCTCAAGATCGCCTGGTGTTCGAAGGCTCTAAAAGCGGCGATTACGCCTTCATTCCGTTGGGGGATTTTTCCTACGGCGAATCTCGTTATGTCGGCCTGACCGATGCTTTTGCTGCCGCGCAGAGCGCGCCTGTCGCCGAGGCGGACGTTCTTCCCAACGATGGCGGGCCTCTTGACACCTTTACCCTTGCATGCCCCGAGCATCATCACCTCTGTTCCACCATCCTCCCGCGCATGGAGCGCGATTCCTATAGCTATTCTTCTCTGGCGGCGACGCTTGATGAGGCAGGGGAGGACCACCTGCCATCGCAGGGGTCGAATCTCGTGTTTATTCCCAGTGCAGATTCACTTGACGACCTGACGGGGGACGCGCTCGAAGAGACGCTGGCTTCGTCCGATGTGGCCTCATCGCGCACCCCTCTGCATGAGGGCGACCCCTGTGCGCTCGGATCGGCATTTCATGCCGCGGCGCAATGGCTGATCGAGACGGGTTCCGCCTCGCTGCCGGCTGCCCGTGCAGAGGCGCTGTGCTCCTATTGGAAGGTGTCTGCCTCGCAGCGCACTCGCTTTGACGAGGCGCTTGAACGCTGGTCCGGCTCGGATGTGCGCGCGGAGCTTCTTGGTTGGCCACGCGTCTTGGCTGAAGTTCCGTTCTTCTCGTTGGGTCTTGATGACGATGAGATCCGCCAGCGTTTTGGCAGCTTTGCAGAAGGCGCGATCGATGCTTTGGCCTACGATCCCGCCGATCCATCGCGTGCACTGGTCATCGACTATAAAACGGGTGGCTCTTCCGACGAGACACTCGAGGGTCTGCGAGAAAAGCATGCTCTGCAAGCGCACATCTACGCCGATATTTTGCATCGTGCCGGCTTTGCGGAGGTGACCCTCAAGTTCGTGCGCGTCGAGGTCGAAGACCCTCGGAAGCCGGGACAGCCGCAGGTCGTAGCCTATCGTTTGCTGCCTTAAGCGCTCGTGCCGTCCTCCGCGATCAAGACGGCTCCGTTGCGATCGGCATCGGCGATGATGCGCCGCAGCTCGGAGAGGTATTGTGTGAGGATCGGTGCGGGTCGTCGCTCGTCGTGCACGATGTAGCCAACAAGCATGTGCGCATCTTCTTTGAGCGGGATGCTCGCCATGCCCGACTGCATTTCGCTCGAAAGCACGCCGGTGGACAGCGCGTATCCGTTTGATGTGGTAAGCAGGTTGGTGAGGGTTCCACGGTCCGATACGCGTATATTGCGCGCGCAGGGGATGTACGAGAAAGGCTCCTCTGAAAAATAGAACGAGTTGGACGTTCCCTGTTCAAAGCTGTAGCGTGTATAGGGCACGAGGTCTTCAAGGCAAATGGAAGGCTTCCTCGCGAGGGGATGACTCTCGCTTACAAATACGTGGACGCGCGCATTGAAGAGCGGATGAAAGCTTACGCGTGCGTCGGCAAAGGCCTTTTCCAGTACGCGTCGATTGAAATCGTCGAGGTAGAGGATTCCTACTTCGCTGCGAAACGCGCGTACGTCGTCGATGATTTGTGCGGTTGTGGTCTCGCGCATGGTGAACTCGAACTTTTGGGTGTCGCACGCCTCGACCACGTTGATAAACGCTTGCACCGAGAAGGCGTAGTGTTGAGCCGAGACGGCGAGGCGCTCCTGTGGTGCCTCGTTGTGCTCGTAGCGGGCTTCGAGCATATTTGCTTGCTCGACTACCTGGCGAGCGTAGCCCAACAGCTCGGTACCGTCCGAGGTGAGCATGACGCCGCGGCTGCTGCGCGTGAAGATCGATATCCCCAGCTCCCCCTCAAGCGATTTGATGGCGCTCGATATGTTTGATTGGGCGGTATAGAGGTTTTGAGCTGCGGCGTTGATGGAGCCGTTCTCGGCCACCGCAATGAGGAAGCGCAGTTGCTGCAGAGTCATGAATATCCTTTCGCCTGAGTTATTATCTATTTTAACGATATCTAGCTACCATATTTTAATGATTGACGTGAAGTATCGGCGATTTTACTATGCTAAACATACAAAGCCGATAGGGAATTGTCCCTGCGGAGAACGAACCAGAGGGGAGGACCCACAGATGTGTCAGATGGAACGAATGCATAGCCCCCGGTTGCCGCGCATGCTGGGGACAACCCGCGATTCGCGAATGTCCCGATAGCACTGTGTGACCGGGAGCTTTAACGCCCGCTTTTTCCCGCGCTTTTGCGTCTACCCTGTTTAAGGAGAACATCATGTCCCAGTTTGTCAACAACCCCGAGCATACCTTTGGCTTCGATACCCTTCAGCTGCATGTTGGCCAGGAGAGCGCCGATCCTGCATCCGATGCTCGCGCTGTGCCCATCTATCAGACCACGAGCTATGTCTTCCGCAATTCCCAGCATGCTGCCGATCGCTTTGGCCTGGCCGACGCCGGCAACATCTACGGGCGCTTGACCAATTCGACTCAGAGTGTCTTTGAGGATCGTATCGCCGCGCTCGAGGGCGGTGTGGCGGGCCTTGCCGTCGCATCGGGTGCTGCTGCCATTACCTATGCCATCCAGGCGCTTGCGCAGTCCGGTGACCATGTGGTTGCTCAGAAGACTATCTACGGTGGCTCTTACAATCTGCTTGAGCACACGCTTTCTCAGTTTGGTATCGAGACGACCTTTGTCGATGCCCACAATCTCGAGGAGGTCGAGGGCGCAATTCAGGACAACACCACCGTTGTCTATCTGGAGACGCTGGGCAACCCCAACTCCGATATCCCCAATATCGATGCAATCTCCGAGATTGCCCACAAGCACGGCCTGCCGGTCATCGTGGATAACACCTTTGGTACACCGTACCTGTTCCGTCCGCTGGAGCACGGCGCGAACGTCGTCGTTCACTCCGCGACAAAGTTCATCGGTGGCCACGGCACCTCGCTTGGCGGCGTAATTGTCGATGGCGGCAACTTTGACTGGAAGGCTTCCGGCAAGTATCCGCAGCTCGCCGATCCCAACCCCTCCTACCATGGCATCTCTTTCGTCGACGCTGTGGGCGCGGCTGCGTTTGCAACCTACATTCGCGCTATTCTGCTGCGCGACGAGGGCGCCTGCATCTCTCCGTTCAACGCATTCCTGCTGCTTCAGGGTACCGAGACGCTTTCTTTGCGCGTTGACCGCCATGTGGAGAACACCAAGAAGGTCGTTGAGTTCCTGAGCCAGGACCCGCACGTTGCCTCCGTCAACCACCCGAGCCTGCCCGATCATCCCGATCACGAGCTTTACCAGCGCTATTTCCCCAACGGTGGCGCCTCAATCTTCACCTTCGAGATCAAGGGCGGTCAGGAGGCGGCTTGGAAGTTCATCGACAACCTGCAGATCTTCTCGCTGCTCGCCAACGTTGCCGACGTGAAGAGCCTGGCAATCCACCCGGCGACCACCACGCATTCCCAGCTCACCGAGGCCGAGCTCGCCGATCAGGGCATCACCCCCTCGACGATTCGCCTTTCCATCGGCACCGAGAACATCGAGGATATCATCTGGGACCTGAGCCAGGCCTTTGCCAAGCTCCACTAATGTGACAAAAGTCCGCAGGTTTATTTGTCACATCTTCACACTTTCATCATATTTTATAACTAAAGCCGGGTGCCGTGCATGTGTGTGCGGGCGCCCGGCTTTGCGTTTTGATTGATGCCGTTTGCGATGCCTTTTCCTTAACTCAAACATTACAAATCGATTTGAATCGTTACGAATGTGGGGCTAATTCTTGATAGGGCCCTTTTATGGTATAGGCGTGTTCGAAAAACTCTGTAGGACGATATCAAGGAGATGCTGATGAACAAAAAGCAGATTGTCGCATCGCTTTCGGTAGCAATGCTGGCATGCTCGCTGCCTGCGACGGCTCTTGCGCAGGAGGCTGTTGTGCCCGAAGAGCCTGCGGCCGTGACGGCAGGCCTGGGGCTAGTTTCGGGAAATCAAGATACGAGCACAGGGTCTACGACAGTCGATGCCGCGGCGCTGGATGCATCGGTACCTCAGAAGACCGAGCAAAAGACGGCAGATTCTGAAAAGCCATCTGTTGAGACGAAGTCTTCTTCTGATGCGGATGCCAATTTGAACTCAGTGGATGAAAAGATATCCGACGCGAACGCTAAGATGCAAGCCCAGGCGGTGCCGGCGAAGGTTGCTGCGACTACGGTCCTTCCCAACCTCACCTTTGGTGTCGGCACCTATAAAGATACCGGGGACGATATCGTTCTCGACAAGGTTCTGTATTCCTATACTGTCAACTCATCAACAGCTGGCGTGACGGTTGACGGCAACTACTATGTGATTCCGTTGCAGCCTGTCAAGGATTGGCTTGCTGCGCATGCGCCCGAGTATCGCTTGGCCGGTGCCCTAAATGGCGAATCGACCGTACGCGCGTATGGCAAGAACGGCAAATACATTCTCCAGGTCGAGAAGAACCCCGACTATAAGCCCCAGCCCGCACACACCCTCATCATGAAGATCGGCTTCAAGAAGGCCGACGGCACCGTGGTCTACAGCCGCGACGTCTACGCCGACGACGCGTGCGTGACCAGGGAGGGCACCCAGTACTGGGTCTCCACCGCGCAGCTCCACGAGTGGCTCGCCCAGCACCCCGGGTACCGCACGGCCTCCGCGATCCCCGCGGCCGACTCCAAGGGGCAGTGCATCCCCGTCAGGGGCGAGTTCCCCTACAGCTACCTCTACGAGGTGACCGAGGTCGAGCAGCCCCAGCCCGACCAGCCCCAGCCCGACCAGTCAACAACTCCTGATTCAAAAAAGCCCGAAACAGGCAACGGGAAGCAAGATAACGCCGGCAATCGCTCTGCTACCCCGCTGCCCGTGGCAGCGAATGCCAAAGTCGAGCAGGTAGCAGCGAAGCGCGCGGGGACCGCAAAGGGAAAGGGCCTTCCCCAGACGGGCGATATGAGCGGCACGTTTGCCGGTGCCATCGCTTTTGTCGGGGCTCTTATCTTGGGCGCTGGGGCACGTCTTCGCCGCTTTGGCAATCGCTAGAAGCGACTCTTTGGACGTGTTGCAGGATTGACAGACGGGTTGATTCAATGCACCCGCTCATTGTCTTTGTATCCCTAGCGAACACTGAAAGCAAAGCCGGGCGCCCCTTTCAAGCGGGGTGCCCGGCTTTGGGTTTAAACGATGAGCAACATGGTGTAGCGCGCTACCAGGAAGACTCAATCTCGTGAACGCGTTCAAGCAGCCAGCGATTTTGAGGCACCAATAATCCGTGGCGTTCGGTGTGCTCAAGCAGGCCGGCGATGTCTTCAACGACGCCCGCCTCGGTTTGCGCCGCTGCACCCAGACGAATTTCGCCTGCATGGCTGTAGGTGAGCGCGTTGTCGATAAAAACGGCGTCCATGCCCTGCGTGATGGCAAGGACCAGATGTTTCCAGCCATAGCGCGCGGCGATCGCCTCCTCGCTTGTCACTCCGTTGAGAAGCGAGATGATGCGAGTTTCGGGTCCCACCAGGCCTTCCATACTATTGATTGCCTGGTCGAGTCCGGTTGCCTTGACGGCAAGGATAACCAGGTTAACAGTTTGCTTGAGCGCGGTATGATGATGCTCGAGTATGCTGAGGAAAGGACGTGCATGCAGTACAGAACGGATCCTGCAAGTGGCAACAGGCTTTCTGCTTTGGGCTTGGGCTGCATGCGCTTCCCGGGTTATCAACTGGGCCGGCCCGACGCGAAGGCGGCACAAAATATTATCTCCCGTGCTGTTGAGCAGGGCATTAACTACTTGGATACAGCCTATCTCTATCCAGGCAACGAGGCCTGCGTGGGGATGGCGCTCGAAAAGCTTGGCTTGCGCGACAAGGTCTTTATCGCAACCAAGCTTCCCCATGCCTCGTGTAAGCGCGCCGATGATTTTGATAGGTTCTTTAACGAGCAGCTCAAGCGACTGCGTACCGACCATATCGACTACTATCTCATGCATAACATCGCAAGTCCCGCACAATGGGAGCGCGTGGCGGCGTTGGGCATCAAGGATTGGATCGCGCGGCAGAAACGCGAGGGGCGTATTCGACAGATCGGTTTTTCCTATCATGGCTCTGCCGACGATTTCCCGCGTATGCTCGACGCATATGACTGGGATTTTGTTCAGGTGCAATATAACTATGCAAACGAACGCTACCAGGCGGGGACTGCCGGCGTGATGGAGGCCCATGCCCGCGGCCTTGCCGTGTTCGTGATGGAACCGCTCCTGGGCGGGCGTTTGGTCGATAAGCTTCCGCGTGCAGCCCGGGAAATCTTGAAAAAGGCGCGAGCTGGGCACCTTCAGACTCCTGTGGATTGGGGCTTGAGCTGGGTGTGGAATCATCCGCAGGTCACCATGCTGCTCTCGGGCATGGCTTCGACCGAGCAGGTTGACCAAAACGCCTCAATCGCCGATGCGGCTCTACCCAAAGCCATGACGCCCGCGCAGCTCGAAACCATCGCGCGCGTGGTCGAAGTCTTCGAGCGTTTTAATCGCGTGCCCTGTACGGGTTGCAACTACTGCATGCCCTGTTCGCAGGGAATCAATATTCCAGGCTGCTTCGCTGCGTACAACGCTAGTTTTGCTTATGGCCGCTGGACGGGGCTGTCTCAGTATTTCACCGCAAGCGCCGTGCGAACCGCTTCTCCCAAGCTGGTAAGTAATTGCATCCATTGCGGCAAGTGCGCTCGGCATTGCCCGCAGCAGATCGATATCCCCGCGCGCCTGGAGGATGTGCGACATCGCTTGCAGCCGGGGCCGGTCGATGTGACGCTCCGCATCCTCGCACGGTTTCGGCGTGATGACGCTGCAGAGTGATTGCAGGGTGTAGCGATACGGATGCTGCACTTAGGGGCTTTGCGGCCAAGTCGCTGTGCCGCCATTGCTTCTTGTCGCGGCGATTACATGCGATGTATCAGTGCGTCTTTAACAAGGAAGTCGATAAAGGTCTGCGCGAGCATCGAAATGCCACCTTTGGGCAGCGACGCGATACCGATGGTTCGGTAGCGCCTTGGAGATAGAGGCCTTGCTACTGGATACGACTTGCAGCTCTTGAGGATTAGCTCGGGCATGATTGCCACGCCAAGTCCGCCCTCGACCATAGAAAGCACCGAGAAGTCGTCGTTGAGGACGTAGCGGATGTTCGCAGGCTTCTCGGTCTCCTTGAGAACTGCGTTGATGTCGTTGTCCGAGCCTTGTGCGGGAATGATCAGTTCCTCGTCCAGCAGATCGTCGAGCGTGAGTGAGCGCTTGCGGGCAAGGGGGTGTCCTTTGGGCAAAAACGCCAGCATGGGGTCGCGGTAGAGTGGGAAGAATTCGAGTCCTTCGTGCGCGGGCGCCGCCAAAAAGCCACAGTCGACCTTGCCTGCCATGAGCATTTCGGTGATTTGGTCGTAGTCTCCTGCCTGCAGGTCGAACTCGACGCCGGGGTGGCGCGCGGTGAAGTCTCGAATTAGTCGCGGCAGCCATTGCATCGAGACGCTGGTGAAGGTTCCCACGCGCAGCGTTCCCGCTACCACGCCGCCAATCTGATTGATCGCTTGCGTGAGGGCGTGTTGGTCGTTCACGAGCGCTTGAATCGAGGGCAACAGGCGGCGCCCGTTTTCGGTCAGCGTGACGCCGCGCGCCGTACGCGCAAAGAGTGTGAGGCCGGTCTCTTTTTCCAGTGCAGCGATGGCATGGCTTATACCGGCTTGCGTGTAGTGCACAGACTGCGCGCACTTTGTGATATTGCCGCACTCGGCGACCTTCAAGAAGATTTCATAGCGGTTCACGTGCGGTCCTTACGTTGGCGAGGCGTTGCGGCTGTTTTGCATTCTGCATATTTTGCCATAACAACTTGTAATGGCTTCAATAATAATCATTCGCTTCTCAAATGAGAATCAGGGGGTTATAACAGTCCCGTCGAATGAAGCGGACGGGGTACGGAAGGGAGCTGCTCGATGAACATGAAGCCTACGCATTCATTTGCATGGACTCAGGGTAAGGCTGATATTGCCCTGGGTCTGGTCGCCGTGGCGTGGGGGAGCTCCTACCTCCTTATGAAGATCGGCTTGGGCGGTATGGGTCCGTTCATGGTAATCGCGATGCGTTTTCTTATCGCGTTTGCTGTGGTGGGAGCCGTGTCGTTCCGCAAGATTGCCCATACCAATCGCGCTGTTCTTAAAGTTGCATCCGTGCTCGGTCTGCTTCTGTTCGGTCTTTTTGCGTTTCTTACCCATGGGCTCGAGACGACATCGGCGTCAAACGGCGGCTTTTTGACCGCGATGGCCGTCGTGTTCGTTCCTATCATCAATGCGGCACTTCAACGTCGCATACCGCCTCGCCCTATCATTGCGGGAACTTTTGTGACACTTGCGGGCATCGCTTTGCTTTCACTGCGCGGCGGGCTTGAGTTGCATCCGGGAGACGCTTTTTGTCTGGCGGGCGCCCTTCTTTATGCCGTGTTCATTGTTGCTACCGATAGGCTGGCTCCGGGTATCGACGGCATGCTGCTTGGAACGTGGCAGCTTGGATTTGCCGGCCTATATGGTTTGGTGTTTTCCCTTGTTTGCGAGACCCCGACGTTGCCGCAGACGCCAGCGCAGTGGGGTGCCATTTTGGGGCTCGCCATTGTGTGCAGCGCATTTGGATTTGTGTTGCAGCCTGTTGCGCAGCCGCATACCACGCCCGAGCACACTGCTTTGCTGTTCTCAATCGAACCGGTCGCTTCTGCCGTGCTGGCCTTTTTCGTGCTGGGCGAGACGCTCCCGGTGCAAGGCTACCTTGGTGCCATGCTCGTGGTGGCGGGCGTTGTGGTGGCATCGCAGCCTGGGCGTGAAGGCGATCGGGCGGTTGCTCGTCTGGATGAATTTGTCGAATCGATGCCGGATGGCTCTGCTCCGGTAATGTGATGCATGGCTTAGGACGTTGACCTGACGGCAGTCCGGTGCCGGGCATGGGCGATGGACATCTTGCGCCCTGATTCTTCCAGCGAGCAGCGCACTGCGCCTCATGTCCTTCTTTTCTGTGTCCATGCTTGGAGAAGACGCTGTGCGTTAATGTGCATAAGGGTACTGATGACGCTTTTCTTTACCCTGTCTGCGTCTTAAGAAATGCTACCTGAACAAAACGATTCGAAATGTGTACCCTAAAATCAAAATGCTGAGTAGAGCGGTTGTTTGAGCTTCGAAATCCTGGGGTTTTGCTGATTCAAACGGCTGTCTACTCGAAGAAATCGATTTAGGGTACACATTTCGAAGAGTTTTGAAAATCAACCCCCTATCTACCCTCTGTAAGCGGGCGGCGCACGCATGATTGCGGGGCATTCAGGGCATGTTGCCATCTTCGAGCGATGCCTTGCGCATAACGTGCGCAAAAAAGTGGGCGCATCAGCCGATGCGCCCACTTCATTACCATGACAGCTCAAATACCGGTTGAGGTCGAAGCCTTTCGTTACTTCACAAACGTGGTCCAGCAAAAGATGACAAGCGCGACAGCCACGACGATCGCTGCCACAATGCCCACGAACTTAAGGCGCGACGTGCGCGTTTGCTCGCGAACATTCTTCTCGGTTGCGGCAAGCGATTCGACTTGCTGCATCTGCTGGGCCTGGTACTGCTTATCCGAGTCGATACGGGCGGCAAGCTGCTGAGTGATTTCCGGGTGAGCGTGGATATCATTTGTGTCAGCGAGGATCTCTGCCGCGTTGTCGGCGTCATCTTGGGCTTCTTGCTGGGCTTTCTGCTGTTTTTTGAGAGCCTTTTCCTGTTCGTTGATCTGGGAACGAAGCTCCTTTTGACGGGTTTCGGCATCTTTGCGAGCGGCGTCTAAAGCGTCGCGAGCTTCGGCGGTGGCATTTGAGATGTCGCGGAACGAAGAGCGGGCTTCTTCGATAGGCTTGTTGGCTTCGGCCACGACCGCTTCGGCATCGGCAATGGATTGGTCGAGCTCGGCGGTAAGACGCGGCAACTGCTCTTGTGCGGTGCGGAGCTGCTCGGCGGCGTCAGAGATATCGTTTTCGAGTTCAGTGCCACGCACGCTGTATGCGGCAGAGTTCGCAGACGGATTGCGCTGGATTTCGGCGAATTCCTCGCGTAGGGCGTTGAGGCGTGCCTGTGCGCTCTCCACGGCCTTCCGTGCGGCGGCAAGGTTGGTTTCGCGATCGGCTTTTGCCGATTCAAGTCCGTGCTGGGCGTCGGTTACGCGTCTTACCAGGCGATTTGCCCCTTCTCGTGCGGATGCCTCCTGGGACTCGGCGGCGTCAAGCGCCGACTTAAGGCGCTTTTCGGTTGCCTTGTCTGCGTCCTTCATGGCAGAGAGACTCTGTTTGAGGTCGTCGATTGTCTTGGCGATCGCCTGCTGGGCGGCGACGGCGGCACGTACGGACTCCAGACAGCTAGCTTGGCGAGCGGTCTGTTCGGCAACGATTTGAGCGTAGTTCGCCTCCACATCGCGGCGATGCGTAAGCTCGTCCTCGTTTTCTTCGATGACTTGCGAGAGCTCGTCCAGGTGATCGCGCGCCTCACTGTGCGCGCGCCGGGCGGCATTCACCTCGCGGACGGCCCCCATACCCTGCGAGAGCATCGTGCCCACGCTCGCAGCGGCGTCGGCGATTGCGGCTCCGGCCTTGGCGACGGCTTGCGCGGCGCCATCCTCTGGTTTTGCTGGCAGCGCTTCCTTAGGGGCACTTTCCTCGTCGGTGACAATGGGGGTTTGAGCCCCGCCTGCCGCCGAGACTCCCCCATCGATGACTTCAAAGCCCGAGGGCAAAGGATCGGGATCGTCTCCCACTTGCTCATACTGGTCGCGCGTGAGGAAGCGAGGTATGTTCTCGGTGTCAGAAGCGGTGGTCGCGACGTCATCGAGAACAGGCACGCCATCGAAGCCGAGGGGAGCGATGTCTGCCCGTTCGTCTTCGCCGCCGGGTGCGACGACGTGCGCGGCCTCCAGGGCGTTGCAGCTTACATCATCGTCGAGCGCGCTGACGTGCCCTTCATCGGGGTCTGCGGTATCGATATCGTCAGTCGTGTCCGCACCGGTTGCTTCGTCGGCATTGATTTCGACGGTCGAGTCTGCGATGTCTTTGGGTCCATCGGGACTCTTGTCATCTTGCGGACAAGCTTCGATTCCATCGTTGGTGCCATCGACGCCAACAACCTGGTTCAAGTTTTCCAAGATCTCTTCAGTCTTTTCCAATTTGCATGCGTCTACCTGGGAATCTGGCGTCTTGATGTCTTCGCTCATGGCGCTCCTATCTGTGTGCGCCCGATGCGCACCTTACAATCGTTTGTTCAATCTTATACCCGCGCGTGAACACCGAATGACGCAGAGGCGTCGCCTTTCACCCCATTTGGCTTCATTCTTGGTGTCGAGGGCGCAAACGCTCAGCTACATTAGTGGTTTGAGCCGCGGGCCTCGCCCGTGGAGATTTGAAGCTTCGATGCGATAGGAGTAGCACATGGGACTGTTTGACGGAAAGACCGTGATCGTAACCGGCGGCGGCAAGGCGACGCTCAAGGACGGCAGCGCTGGATCCATTGGCTATGGTATCGATATCGCCTTCGCCAAAGAGGGCGCGAACCTCGTTATCACCGGCCGCAACGTCAAGAAGCTCGAGGACGCCAAGGAGAGTCTCGAGGCCGAGTACGGCATCAAGGTGCTGCCCGTGCAGGCAGACGTTTCTGCTGGTCAGGACAACGAGGCCGTGGTTCAAAACGTTATCGATAAAGCCATCGAAGAGTTTGGCCGCATCGACGCCGTGGTCAATAACGCACAGGCCTCCGCCTCGGGCGTGACCATCGCCGATCACACGATGGAACAGTTTAACCTTGCTATCTACTCAGGTCTCTATGCAACCTACCTGTACATGCAAAAGGCCTACCCGTATCTTAAGGAGACCAAGGGCTCTGTAGTGAACTTCGCCTCGGGTGCCGGCCTCTTTGGCAACTTTGGCCAGTGCAGCTATGCGGCTGCGAAAGAGGGCATCCGCGGCCTTTCGCGCGTGGCTGCGAACGAGTGGGGTCCCGACGGCGTCAACGTGAACGTCGTGTGCCCGCTTGCTTGGACGGCCCAGCTCGAGAACTTCGAGGCTGCCTACCCCGAGGCGTTCAAGGCCAACGTCCACATGCCGCCGGCCGGCCACTACGGTGACGTCGAGAAGGAGATTGGCCGCGTAGTCGTGCAGCTGTGCGGTCCCGACTTCAAGTACATGAACGGTGAGACCCTCACCCTCGAGGGCGGCATGGGCCAGCGTCCGTAGGCTGCCATCTGCTCACGTTGTCTGATTACCGGTGGGCTCCGCGTTTGCGCAGGGCCCATTTTCGATGTGCAGCTATCGTTTTGTGTGTCCTTTGTTTGGGTTTGGCACACAGGACATGTTTCGCCTTGGTTAGTTTTCATCGTCGTGCGGGCTACGATGGGTTACGCCGTAGAATGGAGCATGCTGATTTGTGCCACATCTTTCCGAAAGGCTTTAATATGACGTGTTCTATCTCCCGTCGCGGTTTTGTTGGGCTCCTCGCCGGGGGTGCCGTCGCCGCGCTTGCCGGCTGCTCCACTCAAAACGCCGCCCAGGGGTCTGCCGCATCTGGCTCTGCTGCGGCGACTGCCGATGGCATCAAGGGCGCCAAGCTCACTTTTATGGGAGACGATGCCTTTGCCCCGTATCGCTATATCGATACCGATGCAGACGGCAAGCACAAGGTCGTGGGTCTCGACATCGCCATTGCCGACGAGATGGCATCGCGCTTGGGATTCACCTATACCTTCGAGCCGCAGGACTTCGCTGCCACGCTCGCGTCCATTCAGGGCAATGACACCGCCTTCACCATGGCGATGAGCGCCAACGAGGAGCGCGAGGAGACCTACGACTTTACGCGCGGCTATTATCAGCCGCTTGTGGGCGTGCTCACCATGGGCGGGGATCCCATCAAGAGTATCCAGGACCTTGCGGGCAAGTCCATCGCTTGCACTACCGGTACCGTGCAAAACAAGTTCATCACCAAGGTGATGCCGGATGCCGATGTGCACACGTACGACGGCGGCGACCAGTGCCTGCAGGAGGTGCTTGCCGGCCGTATCGACGCCTACCTGTGCGATGGTGCCGAGGGCCAGTCCATGCGCGATGCTAACGAGGGCCTGGTACTCGGTCTGCTCGACCGCGCCGAGACTGCCGACCACGTAGGCGTCTATCGTCTGATGGCCAACAAGGGTGCGAGTTTTGTGACCGAGCTCGACCTTTGCATCGAGGGGATGCTCGAGGACGGCACAATCGACACGTACATCAAAAAGTACGTGGGCGCCGACTTCATGTGGAACGGCGACTTCTCTGCTGCGGGCACCTCGACCGTCGAGCACCAGGGCAACTAGCTTTTCGTCTCGGATATAGCTCGCGTGCATGACGATGAAGTTCTACCTTTTGCAGCCGTACATATCGATGTTTGTCGAGGGCCTGGCCGTGACCTGCGAGGTCACGGCGGCCGCCCTCGCAATCGCCCTTGTGCTGGGTTTCATCATCGCCGTGCTCAAAGTGGTGCCCTGCCGTCCGCTGCGGGTGCTGCTCGATTTCTATACGTCGATCTTTCGCGGTGTGCCCCTCATCGTGCTGCTCTTTATGGCGTACTTTGCAACGCCGCAGCTCACGGGCTATAAGATCTCGATGTTTGTCGCCGGCGTCATTACGCTGGGGCTCAATGGCTCGGCGACGGTTTCGGAAACCGTGCGCGGCGGTATCGAGGGGGTTGACCGCGGACAGTACGACGCCGCCCGCGCCATCGGGCTGCCATATGGCACCATGATGCGCATGATTATCATTCCGCAGGCATTGCGGTCGGTTATCCCCGCTCTCGTCAACGAAGTGATCACGGTACTTAAAAGCTCGTCGCTTGTCGCTACCATCGGCCTCATGGATATGATGCGCGCGGCTCAAAGCGTACAGGCCTTAACGTATCGCGCTTTCGAACCGTTCTTGCTGGTAGCGGCTGTGTACTACCTTATCGTCATGGCTCTCACCTGGTTTGGCCGCGCTCTCGAGTGTCGTTTCAAACTTTGACGTATGCCTTTTTGCAGCCTGTGAGCATGATGACATACCCGCACTTTACATTCGCTTGATGTATATCCTCTACGCTGTAGCAAATAGAGTTATTGCTCATGCATGCTGAGGAGCGGGGAACATGGGATCATTCAAGCGCTGGTATAAGCGACTGGAACACGATCCAAACTGGTTTACGCGAGACGAGCGTCATGCACTTGCGTGGTCATATATCAAATGGGGGTTTCTGGCGGCGGCAGGATCGCTTATCTTCTTGTTCTGCCTCTTGGTCTGGGGTCTTTTGACCCAATAATCGGTGACCGGATGCACTTGCTATGAAAACTAAGCATATCTATGACAGAAAGACAAAGAGCCGCTGCATTGCCGTGCGATTGGGCAGGGGAGAGACATTTGAATACGAGCAGGCGCAATGGCTGGCTTCTCGTCCCGATGATCGTCTGCTTCCCTTTACGTATCTTAGCGATCGCGGCGAGACGGTCCTTTATTACGATGTGACCGACACCGTGCCACTCTCGCGCTATCTAAAGGGTAATGCACTTTCGGGTGCTCAATATCACTGCATGCTCTGCTCGCTGCAGGCTCTGCTCGCTTTGATTACGCGCCGCCTCTATGCCACGGCTGCCTTATGGTGTGACCCGTCTGATGTGTTTGTTGCTTCCGGCGGCGAGCTGAGGTTCATGTATGTTCCCCTGGCGGGGCTTGCCACGACAGCGCGATCTACACCGATTGCGCTTCTGACATATCTTGCCGATATGAAAAAGGTCTCGTTTGCGGTGGATGATGACTCCAGGCGCGCTCTTTCACTTAAAGACTTCGTGTGTAGGCACCCTGTTCTTTCGCTCACCGATTTCGAGGCATATCTGTCAGAGGAATACGGCATCGATGCGTGGCGGAGCGCCGACGAAGTGGCCCACGACTCCTCTTCGCTGGGTTTTTCGTCGAAGAATCGTTCGATTGTATCGGGAAGGTTGCAAAAAGAGCCGTCCCGGATTTGCAGTACCTCAAAGGTCCCTGAGGGCGGTTCGTTTGATGCTGTCGCCTTGTTGAGCGGTTTTGCCGGTGCGGCTCAAGTCGTCGCAGGTCAAAATGCGGCCCGCAGGGTGCTCGATGGCGTAGGGGGCTACTCTCCGACGTCGAGGCAACGGGTTATATCCGCGGTGCGCGCTACCGGCGCTTTCTCTTCTGAGGTTGTTTTTGATTCGGCGCCCACAAAACAAGATGATGACGTGAAAGGAAGCACGGACGAGCCTGTTGGCCGCAAGACTCATGATGCGCGGGCCGAGCAAACTACGCGCGCGAAATCGTTTGATTCTGCAACATCGAGTCTCACTGCTTGTGGCGCTGCAGGCGATGATGATGCAGGAGACGTACATACTTCCACCGACGCTTGTCTGTTGCGTCTCGCGACAGGAGAGCGTTGTGCCATTCCGCATGTCAGGGCTGCGATTGTGGGTCGTTCGAGTTCATGTGACATTCCATTGAGCGGAAACACTAATATCAGCCGCAGGCATGGATCTATCTCGTTGTGCGATAATGGCGTCGAGTTCGAGGACTTAGGCAGCGCAAACGGCTCATTTGCATACGGCGAGCGGATCATACCTCATGTTCGGGTGCGTTTGCATGATGGGGACACGTTGCGCCTTGCCGACGAGGACTTTGCATTGATAGTGCGCGGCGCTTCCAAGTAGCATGGGTGTGCCAAGCTTCCTCGCGGGGCATGCCTGTCCTCCATGTGAGACTCCTTGGCATTGGGGGGTCGGTACAAAAATCGGTCATATCAAGTCTTTACATTCGCCTCATGATGGCTTGAGGTGCGTCTCATATCGTTATTGCGACTAAGTCTGTCGAAGATTTGACGGTATGGAGGGCGTGCCTTGGTGGATTCCAATGACGCCAATGCGGCGGAGCAAGTGACGCGCGTGATCAACAGTCGCTATGAGCTGTTGACGCAGATTGGCGAAGGTGGCATGTCCCGCGTGTTCGTCGCGCGCGATCTGGTGCTGAATAAGATGTGGGCGGCCAAGGAGATCAAGCGCACAGATGACACCTCGTTGCGCTCGCTCATTGCCCAAAGTATCGTGACCGAGGCGAACATGATTAAACGCTTCGACCATCCCGCCATCCCGCGAATCGTGGACATTATCGACGAGGAGGGGACGCTCTTCGTCATCATGGATCTTATCGAGGGAAAGACGCTGGAGGACGTCGCCTCGTCTCAGGGGCCTCAAAACGAGGACACGGTGGTCGATTGGGCGTTGCAGCTCTGCGATGTTCTTGAGTATCTGCACCAGCGGACCCCACCTGTCATCTATCGCGATATGAAACCCTCGAACGTGATGCTCAAGCCAAACGGCTTGCTCGAGCTGGTCGATTTTGGTATCGCACGCGAATATCGTGGAGACGGGACGAGCGTGAACGCGGCTGTGAGCGATACATCGCAGCTAGGTACACGTGGCTTCGCCCCTCCTGAGCAATATGGTGGGGGAGGGCAGACCGATGCTCGTTCCGACGTCTATGCCCTTGGCGCCACGCTTTACACCCTGTTGACGGGAAAGAACCCGGCCGAGCCCCCCTATTCCATCTTGCCGGTGCGTCAGGTGATCCCAGAGCTTTCGCTGGGTATCGAATCCATTATCGCTACGGCTACACAGCCCGATCCCGACGATCGCTATCAGGATTGCGCGCAGATGGCATATGCGCTTTCCACGTATCGCGAGCACGATGCCGCGCGTCTTCGGCGGTTGCGTCGTCGTTGGAGGTCGTTTGTGGGCGTTTGTGTGGCTGCAGTGCTCTCCTTGGGTGTTGGCGTCACGGGTATCGTGGGCTCGAACATCGCCGTTAACCAGAGTTTCGATCACTGGGAGGGCATCGGCGAGCAGTCGAGCGATGAGAACGAGGCCGTTGCTGCATACGCGCGGGCGGCTCAGATCAAACCCGGGTCGACTGCCCCCCTTGAGGGCATGATTGCACGCTTCAAGGCCGATTCGGTTTTTAGCACGGCAGAAGAAAGCAAAATGCGTGATACGCTGCTGCCGCATCTATCGGAGCTCGAACGTGCAGAGAAGTGGCCCGATCTCGCGTTTAGTATCGGAAAGCTCTACTGGTATTCGTTTGACCCGGATGGCAGTGCAAAGCTCGGCAACGGCCCGAATGCCAATTCTAGATCCGAGCGTATCCGCGCTGCGGCGCAGTGGATGGAGCAGGCGGCTCAGGCCCCTCATTTCTCCCAGCACGATCTTGCCCAGGCCTATGCGGATATCGCCGAGTTCAACACGAATATCGTTCCCTTGATCAATGAAGGGTCCGACAAAGGTCAATACAAGCCATATTGCGAGCGGCTGGTTTATCTCATGTCGGCACTTAAGCATGAGGAGAATGACGTCATCAAGCTTGAGGCGGCAAACCTTGCACTTGATGCCGTGCGTACGTATCCGCGTAAGTTCCGAGCCGACGGGATATCGAGCGAGAAGCTCGCTTCGTTGGTCGGCTCCGCCGAGGTCCTGGCGAATACCGTTTCTCCCACCACGGATTATCTCGATGCAGAAAAGACCCGTGTTGTAGATACCGCCGATGCGGCCCGTCAAGCAGTAAAAGACGCCTATACCGATGTGGAGGCATAGCGATACATGAGCGAGAGCCTATTTGACATGGTGGCGATCATTGGATTCGTGTGCGCCTTCGTTTGCACGGTCGTGGCGGTCATGATGTTTTTCGTCCTGCATATCCGCGCCGTGCACGATGAGCTGACGGGCGCGTTGGCGCGACGGACAATCGAGCAGATGCGGGAGGGGCGCCGTGGCATCATGCGCGTGGGCGATGTGACCGTCTCGGGCGGTGCGGTTCCTGCTTCTCGAGGAAGCCGTGACGCTTCCGGCAGCCTGCATATTCGTATAGTCGAGGGTCCCACGAGCCTCGTGGAGGAAAAAGCGGCTGAGTCTTGCACGGAGATTCCTTGTAAGAAGAGCAACGCTGCTACCGGTGCGGCCGAGGCGGAAAGCCTCACCACGCTGCTCTCACAGGACGAGGGCGGTGCTGGCCAGGGCGTCGCTTCTGCGGAGCTGTCGATAAAACATCGGGACAGGGATTGCGAGACGACTCTTCTTGCGGCGTCGAACGGGCCTTCTGAGGAAGCGGGGCAAGGTAGCGCCGATGCCAAGATTCCAGATGACTGGGATGATGGGTGCACCGCGTCGCTGTCGTAGCGGCTCATACGGCTACGGAACGATTCCTTTTACAACGAATGAACCCTCGACGAAACAGAGACAATTAAGATGAATGAGGATATTCGCGATAACGCTCAAGATGATGAGAACCGCGGGGACGTTTCGGAGCGCTCCTGTGCGCCACGGCCCCGACCGACGCGTTCGGCCCGTTGTCTGACGGTCCCCGTTGCCATATCGACCGTCGCCCTTGTAACGGCGATTGCGGGTTCGGCTCCCCTCGCCTTCGCCGGGACACAGCAGGCAGAACAGGGCACTCAAAGCGCGCCGGCATCAAAGACGAACTGCGGCGATGCCGTTCCGCAGGGTCAAGACGCGGTCGAGAGCATCAATCAAAAGCCCTCCTCGAATCAAGGACCTTCTGATTCGGAAACGACTTCAAAAAACGACGATGCTCAAGATTTGGAGCGTTCCGCGTTCGGTTTTCTTCCGCGCAAGACCGCTCTGCTGGTGCCTTACGGCGTCAACCCTGCATCATGGTTAAACGCTCAAGATGATTTTTTCTCTCTCGATGGGCGCGCGGTGAGTGCCGACGACGCGACAAAGATCTTTGGCGCGTCGTCACCCCTGGTAATGCGCGAAGGCGTAGCATATCCGTCTGTCACCACGACGCTTTCTTCGGTCCTCACCTGGGGGAGCGCCGCGCAGACCGTGGCTCTTGGAACTATTGGGGGCATTGACTCCGTGGCGCAGATGGCCGGTCGAGATGCGGCTGCTTTGGCCCCCAAAGAGGTTCTTGATGATTTGCGTTTCGTCACGTCGAAGAACAAGAGCGAGTCACTTAAAACCAGCGGCTCTTGGGACAAGGGGACGCTTTGCGTTTGGCTTGATGCTCATGATGTTGATGAGACCGACGGCCTTACACTCATTGGTGCAAAGGGGTCGGCACAACAGGACGACTCGTTTTCCGCCAACCCCTCGGGCAGCGATCCGCTGCTTACATCCGACGGATCTTTTGCCGATAAACTGGATACAGGTGAGGTCAAACATGCCGGTATCTATTGGGTAAAGCTTGCACGTGATATCGATGTCGCGACAGCCGCCGGCGGCACGCAGAGGTTTTCGAACGGGCAGGTGCTTAAAATCGAAGTGCGTGAGGACATGCTTTCACCGAGCATCTCTTCAGTGGCATTTTACGGGCAGGATGGCTCGGCCTTTGATATTGCCGGCCATCTGACAAACGCAGGTACCCTGTATGTGTCCTCAAACGGCTTAAAGCTCAAGGCGCATGTTGAGGACCCTCAAGACGGCACGCATGCGGCTTCGGGAATCTCGGACGTACGTCTGGCATTTTCCCGCGAGGACGGCTCGTCCTCGTCGGTAAAAGGCGTCCTCGACGCGTCTGGTGATGTTGAGTTCTCCCTCGACGCTCAGACCCTTGGGGCCGGTACGTACCAGCTGTCTAAGATGCACATCCGCGTGACCGATACGGCGGGCAACGTTACGGAGTCGGATGTTCCTGCATTGAAAGATGCCGCTTCAAAGGTAGACAAGCTGTGCGTGGTTGATGATTACGAGCCTCGTCTCGCGTTGGCCCTTAAAGGGCTTTCGGGGGAGAGTGCGGAGTATAACGGGGTGCCCGTGACGGATGCCGCAAAGGTTTTGTACTCAAACAACCCTGACGGCGTACATGCCTCGCTTTCCCTTACGGATAAACTGTTTTTCTTGCTGTGCAACAATTCGAATTGGAAGTCGAAAAACCCTCTTTCCTATACGGTCTCCGGTGCGGATTCGGTTTCGATCGACACCGCTGTATTTAACCCTCCGGCTGCCTCGGACGATACCTGCGTGGCTTCTGACGCCCTGAGCCTAAAGGATGAGGGCACCTACAACCTGAAGTTTGGATACAGCGGCGTAGGTTTAGTGGACAAGTCGTTTGGCACCACGCTGGCCGAGGCGTCGACAAAGCTCGTCATCGACCGTACGGCGCCGACGCTTGGCGGTTTAAAGCTCGAAGGTGGATATGATGCCGACAGCGAATTCGCCGACCTTTCCGCAGCGGGGAAAGGGAGGGTCTTGATTGGCAAGGGAAGGTCGTTTTCTCTTGACGTCTCCGATAGCGGAGCGGGCATAGCGTCTGTGCGGGTGGCCCTCAAACGCTACGACTCGCTTGCGGCGAAAGACGATTCTCAGACCATCATTCTTAATCCAGATGTCGAGAACGGAAAGATCGATATCGGTCTTGACAGGCGCGGGGTCTATCTTTTGTCAGATATTGTCATCGAGGTGACGGACCATGCGGGCAATGTGGCTAAGAAAAGCCTTGCCGACCTTGCCGCGCAGGCCGATGCCTCACTGCAAGCGATCGACCGTGTTGCCGTGGACGAGCAATCAAGCGAGCCTGTCGTCAGCGTGGTTTTCACCCCTGTGGCGACGTTGCCTGGAAGCACCGATGTACGTGACAGGTCGACGCAGGCCAAGGTGAGTGTCGCAGAGAACCTACATGCCGGCGAAGAGTCATTTTTTGAGGCGTATGCTGCGACCAAGAATGCCGTTGTCATGAGTGCAACCTTTACGGATGCAGCTCACGATGCCGCAAGCGTGGACATGTCGTCTCGCACGTTTTCCTATAACGAGACGACGCGGAGTTGGGAATCCATCGTTCCCCTGTCCCGTACAGCCGAAGGGGGACAATATCGTCTTCCGGATGGCGCATACAGTGTGTTCGCATCATGTTTCGGAGCTTCCACCAGCTCTTCTTTTAAAGTTGACACAACGGCACCAGCGGTCACTTCGGCGGATTTCGCCACTTCGGTCACGGCGCGAGATAAGGTCACGATAGACGGCAAGACCTATGTGACAGGGACGGGGCGCTCAATTCGGCTGCGCGTCCAGGATCTTTTACCTCGAAAACAGGCCGTTGATGTGACGGATGGGGACGAGAAAGCGACGGCGGGCTTGAGCGAGGCAAAAGGTGCGCTCACCTATACGGTCGTTCACAAAGAGGATGTTACGGATGAAAACGGTGAGAAAACCGTGCTTCCTCTTTCTGTCGATGAGGACGGATACGCGACAATCGATCTTTCCGATGCAGGGGCCTACGATCTTTCCGACATTAACGTGCATACCTGCGACAAAGTAGGCAATACACGCGATGTTAAACTGACTGATGTCGAGAACGCGGGTTCGTTGCGGGGCATCGATGCCGTTTTGGTTGCGAATCCCAAGCAGGAGATATCCTCGGGTCACGGCCTTGACGTGCGTAAAGATGCGTCATGGAAGGCCGACAGACTCGGAATGTCTTTTGAGGGAAACGAGCTGTATAGGGCTAACTCGCGGGCCTTTGCGTATGCTCAAAGCGTCTTTTACCGGTTTTTCTCCACGCCGCGCATCGAGGCAAGCTATAGCGCGAATGGCGAGCAATGGTCCCAATCTCTGAGCAACCGTGATATGAAACGAGGGTCTCAGCACCGCTGGGAGCTCGAGATCCCCTATCCGCGTACCGATTTCAAGCTCAAGGATGGTACCTACTCCCTATACATGACCAACGTATTTGGCCTTGGCGGGAAAACCTCTTCGTTTACGGTCGACACGACGGCTCCACAGATGACCGAGGCGTCGATTGACGGAAAGACAGACGATGACCATATCGCCCGGATGAAGGAAGACGGCTCGCAGGACCTATTGGTCGGCCCGGCGCGCACACTGAAGATACATGTGCAGGACTTGTTGCCTGGTTCTACGGCGGATGTTGCAGGGAACAACGAGGCCGATACGGCCGGAATCAAGAACGTGCAGGTAAAGATCGCGCGTCACGAAAGCATGGAGGGAAATGCAAACGAGGGCGATCGCGAGATGCTTAAGATCGATGAAGACGGTTATGTGCGCGTGCCACTGTCCGATCGGGGCTATTACAAGCTGTCCGATATCGTCTTTACCGTGACTGATAATGCTGACAACGAACTTGGCGGCAAAGACGGCTATACGCTTGCCGATTACGTTCGCGACCATTCCGATAGCCAATTGGGAAAACTCGGCATCGAGGGAATCGTGGTGGCTGACAGCAGCGTTCCCACCGCACAGATCTCTGTGGTCGATGCCAAGGACACGCCTGCCTCAGATGATGCTTACTATCATCGTGGCGCGGTGAATGTCACGATATCCGTGAAGGATCCCTGGCTCGATGTCTACCGTCATCTTCCGGGTTATAGCGATAGAGCCTGCGTTACCGCCCAGCTGCGCAAGTCCGGCTCGGGTGCATGGAGTGAGGCTGGTGATGCCCCAACTCTTGCGGATTTCAAGCCATGGGATGACAAGGGTACCTGGACAGCTTCTTACGCGCTTCCAAAAGCGAGTGGTTCGCTACCCGAACAGGGAGACTACCGACTGCATATCGAGTACGGCGGAATTGCTGGTCTCGATGATCCCAAGCTTGTCCTGACGAAGGATTTGGGTGCATTCGGCATCGATTACACTGCTCCCGCAATCAACGAGCTTACGCTTTCACAGGTCGAACCGACTCCTGCGACGGGTGATAAAACATGGGGCTGGATCTTCGCGCGTGACACTGAGCATGCGACGCTGCGCGCAAGTGACAACTATTCAGGCGTGGCAGACGGTAGCGAAGCGATTGTTTCTTTTGCGGATGACGACACGGGTGCCGCCGTTGAGGCGCGTGAGAGTTTGGCCTACACAAGTGACGCCGCGCATGCAGCGCACACCGAGAAAATCCAGGAAGGGACAACCGCCTCGTACGGTTCAGCCGCAGGCTCCCTTTCCTTCGCGTTTGGCGAAGATGCCATGCGCATGCATCTTCCGGGTACGTTCGTGGCGCTCAAAGATCGCGCGGGAAACGTTACGACCTCGGATCTTGGGTCGTTTACGGACGGTCATAACTCAAACGTGCCCGTGGGCGTTTCGGCGGTGACCATCGACAAGGCAGCCCCGCGGGTCTCGATTTCCTTCGATAACAACGATGCGCGCAACGGCAAGTACTACAACGCTGCACGTACCGCTACCGTCACGGTCGATGAGAGCAATTTCGACTTGATGTTCGCCCGCGATCCCAAGCGTGTCATCGCCACAATCACGCGCGATGGAAACGGGACGGGGACGCTTTTGGCCAAAGACTTCAAACAGGCGACAATGCGCGATGCCGAGGGTGTTGAACATCGTGTATGGCAGGCTTCCTACAAGTTCGAGGACGATGCCGATTGGCATATCGAGTGCGGTTTCACCGATGGTGCTGGCCGTGCATCGAACACGGTGAGCGAGGACTTTGTCATCGACACCCAGGCCCCCGTCCTCACGGTCACGTTTGATAACAACGATGTGGCGAACGGCATGTACTACAAAGCGATGCGCGCGGCGACTATTCGGGTTGCAGATCGTAATTTCTCGCCCGACCTCGCCGATGTCAATGTCGATAGCTCGGGTGCGACTCCTGCGCAGTCGGGTTGGCGAGAAATCGAGCCCCGCTCGCAGAGCGAGGATACCGTCTCGTTTAGCGATGAGCTTCATTACCGCCTACGCGTTGCGGTAACCGATCTTGCGGGCAATGTTGCCGAGCCGTACGATTCGGGCGAGTTCGTGATCGATATGACCGCACCGAGCGTTGCGATCGGCAACGTGAGCGATAAAACGGCATACGCAGACCGTGTGGCTCCCGTGGTCGAATTCTCTGACACGAATTTTAGCTCTGACTTCACGACCGTTTCGCTCAAGGGGGCGCGCCGCGGGGACGTATACGACATTGAGTTTGCCGAGACCGGCGGTGACACATCCAAGCGCGTTGCTTACGCCGATTTTCCTCATGAGCTTGAGGACGACGACGTGTATACCCTTTCCGGTAAGGTGGTCGATCTTGCCGGTAACGAGTCTGAGCAAGAACTCACCTTTTCGGTGAACAGATTTGGGTCGAACTACTACTTTATGGGGACTTCCGGTTCGGTTAACGGTGCCTATCTCAATTCGCCGCGTGATATCCAAATCGCAGAGGTAAACGTGAGCGGTATCGATACCGCTTCGAGCCATGCCGAGATCGTCCATGATTCGCGTACTAACTCGCTTGAGCCCGGCCGCGATTACCAACGTGACGCCAACGAGGAGAGCAAGGGGTGGAGTCAGACCGCCTATACGTTTCCGGCCAAGCTGTTCGAATCTGATGGCTACTATCGTATTTTGCTCACTTCGATGGATCGAGCGGGAAATCTATCCCAAAACAGCATGGAGAACAAGAATCAGGGGCGTGATGGAGCATTTGACATCGGGTTTGCAGTGGATACCACGGCGCCCGGAGCAGACCTGATCGGGCTTGGGTCCGGCGGGGTGTATCTCGATCCTGCTAAGTCTGTCTCGGTCGACTCTCGCGACAATGTAAAGCTCGATCGCGCCGAGCTTTTGGTCGATGGGAAGAAAGTCGCATCGTGGAACGCCAAAGAGCTCCCATCCATTCCGAGCCGCCGGCTTTCTGCGGACGGGCAGCCTCATACCTACGCCTTGGAGGTGACCGATAAGGCGGGCAATAAGAGCCGCGCCGTCTACGAAGACGTGGTGGTTACGGGCGATTGGATCACCTTCGTGCTCAACACCCCGCGACTGTTGTTTGGCAGCGTTGCCGGAGCCGTTGTGCTCGTGACTCTTATTTCGATCATGGCGTTCTTTGCATGGCGCTGGTGCGTCTCTCGGCGCAAGTTCCGTAACCCATTCTCGCATCAATGAGAAAGGGGGTTTTATAATTAATTTCTCTTTCGGGCGCTTTACAAAACACTTACCCGACAGTGAACGCGGCTTTTTATAGTGAAGGCACACTCCAAGAGAAGGCGCAGACCAGGAGTGAAAGGTCATTGTCACAAGACGACAAAGCGAAAGAGGTAATGAAATGGCAGGACAGATTAGGATTACCCCGGATCAGATGCGCTCTCGTGCCAACGAGTATCGCGTTGAAGCCGACAACGTGGGCAACGTCATCTCCAAGATGGACAGCCTGCTTTCCGCACTTCAGTCTGAGTGGGAGGGCGAGTCGAGCCGTGCCTATGCTTCTCGCTTCAACGAGTTGCGCCCGAGCTTCGTGAAGGCTCAAGATCTCATCAACGAGATTGCGCAGAGCCTGGACACCACCGCTCAGACGCTTGAGGAGACGGACGCCAACATCGCTTCCGCTTTCCGCGGCTAGCCTGTAGCTTCTCCTTTTTCTTTTGGCACCCAAGGCCTCCCCAGCGGCTTTGGGTGCCATGATTTCGCAGCAAGAAAGGACCTCCATGGATTCGCAGCGCGATAACGCTCCTATCGCCCCCATGCTGTATACGCTTGTATGCACTCACCGCGTGCAGAACGGGGTTATGGCGGGCGCGATTTCGTCCATGGTGGTCATCAACCCGTGGCTTGACGCTGCAAACTCGGCGGATGCCGTTACGATCGCGATTGACGCGGCTGGTGCGCTGCTGCTCGAGGCGAGTGGCGATGTCGAGGTCTTCGACGAGAACGGGTCGGATGCATGCGACGGCGCGATTGACGCGGCAACGCCCGGCGCGTTTTCGCTTCGCGGTGCAGACGGGAAAACGGCGAGTCTCTTTATTCGCCCCATCACCTCGGGCATGGGGCGCTACCGCACGATCGGTTTTATCCATGACGTCTCGATTGAGGTTGGATGCTCCGAGTCTTGCTCGATTTTGTGCGCGTCGCGGTTTGTTTCCCCGTGTCATGCCCGTCTTGCCCTAACGGGCGATACGTTTACTATCGAGGATCTGGGAAGTTCGAACGGGACATTTGTAAACGGGGAGCGGATCGGTTCGCACCCGCGTATCCTTGCTGCGGGCGACGTCGTGCAAATCATGGATCTGTTCGTCATGGTGGGCTATCGCTTTGTGACGGCAAGCGAACCGGACGGGGTGGCATGGGAATCGCTCACCGGTGCTCTCGTCTTGAATCATGCCGCTTTTGCGCAGTCGTGCCCGCCTGCTGGCCCGTGCCCCGACGAGCTGGACCTGTTCTATCCTGCGCCGCGTTTGAGCCACACGATTCATCGCCATGCCTTTTCGGTTGATGATGCCCCCGAGCGCAAGAAGCCCGATGACGAGCCGGCGATTATGCAGCTCGGCCCATCGTTCGTCATGGGTTTGGCTTCGATTTTCATGGTGGTTTTGGCTATATCGCGTGTAGCCGAAGGGGGAGACGTCATCTCCTCCATGCCCACGATCGCCATGTCCGCGGGCATGGTTTCGGGCATGCTCGTCTGGCCCGTTATTTCCAAACGCTATGCGAAGAGGCGCGACGAACGCGCCGAGTTGCGACGTCAAGCGCGCTATACGGACTATCTCAACGCCGTCGAGACCCGTTTTAGGGAGGAATGTGAGCTGCAGGGCGCTGCTCTGCGTTCCAATCGTGCCTCGCTGCCCGATTTGCTGGAGCGTGCCTACGATCTTTCCCCACGTCTGATGAATCGTTCCGTCTACCACGATGATTTCATGCAGTTGCGCGTGGGCCTGGGGTCTTTGCCACTCGAGGCGGATATACGCTGGCCGCAAAGGCGCTTTTCCATGGATGACGACAAATTGCTCGACAAGGTGACGGAGCTTTCTAAAAACCCTCCACGTGTGGATAACGTGCCTTTGGCTTTTGACCTAGCTGATCACTTCGTTGCCGGTTTGTTGGGGAGCAGGGCTGCAGTATGGGACTTTGCAAGGGGCCTTATCCTGCAGATTTGCGCTCTATATAGCTATCGAGAGGTTAAGATCGTCCTGGTGGCCGATGGTGCGGAGGATGCCGAGTGGGGCTTTGCCCGTTCGCTCCCGCATCTTTTCGACGATGCCGGGCAGCGGCGCTTTTTGGCGACGGATAGCGATGGCCTCATGGCGATATCCATGATGCTTGAGTCCGAGATGTCTGCGCGCTCTGGCCTCCGTGCCGATAAACTGGGCGATCTTGGCACCTATTATGTTGTTATCTGTGCAAACAAAGACCTGGTCGAGCGTTCACAGACTATATCGGGCTTAACACAGTTGCGAGAGAACCGAGGCCTTTCCTTGCTTTTCCTGGGGGAGTATCTTCGCGATCTTCCGAGGGAATGCGCATTCGTTATCGATCTTTCGGCAGATCGCCTCCTCGAGGATTTGGGAACCGGAGCCCAGGCGCTTGCCGCCTCCGACGCGCTTGCCCACGCGGATTCGCCGGCACATATGTTTGACCGAGACGATGTGTCTGGCACCATGTGTGCATTTGCTCCCGATATCATGGTGACCGCGGAGCAGGCTCGCTCCTTTGCGCTGGCTATTGCCCGCGCCCGGCTCGATTCACCGCAGGCGCATTCCGATATGCCACGCCGCTTGGGCTTTTTAGAGATGCTGCAGGCGGGTAACACCAAGCAGCTCAATATCACGCGTCGCTGGCGTGAGAACGATGCCTCCCGCTCCCTGGCCACTCCTGTTGGCCTCGATGCCCAGCATGAGCTTTCCATTCTCAATCTTCATGAGAACGTGCATGGTCCGCATGGGCTGATTGCCGGTACCACCGGCTCGGGAAAGTCGGAGTTCATTATCACCTATATCCTTTCGCTGTGCGTGAACTATGCTCCCGATGAGGTCTCGTTCGTACTGATCGACTACAAGGGCGGCGGTCTGGCGGGTGCGTTCGATAACGAGCGCGTTCGCCTCCCTCATCTTGCGGGCACCATCACCAATCTTGACGGCGCTGCGATCAACCGCTCGCTCGTATCGATAAAAAGCGAGCTCAAACGTCGTCAGGATGTCTTCAATGCTGCACGCGACATGACGGGCGAGGCGACGATGGATATCTATAAGTACCTTTCGTACTACCGTCGCGGGGTCTTGAGCGACCCTTTGCCGCACCTCTTTGTTGTTGCCGACGAGTTTGCAGAACTCAAGCAGCAAGAGCCTGAGTTTATGGACGAGCTCATCTCGGCTGCGCGTATCGGGCGCTCACTGGGCATCCACCTGGTTTTGGCGACTCAAAAACCCACCGGTGTCGTCAACGACCAGATTTGGTCGAACTCTCGTTTCAAGGTGTGCCTTAAGGTCGCGGACGCCGCCGATTCCAAAGAGATGCTACGTCGTCCGGACGCCGCCGAGATTTCGGATCCAGGCCGTTTTTTTCTGCTGGTTGGATATAACGAGTACTTCACTGCCGGTCAAAGCGCATACACGGGCACCCCTTATGCTCCTACCGATACGTTCACTCCCCGTCACGACGACGCGGTCGAGCTTATCGACGATACCGGCCAGACTATCGCATCGCTGCGCCCTCCGAGCAAAGCGGTGAAGACGGGGGAATCTGAGCTCAACGCGGTTCTGCAGCAGATTGCCGACGCGGCCGATACTTTAGATGTACATGCGCGCCCGCTTTGGCTGGATCCCATTCCCGCGCGCATTACCGTGGACGCCCTGAAGGAAGCATACGACGAGGAGCGTGCGCCCGGTTCGTATCCCATCTTGCTTGGATTGACTGACGATCCGGGACGGCAGCGCCAGTTCCCCTTTGTGGCGGACCTGGCGAACACGGGCAATATCATGCTATACGGCAGCCCTTCTTCGGGTGTGGACGGTTTGCTGGCAAGTGCTTTGTATGGGCTTGTAAGCGATTTTGGACCCAAGGATCTGGGCGTGTACATTGTCGACTTCGACACCGGGATGCTCAGCTGTTTCGCTGCCTTTCCCCAATGCGGCGGCGTGGTGCTGGCTGGTGAGGAAGAACGTCTCATCAATCTATTCCGTCTGCTTGAAAACGAGGTCGATATCCGCCGTCGCGCGCTTGCACAAGCTGGGTTGACCTTTGACGATTACCTGGCGGCAGGCGAGGGGTCCTTCCCTCGAATCATCATCGCGCTTTCTAACCTCGCCGCCTTTTACGATCTGCATCCCGAGCTCGAGGATCGCCTCACCACGCTCACGCGCGATGCACCGCGCTATGGGATGCACTTTATCGTCACTGCTTCCACGGCGACCGTTCCGCGCATGCGCATTCGGGCTAATTTCTCGCTGAGTGTCGCTTGCGCGCTCAACGACGAGAGCGATTACGTGACCATCTTTGGCCGCAAGCCCTCTGTCGCTATTGTGAAAAGCGACAAGCGCGGTGTGGTCAAGGTTGGCAAGGAGACATTTGAGTTCCAGGGCGCCTCGGTAACGGAGCGCGATGCCGACTTCACGACGCATATCGATAAGCTGGCTGCTTGCGCCAACGCGCGCTTCTCTCTTCGCGCTCGCGAGATACCGATGCTTCCTGCGCACGTATGCGCATCTGATATGGTGCGTGGCCGTGAGGCTGCGGGGGAGATTCCCATTGGGTATTCGAAGACGGCTATCGAGCCGCTTTCGTTCTCGTTCGCCGTATCGCCCACGATGCTCGTGCTGGGCAACGATTTGGTGGAGATAGCCCGTTACCTGCGCGGTCTCATCGAATGCTTGGAGACGGTGGAGGGATTGGACTTCCGCGTGATCGATACCGAAGCCGTGCTCGGTTCCGTCTCCTCCGCGAATGTCTGCCAGGACTTGGGAGAGTGCTGCGGAATCGTGGGCGAGCTCGCCGCCGGGGTTTCCACACTTGATCTGATCGTGTTCACAAGTGTCGTGCAGACGGTCAAGCGGCTTGATGGCCCTACGGCGACAATGCTTAAAGATTACTTGGCACAGGAGCGATATGCGGGCAGTTGCGGCATTGTCGCTGCGACCGAGATGTTTCGCGGGCGGTCTGTATATGACGAGTGGTACAAGATGCTCACCGCATATGGCAACGGCGTGTGGGTTGGATCGGGCTTTGCCGATCAGACTACGTTCAGGTATGCGCGATCTCTTCCTGAGTACCGCCTTCCGGCGGCGACATCTGATGGTTTCTATTGCGTGCGCGGAAACGTGGAGGCTGTACGGCTGGTCGAGTCGACCGAAGATGCAAAGGATGATGAGAAATGGCGATAAACCACAAGATGGATGCCGTGGGGCAACAAGGCGATGTTGTCGACGCCCTCGAGCGTGCGGCCGAGTGGCTCCCCGTGGGGTCTCTTGTCTCGCTACACGATGCCGAGCGCCTGTATCTCATTGCAGGGGTGATGGTGTGGGACGTCAAAGGCAGGAGGTTTTGGGATTACATGGGCTATCCCTATCCGGAAGGGATTTCGGATGGTACCCCCGACGCCTTTTTTGACAAGGACATGATTGACAGCATCGTTCAAGTTGGGCTCTTCAATCAGGCAACTATGGCCTTTAACCTTCAGATCGGCATGATGAGCGATCAGTTTGATACCGCGCGCGCGGCAAACGAAAAACCAGGAAAGGAAGGATGATACCTGTGGGGGAGATCAAGATAGCGGAGTCGGTCGTCAAGCCGGCTGCTACGGAGTTTAGCGCCACCGCACATGACATCCGCTCCTTAAAAAATGAAGTGGGAGTCGCTGAATCCAGTCTATTCGGAGCATTTGAAGGCGATGCTGCGCAGGTGACCCAAGAGCTCTTGAGTGTGCTTGATACGTGCATCGGGTCTCTTGCCGATTCATATGAGACCCATTCCGTAAGTCTCGATGACGCATCCCGGACGTTTCAGGACGTCGATCAGGGTTTGGCGACGTCACGCGTCCATGGGGGCAGCGGAGGGTCTTGGTAGCTGAAAGGCGGGTGTTGATATGTTGAAATTGAAGAAGAGCGAGTTCGAAGCCGCGCGAGGGCGTATCGCCTTCGTTCAAGAGAATCTGGATGCGGCCCGCCAGCGCGGGTGCGCGGCGGGCGAGACCGTTGCGGAACAAAGCGGAGGCCTTTGGAAAGTTGCTGCCGTCAACCAGGCAAAGGCGGTCGATAGACAGTCTATCTTGCTGGGGGGCGCGCTGCAGACGATATGTGACACGTTCGATTCTATGATCGGAGATGCCGATTCGCTCGCCTCTCGTCGCGATGCCGTGCTTTCCGCAATCGGTGCAAGCACTGCGGATGCGGACAAGGTTGAATGCCGGGGGAGCGGCGTGGAGATGATGGCCGCTCGCGCGCGAGCGTCTTTTGATACGCTGAGAAACAAGACCAATGCTGCTCTTGCCGAGTTCGGTGGACTCGAGGGACCCGAGCTTGCGACCATCGGTAGTGCTCTTGATGGGATGAACAGCCAGTACGGCGCGGCGACCCAAAAGCTCGACACGCTCAAGCAGGCATGGAGCCAATTCAGCATGGGTTGCGATACGTTTAACAGCACGTATTCGTCTGCCATGAGCGCTTCGTCGGTAATTCCATCCGAGGATATCGCACTGGAGCAGGCGCGCCAGGCGGCCTACTACGCCGGTGCTACGGCCGACAACATCGATAGTATCGTGGGGATGGTCAAGGCTCTGAAGAAGGGAGTTTTTGGCGCAGGACTTACCTGCTTGTTTGAGATTAAGGCATCCGGCTGGTATCGCATCATCAAAGGTTTCCAATCCGGCCAGTTCAAGATAGCGGCTAAGTCGGTTTATCAGGCGCTTTACGATGGCTTGAGCGGATACTACAAACAGGGAGCAGAAGCACTCAGGGGCAAAAGCGGCTTCAATAAGATGTTTGCATCCGTGATGGAAAACACGGTGAACAATTTTAAGAAGTCCGGTTTCTGGTTGGGCTCCAAGGGGCTAAAGCCCCTTGGAGATTTCAAGGCAGGACAGTTCGACGATTATCTTAAAGGGCTCAAGGGGTCGATAAAGAGCTTCAAGTTTACCGGTTTTATCGATGACGTGTGGGGGACCTTCAAGCAAGGCAAGTCGCTTATCGTCAATCAAAGATCGCTCAATCTATCATCGGTGAGCCATACGGCGGCAAATATCCGCTCCGCAACCAAATTCACCAAAGGCTTCACGAAGGCGCTGCCTGTTATCGGGGGCGTTATCGATTTTGGTATCACGTCATTCGATGCCGCCGACGCTTTTATGAGCACAAAGGGCGATTTTGGGGCAAAGGCGGCAGCGGCAGGCAAGTCCGTCGGAAAAAACGTCGTCAAGATCGTTGCTTCGTCCGTGGCGATTGGTGTTGCTGCGTCGATACCTGTTGCCGGTCCCATAATCGCTCCCTTTGCGGGTGTCGCGGCAAGCTGGTTCGCCGAAAAGGTTATGGATGGCAGCGTGCAGCGTTTTGCCAAAAATCCCGGCAAGTACATGCGGGATTGGAAAAACGATGCAAAAAAGACGCTCAATAGCGTCTCTGACTCCCTGAAGCGTGGCGGCGAAGCTTTCGTTCGCGGTATGACCACGCCTCAACCGAGTGTCGTGATGGGTGGATATTACTAAATTATGGCTTTCTTTAAACGTCCTAAGCTCGAACTTAAAGATGCGCCTTTGGATCAGGTGTCCTTTTCTGCTCAAGATCTGTTTTGTTTGCTGGGCGGTTTTGATTTGGGCGCGTTCGCGTGCAATCTCAACACGATTGATTTCGATGAGGTCGAAACGTTCCAGTCCCATGAGGGCGCATGGAAGCGTGCGATGATCCAGCGCTTGGGTCCCACCGGATTCGTATCGCCTACGGGTGAGCCATCTGATGAACTTGCCCGTGCCCTCGCACCGCTGCGCGGTCCCGGCATTTCAATCGGTGACGGAATACTGCCGACTGATGAATATGACCAGCGCAGCGCTTCGTTGAGTGTGGGCGAGACGGGGGCTACCGCCATCGTATCCGAGAAGACCGGGTTTTTTGGCCAGGGCAGGATATATCGGCTTGTACCTTTTGGCGACGATCGCAGTTCCTGGGATTCCACCTTCGCGCGCGTTTTCCATGACGACAGACCTGTGGGCGACGCGGGCGTTGAATGTTGCGGGATGGCGAAGGGCGATGCAGCCGATCGTTTGATTCAGGCAATCGACAAGGTCGATGAACCGGTATTGAGAACATGGAGCGCGGGCGCGGGCATCGATGCCGACCTGTTCGTCAATATGGTGCGCCGCACGCTCGGTTCAAACGACCTTCCCATGTTCGTCTACAACGTCCGCGACTTCACCGGCGACGCTCCGCGCGGTGAGTGGGGATGGAATCTTCCGAGCGCTGCGCGTGTCACCTATTCGTTCATCCAGGCCGGCTTCTCCTTTTCAGACTGCTTTGCCCGCCGCCCCCAGGATGGCGCGGATTGGTTTATGGACGATGAGGCGATAGCGGCATCTAAGTTCGCCCGTGTCGATCTTACGTGCTCCACCTCCATGCTTGATTCCCTCTTGATGCACTATCCCTACCCCTCGACAACGGAAGGAAGTGGCCATCATGAGCAGGCTTGATACGCTTTACGGCAACCTGTCGTATTACAATTCCAAGGTGTCGTACTGGTCGACGAGCGCGAGTCAGTACTCCTCGCAGATTTCTAGCATCGATGGAGAGCTATCCAATAAGCGTCGTCAGCGCGCGCAGGCCGGAAAGCTCCAGTGCAAGATAAACGAGCTTCCCGGTGCCAATACGTCCGTGCGCGACTCGCTGCGTTCGATGGGATCCACCATGGACCAGCTCATGGGGGAGAGCTCTGCTGTCGGCGCGGCACAAAGCCTCTGCGCTCCCAACGACGGGCACATCTCCGAGGCGCAAAGCGGCGTCAATTCCCTTATTGCCCGCCTCGATAGAGAAATCGCCGAGCTCGAGGCGCGACGGGCGACAGCGGTCGAGGGGCTTAACTATTCGAACAACATGGCGAGCAGATACGCGGGCTATGCCAGCTCGACGCGTACATCAATCGCGAACTATCACGAATGAGGGCTGTCAGGTATGGAGATAACGGAGGACTGGTTCCCAATCGGGTCGGTGGTGAACCTGCAGGATGATGACGGGCTCGTTTTGATCTTGGGCTACATGGCCCAAGATGTTCAGACGGGAAGACTCTGGGATTACTCCGGGGTCTCGTTTCCCCAGGGCTTCATGGGGCACAACGAGATGCTCATGTTCGATCGCACGTCAATTGCACGCCTGTTTTATCTGGGATATCAAGATATTGACTATGTTCGCTACCACGAGATGCTCCTGGCCACGCAAAATGATTTTGAGAAAGCCAAGCTCGAGAGCCTTGGTGAGGCGGAGCGCGAGGAGTATGTGCGCGATAAGCTTTTGAGGGAGAAGGCGCGTCGAGAGCTTGACGCTTCACGTATCTTGCGAGCAAAGCAGCTTGCGTGTGAAGCGGGGATACACCTTGATTTATCTGCCGTAAAACTGCAGGAGGAGTAAATGAACGGAAAAGTTCTACTCAGCGTGCAGCTCCCTTCTGGCACGCAGCGTTTTGAGGTGCGTGTTCCGCTGGACATGACGGTGGACGAGGCTGCGCCGCTTATCTCACAGCTTCTTTCCTCGCAGACACATGGGCTGTATGAGGCCCGCTTGGATGCCGGTCTTATGGCACTCGATGCCGGCTGCGCCATGCCAGGCGAGCAGCTTAACCCCAACGAGACGCTGTTCGCATTGGTGGAGCAAGGGGTACTTGTCGATGGGAGTCGTGTAGCGCTTGTTTGATGTTGGTATGGCTCTTGGCGTATCGTCGGTGGTGCAGACATGAGCATGATTCTGTCTTTGCTCGATCGTCTTCCCGATAGCTTGGCACTCATTTTGCTGGTCGGCAGTTCTATATTCTGTTTTTTGGCGTTGTACGCTGCGGCGGGTTGGGCCTACGCTCGATTTACACCCGGCGACGGCGCACACCGGGAAAGCGCCCATCTCGGTGTCATGCAGGCTGATGACCAAGGTCCTCGCTGCGGTTACTGGAAATGCAAGTCCTTGCGTATGTCTCCCTCGCATTCGCGCGACGGGTGGGTTTGCCCGCAATGCGGCAAGTTTGTTCCCTTTGAGCAGTGGTACGAGGACTTTAAGCGAAAAGACGAGGCGATGGAGAGACAGATTGCTCCCTGGCTCAAGATCATCGTTGGGGCGCTCGCGCTCATTCTCGTTTTCGATGTGTTTGCTGGATTGTTTTTCTAGCGGTCGTCGCTGCCACCGCCCCTTGACGTGAGTGAGGTCGCTTGTGCGCATACCCTGTGACAACACCGGCGGCATATCGCGTACGTGGTACAATGCCTTACGAATTCAGGGCCCGGCTCGAGATGGGAGCATCATGGAGATTACCGAGGATATCCGCTATATTGGCGTCAACGATCACGATATCGACTTGTTCGAGGGCCAGTATGACGTGAGCGAAAACGGCATGTCGTACAACAGCTATGTGATTCTTTCCGACAAGGTGGCCGTTACCGATACCGTCGATGCCCATTTCGTCGATGAGTGGCTGGGCAACCTTGAGGCTGTGCTCAATGACCGTACGCCCGATTACCTGATCGTTCACCACATGGAGCCCGATCACTCCGCAGGCATCGTCGCTTTCATGGAGCGCTACCCCGAGGCTCAGGTTGTTGCCTCTGCCATGGCTTTCAAGATTATGAAGAACTACTTTGGCACCGATTTTGCCGGTCGCAGCGTAGTCGTCAAGGAAGGCAGCGAGCTCGACCTTGGCGCTCATAAGCTTGCCTTCGTGGCGGCTCCTAACGTGCACTGGCCGGAGGTCATGTTCTCCTACGACGCGCACGACAAGGTGCTGTTCTCGGCCGACGGCTTTGGTAAGTTCGGCGCCAACGACATCGAGGACCCCGAGGGCTGGGAGTGCGAGGCGCGTCGCTACTACTTTGGCATCGTGGGCAAGTTTGGCAAGAACGTGCAGGCCGTGCTCAAGAAGGCCGCCGGCCTCGACATCCAGGTTATCTGCCCGCTTCATGGTCCTGTGCTCAAGGAGAACCTGGGTTACTATCTGGATACCTACAACACCTGGTCTTCTTATCAGCCCGAGGATCGCGGCGTGACCATCGCCTACGCGAGCGTCTACGGCCACATGAAGCAGGCTGCCGAGGAACTTGCCACAGCGCTTGAAGAGCGTGGGCAGGAGGTTTCGCTGTTCGACCTCGCTCGTGACGACATGGCCGAGGCCGTGGAGGCCGCCTTCCGCTACGATCGCTTGGTCCTGTGCTCCATCACCTACGCGACGGGCATCTTCCCGTTCATGAGCACCTTCATCCACACGCTGGCCGAGCATAACTACCAGAACCGCACGATCGCGCTGGTCGAGGGAGGCTCTTGGATGCCCAAGGCCGCCAAGGTTATGAAAAAGCAGCTTGCCGACTTCTCCGACATCACCTTTACCGAGGCTGGCGTCACCGTCCTGGGTGCGCTCAACGACGATTCGCGCACACAGATCGCGGCGCTTGCCGACGAGCTCTCAGCGTAGGGGAGTATGGAGGCCCCGGCGTCTCGCCGCCGGCTGCCTTGCAACCAGAAACGCTATGTAGACGGCGCGGGGTTTGTTCCCGCGCCGTTTTTGTGTGCGAAACTACTGCACGTACATGCATATCAACAAGGAGCTCCAATATATGGATCAATCCCTCTTCAAATACGACATCGTGGCTGAGGACCCCAAGACGCACGCGCGCGCGGGCGTTTTGCACACGCCACACGGCGATGTCGAGACGCCTATCTTCATGCCCGTGGGAACCAAGGCTAATGTCAAGGGCATTCCCACTGAGACAGTTAAGGCACTGGGTGCGCAGATCGTGCTTGCCAACACCTATCACCTGAGCATGCGCCCGGGCGAGCATTTGATTGATGAGCTGGGCGGGCTCCATAACTTCATGAACTGGCACGGCCCCATCCTTACCGATTCGGGCGGCTTCCAGGTCTTTAGCCATAACGATGCCGTTAAGCTCTCCGACGATGGTGTGCGCTTTATCGTGACCGACTATGATGGCCGCCATGTGTTTTGGACGCCCGAGGACAACATGCAGATTGCCATGAAGCTGGGAAGCGACATCTGCATGCAGCTTGACCAGTGCCCGGGCTACCCGGCAACGCGCGCCTATGTGGAGCGTGCCGTTGAGCTTTCGAGCAAGTGGGCCGAGCGCTGCTACGCCGCTCATACGCGCCCCGACCAGGCTCTTTTTGGCATCGTGCAGGGCGGCATGCATCTGGATTTGCGCGTACGCTCGCTCAGGCATCTGGAAGAGTGCGGCGATTTTCCCGGCTATGGCATCGGTGGCTATTCCGTGGGCGAAGACCACGAGACGATGTTCGAGACGCTTGCGCCGCTTGCCTCTGAGTACATGCCGCGCAACAAGCCTCGCTACCTCATGGGTGTGGGCAACCCCACCACGCTCGTGCGCGGCGTGGGCGTGGGCATCGATATGTTCGACTGCGTGCTGCCTACGCGTACGGGCCGCATGGGCACGGCGTTTTCCAGCCAGGGTCGCCTGAACTTTCGCAACGCCAAGTTCTCGCATGATGACGGCCCCATCGATCCCAAGTGCACCTGCCCGGTGTGCACGGGCGGCTACAGCCGCGCGCTTATCCGTCACATGGTCACGCAAAAGGAGATGCTCGGTGGCATCCTGCTTTCCGAGCACAACATCTACTTCCTGTTGGACCTGATGCGCCGTGCTCGCCAAGCGATTATCGAGGGCCGCTATGCCGAGTTCCAAAGCGAGTGGATGGCAAGCGAAGGCGCCGTGGACTATTAAGGGTACGCGCTGTCGCGTTGCGCTGACGGACAGCGTCCTATACTCACGTTGGGTTATCTAAGCATTCGAGGAGCCATTATGGGCAAGTTGGGTTATATCTTTCGTTGCATCGCACACATGGATTACGGTGCGCTGTTTCAAACGGTGGGGGACTGCCATGACAAGAGCGGGAAGAACCGCGTATGGCTGTTTGCCGACGTGGTGAAGTGCGGCTTTAAGTTCGGTGCCGGCTACAAGGATTACTCGCTGCTGGAGTTCTACAACATGAACGATGCGCAGCGCGCCACCTTTGTGACCCGAGGGGTTAATAACACCATTGTGCGCCGTCTGAATAATCCGGAGTATTACCACCTGGTGGATAATAAGAATGAGTTCTACGAGTTCTTTAGCGAGTACCTGCATCGCGGATGGCTGCATTTCTCTACTTGCTCCAAGGAGGAGTTCCTCGCCTTTATGGAGGGACGCGAGCAGATTATCGCCAAGCCGAGCGATCTGTGCTGCGGCCAGGGCGTGGAGAAGCTCAAGGTGGCGGATTTTGATTCGCTGGATGCTCTGTATGACTATCTAAAGGGTTCGGGTGCCGACCTGATTGAGGACGTGGTAGTGCAGCATCCTGCTATGGCAAAGATCTATCCGGGTTCGGTGAATACCATCCGCGTGTACACGGTGCGCCCCGAGGACGGAGAGCCCCATGTGATCTATGCGTGCATCCGCATGGGCAACAGCGACCGCCCTGTAGATAACATCAACGCCGGTGGTATGTATGCCGTGGTGGACTTGGAGACGGGAAAGATTGCGGGCCCTGCCTGCGACAAGGAGTTCCATGTGTACGAGCGTCACCCGCGCTCCGGCACCGAGCTGCCCGGCTATCAGATTCCCATGTGGGACAAGGTTATGGATCTGTGCCATGCGGCCGCGGCAAAGATCCCAGGCATGGGCTATGTGGGCTGGGACGTTGCTATTACCGAGGACGGTCCGCTGTTCATCGAGGCTAACAACCTGCCTGGTCACGATGCCTTCCCGCAAATGCCGAGTCAGGCGCCCGATCATATTGGCTTCAAGCCGCAGTTTGAGAAGTACCTCGGCAAGCTGTAGATGCCGATGGGCTTGAGGCGCGTTGCCCGGCCTGATAAGTTGGTTTTAGCCGGCCTTTTGTTCGCGTGTCGCTCTTTGCGGCGGATGCGTGGGCAAAGAGGCCGGCTTTTTTGCGTTTTGGTAGTGGGTACCGTGCGTGTTGGGTGGGTGACTGGGCGAAAAAACCGCTTATAGGTAGGTTGAGGGGGGGGGTGTTGAGTAGGGGGCCGTTTGCGTGCGTGTTTATGCAGGAAAATGATCATTGTAGGCGGGGTCTACTTGCGTCTTTTGGATCAACCTACCTATAACCGTATTTTTTGATTGCGAGAGTAGGGGTTGGCGTGGCTGCGGGAGTGTAGTTGCACAATTGCGGCGCACCGAACGAGGACTTGTCGATTTCTCATCCTGTTCTTTTATGCACAACGCCTTAAGGCATTGGGAAAGAAGCTGTCAGTCGATGAGATCGAGCCATTTGATGTCGTATGAGCGAAAGGGCGATGATTCGGTACATGAGGCTAATCGTCTTTTTTGATTTACCGCATGATACTCCCGCGCAGCGCAAGGACTATCGTTCTTTTCGCAAGTTTCTTGTTAAGGACGGTTACCTTATGTTGCAGGAATCTGTTTACGCAAAACTTGTCGTAAATGATGGCGCAGCGGGAAATGCTGTTCAACGTCTGAGGAAGCATCGTCCGCCTTCTGGCTTAGTTCAGGTTTTGCGCGTCATGGAGTCACAGTTTGCGACAATGGAGTATATAACGGGCAATCGCGAAGCTTACGATGAGGTTGATACGATGGAAGAGCTTCTTGTTCTATGAGATTGGTTTTTCTGGTTTTGAGTATCCGTTGGAGCTAGAGGCAGGGGAGACATCGGTCTTCGAGATTGAAAACGGCGCTTTGTTTGCGCGTGTGGCTTCTTCCTTGAAGTCAGGGTGTGGGCGCTACGCTTTGGAGCCATATTCATTTTGGGATGAAGAGCGAGAGATAATGCCTAAAGATGCGTTGATGCTTATCTCGGATCCCATGAGCTTGCCATGGGATGACAAAGGCTTTCTCTCTGCTGTGATGAAACAGGTTGAGCGAGAATTTTTAGAAGATGAAGAACTTCGCATGGAAGTCGAAGGGATCGAGGGGGCTTTAAGACAAAGACTGGAGCTTTTGGATATGGGCTTTAATGCCGATATCGGTTTTGCTTTAGAATGGGATTTGAAACGCTATCTCAAGTTTTTAGGATTTGGCATAGCTTTCCAAGAGGAGAAAACGTTCCTTGATAATCTGCTGAATTATCTTTCCTATGTTCTTGATGCAGGTTGTAAAAAGGTAATTTGCTTCGTAAATTTGAAAACTTTTTTGACGAAAAACGAGCTTGAACAGCTCTACGAGCACATATTTTTCTTGAAATTAAAGGTATTTTTATTGGAAAATAAGCATGATAACAGCTCATATGAACATGAGCAATAAAATGGCTATTGACCTGCAGTTTTTGGAGCATAAATAGCTAATTCGGTTGGATCGGCCGTCTCTTTCGCAGTGGGGAATTTGTTTCAATGGTTTTGGAGCAGTGCCGATCTAACTG
>CATWBG010000004.1:0-144739 GCA_958348985.1 uncultured Collinsella sp. | reverse complement strand
GGCTCTGCGCACAAGAAGGGTAAGAAGCGCAGCCATCCCTCGCATCATGAAGACGAGATTGCTGCTCCGCTGGCTTCTGTCGGGTCTCTTGAGGGGGCGTCCTCATCGTCTTCCCATCGCTCGAGCGTCAATGGCGCCGTGTCTTTGAGCCCTTCGCGCAAAAAGCCTGCTGCTCGAAGGACGGTGCGCCAGTCGGCAGATGGCATTACCGTCTCTCCGTCTCAGTTCAAAAAGAAGCCGCGCGCATAGGGGAGTGCCGGGGCAGCGGCCTATATCGTCGACACTTTAGATTCGTTAGGTAAAAACGCTCTCTCGGCATTGTGCCGGGAGAGCGTTTGTCTACCTATGTGGAGGAGTTAGAAAAATGTGACAAAATAAACCTGCGGACTTTTGTCACATTATTGCTTGAGGAGGCGGCCCTGGGCGGCGAACTTGTGCATGTCGGACTCGGCCATGCCCTGAGTGCGATCGTCACGGCGCTTGGTGTACAGGGGATCGTTCTTGTCGGTCCACAGGCGGTCGGCAACGGGGCTCCAGGCCTCGGCTGCGGCTTTGGTCTTCTCGCGTAGCTGCTCGGGCGTCTCTTGCTCTACAAGGTCCGTGGAGTGTGCGCCGGATTCGGCAACAAGCCTTGGCAGGACATCGGGATTCTCGAGCATGGGGCACGGCTTGAGGTAGTTGTCGTTAAACGGCATATTCTCGTAGTACTTCATGAACAGGGGAGAGCGCAGCGCATCAAGAAGACTCATATCATGGATGTTTGCGTTGGAGTAGTGGATAAACACGCAGGGCTCCACGTCGCCTGCGGCGTTGATGTGCAGGTAGCGACGGCCGCCGGCAATGCATCCGCCTACGTACTCACCGTCGTTTTGGAAATCGAGCGTGAACAGCGGCTTTTTCTCGCGCATCTCGCGCACGAAGTGATACATACGTTCGCGCTGCTCGGGCGTGGGGATGAGCTCGGCTGTAGCGCCGCGCCCGACGGGCATGAAGTGGAAGTACCAGCAGAACAGCGCGCCCTCCTTGATCATCCAGTCGATGTTCTCCTCGGTGGCAACGGCGTCTGCATTTGCTTTGGTCCAGCAGCATGAGATACCAAAGGGCAGGTCATGCTCGCGCAAGAGCTTCATTGCGCGCTCGATCTTCTTATAGGTGCCCTCTCCGCGACGGGCATCGGTGGTGTGCTCGTTGCCCTCGGCCGAGATGGCGGGAACAAAGTTGGCCACGCGAATCATGTCCTGACAGAACTGCTCGTCGATGAGCGTTGCGTTGGTAAAGCACAAGAACACGCAATCGGGATGTTTTTCGCAGATGCGGATAAGATCTGCCTTGCGCACCAGGGGTTCACCGCCGGTGTAGATGTACATATGCGTACCCAGCGCTTTGCCCTGAGTGACGATGGAGTCGATATCTTCAAAGGAAAGATTTTGCCTGTGCCCGTATTCGGCTGCCCAGCAGCCCGTGCAATGCAGGTTGCATGCGCTTGTGGGATCAAGGAGGATGGCCCAGGGGATATTGCATTGGTATGTATCGCGGTTTTGCTCCTGCTCGGGCCACGCCAGGATATTGCCGTCGACAATGAGGGTCTTGAGCAAGCGCGTGCGCATCTCGGGATTAAGCTTAAATATGCGCATGATAAGGTCGTACCAGTTGCCGCGGCTCTTGATGACGTTGGTGAACGCCTCGCGCTGCGTAGGGAAAACAGTATCCGGCACCAGCTTGTTGATGAGGTCCATGATCCTATCAACGTGCTTTACGGGGTCTTCGTCCAGATAGTCGATGAGCTTGTTGAGCGCAGCGCGCTCCGCGGCTTGCTTGAGTGCCATGTGTACCCTCCTGATTGACATCGACGAGTGGCCAGGCGGTGCGGGGTCTTTTGGCCTTCGAGAGAAGCGGCTGGGGTCGTAGATGCGGTAACGAGTCGCTTATGGACAGCATCTGCGAAATTGCACCGCCTGGCGCATTTACTACAAGAATAGTACCCAAACGTGATATATTCAACAAACGTTGAAAAGTCTATTGTGTCTATTCAACAAAGATATCTAGTTTCGTATCTTTTTCTACAAAGGTGGTTGTGATGGCCAAAACTAAAACGGAAAAGGGCGTGCGCGTTGACCGCCGCGTTGTGCGCACGCGCAAGGCGATCCTTGCCGCGTTTGAGAAGCTCCTCGAGAAGAAGGACCTGAGCGAAATCAGTATCAGTTCGATAGCACGTGAGGCAGACATCGATCGAAAGACGTTTTACCTGCATTTTGGCAGTATCGATGGCCTGCTCGATGCGGTTGCCGAGGAATCGGTCGTCTATATCGTCAATACGGTAGAGGAGGCTTTGAGCGGGCATCAGGCCGAGAGTGCCGAAGACGTGCAAATTGCTGCTGATACGTTTTTCGCAACGGTGAATCACGTGGTAAGTCAAAACATCGTCATCAACAGGCGTCTTTTCGAGCTGTTGCCGCCCGAAGAGCTCATTACGCGTATTCGTAAGCCGCTCGAGCGCGCGCTGCTCGAAGGCAATTTGGTGCCGAGCGATCTGCCCGATGAACTCTTTGAGTATTATCTTTCGTTTTTGCTCAGCGGCATCGTGGGCATCTACCGCGCGTGGGTGCGTTCGGACGGATCGATTCCTATCGAGCAAGTTTCTGCTGTTGCAAATGATCTTACACAGCGCGGCTTGATGTCACTGGAGAAGCGCCTCGATGCCTAGGGCGGCGTCAGAGACTTTGGCGGATTTATAAAAAGCGAGCCCAATTGAACTGCACTCCAAAACTGCAAAGGACCCCGTTTCCTGAACATCAAAAGAAGTGAATCAGGCGGCCCGGCCGAGTCTGTACTCGACCGGGCCGCTTCCGTTCAGGCGTCTCTTGATGCGCACGTTGTTGTACCAGTCGATGTACTTTTACAAATCCCTTTTATCGGCGATACGAATGCCCGCCGCGGGGGCAGGCTTCTGCGACGCGAAGCTCGAGCCCCTGGGGGCAGCGGTCGTTCCTCCTCGGCCCGTCTATGGCCCCGGCGCCGCCCTCCTTGGTCGGCCCTCTCCCTCCAAAGCCTCGCGGTTGACTTCGTGAGGCCGAACTCGTACTGCATCATGGTGATGGTCACCCCGTCGGCGTACCTGTCCGCAAAGCGCTGCTTGAACTCGGCGGAGTAGTCCTTGCTCGGAAAATCAGACCCCCTGACGCAGAAGGCCCCTATAGGAGAGGCAGGACATTGTCTGTCCAACTATAGGGGTTCACTGCACAACGAGTGGCGTCACGCCGTTCGTCCCAAAAACGGTGCCGCTCGTTTTGTGGTTCTGCCTTCGGTCGAGCTGCAAGCGGCGCTGCTGTGCCAAGGCCCTATCTTAAAGCCATGAAATAAAAGCGATGAAATAAAAGCGCGCGGCAAAACGGGCCGCGCAAGGGGTGACGCCAAGGTGCGTCAAAAAGGAAAGGAGGGGAACAATGGCGGACAAGAACGCAGAAGTTGCAGTCGAGGATAACGGCGGCATGAAGAAAACGCTTTCTCTCTGGAACTTCTTCACCATCGGTTTCGGTGCCATCATCGGTACCGGTTGGGTCTTGCAGGTCGGCGACTGGATGGTCGTAGGCGGCGGTCCCGTTCCCGCTATGATCGCATTCCTCTTGGGTGCAATCTTCCTCGTGCCCGTCGGAGCTGTTTTCGGTGAGCTCACGGCTGCTATCCCCATCTCGGGCGGCATCGTTGAGTATGTCGATCGTAGCTTTGGCCGTACGCTGAGCTACATCACCGGTTGGCTTTTGGCCCTGGGCAACGGCATCCTGTGCCCGTGGGAGGCCATTGCCATTTCGACCCTCGTGTCCGAGATGTTCGGCAGCCTGCCCGGTCTGGAGTGGCTGCGCGCCGTCAAACTCTACACCATCCTGGGCGCCGACGTTTACCTGTTCCCGACGCTGATTGCGCTCGGCTTTGCGGCCTACGTCATCTTCCTTAACTTCCGTGGTGCCAGTTCGGCCGCCAAGCTCCAGGCCTTCCTGACCAAGGCCCTGCTCTGTGGCATGCTGCTCGCCATGGGCGTCTCGCTATTCACCGGCTCGCCGGGCAACGCCATGCCCGTGTTCTCCCAGGTCGCCGGCGCTGGCGGCGGCAAGGCAGCTACCGAGAGCACCAGCCTGTTCGCCGGCATCGTGTCGGTCCTGGTTCTGACCCCGTTCTTCTACGCCGGTTTCGACACCATTCCTCAGCAGGCTGAGGAAGCAGCCGAGGGCCTTAACTGGAACAAGTTCGGCAAGATTATCTCCTTGGCCCTGCTGGCCGCCGGCGGCTTCTACATGGTCTGCATCTACTCGTTTGGCACCATCCTCGACTGGCATGAGTTTGTTAAGAGCCCGGTTCCCGCACTTGCCTGCCTTAAGGGCATCAACATGCTTCTGTACCTGGCCATGCTCGTTATCGCCACGCTTGGACCCATGGGCCCGATGAACTCCTTCTACGGCGCCACGAGCCGCATCATGCTCGCCATGGGCCGCAAGGGCCAGCTGCCCGAGAAGTTCGCCGAGGTCGATCCCAACTCCGGCGCTCCCAAGCTCGCCTGCGTCGTTCTGGGCGTCATCACCGTCGTCGGTCCGTTCCTGGGCAAGAACATGCTCATCCCCCTGACCAACGTGTCGGCTCTCGCCTTCATCTTCTCCTGCGGCATGGTCGCCCTCTCCTGCCTGCGCATGCGCTTCACCGAGCCCGACCTGCCTCGTCCCTACGAGGTGCCCGGCGGCAAGTTTGGTATCTGCCTCGCTATCGCTGCCTGCGCTATCATCATCGGTCTGCTCGTGATTCCGTTCTCTCCCGCCTCTCTCAACATGGTGGAGTGGAGCATCGTGATCGGCTGGCTGGTCGTTGGCCTGGGACTCATGGTTTTCACCAATTCCCGCAAAAAGTAACGCCTAGCCGGGGCGGATCGGGTGCGCAGGACCCTCTCTCCCGCGCACCGAACCCGGCACCACTTGGGTAGCTTTGTGAGGCCTTAACCCAACACGGCCTCACCCACTATATGGATCCATAAGGAGGAACCATGTCCACGAAGTATGCAATCGTTGGCGGCAAGCTCATCGACGGTACCGGTGCCGATCCGGTCGAGAACTCCCTCGTTCTCGTCGACGACAACGGCAAGATTGAGTACGCCGGTGTTATGCAGGATCTTCCCGAGGGCGTTGAGGTTATCGACGCTGCCGGCAAGACCGTCCTTCCCGGCCTGATCGACACCCACCTGCACTTCTCGGGCAACCTGACCGACGATGACACTGATTGGGTCATGCAGCCGCTCCTCGAGAAGCAGGCCGTCGCCGTCAAGCAGGCCTACGACTGCCTCACCCATGGCCTCACCACCGTCTGCGAGATCGGCCGCTTTGGTATCCAGGTCCGTGACTGCATCGACAAGGGCGTCTTTAAGGGTCCGCGCGTCCTGGCCACCGGCCTCGGCTTCTGCCGCGTTGCCGGCCACGGTGACTCCCACCACTGCACCCAGGAGCTCAACAAGGAATCCCACCCCTGGGGCGACCAGGTCGACGGTCCTTGGGATCTGCGCAAGGCTGTCCGTCGTCGCCTGCGCGAGAACCCCGACGCCATCAAGATCTGGGCTACCGGTGGCGGCATCTGGCGCTGGGACTCTGGCCGCGACCAGCACTACTGCTCCGAGGAAATCCAAGCCGTGGTCGATGAGGCCAAGATGGTCGGAATCCCCGTGTGGAGCCACTGCTACAACAACCACGCTGCCGCCTATGATTCCGTCCGCTTTGGCTGCGAGCAGCTGATTCACGGCTTCGATATCGATGAGCGCACCATGGACCTCATGGCCGAGCAGGGTACCTTCTTCACCCCGACGATTGCCTTCCTGCCCACCTGGTACTCCACCTATCCGCCCGTCTACGTCCCCGAGCTGCACGATAAGTACGAGGGCACCCTGGTCGAGAAGGAGCTGCAGCGCAACTACGACTGCCTGCGCGAGGCCAAGAAGCGTGGCGTCGTCATGACGATCGGTTCCGACTCCTTCTCCTTCGTCACCCCGTACGGCAACTGTTCTATCGAGGAGATGTACGAGTTCGTCGATAAGATCGGCTTCACCCCGGTCGAGACCATCACCTGCGCCACCCTCAACGGTGCCAAGATGTGCCACATCGAGGACAAGACTGGTTCCATCGAGGCTGGTAAGTGCGCCGACCTGCTGGTCGTCAACGGTGACGTCGCTGCCGACATCCACGTGCTCAACACCGACAACATGGACGTCATCATGAAGGACGGCTGGATCGTCGAGGCTGGCACCTTTGGTGAGGCTAACAAATACAGCGCCTAAGCTACCGTTTATCGATGGCTGGATATGAAACTCAACATTTGATTGCATAGTACAAAGGAGAGGGTCGCTTGCGGCCCTCTTTATTGCTATGGGTGCGGTAGACAGAAGGGGATGACGGTGGGTTTAAATAGGCTGATTCTAGGTAAGAGCTACAACTCGACCAAGGTCTTTCGAACTGTCCAGCATGTGGTCCAAGCAATCTTGCTCGGTATTATCGTCCCGGCGCTTATCCTGCTGCTTATCTGGGATTTAACCGATAACCCCAATCCCGTTCCAGGCGTTGTCCTCATAGCCGGCCTGGTCATGCTGTGCTTCTTCTTCTCGTACGTCTTTGTCGTTCCCGATGACCTCACATCGAGGGCAACCGACCGTACGCTTGCCATCGCATCAAAAATATTCGCCTATACGTCACGCGGTCTTACACCCGAGGCGGCCCTGGGTGCTTCCAAGATCATCCTGTCCGAGACCATCGCTTCTGCCATCTGCTTTACTGACGGCAAGCAGGTGCTGGCAAGCTGGGGCGAGGACTCGGCAAAATGTCCTGCCGGAACCCCGGTAGTGCTCAAGACCACACTCAACGTGATTGAGACGGGCGAGCAGAACGTGTTTTCGCGTGACGCCCCCAGTGAGACGGGCGGTTATTTTCTTCGTCTGCGCGCCGGCATTGTCGCGCCGCTTACCATTCGCGGGCATTGCGTGGGCACACTCGAGCTGTATTACCCGCGCCTGAGCAGCATCGATATGCGTCAGACGGCGTTGGCCTCGGGTTTTGCCGATCTGATTTCCACGCAGCTCGCCAGCTTTGAGCTCGAGCGCCAGGACGAGCTCACGGCCCGCGTTGAGCTTCGCGCTCTGCAGTCGCAGGTCGATCCGCATTTTCTATTCAATACCATTAGCACTATCGTATCGCTCGTTCGAACCGAGCCCGACAAGGCGCGATCGCTGCTGATCGACTTTTCAAACTACTATCGTCAGACGCTTTCTGACTCCGATACGCTCACCACGCTCGAGCACGAGGTGGAACAGGGCACCCGTTATATCAATCTTATGCAGGCCCGGTATGGCGACGGCCGTCTGCGCGTTTCGGTCGACATCGACTTTGAGGTGCGCGACAGCCTGGTGCCGCCATTTATCTTGCAGCCGCTGCTCGAAAACTGCATCAAGCATGCGCAGCGCGAGACCGAGCCGCTTTCTATTCGTGTTAGGGCTTTTGAGACCGATGACGGCTTGGAGATCATCGTTGAAGATGACGGCATCGGTATGAGCGAAGAAGTCCGCGCGCATCTGTTTGAGCAGCATCGCCGAGAGGAGCCTGAGAGCATTACCGCCGACGGCTCCATCAAACGAGGTTGCGGCCTGGCGCTCTTCAACGTGCATCAGCGCATCCATTTCTTTTTCGGAGAAGATTCTGGCATGCGCGTGAAGTCCCAGGAGGGCGTGGGAACACAGGTCATCATTGAATTGAACGGCGAGCCGCATGAGCCGGCGCCGCTAACGGTGTAGCATGCGGTTGGAATGAGAGAAAAAGAGGGGAAGCGCATATGTTCGAGGGCTGGAACATCTTGGTGGTTGATGACGAGCCTCCAATTAGGGCTGAGCTACGCTATCTGTTGGAACAGGATGCGCGTGTGGGTCAGATTGCCGAGGCGGGCAATGTCACCGAAGCCGTGGAGTCGATTCTGTCGAACAAGCCCGACGTGCTGTTTTTAGACATTACTATGCCCGGTCGCTCGGGAATTGAGCTTGCCGAGACGCTGCGGAACCTAAAGACGCCACCGGTCGTGGTGTTTGTGACGGCATTTGCCGAGTATGCGGCGGACGCTTATAACCTCGATGCTGTCGATTACGTCGTCAAACCGGTCGAGGATGCCCGCCTGTCAAAGGCGCTCGACAAGATCGAGACCGCCCTGGGTGCTCGCCGTGTCGTCCATGCTCCGCGCCAGCCTTTGCGCCTGACGGTGGATCGCGGGGGCAAAAGGGTGTTCATTCCCGTGGCGGATGTATGCTACTTTGAGGCGCGCGCCGATTTTTGCAACGCCGTCTGCGCCGAGGAGACATACCTGATCAATGAGTCGATTTCCTCACTCGAGCGTCGCTTGGCCCACGAGGGCTTTATCCGCGTTCATCGCAGCTATCTGGTCAATTTGGAAGACGTGCATAATGTCGAGATCGGCCCCACGGGCCTGATGGAGCTCAGGCTCGACCGTGTGAGCTCGACGGTGCCCGTGTCCCGTCGTCGCGCTGCCGAGGTTAAGGCGCACTTGGGGCTTGCGTAAGGGTCGGTGCACCATCGTTTACCACCGCGCCTTTGCGATGGGCCTGCTGTCGCACTACGTGCTCGACCGTAATGCCCGCCCCTTTGTCTACGAGCAGCAGTTTGGCATTATCAAGTCCGATCCCGAGCTGGAGGATTCGGGCAGCCAGGTCCATGCGGTGCTCGAGAGCGACCTGGACGTACTGATGCTGCAGGTCAAGCGCGACGGCGCCACGGTCGACGACTATCCGCCTGCGGGCGAGATTGAATCTGGTGTCCAATTCATCCCACCCACTCCAAAGCCTCCCATTTCTCGTGTCCAAGAAATGGGAGGCAGTTCAAATTTCAAGGGTTCGTCGTTTTCGATTAGCGTTTAAGTGTGTCGCTAGTTGTGCACGACTACGCAGTCGCCGACATTGATCATGTCGTAGAGTTCTGCTGCTTTGGAGGGCGGAAGGTTAATGCATCCATGGCTGCCCACACTCAAGTAGGCATTGGGGTTGGAGAAGCTGGAAGATGCTTGCCAGTTGGCATCATGAAGGCCCACGGCACCGCCGATGAAGGACATCCAGTAATCGACATAGGAGATGTAGATGGGCTTTCCGGTCTCTGGGTCTTTTTTGCCGGTGAGCTTAACGTTGCGCTCCTTGTTGTTGATAGAGTAAATGCCGGTAGAAGATGCATTGCCCTGATTGGGATTGCCCGAAATGATGCCAGACTCCCATTTGAGGTTGCCGTCTGCGTCGTAGAAGCGCGCGTGCTGCTCGGAAAGGTCGACATCGACATAGGCGCCCCAATCGGGCTGGCCCGCATCGGTGTATTTTGCAGCGGTCTGCTTGGTGGGGATGTCGATATCGCCCGTCTGCTTGTTGGCAACGGCGTCTTGGATCTTCTGGGCGAGGGATGCCTCGTCGCTAATCCAGCCATACGTGCCGCCGCCGATGGTGACTTGCTTGCCATCCGGGCGCGTGTAGGTGCGCTCGCTGCCTGCGGTGTCGAGTTTGGTTTTGGCTAGATTGTGAATCCATTCGGCAAGCTGATCGTGGTTGAGCGTGGGCTTGAGCGAATCATCGAAAGTGATCCACTTGCACATCTGGGTACCGTTGAGCGTAGCCACGGTGGCTCCGCCCAACTTGAGATTCACATTGACGCCGAGCAGCTCATTTGCTGCGTCGCAGGCCTTTTGGAGCTGTTCGTCGGTGGCGCCTCCGGCGAGGGGATCGTAGGCAGAATCGTCAAGGGAGCAGGTGGTCTGAGCGTGCTCGATGGCTTCCGTTGCCGCCTTTGTTACCGTATCGGCATTTAGGCGCTGGCTCGAACGCGCCTTCTCGACGGTGAACTTGCCGGCGTCGGCGTCATAGGCGCCAGTGGCATCGAAGGTGCCGGGTCGGTCATGGTTGAAGGCATCGATGGCAGCGGAGAGCTCCTTGTTAAAGGCGTCTTTGTCGTAGGTTGCCTTGACCGTCTCGTCGAGAGAGGCGAGGTTTTCCTTGGCGTTACCCATGGCGAGCGATCGGAAGAGCTGGACAGGCCAGAGGAAGGCGGAATCTCCCGCTAGAACGGCTTGTGCCTCGGCTTTAGCGTCGATGGAGAATGTCCCTTTGGCAGGCGTAAAGGTCCAGTCCATGCCGCAGCCGGTAAGGTGCATCGAGTAGTTTGAAAACGAGGATTCGATTCGCTCTGCTGCGGTGTTTGCTGTGGCAAGAGACACATCCACGCCGGCAATCGACGTATTGGGATAGTAGATATTGGAGAAGGCGATGACGCCGGCAATGTAGGCTGCGACAACGATGCCCGCCACGATAGCGGCTGCGATTTTGCCGCGTTTGCGGTTCTTGGGCTCTCGGGGTGCAGAATCACCTGCATTTGAAGCGGCCTTGGAGGGAGCCATATGAGTGGGCGCGCGGTGTGTGCCAGCGGGCTGCTGAGCGCGCGTGTTTGCCGAACGGGCGCAAGTTGCCTGTGAGGCGGGGGGCATGATTCGGGTAGAGCTGGGCGTTACGGGACAAGGCGGGGTTATGCCGCCGTTTCCGGATTGTGCATCAAATGCCATCGGGTCTTTCCTTGATTTGATTGAAAACTTGCCATCTAGCAAAGGCGATTATACCTATTTGACCTTGAATAGGGTGCACGACATGGAGTTTTCACCACTTTTTGAGGGCATTTGAGGTATGGGAACGGCGGCGTTGTAAACGCTAAGCGCAGATGCCGCAGCGGGCGCATGCCGAGAGCGCGGAGGGCGCCTGGGCGATGCCGCCGCGTGCGGTCTCGCGAAGGCTTGCGGGCAGGGCATGGCCTACGCTGAGCATGACTTTTGCCATCTCGTCAAAGGGGACAAGGCTGGCTATGCCGGAAAGTGCGAGCTGCGCGGAGGAGAATGCAGCTGCCACTCCTATGGCGTTTCGTGTTTGGCAGGGCACTTCCACGAGTCCGCCCACCGGGTCGCATACGAGGCCCAAGAGGTTGGAGAGTGCCAAAGAGGAGGCGTGGAGTGCCTGCTCGGGCGTGCCACCCATCATCTGGACAAGCGCCGCCGCTGCCATGGCGGCAGCGCTTCCGACCTCGGCTTGGCAGCCGCCTTCGGCTCCTGCTACGCAGGCGGAGGTCGTAAGGTTGAGCCCGATGGCTGCCGCGCAGAAGAGCGCCTCTATGATGGTCTCGTCGCTGGCATCGAGATGCTCGGCCAGTGCCAGGACGCACCCGGGGACGATGCCGGAGGAGCCTGCCGTAGGCGCCGCGACGATGACGCCCATGGATGCGCTTCGCTCGAGCACAGCCATGGCCTTGGCGGTCGCAGCGGTTTGGACCTCGCCCAAAAGGGAGAGACGCGTTGTTTGCGAAGCTGTTGCCACGCGCTGCGCTTCGCCGCCCAGGAATCCGCCAAGAGAGGGCGTGGGGTTTGCAAGGAGAGCGCTGGTCTCTTCGCGCATGACATCAAGGGTGCGCGCCATAGTGGCGTCGGCGCGTTTTTCGCCCATGAGGCGGTGTTCGCGTAGCTTCATGACGGCTCCAATGCTCATGTTGCGCTCGCGACAGGCATCGAGAAGTTGGGCGCCGTCATCAAAGAGCTCGGGTGTCGAGACGCCGGGGGAGAGCGAAGAGGCAGATCCGGGCAGCTCGATAAAGGTTGCGAAGTCTACGTGATCGAGATTTTTAAGCACAGGGAGCACCTCGCCGCAGGCGGCTCCGTCGGTCTCGAAGACGGAGTAGGCCTGACCGCCCTGCTCGGTGCGATATGTGCGGCAAAAGGCGATGTTGACATGTGCATAGGCAAGCAGGTTGGTGAGGGCGGCGAGCACGCCTGGCAGGTCGCGATGGGCTACGAACAAGGTGCTGTACATGCCGGAGATGTCGACGCCCACGCCGTTGATGCGGCTAATGCGCATTTTGCCTCCGCCGAGGCTTTCGCCGCGCACCTGCATGGACTCGCCGCGGGCGTTTTTCATATCGATATCGACGGTGTTGGGATGGATGGACCCGTCGTCACCGGCAACGTCGAAGGCGTAGGTGAGCCCACGGGCGCGTGCGATGTCGAAGGCGTCGCGAATGCGCTCATCATCGGTATCGAGGCCCAAGATGCCGGCCACGAGGGCACGGTCTGTACCGTGGCCTCGGTAGGTATGGGCAAAGCTGTTCCAAAGCGTGAAGGTCACGTCGGTGACGTCCCCGTCGACAAGTGAGGCGGCGACCTGCGCGCAGCGCAACGCCCCGGCGGTGTGGGAAGACGAGGGGCCCACCATAATGGGGCCGAGGACCTCGAATGCTGAGGTTGTGGCAAGTGTTTGCGGGGTTCCAGACACGGTGACTCCTAACTGCGAGGTTGGCGGTTGGCATGCCGAGTTTCGGCTCGGTCAGGTCCTGCGCAAGAAGAAGCGTCCACTGGACGCTCCTGTTCGTGCGGAATCTAGCGAAATCAAACGGCGCGGTACCCGGAAGAGCTGACTACTAGAATAGGGCATTCACGTCTCTACGGCTAAGCGGGAGGAAAAAGAAGTGTGCGCTTCGCGCACGTTTGAGATAGGAAAAGAGCCCGGCGGTGGGACCGGGCTCTTTTGAAGGTGCTGTATCTGTGTGACTACAGGTATCTGTGTGACTACAGAAAACTACAAAGCCATCGTCTTGGCACGGGCGATGCGGGCCATGCAGTCTTCGCGGCCGATGAGCGCCATGGTTTCCGAAAGCGGGGGGCTCACCAAATTGCCGCAAATCGCCACACGAACGGCCTGGAAGACGATGCGCTTCTTGAGGTCGAGCTTTTCGGGCAACGGCTCCAGGGCGGCGTCGATGGCCGCAGGCGTCCACTCGGCATGGGCGAGTGCCACCTTGGCCTCATCGAGAATGGCGCTCATACCCTCTTTGGCGAGACCTTTGGCCACGGACTTCTCGTCGTACTCGAGCGTCTCGGCAGTGGCGAAGATGGGGGAGGCTACCGTAACGACATCTGCCGGGAACTTGGTGCGCGGCTTTGCGATGGCGGCAAGCGCATCGATCCAAGCCTCATCGTACTCAAGGTTGCCTTCGATCATGCCGGCCTCATGCAGCTCCGGAATCATGATCTTATCGGCGAACTCCTTATCGGTCATGGTGCGAATGTACTCCGCCTGGATCCAGTCGAGCTTCTTGGGATCGAACGTAGCCGGGTTTTTGGACACGTGATCGAGCGAAAATTTGGAGGCAAGCACGTCGCGGGGAACGATCGTCGTTTCGCCATCGAGAGACCAGCCGAGCAGCGCCAGGTAGTTGACGAAGGCGTCGGGCAGGTAGCCCTGGTCGCGGTACTCCTCCACCGAGGTGGCGCCATGGCGCTTGGAGAGCTTCTTGCCGTCAGCGCCCAAAATCATGGAGATGTGCGCGAACGTGGGCACGGGTGCACCGAGTGCCTCGTAGACCATAACCTGGCGCGGCGTGTTGGAAAGGTGGTCGTCGCCGCGGATGACGTGGGTGATGCCCATCATGGCATCGTCAACCACGGTGGCGAAGTTGTACGTGGGGGTGCCGTCGGAGCGGAAGATGACGAAGTCGTCAAGCTCGCGGGCGTTAAATGTAACCTCACCGTGGACGGCATCGTGAATCACTACGTCGCCGCGGTCCTCGGGGACCTTGATGCGCAAGACATACGGCTCGCCGGCGTCAATACGGGCGCGAGCCTCTGCAGGGTCGATATTGCGGCAGGTGCGCTGGTAACCCTGGAACGGGTCCTTGCGCGCTTGGGCGGCAGCACGATCTTCGGCGAGCTTTTCGGGAGTGCAGAAGCACGGATAGGCACGGCCCTCGTCCCAAAGCTTTTGGGCGGCGGCGCGATACAGGTCCAGGCGCTCAGTCTGAGCGTAGGGGCCGTGCTCGCCGCCGACTTCCGGACCCTCGTCCCAGTCAAGACCCAGCCAGCGCATCGCGCGCAGGATGATCTGAGTGTTTTCGTCGGTAGAGCGGGTGGGGTCGGTATCGTCGATGCGCAGGATGAAGGTGCCGCCATTGGCGCGGGCAAATGCCCAGTTGTAGATGGCGGTACGAGCGCCGCCGATGTGCAGCTTGCCGGTGGGCGACGGTGCGAAGCGGACGCGAACGTCTGAGCTCATGGATGCTCCTTGCATAGATAGGTTCAACTGTTTGACCCATGCATTATAGAGCACAAGCGGCTCCGGCGGCATATCGAGCGCGGTATCGGCGTAAATGACGGATAATACCATTCGGTTGAAGGTGTGAGGAGAACGGGTTTCTTTGGCAGGGTCTCGTTTGCGCCCACAGAGGAGACGACCATGCATGGCAAGGTGATGCTCATGACGAGTCGCGTGAGGGCGGTATTCATCTTTTGGTCGAGAAATCCCGCGCGTGCGGCAACGATGACGCCGACGATGGGGATGCACAAGGTGAGCATCTGCAGGAAGATGGTCATGAAGGTCATGGGCTAGCCTTTGATGGTTGTGGTGGTTTGCAGGGTGAAACGGGGTGTCATTCTACGCCGGGAGGGCTTTGGTGCCGCATGGGGCCACTCATCGAATTATTCGGTGCAAATGGCACAACTGACGGGAGCGTTAATGACCCGGGAGGACTACACTTGATTGCGTTTAATAGGCAGTGGAGTAGAATGTCTGCCTACACATATGCTCGACGGAATGGTAACGGTCGTCGGGCGCGTTATTGAAAGGGGCATGCCATGCCAGCTACTAATCGTTCCACCTCCGATCTCGGTAACTTCGTGTTCACATCAGAATCTGTGACCGAGGGACATCCCGACAAGATCGCAGACCAGGTGTCCGACGCTATTCTCGATGCCATTCTTGCCAAGGAGGCCGCGCTGCAGGCCCAAGGCTACGTGGCGCCCAACGGCGTACCTGCTAACGTCGATAACGTCCGTTGCGCATGCGAGACACTCGTGACCACCGGAACCGTGATCGTTGCCGGTGAGATTCGCACGCAGGCTTATGTTGACGTGCAGCAGATCGCACGCGACACCATTCGTCGCATCGGCTATGACCGCGCCAAGTACGGCTTTGACTGCGATACGTGCGGCGTCATGAACCTCATCCACGAGCAGAGCCCCGATATCGCCCAGGGTGTGGATGAATCCTTTGAGACCCAAAGCGGTGCCACCACCGACCCGATCGACCTGATCGGTGCAGGCGACCAGGGCATGATGTTCGGTTACGCTTCAAACGAGACCTCGACGTTGATGCCCATGCCGCATTACCTGGCGAGCCGCCTTGCCGAGCGTCTGGCCGAAGTTCGCCATGACGGCACCCTGCCGTATCTGCGCCCCGATGGCAAGACTCAGGTCACCGTCCGCTATGAGGACGGCAAGGCAGCGGGAGTGGACACCATCGTCGTCTCCACGCAGCATGCAGCCGAGATCGAGGATATGGGCATCATCAAGAACGACATGATCAAGCACGTGATTGCTCCCGTTATGGACGCTGAGGGCATCGATTGGCGCGACGCCGACATTTACGTTAACCCCACCGGTCGTTTTGTCGTTGGTGGCCCGATGGGCGACACCGGTCTTACCGGCCGCAAGATCATCGTCGATACCTATGGCGGCATGGGCCGTCATGGTGGCGGTGCCTTCTCGGGCAAGGATTGCACCAAGGTCGACCGTTCTGCCGCTTACGCTGCACGCTGGGTTGCCAAGAACGTGGTTGCCGCCGGTCTTGCCGATCGCTGCGAGATCGAGCTTGCATACGCTATTGGCGTTTCTAAGCCGCTTTCCGTTATGGTCGATACCTTTGGTACCGCCCATGTGGATGAGGATCGCATCGTCGAGGCCATCAACAAGACTTTTGACCTGCGACCCGGTGCTATCATCCGCGACCTCGATCTGCGTCGTCCGATTTACGAGAAGACCGCCGCTTATGGTCACTTTGGCCGCAACGATCCAGACTTTACGTGGGAGAAGACAGATCGCATCGATGAACTTCGCGCGCTGTGCGGCATGAGCGCATAGCCTGGGTTAGAATTGAGGCATGAACAAGCAGCCCTCGCTCTTTCCCCAATTGGATAGTAAGCCGAAGGAGGCGTCTGCTCTCGCGGGCGCCTCTTCCTTATCTGCCGCCCCGTGTGCTTACGTGCGCGTGGTGGTTGATATTCCCTCGCGTGCACTTTCGGAGCCATTTACCTATGGCGTGCCAGAAGAGCTGGCGGCTACGGCGCTTGTTGGCGCTACGGCGCTTGTGCCCTTTGGGTCCCGTATGGCGCTGGGCTATATCTGCGAGCGTATGGACAGCCTGCCTTTGAGCGGGGAGGGCTCCGTGCCCCACCCTTCGCGCATCAAGTGCATTCGCGATATCTTGGCTGCGCCTGCTTTTACCGAGCAGTCTGCATGCATCGCCTTTTGGATGGCGCGCGAGTATGTGGCTTCGGTTTCCGAGTGTCTGCGGCTCTTTTTGCCTCCCGGTGGGACGCCTCGTCTTGTGCGCGACGCCAAAGGGTTCTATCACGTGGAGGCGCCTGCCACGCCCGAAGCGCACGAGCGATGGGTGTCGCTTACCGAAGAAGGCCGCTCTTTTGAGCCGGCCGCACGGGCCGTACGCCAGCGACAGGTGCTCGACGCCCTGGCCTGCGGGCCGGTGACCACGCGCGAGCTGCGCGTTCTCTATACCGATATGTCCGCCACGGTGCGTGCCCTCGAGCGTCGCGGCGTGGTGCGTGTCGAAGAACGTCGCGCATGGCGCGGATGCGAGGATGCGACGACGTTGTCTTCTGCCAATGGCGCGGCGCCCGTTGCGCTCACGGCAGGGCAGCAAGAGGCGCTCGAAGCCATCGAGCATGCGCGCGATGATGCGGCCGGTCGTGTTGTTGTTGTCGATGGCGTGACCGGTTCGGGCAAAACCGAGGTGTATCTTTCTGCCATCGAACGGGTGCTTGAGGATGGCAAGTCGGCGTTTGTTCTTGTCCCCGAGATTTCGCTTACCGCCCAGACCGTGGGACGCTTTCGCTCGCGCTTTGGCTCGCGAGTCGCGGTCTTTCATTCGCGTCTTTCGGCTGGCGAGCGCCGCGATCAGTGGGATATGGTTGCAGCTGGGACCGCCCGTGTGGTGGTGGGTGCGCGCTCGGCGCTGTTTTGTCCCCTGCACAATCCTGGGCTCATCATCATCGATGAGGAACATGAGCAATCATATAAGCAAGGCTCTTCGCCGCGCTATCACGCGCGCGAGGTGGCAGCGCATATGGCTTCGGTCTACGGGTGTCCTCTCGTGCTTGGTTCTGCAACGCCTAGTTCGGAAGCTCTTGCCCGATGCCGTGCGGGGGAGTATGCGGGCCAGCGTTGGCTGCGTGTTTGCATGCCCGAGCGACCCGGCGCCGCGCGTTTGCCCGAAGTTACCATATGTGACTTGCGCCGTGAGTTTATTGGCGGGAGTCGCTCGATGTTTTCCAAGGAGCTTCGAGAGGCGCTTCTGGGCGTGGCAAAGCGTAGGGAGAAGGCTGTCCTTTTGCATAATCGCCGAGGATTCGCTCCCTTTTTGATGTGCCGGGAATGCGGTTGCGTGCCAACTTGCAAGCATTGCTCGACGGCGCTTACCTATCATGAGCGCACGCATACCCTTGAGTGCCACACCTGCGGTGCTACGTATCGCGTGCGTCCCTATCCTGCTGTGGGTTCTGCTTGTCCTAAGTGCGGAAGTCGATATCTTGCGAAGATGGGGCTGGGCACCCAGCAGGTGGAGGATGCTCTTATCCAGCTGCTGCCCGACGACGTTGAGGTCATTCGCATGGATGCCGATTCGACTCGAGGCAAGGATGCCCACAAGGAACTGCTCGAGCGCTTTGACGCCGCAGAGTGCGCGGTTCTTCTTGGTACGCAGATGATCGCAAAGGGACTCGACTTTCCCGAGGTAACGCTCGCCGCCGTGGTGAATGCCGACTATGCCCTTAAGATGCCCGACTTTCGCGCTTCCGAGCGCGCTTTTGACCTATACGAGCAGCTTGCGGGCCGTGCCGGCAGGGGAGAGCGGGCGGGCCGCGTGATTATCCAGACCTATCTGCCGGACGATCCGGTGATTCGCGCCGTGGCGACGCATGACCGTTCCATATTTACCGAGAATGACCTTGCCCAGCGTGAGGAGGCGGCCTATCCGCCTTTTGTAAGGCTGACCAATGTCGTGGCTTGGGGTGCCGACGAGCGCGCCTGCCGTCGTTATATCGAGGAGCTTGCAGCGGCTGTTCGTGCTCAAATGGGCATTGACAACCCGACGTCTGCTATCGGTCTCACGCCGCTCTCCGAAGACGAGGGGCTCAAACCCCCATCCTCCCCGGTTTTGCTTGGCCCCGTTCCCTGCGTAATTGAGCGTGCAAAAGACCGATTTAGGTTCCACTTTATATGTAAGACCCCGGTGGGGTACCATGTTTCAGACTGTATACGTGCCGCACTTGCGAGCGTCGGCTCCCGCGAGGGCATCAGCTTGAGTGTCGATGTGGATGCATGCGACCTGGTGTAGATGCGGGGCCGCACAAATGAGAAAGGAGCGATGGCGTCAATGGAGATAAACGGCATCGTGATATCGCCCGACCCTCGTCTTCGCCAGGAGTGCGCCGAGATCACCGAGATTGGGCCGGAGATCGAGCGCCTGGCCGAGCGTATGAAGCAGATGATGTTTGACAACGGCGGCTGCGGCCTTGCTGCTCCGCAGATTGGCGAGCTTATTCAGCTCGTGGTTATCGATACCGACTATACAGGCGCCGATGACTACGACCCTTACGTGCTTATCAATCCCGTTATCGTGGAGCAGTCGGACACGCTTGCACCGTATAACGAGGGCTGCTTGTCCATTCCGGGCATTAACTGCGAGATTTCTCGTCCCGATCACGTGGTTGTCGAGGCATATGACCTCGACGCGAACCTCATGCGCTATGAGGCAGCAGGCGACCTGATGTGCGTGTGCCTGCAGCACGAGATCGACCATCTCCACGGCAAGACGATGTTCGAGCGTTTGGCTCCCGGCAAAAGGATCGCCGCCCTCCATGATTATCAGGAGGCGCGCGCTCGCGGTGCCAGGCCGGGTGAGACGGAGTAGTAGCTGGAAAGGAGCGCACGAATGCGCGTTGTATTCATGGGCACGCCGGATTTTGCCGTGCCGTCCCTGCGTGAGCTTGCTTCGCGCTTCGAGGTGGTTTTGGTGCTTACACGCCCCGATGCCGTGCGCAGTCGCGGAAAGAAGCTCGAGCCCTCTCCCGTAAAAGCCGCGGCTCTTGAGCTCGATATCCCCGTGATGGAAGCCACACGCATCACCCCGGAGGTCATGGATCGTTTGCATGAGGCCAAGGCCGATATCTTCTGCGTTGCCGCCTACGGTTGCATCCTGCCCGATGAGGTTTTGCATATGGCACCGCTCGGTATCGTGAACGTGCATGCGTCGCTGCTGCCGCGCTGGCGCGGTGCTGCCCCCATCCAGCGTGCGATTCTGGCCGGCGACGAGCGCGCCGGCATTTCCATCATGCGTATCGGCCATGGTGTCGATACCGGTGCCTACTGCGCTCAGGCGAGCTGCTCGGTGGCGGGCAAGACCGCCGACGAGCTTACTGCCGAGCTGGCCCAGTTGGGGGCAGACCTTCTGTGCGATACTCTTCCGGCCCTTGCCGATGAGAGTGCGGTGTGGACAGAGCAAGACGAGTCCCTTGTCACCCATGCTCAGAAGATCTCGAAGGCCGAGATGCGTTTGGACCCGCACGAACGCGCTCTTGTCAACCTGCGTCGCGTGCTTGCCTCTTCCGATGCGGCCCCTGCGCGCTGCATTGCTGCAGGCAAGCCCGTGCGCATCATGCGCGCCGTAGCCGTGGATGGGGATGCTTTCATGTGCGCCGCGGGCGAGCTTATTTGCCAGAGCAAGCGCGTCTATATCGGTTGCTCCGATGGCGTGCTCGAGATTACGTCCGTTAAACCCGATGGCAAGCGGCAGATGGATGCGAGCGCCTGGGCGGCGGGCCTGCATGGCGATGGCCTTACCTGGGAGATGCTCTCGTGACCAAGCTTTCACCCGCGCGACGCCGCGCGTTGATTGCGCTTATGGAGGCCCAGGATGGTCGCGGCTTTGTCCGCGACATCCTGGCGGCTTCTGCAGGAACGCTTTCCGATGCACGAGACGAGGCATTTGCTCTGACGCTTGCCTTGGGCGTGACCGCAACTGTGGGCGCGCTTGACGAGGCGCTTGATCGCTATATTGCCAAGCCTTCTAAGGTTTCTGCTCGTGTGCGCATGGCGCTGCGCATCCCTGCGTTTGAGATGCTCTATCTTGATACCCCGGGGCATGTTGCAGTGAGTCAGGGCGTTGAGCTCGTGCGTTCGCAGGCACGCTCCGCTGCGGGCCTTGCGAACGCGGTGCTTCGCCGCATCGACGAGGGGCGTGCTGCTTTTTTTGCGGCCACGGATGTTTCCGATGGCGAGCGCGAGCTCATTGCCCGCGCTCGTCGCCAGGGAATTCCCGTTTGGCTTGCAGCCAAGCTCGACGCTTCCCTTGCGCGTCGTGGCTTTGGCGGAAAATCGCTTTGCTTCAACGGCATTGCCGCCCCAACCTGCGCTTGTATGTGTCCTGACGCTGTTTGTTCCGGCGATGTGTGGGACTGTCTTGAGTCTTCTGTGCTTGAGGGCTCTTATCTGGTGGGGTCTCCCGCGGTCGTTGCCGCGTCGAGCGATCTGGCTCAGGGCAAACTGGTGATCTCCGATCTTAATGCCCAGCTCATTGCTGCCTCATCCGTGCGTCCTGGCTCACGTTTGGAGATTGGGGCCGGGCGCGGTACCAAGACGTATGTCATGGCATGCCGTGCGAATCGATGCGGGCTGCACGGGCGCCATGTAGCTGTAGATCTTTCTGCGGTAAAATGCGAAATCAATCGCCTGCGCCTGGAGCAAGCCGGTCTTTCCAAGGGAATCGAATTTGTGCCGGGCGATGGTTGTAATCTTGATGCGACGCTTGCGCACATCGATGCTACAGGCGCGCGCACCTTGTTCGATACGGTCTTTTTGGATGCGCCCTGTTCGGGTACGGGCACCATGCGCCGGCATCCCGAGATTCCCTGGCGTTTGGTTTCAAGCGATGTCAAGGACGGTCTTCCCAAGCTGCAACTGCAGCTATTGCAGGAGGCTTCGCGTCGCGTGAAGCCCGGAGGCGAGTTGATCTATGCCACCTGTTCGGTACTCGAGGTAGAAAACGAGCAGGTAATCGATGCGTTTTTGCAATCGGAGCAGGGACGTGCATTCAAGCTCGCCCCGCTGCACGAAGCCGATTCCTTCAAAGACGAGACTGAGGCTATGGCATATATTCGCGAGCGAGAGGATATGCGTGGGCTCTTCCAATCCACCCCTCTTTCGCCCACAGACTTCGATGGCCATTTCTGCGCCCGCCTCATCTACCAAATATGACAAAAGTCCATATGACAAAAGTCCACGGGTTTGTTTTGTCATATTTTCCCTATCAGCGCAAAGCGCCCAGCAGTCTGAATGAACTGCCGGGCGCTTTTAGTTGCATGGCGATGGAGGCTTAGTCGTTATGGGGGCAATCGGCGCAGGCGCAGGAATGCGTCTCGCTTGATGCGCCCGACGTCGCCGAGGTGCTCGAAGAACCACCGCGCTGATCGGTGTTATAGAAGCCTGAGCCTTCGAATTTAATGCCACTTGCGTTGAAGATGCGCTCGGTGGCGCCGCCGCACTCGGGGCATACGATGTCTGGGTGCTCTGTCATACCATGCTCGACCTCAAAGACTTTGCCGCATGAGCCGCAGCGATAGTCGTACCGTGCCATGAAACTCTCCTCTTACGGTATACGATGTAAGCAACGTTGCCTACTGTACCCGAATCTGCCCTGATTTGTTCTTAAAACTCAACAAGCCTATTTCTGTCACATAAGAGCTCGTCCACAACGTACCGCAACTTCTTTCATGCGCTCAATCGAGGCCTCGAGTTCTTTTTCGGTTGCCTGCCAAGACCAATTGCCGCCGGTGGTCCCGGGAACATTCATGCGAGCATCGTCGCCCAGGAGCATCACGTCTTGGAGCGTAAGCATAACAAGAGGACTGCTGCTTTTGAACGCGCGTTCAATCATGTCGAGGGCGGTATGCTGAAGCTCGGGATCATTTTCGCTTGCGTTTGCAAACCAGCGAAATTTCACCCAGCCCATGAGTGTTGAGGTGTCATGGGTTGAGGTGTAAACCACGTTTGCCGGATTGTCGGGCATCGAGAAACGGGGATCATCGTCGCTAAACTCAAGCACATCCATACCGGGGAAGCCGCACTGCGCTTTGAGCGCGCGCACGGCGGGCGTGAGATACCCCAGGTCCTCGGCTATGAAGGGCAGGGGTCCCAGCTTTTCGTGAATGCGCTCGAACAGTTCCAGGCCGGGACCGGGAATCCATCGGCCTGCGGAACCGGTCATCCCGGCAGGAATGGAGAAATACGACTGGAAGCCAAGGAAGTGGTCCAGACGCACCTCATCATAGAGCTCGAGGGATCGGCGCAGACGCTCAGTCCACCACACGTAGCCGTCATCGTGCATATGGCGCCAACGGAACGTGGGGTTTCCCCAAACTTGTCCTGTCTCTGAGAAGCGGTCGGGCGGGGTGCCGGCGATTTCTGCCGGCACCCCTGCCGCATCGAGCTGGAACATCTCCGGTTCGCTCCAGGTATCGGCAGAATCGTCCGAGACGTACATGGGGATATCCCCGATGATGCGAATGCCGCGCTCGTTAGCATAGCGTTTAAGCTCGCGCCACTCGCAGTCAAAGCGATATTGCGCGAAGGCATGGAAGCGTGCGCGCTCTCGATAGACAGGGTCGTCAAGAATCGCGACATCATAGCGCGCGAGCTTTTGTTCCCAGGTATGCCGTGATGCTCCGCCGTGCACATCTTTTACCGCTGCGAATGCGCAATAGGGGTCGAGCCAGGTGCTTGCGCGCTCAGTGAAAGCGCAAAAAGCATCTTGACGCTCGCCTCCGTTTTCGATGAATGCGCGATACATCTCTTGAATCGTGGCAGCGTCTTCCTCCAGGAGGTCGATATTGCCTGCAAAGGCGGAAGGGCCAGCATAGGGGGAGTGATGTCCATCGGTTGGATTGAGGGGCAGGACCTGCCAGTACGATGCGCCCATTTCCTGCAGATGATCGACAAAACGACGTGCGGGAGCGCCCAGCGTACCAGGCTTGCCCTCACAGGGGATGGAGGTGACGTGGCACATCACGCCCCAGCCGTGGCAAAGCGGCTTTTGCAGGCGCCCGCGCGAATGAAAATAGACAGCAGCGCTGCCCAGGGGGTACAGCGTTACCGTGGTCAAGCCATCGGCATCCGCACAGAGGGTGCGCCCGGAAATGAGATCGGTTGCGGCTTCTCCCAAAAACGGAATGCGCACCGTATGCGTGTTACAGGAATCGCGATTGACGAGCATGCTCAGACACTCGCACTGCGTTTTACCCCTCGAATACATGAGGACGTCGGCATCGAGAGCTCGAGCCTCAATCGATGTGGTTCCAAGTAGCGGCATAGACCGGCGAAGAGAGGCGGCGTTTTTAATCATAGCCTGGAAATCCAGGTCTTCATGTCCCCACGGGTAGGTCGAGCGGTTGCCGGGGTCTGTGGCGCCTTGCAGACCTGCTTCATCGCCGTAATAGACGCACGGTACGCCTGGATACGTCATTTGCATGAGGGTGGCGAGCCAGAATCGACCCTTGGCAAGACCGAGCTTGTCGTCTGGTAGATGCCATGTTGCCCGCTCGTTTTCGGGAATACTATCCGGGTTTTCCATCCCACCTAAAACGGAGATGATGCGTGCGCGGTCATGGCTGCTCAGAAGGTTGAGCGAGCAGCGCAAGGCCTCAGCAGGATAGTTCTCGCTCTGCGACTCGATCATCTCGGCGGCACGGTAGGCGTCGATGCCCTCGGTGCCGGTGAGAAAGCCGATCACCATGTCGCGGAACGGATAGTTCATGGCGGCATCGAGCTCATCGCCCAATAGGTAGCGACGAAGATTGCCATAGCTGATCTTATTCGAAGCGTCTTCCCAGACTTCGCCCAGCACGAGCGCATCGGGCTTTTCGGTAGTCGCCGCTCGCTTGATCTCGGCGATAAAACCATCGGTAAGCTCGTCTGCCACATCCAGGCGCCAGCCGTCGGCACCCATGCGTAGCCAGTGGCGAATCACGCCGTCTTTTCCCAGCAATAGCTCGCGAACGGCGGGTGAGTTTTCGTTGAGCGCCGGCATGTTGGTTACGCCCCACCAGCACTCGTAGGTCCCATCTTCATTGAAGCTGAAGGCGTCTTTCCAGGGTGAAGTTCCACCTTGCCAGGCGCCAGGAGCGGGATAGTTCTCATAGCGGTTGAAATAGATCGAGTCGTCGCCTGTATGGTTAAAGACGCCATCGAGAATGATACCGATGCCATGCTCGTGCGCTGCTTGGCATAGGTCGCGAAAGTCTTCGTCGGTTCCCAGCATCGGATCGATATGCAGGTAGTTTGCAGTGTCGTATCGATGATTGCTCACGGCTTCGAAAATGGGGTTGAGGTAGATTGCCGTAATGCCCATTTCGTTCAAGTGGGGGAGTTTTTCTTCGATGCCCTTGAGCGATCCGCCGTAGAAGTCCCATGAGGTAATGGAGCCGTCGGGGTTTCTGCTATAGGTGGGGGGCGTGGACCAATCCTCTATGAGGTGCTTGGCGCTGCCGCGTCGGGGCCTTGCGCACTCGGCAGCAGTTCTCTCACGCCATGCGGCATCGCGCGCAAAGCGATCCGGGAAGATTTGATAGGCAATGCCATTTTCATACCATGCAGGGCGCTGGCGGCGCGGCTGATACACCGTGAGCTGGAACGAGGGGACTTCTGCGTAGTCATAGACAACGCCCTCGCCGCCTTGGGAGCCTTGTGGGGCGCCAATGCGCAGCTCCTGCCTACCGGGCTGGCGAATGATAAAGGAGTACCAAACGATTGCAGGGGTGTCCCTCGTAATCGTTGTTGAGAACATGCCTTCCTTATCGCGGTCCATGTCGAGGAGCGTTTCGCCCTCGCCATCGATCCAAAGTCTCAGGATACATGTTGCTTCGTGTGATTTGTCACCATCGACTTGGCAACTCAGGCGTACGGGCGTACTGCATGCAACGGCGCCAAAGGGGGTTCTGAATTGAGGGGAGCGGGAGTTGTGCCGGAATACCATCGACTGTCGTTTCTTTGATGAATGTACAAAAGCCAGTGTACAAGTGTACAGGAATATGCAAGCAAGCGGGGCGCGCAGCCTTATCGCTGCAACGCCCCGCATCCGTGCATTTGAGGTTTAAGAGATGGACGCGCAATTATTTGCTGGATGTTCGACCATGCCCTCTCGTTGCGGAGGAAGAGGATTTGCGCGGAGTGGTCGTCTTGGTGCTTGAGACGCCTGTCTTGCGTGCCCTGACTGACGCTTTGGGTGCTTTGGGTGCGTTCGCCTGAGCGGGGGAGTCTACTTTGGGCGAAGATGTTGGCGCATGGGAAGGTGCGGCCTGTGTCTTTTCCTTGGCTGTCGTCACTTTTTTGGCACTTGTCTTAGTCGTGCGCGTGCTTGCGGTTTTAGCCTGTGCCCCGGCGGTTGTCTTCGGGCGCGCCTTGTTCGATGCCACCTTGCTGTTTTCCCGCTCTGCGCTATCGTCAAGCGGTTTCTCGTCCTTGTGCATAGCGGCGGTCTTCTTGGTTGCCGCTGCTGTTTTGCGCGTGCGTGCAGGTTTTTCTTTGGGCTCAACGTCCAAATTGTTGCCAGCAGAGGTTGCTGCGGCGGTTTGACCCACCGGAACCACTGCGGGTGCCGCCTTTGCCGTCTTGGCTGTGCGCATGGCTGCGGGAGTGGTTTTTGGGCTGCGTTTTGCAGTGGCCTTTTGTTTGGGCTTGGGCTTATGCAAGCTGCAATCGGGGTGAAGCGTTAAGTAAAGATCGAGGTAGCGTGCAGCGGAGGCCGTCCAGCTAAAGTCGCAGGACATGGCCTGGGATACGAGTTTTTTCCATTCGCTCGGCTGATCCCAGAACAGGCGCGCTGCGCGGAAGACCGTATCGCCCATTTCCTCACCATTGAAGTGTGCGAACGAAAAACCGGTGCCTTCTCCCGTGTATTGGTTATACGGGGTCACGGTATCACGAAGACCGCCCGTTTCGCGTACGATGGGCAGGGTGCCATAGCGCATGGCAATCATTTGGGATAATCCGCAGGGCTCAAAGAGCGAAGGCATGAGGAACATGTCGGCACCGGCATACATCCGCTGCGAAAGCGCCGAGTCGAATTCGATACGCGCCGCCATCTGACCGGGATAGATCGATTGATACCAGCGCAGGGCATCTTCGTAGTCGGTATCGCCCGTGCCCAGAATTGCCACCTGAACACCGCCGTTGAGGATGCGCTCGAGGCAATACATGACCAGGTCCATACCCTTTTGCCTGGTGAGGCGCGTGACCATAACCATGAGGGGACGGTCGTCTCGTACCTCAAGTCCCAGTTCTTCTTGAATGGCCTTCTTGCAAAGCGCCTTGCCCGTCATGTCTTCTATCGAGTAGGCCGCGGCGATGCGCTTGTCGTGTGCCGGATCGTTGCGTATCACGTCGATGCCGTTGACGATGCCGTGCAGGACATTTTGACGGCGACACAGGGCACCGTCGAGGCCCTCGCCGTATTCGGGCGTGCGAATCTCTTCTGCATAGCTGGGAGATACGGTTGTAATGGCATCGGAGTAGTTGATGGCGCCGAGCATGTAGTTGATGGAATCGGCGTCGCACCTCAGCTGGCGTGCTGCGGCTTCTACGCCGCCAAGCCCCAAGATGTCATCTAGCACGAAGTCGCTATATTGACCTTGGAAGGCGATGTTATGGATGGAGTAGACGGTGCGCACGTTTTCATACAAGGGGAGTCCCTGATAGAACTCGCGCAAAAACACAGGCGCCATGGCGGTGTGCCAGTCGTTGCAGTGCAGGATATCGCAGACAAAACCATCCGGTAGATGCTGGAGAGACTCGCAGATGGCTTTGGAGAAGAACGCAAAGCGTTCGCCATCGTCAAAAAAGCCATACGGATAATCGCGCTTAAAATAACGCTCGTTGTCTACGAATAGATACGTGATGCCGTCGTGCACCAGGCGCTCGAGGCCGCAGTACTCGTTTCGCCATCCCAGGGGCACGTAAAAATCGGTGACATGCTCCATTTGGCTGAGGTAGGAGCCATCGATCGTGGAGTACTTGGGCACCATGACGATGACTTCTGCGCCTGCAGCCTTCAGGGCATGGGGGAGTGAGCCCGCAACATCGCCAAGGCCACCCGTCTTGACAAACGGAGCGGCCTCCGCGCTCGCGAACACCACATGGAGGGGTTTGATTGCCGCTTCGGTCATATGCTGGGTTTCCTTTCTTAGTCGCGGGTCACATGCATCGTTGGGGTTAGTCAAGGGTTGCGAGTTCCTTAGTCGCCAGGGGCGCCTTGGGGATGATGAGGGTTACATCGGGGGTGCCACGCAGCTCTGTCTGCGCCGGAATCACGTTGTTCTTGTCGACGATGGCATTCTCCACGCGCGCCCCGCTGCGAATCACGCAGCTCTGCATGATGATCGAGTTCGATATCGAGGCGCCGTGCTCAACGATAACGTCGCGTGCAAGGATGGACCCGCGCACCGTACCTTGAATCAAACATCCTGCAGACACCAAGGAGTTGCACACCGTGCTGCCCGTGCAGTACTTTGCGGGCGGTGCGTCGTGTGCCTTGGTCATGATGGGGCGATCGGGGTTGAACAAGCGGTCGTTCAGATCGGGACGCAGCACTTCCATGGAGCGCTGGTAGTAGGACTGCTCATCAAAGACGCCAAGCGCCAGGCCCTTGAACTCGTAGGAACATACGTCGATGCGGCCGAACTCGGGCTCGATTGCCTCAAAGAGGTCCAGATGATCGACGTCTTGATAGTTGTCGATGATGTCGAGCAGCACGTCGCGGTTGATGACGCAGCAGTCAAGGAATTTGTTGTCGCCGAAGGAACAGCCGGAGCGCAGTGCATGCACGCGTCCCGCCTCGCCGATCTCCAGAGCGGTTACGTCGTCGTCGTGCTCGCGCTCGGCGCGACAGTACACCATAGTGGCGCGGGCGCCAGAGCGCTCGTGGGCATTGATGATTTCGGCAAGATCGATGTTGAAGATGATGTTGCATCCGCACATGACCACATAGGGCAGGTCAGAGCGCTGGAAAAGCGTCTTGTTGGCGATAATGTCGCGCAGCAGGAAGCGCATGCCGCGCTTGGAGGTGCCGAATGCGCTGCCGGGGAGCAAGAACAGGCCGCCCTTCTTGCGGTCGAGCATCCAGTCGCGGCCCGATTCCATATGGTCGATGAGCGAGCGGTAATTGCTCGGCATCACGACGCCGACGGTTTTGATGCCGGCGTTCATCATATTGGAGAGCGGGAAGTCGATCAGACGATAGCGACCAAAGATTGGCAGGGCCGCCAGGGGTCGGCATTCGGTGAGCTTAGAGCTCGTGTGGCAGGTATAGTTTGCGGTGATGTAGCCGATGGCCTTACGGTTGATCATCGGTTCATTCCCCCTTCCCGATCACAACATCATTACCAACGACGGCGGTATCCTTTGTAACGTCAACGCTACCGAGCTTAACGCCCTCTTCGACCGTCGAGTTTTCGCCTAGAATCGCGCGGGCCACGTGGGCGCCGGCCTTGACATGAGTGCCGGGCAGCAGCACCGAATCCTCGACGACGGCGCGCTCATCGATCACACAGTCGGTTGAGATGATGGAGTGTCGCACGCTGCCAAAGACCTTGCAGCCATTGGAGATCAAGCAATCCTCGACGCGCGCATCGGGTCCAATGTAGTGCGGCGGACGCGTTGTGACGTTGCTCATGATGGGGAACTTCTTGTCGAATAGATCGAACTCGGGGTTTTCGCCCAACAGATCCATCGACGTCTCATGGAAGCTCGAGATGGTGCCGACGTCCTTCCAGAAGCCATAGAATTCATAGCAGAACAGACGACGGTTTTCTTCAAGAAGCTTGGGGATGATGTCCTTGCCAAAATCATGGCTGGAGCGCGGGTCGAGGGCGTCTTCCTCGAGGGCATCGATCAAAAGCTTGGTGCTGAAGATATAAATGCCCATGGAGGCAAGGTTGGAATCGGGCTTCTCGGGCTTCTCCGTGAACTTGAGGATGCGATCGTCCTCGGGGTCCTTGGTGATGATGCCAAAGCGGCTGGCCTCTTCCCAGGGCACGGGCATGACCGAAATCGTGAGATCGGCGTTGTGCTCGATATGCGTCTCGAGCATCTTGCGATAGTCCATGCGATAGAGATGATCGCCCGAGAGAATCAAAACATATTCGGGGTCATGCTCTTTGATATAGCCGATATTTTGGGCAACGGCATCTGCGGTCCCTGCGTACCAGCTGCCGCCTTCCTGTGTGGCGTAAGGGGGCAGAATCGATACGCCGGCGCCGCGCTCATCCAGATCCCACGCCTCACCGGAGCCCACATAGGAGTTTAGAAGATAGGGACGATACTGCGTGAGAACGCCCACCGTGTCGATACCCGAATTGGCGCAGTTCGACAGCGAAAAGTCAATAATCCTAAACTTGCCGCCGAAGGAGACGGCTGGTTTAGCGATCTTGCTGGTCAATGCACCCAGCCTACTGCCTTGTCCTCCCGCGAGGAGCATGGCAATGCATTCCTTCTTGCTCATCGGTTTCTCCTTTTGCCGATTAACGGTTACCTATACATGCCAGATATCGCGAGCGTACTCACGGATGGTGCGATCGCTCGAGAAGTGACCGGAATTCACGATGTTCGCCAGCGCCTTGCGCTGCCATTCGCGCGTGTCGTCGTAGGAATCCGTGAGCTCTCGCCAAGCCTGCGTGTAGCTCGCGAAATCGGCGATGACAAAGTCGTAGTCGTTGTTGTTCATGAGTTCGGCATGAATGCTTTCGAAGTTACCGGAGAGTGCGCCAAAGGTGCCATCGACCAGCTGTTCGACGCAGCGGCCAATGTGTTCGCGGTCGTTGTTCACAACGTCCCATGCAAAGTAGTTGCCGCGGCGCAGCGCCTCGACTTCATCGACTTTCATGCCGAAGATCTTTTCGTTTTGCATACCCGCAAGCTCGGCGATCTCGATGTTTGCACCATCGAGGGTTCCCAGGGTAAGGGCTCCGTTCATCATGAGCTTCATGTTCGAGGTTCCCGATGCCTCTTTGCCTGCCGTCGAGATCTGCTCAGAGATTTCGGTGGCGGGGTAGATAAGTTGCGCATTGGATACGGCGAAGTTGGGAACGAAGGCGACCTTGATGTAGTCGTTGACGCGCTCGTCGTTGTTCACAACATCGGCTACGGAGTTGATGAGGCGAATCGTTTCCTTGGCAAACGTGTATGCGCTTGCTGCCTTGCCGGCAAAGATGAACGAAGTCTTATGCGGCTTGTAGGTTGGGTCGGCAAGCATCCTGTTGTAGATGTCCATGACCTTGAAGATGTTTAGCAGCTGACGCTTGTAGGCATGGAAACGCTTGACCTGAACATCAAAGATGGAATTCACGTCGAGCTCAACGCCGGTCTGTGCGGCGATATAGCGAGCGAGGCGCTCCTTGTTCTCGCGTTTGGATGCGGCGAGCGCATCGAGGAAGGCATCATCGTTTGCAAAGGCCTCAAGACGCTTGAGTTCCTCGGCGTCACGCAGCCAGCCGTCGCCGATTTTCTCGGTGATGAGTCGGGCAAGCGAGGGATTGGCGTTGGCGAGGAAGCGGCGCGGCGAGATGCCATTGGTCTTGTTGTTGAACTTCTCGGGCGTCATCGCATAGAAATCATGCAGCGTCTCGCGCTTGAGGATGTCGGTATGGATCTGTGCCACGCCGTTGACGGAATGGGAGCAGATGACAGAGAGGTTTGCCATGCGCACCTGTCCATCCCAGAGGATAGCGGTGTTGCGCAGACGGTCTTGCCATCCTTCGCCCTCGCGCGGGAAAGACTCCATATAGCGGCGATTGATCTCGTCGATATACATGTAGACGCGTGGAAGAAGACGCTGGAAGGTATCGATCGGCCACTTTTCCAGGGCTTCGGGAAGAACAGTATGGTTGGTGTAGGAGATGCTCTTGGTCACGATGTCCCAAGCGGTGTCCCAATCCAGGCCCTCTTCGTCCACCAGCAGGCGCATCAGCTCGGCGCCGCACATGGCGGGGTGCGTGTCGTTGGTGTGGATTGCCACGAGCTCGGGGAAGCGTTTCCAGTCGGCATCGGGGTGATCGAACTTGAAGTTGCGGATGATGGACGCAAGGCCGGCGGCAACGAACAGATACTCCTGCTTAAGGCGCAGGATGCGACCGTGCTCGCCCGCGTCGTTGGGATACAAAATTTCCGAGATCGCCTCGGCATCGGTGCGGAACTTCGCGGCAGCGGCATAGTCGCCACGGTTGAATGCGTCAAGATCGAAGTCCTCCTGCGCGGGCTCGGCGCTCCACAGACGCAGGCGATTCACGGTCGTGCCATCCATGCCGATGATGGGCACGTCGTAGGGGACGGCCTTTACCATCTCTCCGCCCTCTTGGCTAAACCAGAACTTTCCGCTTTCGTCTTCGTGGCGAACAACCTCTCCGCCAAATCGAACGATAACGGAGCTCTCGTCATGTCGCGTTTCCCACGGATAGCCCTTGTCGAGCCAGTTGTCGGTGACCTCTACCTGGCGTCCGCCCTCGATTTTTTGACGGAAGAGCCCGTAGCGGTAGCGCATGCCGTTGCCAAAGCCCAGGATGCCTTCGGCGGCCATGGAGTCGAGAAAGCATGCGGCAAGGCGGCCCAGACCGCCATTGCCCAGGCCAGGGTCTCCCTCTTCGGCCAAGACATCGTCGAGCTTGATGCCCATGCTGTCCAGGCCCTCGGTGACGACATCTCGGATACCATAGTTGAGCAGGTAATTATCGAGCAGGGGACCAAGCAAGAACTCCAGCGAGAAGTAATAGACCTTTTTCTTGTCGCTTTTAGCGTTTTCCGAGTCGGATTGCGCAAACTGCTGGTTCGCCTTTTGGGCAATAAGTTTGGCGAGTGCCTGGTAGCGCTCGGTGTTGGTGCAGCCGGCAAGGTCCTTTCCAACTTCGGCGGTCAGGACGCGCAGATACTCATCGGCAAACTGCTGTGGGGTTTCGAAAATCTTTGTCATACATTCTCTCCTTTGCGTGCGCTGCTGCGCGGGGATTTCTTCTTTTTGGTTTTATTGGACGCCTTGGCAGATGCCTTAGCGGGGGTCTTTGAACGCTTGCGCGCGGACGTCTTGGGCGGCACGTAGCTCGAGGGCCCAACCCTGCGAAATACAAGGCCGGCGAGACCGGGTACGGGAGTTTCGATCGAGTTCTCCCTGCCGTTCCAGGCAACCGGTTCGCTTGAAACAAGCTCGCGCACGGGATAGTTAGAGCCTCCGTAGCGCGCATCGTCGCTATTGAAGATGAGCTTCCAGTCGCCTTCGCGTGGGGCGCCTATACGGAATCGCTCGTAGGATGCCGGATCGAAGTTGATAAGGATGAGAAGGTCGTCTTTTGGGTCGTCGCCATGGCGCACAAAGGTCACAATGGACTGATCGGCGTTGTCAGCATCGATCCACTCAAAGCCGTCCGGGGTGTAGGAGCGCTCAAAGAGTGCGGGTTGTTCGAGATAAAACGCGTTGAGGGCCTTGATGAATTGCTGCTGATTGCGGTGGGTCTCGTATTCATGTGTTAAGAACCACTGAATGGATTCGTAGTAGCGCCATTCGATGAACTGAGCGATTTCATTGCCCATGAAGTTGAGCTTTGCGCCCGGGTGCGTTATCTGGTAAAACGCGAGCGTGCGCATGCCGGCGAACTGGCGCCACCAATCTCCGGGCATGCGGCCGATCAGTGAGCATTTGCCGTTGACGACCTCGTCGTGCGAGAGCGGCAGCACGAAGTTCTCGTTAAAGGCGTACATCATCGAAAACGTGAGCAGTCCGTGATTGCCGGGTCTCCAGGGAAAATCGGTTTGCATGTAATGCAGGGTATCGTTCATCCATCCCATATCCCACTTGTAGTGGAAGCCCAAGCCGCCTTCGCTTGGCGGATAGGTGACGAGGGGCCAAGCCGTGGATTCCTCGGCGATCATCATCACGTCGGGCATGCGCTCGGAGACGCAGGTATTGACGGAGCGAATGAAGGCGCTGGCATCAAGGTCCTCTTCGGTTCCGAGGGCGTTGAATTTTTTATCGGATTCGTTGTCGATTCCGAAGTTGAGATAGAGCATGCTCGAGACGCCATCCATGCGGATGCCATCGATATGGAAGTTCTCGAGCCAGAACAAGATGTTGGCAGTAAGAAAGCTCACTACCTCGGGGCGCGAGAAATCGAACTTGTGCGTTCCCCAGTTGGGGTGAATCTCGTGTTCGTAGAGCATATGCCCATTGAACGTGGCGAGACCATGGGCATCTGCGCAAAATCCGCCGGGAACCCAGTCCATGATGATACCGATACCTGCTCGGTGGGCGGTATCGATAAGCTGCATGAACTCCTGAGGCGTCCCAAAGCGCGCCGTGGTGGCGTAGTAGCCCGTTGTTTGATAGCCCCATGAGCCGTCGAAGGGATGCTCGGTTATCGGCAAGATTTCGATATGGGTATAGCCCATATCTTTTGCGTACGGCACGAGCTCCTGCGCAAGGTCTCGATAGCTGTAATACGTTCCACGCTGGGCGGGGAAGGGGTCGCCCGGGCCGGGATAGGTTCCATCTTCGCGCGGCTCTCCCTGGGGCTCATCGCCATGGCGATTCCAGCTCCCCAGGTGTACCTCATAGATGTTGAGGGGCTGTTTCATGTGGTTTGAGGCGCGGCGTTGCTCGAGCCATAGCTTATCGTTCCACTGGTAGCCGTCGAGCGACCACAGCTTCGAGGCTGTTCCCGGCGGAATCTCATCGGCCACCGCCATGGGATCCGCCTTGAAAAGAACCTCTCCAGAATCCGTTTCCAGCGCGTATTTGTACAGCTCACCAGCTTTGAGCCCGGAGATAAAGCCCTGCCAGATATCGCTTTGATGCACGCGTGCAAGGGGATGCACCCCCGGTGTCCACGCGTTGAAATCTCCAACAACGCTTACGCTTCGGACCGCTGGTGCCCAAACGGCAAAACTCCATCCGTGGGTCCCATCTTCGATGTCGGGGTGGGAGCCGAGCTTTTCGGCGCAGCCGAGCCAGGTGCCTTGACCAAATAGATAGATATCGTCTTTGCTGATGGCGAGGGAGGACTCGACGTTGGTTGTGGCAAGGGTTTCGTGTTGTTTGCTCACGGTAATCAGTCCATCGAATGTCGGGGTCTTCCAAGAAAAAATAACCTCTTTTAAAGTAGCACTTCCAAGCTCATTCCTGCTCATGGGAGTGCGGGACGGTCGATTTTAATCCATGGGTGAACGAGGCTTGACAATTTACGATTCTCGTATTTTTGATTTAGATGCGCGGCTTTCGGTGTCCTTCGTCTTGGTTTGGAGTTTTGCTACCATGGACACTGTTTGAAGTATTGGTTTTCGTTCCAGGCCAGTCTTCCGAGAGGGGATTTCATGACACTCGACCAGAAGATGCCCCGTGCATTTATCTTTGATTGCGATGGCACCATTTTGCAGTCCATGGGAATGTGGCTGCGCATACAGCCTGCACTGCTCAAGACGTACGGTGTTGATACCGTGGCTGATGATTTTGCCGAATTCGAGTCTCTCTCCGTTATGGATGAGTGCGAGGGATACCACCGCAAGTGGGGTGTCGGTAACGACGCGCAAGAGGTCTATGATCGCCTTTTGAGCATGCTTGCGCGCGGCTACAGCGAAGAGGCTTCTGTCCGCGAGGGAGTAGCCGATTTCTTGAAGTCTGCGTATGATGCGGGCATTCCGATGGCTATCGCCACTTCGACCCCTGCAGAGTCGGTTCAAATCGGTCTTGATGCGTTGGGTATCGGTCGTTACTTCGATGTGATCGTCACGACGGCAGACGCCGGTGCTTCTAAGGACTGTCCGGATGTATACAATTTGGCGCTGGAAAAGCTGAGCGAGATCCACGGCATGAAGGATGTCGACCATGCGGATGTCTGGGTATTCGAGGACATGCCGTTCGGTCTTATCAGCTCCGCTTCTGCGGGGTATCGCCGTGTGGGTATCTTTGACCCCGAAGGCCGTGGCACCCGCCCGGACGTCCAGGCGAACTGCGAAATCTTTATTGATTCATTCGCCGAGCTTACGCTCGATCGCATTCGTGCGTATGTAGATTGAACTCCCGGGCGGCTCTGCGCAAACGGATGCTCCCATTGTGGTCTTTGTGCAGAGCTGATGCGGCGACGTGCAGAGGCTGCACAGGCCGCCTATCTTGACGACATCGAGGTGTACGAAGGGTTTGAGGGAGATGAGGGCCTTGTCTAATTCGGATGTCGATTGTGTTCTCATCGTCGGTGGCTCCCCAGATCGCTCTTCCGCTAAAACGGTTTGTTATGCGGCACGGGGCTGTACTCATATCGTTGCGGTCGATCGCGGCTTAGATGCTGTTCTCGATGCCGGTCTTTCGTGCGATCTGTTTTGCGGCGATGCCGATACGGTGGGGGAGCGCGGCCTTCGCCTTGTCGAGGAGGCACAATCGCGTACCAAGGCTGCTTCTTTTGAGGTTGAGCGCTATGACCCTCATAAGGATGCGACCGATCTTGCATTGGCGTTGCGTGCAGTCGGGAAGCGCTGGCCCCATGCCGAGATTGTGTGTACATGCGTGTCTGGAGGCGCTCCCGATCATGCGCTTGGCGTGCTCGGGCGTCTTGTTGGAGCGCGATCTTCTGTTCGCGTTGTCGAAGACGATTTTGAAGCGCGGATTCTTCATGCGAATGGCGCTTGGGAGATTTGCGCGGCCCAGGGTCGCCGTTTTTCGTGCATTCCCGTAAGCGTTGGAGCGGAAGTGTCTGAGCAAGGTTTTTGTTGGAATGTCGATCATGCTCAAATGCCCTTGCTCTCCGACTGGGGCATCTCCAATGTTGTTGAATCATCTCGGGCTTGCGTTCAATGTCATGAAGGCATAATCGCCTGCTGGCTTTATGGCTAACAATTCTTGCTTTTTACGATAGACGCCGCGGGTCGATGCGAAATTGCATCGACCCGCGGCGTTATGTGTCCGGGTTGCTTGGACTGATATACAGCTCGGCTAACGGTCCAGACGTACCTGTGGATTACTGGTAATCCATAACATCGACCCAGCTCAAGAGCGCGTCGCGATCCTGGCCTTCACGGTTGCGGGCAAGTTCTGAGGCGGCGACAACGGGCATCCACTGACGCACAACTTGCATCGGCGTGCCGGAGCGGTCGCAATACATCTCAAGGAAGGTGTCGGCCTGCTGCTTGTCCTGGATGGAGAGGAGCAGATACGTCATGGCTGCGTCTGCCGCAGGCTCACCCTGGGTGGCGTGAGCCCAGTCGCAGACATAGAGCTTATCGTCTTCACCAATGATGATGTTCGTGGGATTGAAGTCGCCATGGCACACACACGTGTCCTTCTTCATACCATCTAGACGCTCAAGGAGGTTGTAGCGGGTCGTGCCGTCGATTCCGTCGAGGCTCTTAATCATGCGGGAGTACTTGTCCTTCTGGCGGTTGAGCTGCTGGCAGCGATAGCTGTGAATCTCAATCAAGAGGTCTACAAACTGCTCGAGATACTCGTAGAAGTGGCCGGGCTCCGCCTGCATCCTCTCCGCCATCACGGTGCCGGGAATCTTGGTGGTCTCCATGGCCCAGCCACCACCGTTTTCGATTTCGGATACCTGCAGCACCTTAGGGCTGGGGATGCCGCACTCGTTGATGCGGGCAAGGTTGAGCGCCTCGTTGAAGACGTCGGACAGCGGTTTTGTCTCGTTGAAGACCTTCACTATCTTATCGCCCAGGTCATAGACGACCTTGTTGCCGCGCTTTACCAGCTCGACCTTGTTCTCCGGAAGTTTCATGATCGACGCATCCCTTCTGCCCGGATGGGCAACCGACGTATGAAAAAGGGAGGTAACCGCCTATTGCGTGTTACCTCCCTTCCAAACCCGAAGTCGCTACTGTTAGACGCCGTAGCTCTGCGGCTCACGGCCGTAGTATGCGTCCAGGTAGAGCTCCTTGATTTCGCTCATGAGCGGGTAGCGCGGATTGGCGCCGGTGCACTGGTCGTTGAACGCCTGCTCGGTCATCTCATCAAGTGTATCCAAGAAATACTTCTCGTCCACACCATATTCGGCGATCGTCTTCTTAACGCCGATGAAATCGCACAGCTCGGTGAGCTTGGCGATGAAGTTCTCGAAGACCTCCGCATCGTCTTTGCCCTCAACGCCGCAATAGCGGGCCATGTCGGCGTAGGCGTGCAGCGCGTTGGGGTAGGGGTACTGCGAGAAGGTGCCCATCTTGACCGGTGCCTCAGCAGCGTTGTAGCGCATGACGCGCGTCAGGATGACGGCGTTTGCCAGGCCGTGCGGGATGTGATGGAAGGCGCCGAGCTTGTGGGCCATGGAGTGGTTGAGGCCCAGGAAGGCGTTGGCGAATGCCATGCCGGCCATGCAGGAGGCGTTGTGCATCTCCTCGCGGGCATGCGGGTCCTTGGCGCCGTTCTCAAAGCTGGAGGGCAGGTTCTCGAACACGAGCTTGGCGGCGCGCTCGGAAAGGCCACGCGTGTAGTCGGAAGACATGATGGAGACATAGGACTCGATGGCGTGGGTCATGACATCGATGCCGGAGGCAGCGGTGAGGCCGCGCGGGGCGGTCATGGCGTTGTCGACGTCGACGATAGCCATCTTGGGCATCAGCTGATAATCGGCAAGCGGCCACTTGATGCCGGTTTCCTTGTCGGTGATGATCGCGAACGGCGTGCACTCGGAGCCGGTACCCGAAGAGGTGGGGACGGCGACGAAGTAAGCCTTCTGACCCATTTCGGGGAAGGTGTAGACGCGCTTGCGGATATCCATGAAGTCCATGGCCATATCCTCGAAGTTGACCTCGGGATGCTCGTACATGACCCACATGATCTTGCCGGCGTCCATGGCGGAGCCGCCGCCGACGGCGATGATCACATCGGGCTCGAACAGGCGCATCTGGGCGGCACCGCGGCGAGCGCACTGCAGGGAGGGGTCGGGCTCGACATCATAGAAGCAGTCGTGCGCGATGCCCATCTCGTCGAGCTTGGCCTCGATAGCGCGGGTGTTGCCATTCTTGAACAGGAACTGGTCGGTCACGATGAAGGCGCGCTTCTTGCCCATGACGCGGCCGATTTCGTCGAGCGCCACAGGCGTGGAGCCCTTCTTGAAGTACACCTTCTCGGGAGCGCGGAACCACAGCATGTTCTCGCGGCGCTCCGCGACGGTCTTGACGTTGATCAAGTGCTTCACCCCAACGTTCTCGGAGACGGAGTTGCCGCCCCAGGAGCCGCAGCCCAGGGTCAAGGACGGCTTCATGCCGAAGTTGTACAGGTCACCGATGCCGCCCTGCGAGGAGGGGGTGTTGATGACGATACGGCAGGCCTTCATGGTGTTCTCGAACAGGGCGATCTTCTCGCTCTGGGCCGGGTGGACGTAGAGCGACGCGGTGTGGCCCGGGCCGCCGGCGAGCACGAGGTGCTCGGCCTTGTCCACTGCCTCCTGGAAGTCCTTGGCATGATACATGGCGAGGACGGGAGAGAGCTTCTCGTGGCTGAACTCTTCCTTCTCGGGGTCGGTCGAGGTGACCTCGGCGATCAAGATCTTGGTCTTGGCGGGAACCTCGATGCCGGCGAGCTCGGCGATCTTGGCGGCAGCCATGCCGGGGATGCGGTGGTCGAGAGCGCCGTTCTTGAACATAGCCTCGCGCAGGGCCTCGAGTTCCTTGCCCTTCTTGACAAAGTAGCAGCCGCGGCGGGTAAACTCCTCTTTGACCTCCTTGTAGACGCTATCGATGACGGTCACGGACTGCTCGGAAGCGCAGATCATACCGTTGTCGAACGTCTTGGAGTGAATGATGGAGTTGACAGCCAGCTTGATGTCGGCGGTGTCGTCGATGATGACGGGGGTGTTGCCTGCGCCGACGCCCAGTGCGGGCTTGCCGGAGCTGTAGGCGGCCTTGACCATGCCCGGGCCACCGGTGGCCAGGATGATGTCGACGTCGGCCATGACCTTGCCGGTCAAATCGATGGAAGGTACGTCGACCCAGCCGATGATCTCCTCGGGAGCACCGGCCTTGACGGCGGCGTCGAGCACGAGCTTGGCTGCAGCGATGGTGCACTTGGCAGCAGCGGGGTGCGGGGAGATGATGATCGCGTTGCGCGTCTTCAGGCAGATCAAAGTCTTGAAGATTGCGGTAGAAGTGGGGTTGGTGGTCGGGATGACGGCACCGACGATGCCGATGGGCTCAGCGATCTTGGTGATGCCATAAGCCTCGTCGCGCTCGAGCACGCCACAGGTCTTGGTGTCCTTGTAAGCGTTGTAAATATACTCGGCGGCGTAGTGGTTCTTGATGATTTTGTCCTCAAGAACGCCACGGCCGGTCTCCTCGACGGCCATCTTGGCCAGGGGGATACGGGCCTTGTTCGCAGCGAGAGCTGCCTCGTAGAAGATCTTATCGACCTGCTCTTGGGTATAGGTGGCGAAGACCTCCTGTGCTTCACGCATGCGCGCGAGTTTTGCCTCGAGGGCGTCGATGCTGTCCACGATCTCGGGCGCGGCGTCAGTCGTTGGCTTTTTTGCCATGCTAAGCTCCTCCTCTTAGTTGGGCTGTGCCTACGAGCCGAAATTCTATGACATATATGTGCGTTTTGATGCGAGCGGTAGCTTTTTGTCGATAAACGGCATAAATGAAGCGTTTCACTTGCGATTTCGCCATTCACTTATGGTGAGAATCTGAAGGAGGCAAACGGTTTGCACCTCTGAGATTTCGCAGATGAATAGCTATATCGTTATCGTTTTTACGCACAGGTGCCGTCTCTTCGTTTGAATCGATAGATGAAGCGTTTCAATAAAGAAATCGAAAGAAACTATTCAGTCTGAACGTAAACGCGCCCCTACGCCCCTAAAGACCGGTCCATTGTGGGAGATGGGCTCAGCCATATATATAAGTGCGCTGCCGGCGACCATAATCGCCACTCTTCACTTTTAGCTCTTGCATGCAGGCTAAAGTGGGGTATGATAGCCTGCGCATTTGCTTGGGAACGGTCTGCTCCACGTATCTATGGTTTTCCAAGTTCATTGTGTAAATATCGCGCACTATTTCATTTCTGTGATATAGTGCAATGCTGTTTGTTCACGCGGCATCAACAACATACGCCGCCCAAGGAGGGTTACACATGTCCAAAGTTTGCGAAATCTGCGGTAAGCACCCCGTTGCTGGTCGCTCTATCAGCCACTCTCACCGCGTCTCCATCCGTAAGTTCCGTCCCAACATTCAGCGTGTCTACGTTGTCGTCAACGGCCAGCGTCGTAAGATGAACGTCTGCACCTCCTGCCTTAAGTCCGGCAAGGTCGCCCGTTCCTAAGTTCTTTCGCGGCAGCCACGCGTGAACATGCCGATACATCGGCTCCGTCACGAACTTGAAAGCCACCTTCGGGTGGCTTTTTTGATATCTCGGATCGATAGCCATCCGTTTGTTAAGGATTCGTGCCGCACCTGTACTCCGCTCATCATGTGTGCGCTTGATTGATTACTGATTTACATGCGCTTGCGTTGTAAAATACAAGGATGATTGCTCCCGCAAACCGATGCCTGGTATGCATCTGGAAAGGAGATTTCTGTGTGTGAAACCATTCCTGGCACCTTGAGTGTCTCTAACGATGTCATCGCCGATATCGCTGGGTATGCCGCCATGTCTTGCTACGGCGTGGTTGGCATGGCCGAGCAGCTTCAGGGCGCCGAGAGCGTGCGCCTTCTTCCCGGCCAGCGTCTGCGCAAGGGCGTCATGGTGTCGAGCACCGAAGACGGTCTTGTCGTGGACCTTCATGTCGTGCTCGAAAATGGCGTCAACATGAAGTCCGTCTGTGCGAACCTCACGAGCTCGGTGTCGTTCACCCTGGTCGAGATTGCCCAGATCGACCCGGCTCACCTCAAGATCGCCATTCACGTCGATGCCCTTAAATCCCGCGGCTAACCCTCTTCTTGTTCGGAGATTCACCCAATATGATTGCCAATACCATCCGCACCTGCTTTCCCATTGCCGCGAAGGCGGTAGCCGATAAGGCCGAGGAGATCAACAAGCTCAATGTCTTCCCCGTGCCCGATGGCGACACCGGTACCAATATGTCCTTGACTTTGGCTTCTGTTGTCAAGGAGGTGGCGGAGCTGCCCGCAGATGCCAGCATCGAGGCTATTGCCGCCGCCATCACCCATGGCTCCCTCATGGGCGCTCGTGGTAACTCCGGCGTTATTACTTCGCAGATTCTTCGAGGTGTGGCTGAGGGCCTTATCTCGGCGAGTAACCCCGTGAGCACCGCCGATATCGCTGCGGCCCTTCGCAACGCCGTGAAAGTCGCTTTCCAGGCTGTTCGTAAGCCGGTGGAGGGCACCATTCTTACGGTGCTGCGCGATATTTCCACTAAGGCCGATGAGTGCGCCAAGAAGAAAATGACTCCCGCCGATGCGCTTGACGCCATCGTGGTCGAGGCCTATCAGTCTGTGGCGCGTACGCCCGACTTGCTGCCCGTTCTCAAGGAGAACGGCGTGGTCGACTCCGGTGCGTTCGGTTTTGCCATCTTTGTCGAGAATTTCGTCTCGGCTGCCTTGGGCCGCACGTCCAATATCGAGGGCTTTTCGGCTACGTTTGATTCAGATGCCAGCTCTGCGAAGGAAAACGCGCTCGGTCGTGTCGAGATTGAGGCTAATGACGACTGGGAGGGCTCTGAGTTCCGCTATTGCAACGAGTTCCTCTTCAAAGCAGAGAAGAAGTTCGACGAGGAGAAGTGCCTTAAGTTCCTTGCTTCCATGGGAGATTGCGAGCTTCTTGTAGGTTCCTATCCCGACTATAAGGTGCACGTGCACTCCAATACTCCCGACAAGATTTTGGCTCATATGCTCAAGTACGGCCAGGTCTACGAGGTCTTTATCCACAACATGGATATGGAGTCCCACGAGCGCACGGCAAAGATCAAGGCCGATCAGGCTGCCGAGGCCGTGCCCGCGAAGCCGCTCGGTTTTGTTGCCGTGGCTGCCGGTTCCGGCCAGGCTGAAATCCTGAAGTCGCTCGGTGTCGATATGATTGTCTCTGGCGGACAGACCATGAATCCCTCCACCGCCGACCTTTTGGCTGCAGTGGACCAGGTGAACGCTGAATCCGTCATCATCCTTCCCAATAACGGCAATATCCGTATGGCAGCCGAGGCCGCTGCGTCTGCTTGCGAGAACAAGCGCGTTGCAGTTGTTCCCACTAAGACCGTTCCCCAGGCCTTCTCGGCTCTGTTTACCGTTGTCCCCGACGCTTCGCTCGATGAGGTTGTCGAGACCATGACAGAGGCTGTCTCCGAGGTACGCGATGGCGAGGTTACGACAGCTGTCCGCGATAGCTCCGCTTCCGATGGCAGCCCGATTCATGCCGGCGATGTCATGGGTATCATCTCTGGCTCTATTGATATCGTTGGTTCCGATGTGGCCCAGGTCACCGTCGACTGCATCAATCGCATGCAAGACGAGGAGGAGGGCGATACGCTCACCATTCTCGCCGGCGCCGATATGTCCGATGATGACTTTGAAGACCTCCTTTCTGCTATCGAGGAGGCCCAGCCTGATCTTGAGATCGATTCGCACCGTGGTGAGCAGCCGCTCTATCCGGTGATCTTCTCGATCGAATAGGCCGTGCGATATGACGCGCGCAATCATGACACCCGAGGCTTCCGCGCGTCTTTCTCAGACGGGCATCCTTGCGCAGGATGTTTCGCGTCTTACATATGTTTCGGGTGCACGTGAGGAGGCTCTCCGTAGGCTCGGCATCGAGACGGTGGGGGACCTCCTCCTTCATATTCCGCGGCGCTATCTCGATTTCACGCGTGGCTACAGTATCGAGACCGCGCCGCTGGGGCAGGTGTGCACCATCATAGCCACCGTGGATCGCGTGATGGAAAAACGCCCGAGGCCTCGTCTGATCGTGACCGAGGTGATGCTTGTAGATGATTCGGGTGTTCTGCGCGTTTCGTTTTTCAAGCAGCCCTGGATTGCAAAGCAGCTTAAGCCTGGTGACCGCCTTGCCGTTATGGGGAAGGTGGAGTTTGCCTATGGCTTTAAACAAATGGCCTCACCGCATTATGAGCGACTCGACTCGTCTTCTTCCCTGGGCGCGATTGTGCCGGTGCACGGTGCGTGCGAGGGCCTGAGCGCAGCCTGGATGCGCCGTATTGTTTCTGTTGCCTGCGAGACAGCGGACGTATTTTGCGATCCTGTGCCCGCCAAACTGCGTTCACGACGCCGTCTTATGAGCATCTCGCGCGCGTTGCGCTCCATTCATTTTCCTTCGTCTCTCGCCGAGGCTACGCTTGCTCGCCGCAGGCTTGCCTATGATGAGGTTCTATACCTGCAGCTCGCCCTTCGATTGCGCAACGACGCTAATCTTTTGGGTATCACGCCTGTGAAGCATATGGTCAAAGAGCACGTTTCTGCCGTCTTGAAGTCCCTTCCCTTTGTGCTGTCCGACGAGCAGCAAGCGGCTGTCGATGAGATTTTGACTGACATGCAAAGCTCCGATCGCATTATGAATCGTTTACTTTTGGGCGATGTGGGAACGGGAAAGACGGCTGTCGCGATGGTTGCGCTGGCCTCGTGCGCGGATACGGGCACGCAGGCCTGTGTCATGGCGCCCACCTCTGTGTTGGCTCGTCAGTATGCTTCTTCATGCATGCCCGTTCTCGAGCAAGCTGGCGTGCGCTGTGCGTTGCTTACCGGATCGACATCTGCTGCAGAGCGCGATCGCATGCTGTCTGCCCTTGGCTGCGGCGAGCTCGACATCCTCTTTGGAACCCATGCTGTGTTGGGAGATGACGTTGTCTTTTCGCATCTTTCGCTTGTGGTGATTGACGAGCAGCATCGTTTTGGTGTGGGGCAGCGTAATCTTTTGCGCGCCAAAGGGCCCGGTGCCGACTTGCTCGTTATGACCGCTACCCCGATTCCGCGTACGCTCGCGCTTTCGGTCTACGGTGACCTCGAGACGAGCATTATCAGGCATAGGCCCATTGCGGGCGCGGGTGTGACAACGCACGTTCTTGCCGATACAAATCGTGATATCGCCTACGGCGCGCTGCGCGCTGCTCTTGAAGAGGGCCAGCAGGCATACGTTATTTGCCCACTTGTCAGCGAAAGGGACGATCAAGATGAGCTTGACGTCCAACCCGGCTTGGAACTCGATGAGCTGGGGCGCCCTGTTTCGGCCCAGCATCTGCATTCTGTCGAATCGGAGGTCGAGCACCTGTCCCATCTGCTCCCCAAGGCACGTATAGCCGCGCTTCATGGGCGCCTCTCCCCGCGTGACAAGGACAGCGTGATCGATGCCTTCCGCGGAGGAGAGGTGGATATTCTCGTGGCGACCACGGTGGTCGAGGTTGGTGTGGATGTCCCCCGGGCCACGGTGATGATTATCGAGAACGGAGAGCGATTCGGTTTGGCGACGCTGCATCAGCTCCGTGGACGCGTGGGCCGTGGCAGCTTGCCCGGTTCGTGTTTTGTCCTTTCGCAGCTTTCGAGTTCCAAACATACTGTTGCGGGCGACCGGCTCGAATCGCTCGAGAAGAGCAACGACGGTTTTACGCTTGCCGAGGAGGACCTTCGTCTTAGGCATGAGGGAGAGATTTTGGGGCTTCGTCAGCATGGCGGTGTGACCCTGCGCTTTGTCGATCTTGATGCCGACACCGATATTATCGAGGCGGCCCACGAGGACGCGCGCGAGCTTTTGCGGTATGCTCCTACTTTGTCCTCGCGGGCTACGCTTCCGTTACGCCTGCAGGTTGTCGAACGGTATGGAAATATCTTTAAGGAGGTAAGCGGAGGATGAGAATCATCTCCGGACAATGGCGTGGGCGCAAGATCGCCGAGCCGCAGGGGAGAGACGTCACAAGGCCTACGACCGATCGCGTGAGGGAGGCCATGGCATCGATGGTCGACTCTTCGCTTCCTCAGGGGATCGAAGGCGCCCGGGTGCTCGATGCCTTTGCGGGATCAGGAGCATTGGGAATCGAGATGCTCTCGCGTGGTGCTGCTTTTGCCGCCTTTTTTGACATCAATCGTTCTGCCGCGGCTCTCGTGCGCAAAAATCTTGAGTCGCTCTGTGCTCCGCGCTCCTCGTATCGCGTATTTTGCGCCGATTGCCTCGCTTTGGCAGCGCGCGGTCGTATTGAGGGGGCGCCGTTCGACCTTGTGATGGTCGACGCTCCGTATGCGTTGGGGGCCGCCCCGGCCACGCAGCTTGCGGAATCCCTTGTCAAATCGGAATTGCTGGCTTCCGGCGGCCTTGTTCTCGTCGAGCATGCTGCTGCGGATAAGGGACCGCGACCGGATGGCTTTATTGTCGAGCGCGAGAAGCGCTACGGCTCTACCGCTGTCGATCTTTTGCGTTTTGACGGCTCGCTTACTATCGAGAATATCGATCGCTAGCTTTAGCTTGCTTTAACTATAACCACCAACGAAGGCAGATTATGATTCAAACCATCGACCACGCACTCGTCCCCGGTACGTTTGACCCCATCACATATGGTCATATCGATGTGGCGCGACGTGCATCCCGTATGTTCTCTCAGGTGACGGTTGCTGTTGCCGAGTCTCTTGGCAAAGGTGGTAGCGGTCCCGTTTTTTCTCTCGATGAGCGCGTCCGTCTTGCTACCGAGGCTCTTGCCGATCTTGAGAATGTGCAAGTGAGGCCTTTTTGCGGCCTCCTGGTTGATTTTGCCCATGAGATTAAGGCGGGCGCTCTTGTCAAAGGCCTTCGCGCTATGACCGACTTTGAGTACGAATTGCAGCAGGCCGATTTAAACTATCGCCTGGATGCAGACCTTGAGTCAATTTTTGTGATGAGCGCTCCGCAGTATGGTTATATCTCGTCTTCGGTTGTGCGGCAGATTGCCTCGCTTGGGGGCGATGTGTCCGGCTTTGTTCCCGACAATGTGGCGCATGCCCTTGCGGAGCGATTCAAGTAAGCAACACAAGCCGCCGCTTTGTGCAAGGCAACACAGTTCATGTGCTACTATTATCGGTTGATTATAAGCAAATGAAGGGAGACAGGATGGCTGGGGACAACTTTCCTGGCGAGAGGATCGAAAGCCTCGTAGACGAACTCGAGGGGCTTATCGAGGAAGCAAGGCCACCTTTCGGCAAGAACCAGCAGTTCAAGGTCATCGAAACGGAGGTCTTCTTCAATATTCTTGACGAGATCCGCATGAGCTATCCGGAGGAATGGCAGAAATCTCGGCGCATCCTCAAGGAGCGCGATGAGTTGATGGCCAGCGCCACCGCACAGGCCGATTCGATTATCGCCGATGCCCAGCAACAGGCGCTCACTATCGCGGGCGAGCAGGAGATTGTTCGTCTGGCTCAGCAGCAGGCGGATGATATTCGTGACCGCGCCCAGCAGTATGAGCGCGAGACGCGCTATGCTGCCGAGGACTATGCCGAGCAGGTGTTCACTCACCTTGAGGAGAATCTCAAGAGCTTGACCGGCACGGTTGCCCGTTGTCGCCAGCAGCTCAACGAGGGCGCTAACTCCGCTCAGCAGAATGGCGCTTGGTAATCATGTCGCAGTTTTCTTCTGTTGTCGTCAACCTTGAGGACAAAATCGAGAATCCCGGCGATACCCTTCCGGTCACAGGGCATATCGATGCCGCGACCTATAAAGCGGGAGAGAAGTCCTTTTCTCTTGACGATGGCATTTCCTATGATGTGATGCTCACCAATACCGGCGACGGCGTTCTTGCTACGGGTATCGTTCGCGCGCATGTCACCGGCGAGTGCGATCGCTGTCTTGATGTCGCCCACTTTGAGGTCGCGGGCGAGATCGAGGAGTACTACCTCTTTGAGGAGCCTGAGGACCCAGAGAGCTATGAGGATGGGTTCGAGCTTGTGAGCGAGGACCGCACCATCGATCTTTCTGATGCCATTGCCGATGCCGTTGTGATGGACACGCCTTTTGTGGTTCTCTGCCGTCCCGATTGCGCTGGCCTTTGTCCCACGTGCGGAGCGAATCTTAACGAGGCTCCCTGCGCATGTGAGGATAAGCAGAAGGGCGATTATGCCGCTTCGGATTCCAATCCTTTCGCGGCGTTGAAAAATCTTAAATTTGATGAGTAGGCCGCTATTGTATGGTCAACTCTTGATGGAGAAAAACTTTCACCAAAACCCAGTGGAATGTGATAGTATCGGTGCTTGCGCGTAATTGTGCCAGGCAATAGTTATGTATAAGGAAGGTCATCATGCCAGTACCTAAGCAAAAAAAGGGTCGTGGAGCTGTGCACTCCCGTCGTTCCGCCAACATGAAGATTGACGCCCCGTCTCGCTCCGTTTGCCCTCGTTGCGGCGCCGTCAAGCTTCCGCATCACGTCTGCCCCAACTGTGGCTTCTACAAGGATCGCGAGGTCATCGTTACCGAGTAGCTTTTGCTTAAGGTAATGCTGCGCGCTGCATCATCGATCTTGTTTTGCATGGCGTGATAGATCTGGAACAGACATGGCCGGCTCTTCGAGTCGGCCATTTCGCTATAGAGGGAGAGTTCATGGATAAGGTTCGTGTTTGCGTGGACGTCATGGGCGGAGATGAGGAACCGTCGGTCGTCATGGACGGCATCGAGGCCGCGCTTGCTGCCGATGCCGATCTTACCGTTGTGGCCGTGGGTCCTCAGGATATTGTCGAGGCGTTTGCGAAGACGCATGAGCGCGTTGAGCCGCTGCTGGCTCCCGATGTCATCACGATGGAGGACGATCCCATTCAGGCTGTCATGCATAAGCGCAAGTCGTCGGTGGTGATTGGTTGCCGAGCCGTCAAAAAGGGCACGGCGGATGCTTTTTTCTCTGCCGGCGCTACCGGTGCTATCACTGCTGCTGCCACCGCCTATGTAACTCCTTTTAAGTACGAGAGCGAGGGCGTGCGTCGTCCTATTCGCCCGTGCCTTACCTCGGCGCTTCCTAACCGGCAGGGCGCCTTGACCGTTTTGTGCGATATGGGAGCCAATCCCGACGTCGAAGTGGAAGACCTCGTTCGTTTTGCCCAGATGGGTGCTACGTATGCGAAGGTCGTCTGCGGCATTTCAAATCCCCGTGTAGGCCTTTTGTCCAACGGCTCCGAGGACACCAAGGGATCGCATTTCACCAAAGAGTGTTTCTTGCACATGGGCAAAAGCGTGCCGGGCTTTGCGGGTAACTGCGAGGGCACGGACTTGACCTCTGGTAACTTTGATGTTGTTGCTACCGACGGTTTTGCCGGAAACGTTGCGCTTAAGGCAACCGAGGGAGCCGCAAAGCTGCTCATGAGCGAGCTTAAAGGTGTGCTCATGGGGTCTTTGGGCGGAAAGATCGCTGCGCTTCTCGTTAAGGACGGGTTAAAAGAGCTCAAGGCCAAACTTTCGGGCGACGCCAAGGGCGGAGCGATTCTTTTGGGCCTTCGTGGCGTTGTCCTTATTGGCCATGGAGCCACCAGTGTGGAGGCTATTAAAAACGGTACGCTGGCTTCTGCCTATGCCGTTCGCGAGGGTCTCGTGGATAAGCTCGCCTCATCCATGGAGAACATCGTTTGCTAACCGGTCTCTGTTGGGCCAATGCGCTAAAATCACACTGTTGATGCGTCGCGGCCGCGTGCCGTGTCCGTGTATGGGTGAAAGGAGCCCACAATGGAGCATTCTGAGATTTTTGAGAAGGTTGCCGACATCGCTAGCGATGTACTCGGCATCAACGCCGATGAGATCACCGAAGAGACCACATTTGACGATCTTGATGCCGATTCTCTCGATCGCCTCCAGCTTGTTACTGCGATGGAAGACGAGTTCGATATCGAGATCGATGACGAGAAGCTCGAAGCAATCAATTCTGTTGCGGAGGCTATCGTAGCCATCAAGTCCGCTCTGGGGGAATGAGCGCGTGTATTCGATCGCTGAAAAAATGAATCGGGCGGAGGCGATCTGCGATCACACGTTTTCCGATCGCGATCTGCTTCGTTCTGCCATTACGCATCCTTCTGCTGTAGAAGGCCAGCCCGTCTCTGCATCCTACGAGCGCTTGGAGTTTCTGGGCGACTCGATTTTGGGTTCTATTGTGGCGCTTGCCCTGTTTAAAGCCTATCCCAATTTTGATGAGGGCAAGTTGACGCGTCTTAAGGTCTCGCTGGTTTCCGGTGCCACGCTTTCCGATGTAGGCCTCGAGCTTGGTATCGACAAATGCATTGTCTTTGGCGCCTCCGAGACGGGGACGGGCGCGCGCGGCATGCACTCCGCGCTCGAAAACGTCTATGAGTCCCTTGTCGGTGCCATGTACCTCGATGGTGGCTGGGATGTTGCCGAGGCGTTCATCTCGCGTACGCTCAAGCCGCATCTGGCAACCGAGCGTGCCGAGCATCCCTCGAATCCCAAATCCTTTTTGCAGGAGTGTGTGCAGGGTGACCACTTTGATCCTCCTGCGTATAAGCTTGTGGACACGAGCGGTCCTGCGCATGCGCCCACTTTCACGGCGGTTGCGCTCGTCGATGGCATTCGCCGTGGACGCGGTACGGGATCTTCAAAGAAAGAGGCTGAAGCCGCAGCTGCTCTTGATGCGCTCGAGCGCATGGGCTACACGCATAACGGCGTCATTTTGAAGAAAAAGCTTGGATAAGCGAGGCATAGGTGTATCTCAAGTCCCTGACACTCAAGGGCTTTAAGTCCTTTGCCGATCGTGCGCATATGTTCTTCGAACCTGGACTGACGGTTATCGTGGGTCCCAATGGTTCGGGTAAATCCAATATTTCAGACGCTATCCTTTGGGTTTTGGGCGAACAGAGTGCCAAGCAGCTGCGCGGCCAGGCCATGGAAGATGTCATTTTCTCCGGCTCGTCGGCGCGCAAACCCGTTGGCGTGGCGGAGGTCACTCTTGTTTTGGATAATTCTGACCATATGCTTCCGGTCGACTTTAACGAGGTCGCTGTTACGAGGCGCATGTATCGTTCGGGCGAGTCGGAGTATCTGATTAATTCGAGCCCCTGCAGGCTTATGGACATTCAGGATATCCTGCATGATTCCGGGTTGGGCAAAGATACTCATTCCATCATCAGCCAGGGAAAACTCGATGCCATCTTGCAAAGCCGTCCTGAGGAGCGCCGCGCTCTGATCGAAGAGGCGGCCGGCATTTCCAAACACAAGCGTCGCAAGGAGCGCGCGCTCAAAAAGATTGCTTCCATGGATGAGCATCTCAAGCGTGCCCGCGATATCAATCGCGAGATTACCCGCCAGCTGCGCCCCCTTGAGCGTCAGGTTGATCGAGCGAGGAAGTACCGCGACCTTACCGATCGAGCCAACGAGCTTACGCAGATTCTTGCTGTTGATGAGCTGCGCCGCCTTCAGGCTTCCTGGGGCGATATGGAGTCTTCGTCGCGTGAGGCCGATGCTGCGTTCGAGCTTGCGAACTATCGCTTGGGCGAGAAACAGCGCGAGCTTGAGAAGCTCCAGGTCATGCTTGAGGAAAAGGGCCTGTTCGTCGGCGACCTTGGCGAGCAGCGTCGCCATATGCAAGATGTTGTGGGCCGCATTGGCTCCGATATGCGCCTGCTCGAAGAAAAGGGCCGCAACATGGTGTCTCGACTTTCCGAGATGCGCGGCACGCTATCTTCTTCTGAACATCAGCGCAAACGCGTTGCGGACGAGCTCGAACAGATTTCTGCCCAACTTGATGAGGTGCGCGCTGCAGCGCATATTGCGCGAGAGGATGTGGACGAGGCTGCTCCGGCAGCCGAGAAGCTCCATGCGCGTCGCAAAGAGCTCGACGTTTCCATCACCGCGCTCACGCGTGATCAGCGTGATGCCCAGCGTGCCGCCGATGCAGCGGCGCTTGAATACGTCAAGGTCAAAGAGACGATCTCTAATGCGGAGCTCGAGGATTCGATGTATGCATCGCGTCTCGACCAGCTCGATGAACAGATGGAAAATTTGGCGGCCTCTCTCGAAAACCGCCGGAGTCGTGCGGAGGAGCTCGATGCCAAACTCACCTCGACGGCCCAGCGCCGCGAGGATGCGAAGGGTGCTATTGATCTTGCCCAGCGCGCTCTTGAGGAGCTTCGTGCTCGCGAGACCGAAGCTCGCCAGCATCTTTTTGAAGTGAGAAGCGAGCTTGCCAGTTTGAAAAAGCTCGACGAGCGCGCAAAAGGTGCCTCTCCGCTTACTTCTACCATCGCAAATTCCCATGCGGGGGATATCGCTGCGCGACTGGGCGATCTTATCGAGGCTCCAGAAGACCTTGAGTCTTTAGTGGAAAGCCTGCTTTCTTCCGATATCGATGCGTTGGTCACTACCGATGAGCAGGCACTTGCCCGTTTGGGTTCCTTTGCTGTCGAGCAGAAGGGTGCTTCTGGTGAGGCTTTGCTGCTTTCGTGCGATGCTGCGGGTACAGACCCGGCTGCCAGCGCTGCTGGTTTCCGGCTGGTTGAGCGTCTGAGTGTTCGCGATGGTTTTGCTTGCGCTGTGGCGTCCATCCTCGGCGGCGTCTATGTTGTCGACTCCCTTGACGAGGCTCTTGGCGCCCCCACCATTCCAGGTGTTACGTACGTGACGCGCGATGGCGCACGCGTTACTTCCGGTGGCGCTGTTCGCGTTGGTTCTGCGGGCGATGCCGCCGACGGCGCGCTTGAGCGCAAGCGCCGTATCCGCGCTCTCGAGGGCCTTGAGCCCGATCTTTCCTCCGTGTTCGAACATGTCGGTCATCAGGTTTCGGAGGCTTCCGACGCCGTGGCTCAGGCGCGATCCGCTGAGGCGGAGGTTGCGGGCGATATCGCTCGTATCGAGGGGGAAAAGCACTCACTGCTTTCTGAAATCGGTCGCCTGGAGCAGTCGTATAACCAATCGCAATCCGAGCGCAAGCAGGTTGAGCGCCGTCGTGAGCTGTCGGCGAGTGCCGTACGCGAGGCTCAGCCGCGTCTGGATGAACTCGCGACGACGCGTGATTCCGAGCGCGAACGCGCCGATTCGCTTGCTCTCGAGATCGAGGATGCAAGCGACGAACTCGAGGCGTTACGCCGCGAAGATTCCGAGGCTGCGAGCAAACTCGCCGATGCCAAGGTCCGTTTGGCGCAGTCTTCCGAACGCTTGCGCAGTCTTGAAGCTCGTAAACCCGAGCTCGAGCATCGGCTCGAAGGGATTGACCGCCGCATTCGCTCCACGCGTCAGGCATCGCGTTCGCTTGAGGTCTTGCGCCTTCGTGTCGATCCGCTGCATGACCGCTATCAAGCCTTGTCTGAGCGTGCTCTTGACTGGGCTGCTCGTTTGCGAGATCAGGCGTCTATCGAGGAGGCCGACTCCGCGTCGCTTAAGAAGACAATCGCCGACGCGCGCGCCGAAGTGGAGCGTGCAAAAGGTGAGGTTGATGAGGCCAAAGTCGCTCAGGGCGAGGTCAAGGTTGCACGAGGCAAGCTCGAGGTGCAAGTCGAGGCGGCCATCAAGGCCATTACCGCCGATGGCAAGACGGTGCTCGAGGAGGCGCTTTCTCTGCCTGCGCCCGACGACCGCGCGGCCTGCGAGCGCGAGCTTGCCGACCTTGCGCGTCAGATCAACAATTTGGGCCCGGTGAATCAGGTGGCTTTCGAGGAGTACGAGCGTCTTCGCGAGCGTGCGGATTATGTTGCCTCCCAGCTGGCAGACCTCGAGAGTGCCCGCACTTCGCTTACGAAGATTTCCCAGGCCATCGACCGAAAGATGCGCCGTCAGTTCCTGACGACCTTCGAGACCGTCGATGCAAATTTCCGCGAGGTCTTCTCCATGCTCTTCCCGGGTGGTCGGGCACATCTCGAGATGACCGACCCCGAGCATCCCGCGCAAACCGGTATCGAGGTGGTGGCGCAGCCACGCGGCAAGCGCATCACCAAGATGATGCTTATGAGCGGTGGCGAGAAGAGTCTGACGGCTTTGGCGCTTCTGTTTGCGGTCTATCGTACGCGTACGGTGCCGTTTTATGTGCTCGACGAGGTTGAGGCCGCCCTTGACGACTCCAACCTGTCTAAGCTCATCGGCGCCATCGATGTTTTGCGTCAAAGCACTCAGCTGCTTGTTATCTCTCATCAGCGTCGTACGATGGAAGATGCTGATGTCTTGTATGGTGTGTCGATGCAGGCCGACGGCGTGAGCCGCGTGGTTAGCCAGAGGCTCGACCGAGAGACCGGAAAGGTAGTGAACGCGTAGATGGGTTTCTTTGATTCGCTTTCGCGTGGACTTGAACGCAGTCGCGAGGCGCTTAACCAGATTTTCTATTTTGGTGGCGACGTTACCGAGGACTTCTGGGAGGATCTTGAGGATACGCTCGTCATGGGCGATATGGGCGCCGACATCGCCATGCAGGTTACCGATGATCTGCGCGATATGGCAGCGAAGCGCAACCTTACTTCCGCCCGCCAGCTGCGCGAGGCGCTGACCGACCGTTTGGCCGAAACCTTTGTGAGCCCTGAGTTCGATCCCTTTGACGACACGCCTTCCGTCGTCTTGTTCGTGGGTATTAACGGAGCCGGTAAGACCACTACGGTGGGAAAGATTGCCAGTGCCGCTGCCCATGAGGGAAAAAACGTGATTATCGGCAGCGCCGACACCTTTCGCGCCGCCGCAATCGAGCAGCTGGACGTTTGGGGCAAGCGCGCGGGCGTTTCCGTTGTCAAGCGTGATCGAGGCAGCGACCCTGCGAGCGTTTGCTATGACGTCTTGGACGAGGCCGACAAGTGCGGAAGCGAGCTGGTGCTGATCGATACCGCCGGCCGCTTGCACACAAGCGCCGACCTTATGCGCGAGCTTGCCAAGGTGGTTAATGTCACGCGCAAGCGCGCCGCTTCTGCGGCAGCGGGCCCCATACCCGTGCGCGTGGTTCTTGTAATCGATGCCGCAACGGGACAAAACGGCCTGAATCAGGCATTGGAGTTCAATGAGGCGCTGGGTCTTGACGGTATCATTATGACAAAGCTCGACGGCACGGCCAAAGGCGGTATCGCCATGGCTGTTGCCTCCAAGCTCAAGCTTCCCATCTTCCGTATCGGTGTGGGCGAGCAGGTCGAGGACCTGCAGCGTTTTGATGCCCACGAGTTCTGCCGTGCCCTGGTGGGCAACGGCGACAAGGAGTAGTCGATGTTCAACAGCCTTTCCGATCGCCTGAACGATACTTTTGACCGCCTGCGCGGCAAGGGCAAGCTCACCGAGGCCGATATCACGAGCGCTATGCGCGATATTCGCATGGCGCTACTTGAGGCCGACGTCAACTTCAAGGTCGTCAAGGATTTTGTCGCAAAGACCAAAGAGCGCTGCATGACCGCCGAGGTCATGGAGTCACTCACCCCGGCGCAAAACGTCGTCAAGATCGTGCTTGATGAGCTTACCGAGCTTTTGGGTTCCACCGAGAGCAAGCTTGTTCTCTCAAGCCGTATACCCAATGTGATCATGCTCGTGGGTCTTCAGGGTTCCGGTAAGACCACCGCTGCTGTAAAACTGGCCTACCTGCTCAAGAAGCAGGGTCGTAGCCCTTTGCTCGCTGCGTGCGACGTGTACCGTCCCGCTGCAGCCGATCAGCTCGCCACCCTGGGCGGCGAGATCGGTGTGCCGGTCTTCCGCGGTGATGGCAAAGACCCGGTCGAGATTGCCCGCGGTTCTATTCGCGAGGCTGTCGACAATATGCGCGACGTGGTCATTGTCGATACCGCCGGTCGTCTGCAGATCGACGAACTGATGATGCAAGAGGCCGTCGATATCAAGCGCGCGGTCAAGCCCGACCAGGTCCTGATGGTTGTGGACGCCATGACCGGTCAGGACATCGTCAACGTGGTCTCCACGTTTGCCGAGCGCACCGACTTTGACGGCGTCATCATTTCCAAGCTCGACGGCGATGCCCGTGGCGGCGGTGCCCTGTCTGTGCGCCAGGTTACCGGTAAGCCCATCAAGTTTGTCTCGATGGGCGAGAAGCCCGATTCGCTCGAGACGTTCTATCCCGATCGCATGGCCAAGCGCATCTTGGGCATGGGCGACGTCGTTGGCATTATCGAGCAGGCGCAGGAGATGGCTGACGCCAAGCAGATCGAAAATGCCCGTCGCATGCTTCGTGACGGCTTTACCATGGATGACATGCTCGAGCAGATGGCCGCTGTCAAGAAAATGGGCGGCATGAAGGGCATTCTCTCCAAGCTTCCGGGCGGCCAGCGCGCTTTGAATCAGATGGGCGGCAATCTGGATGAGAAGATCTTCGATCGCAACGAGGCCATCATCCACTCCATGACCAAAGCCGAGCGTCTTAAGCCCTCGATCATCAACGGCCAGCGCCGCGCTCGCATTGCCCGTGGCTCGGGCACGACCCCGGCAGATGTCAACTCCCTCATGAAGCAATGGGGCGAGATGAACAAAATGATGGGGAAGATGCGTTCGATGCAGCAGCAAGCGAGCGGAAAAAAGGGCAAGAAAGGCAAGAAGATGCGCATGCCCGCTATTCCCGGTATGGGCAATCTGGGTGCCATGGGTGGTATGCCGGGCCTTGGCGGCGGCGCCGATATGGATATGCTGCGCCAGATGGAGCAGCAGATGCGCCGCAAGTAGTTCTTTTGAATACAGACAATTTCATCTGTTTTTAGGCGGGTCTTCGGACTCGCCTTTTATTACTGGGGTATCCATGTGCGTCGGATATGGTTATGAGGGCCTGGATGCTGGCTGTCGTACAATGGGATGCATCGCTCGCTATCGTTTGGAGGCTGCCGATGAGCAAGGCCGATGAACTCTTTGTTTCCATGTGCCAGGATATTCTCGATAATGGCACGACGACCGAAGGCCAGAAGGTTCGTCCCCACTGGGAGGATGGTACTCCTGCTTATACCATCAAGAATTTTGGCGTCACCAATCGGTACGACTTGCGTGAGGAATTTCCCGCGTTGACCCTGCGACGCACGGCGCTCAAAAGCGCTATGGACGAGATCCTTTGGATTTATCAGCGTAAATCCAATAATATTAACGATCTTCACAGCCATATTTGGGATGAGTGGGCCGATGAGACGGGCTCAATCGGTAAAGCGTACGGCTACCAGATTGCGCAGAAGTCCCATTACGCCGAGGGCGACTTCGACCAGATGGACCGCGTTTTATATGACCTGCGGCACACGCCGTTCTCGCGCCGTATCATGACCAACATGTACACCTTCAGCGACTTGTCCGAGATGCACCTCTATCCATGCGCATACAGCGTGACTTACAACGTCACGGAGCAGCCTGGAGACGAGAAGCCCACGCTTAACATGGTGCTTATGCAGCGCAGCCAAGATATCCTTGCCGCTAATAATTGGAACGTCTGCCAATATGCGATTCTGCTGATGATGGTGGCGCAAAGTTGCGGGATGATTGCAGGCGAGCTGCTTCATGTGATCGTCGATGCGCACATTTATGACCGTCATGTCGATATCGTCCGCGAGCTTATCGCGCGCCCCCAGTATCCTGCGCCGCGTGTGTCCCTCAATCCCGAGGTGACGAATTTCTACGACTTTACAACCGATGATTTGATCGTGGAGGAGTATGAGCACGGCCCCCAGATCAAGAACATTCCCATTGCGGTGTAAGTCGATTTGACCAACATGCCGCATGAGCGAGAGGTTAAACCAATGGACAATTTGAAGACGATCGTTGCAGTGTGTGACGATTGGGGTATTGGCGCAAACGGAGACATGGTTGTCTCCAACCGTGCCGACATGCGCCATTTTGTCTCCTGCACCAAAGGCCATACGGTCATTATGGGCCGCAAGACGCTCGAGAGCTTTCCCGGTGCGCGTCCACTCAAAGATCGTCGCAATATCGTTTTAACGCGCGACCCGCTGTTCTTGTGTCGTGGTGCCGAGGTTGTCCATACTATCGAAGAAGTGCTCGCTGCCCTCGAGCCCTCTGAGCTCGCTTGGGTTGTCGGTGGGGGCAAAGTGTATGAGCAGCTTTTGCCCTACTGCTGCGAAGCGGAAGTGACTCGCGATCATTGTCTGCGCAATTCCGATACGTATTTTCCCAATCTTGATGAGGACCCTGCATGGGTTGTCGTCTCTCGTTCCGAGACTCAACAGGTCGCCGAAGGTGAAGGCGATGCTGGCGTTTCCTATGAGTTCACCACGTATCGACGTCGTGATGAGAGGACGGGGGAGTAGCGCGTGGCAGTTCAGCTCATACGTATCGAGTCCCTTGAGGACAAACGTCTTGATGTCTATACCAAATTGACGGAGCGTGAGCTTCGTTGTGTCCTTGAGCCCGAGAAGGGCATCTTTATCGCCGAGAGCGCCAAGGTGATCGAGCGCGCTGTCGATGCGGGACTCGAGCCGGTGAGCTTTCTTTTAGGTGAGCGATGGGTGCCTCAGCTGCAGCCGTTTTTTGAGCGTTTGGAACAGGAGCGTCCCGAACTCGATATTCCTGCGTTTGTAGGGTCGATGGACCTCATGCGCGATCTTACCGGTTTTACGGTGACGCGTGGCGCGCTCGCTGCGTTTCGTCGCCCACCGCTGGCCGATGCGAGCGCCTTTCTCACCGCGTTGAATGCACGTGCCGAGGGACGCTCCGTGCGCGTCTGCGTGCTCGAGGGAATTGTGGATCATACGAATGTCGGCGCTATCTTCAGGAGTGCGGCAGCCCTTAACGTCGATGGCATTCTAGTGAGTCCCACATGCTGCGATCCTTTGTATCGTCGCGCTGTCCGTGTGTCGATGGGAACCGTTTTCCAGGTTCCTTGGACTCGTATGGGAACCGAGGCACGCGTCTGGCCACATGATGGTTTGAGCGTGCTGCACCAGGCTGGATTTGAGTGTGCGGCCATGGCGTTGACAGACGAATCCGTCTCTTTGGATGCCCCTGAACTTCGGGAGTGTGAGCGTCTCGCCATCTTTATGGGTACCGAAGGGGAAGGTCTGCAGGCGCGTACGATCCGCGGTTGCGACAAGACCATTCGCATCCCGATGGCACACGGAGTGGATTCCTTAAATGTGGCGGCGGCGAGTGCGGTGGCATTTTGGCAGCTTTGCCCCCATGTTCCTAATGACTATCATTACCGCCCCGGGATGTTCGCTTAACCTTTTTGACTAATCCGCACGCACGTTGCATGTTTTGCAAATCGTCGCTTGAAGCTCTTTGTGCGTCGGCGTACCCTATGGTGCTGTTGCGCTTAAAGGAAGAGAGGGGAGCGAAATGGCGAGGCCGAAGGAAACTGCTGTCGACGTTACCGAGGGTGTAATCTGGAAACAGCTGTTTACGCTGTGCATTCCCATTTTCTTCAGTTCTTTTTTTCAGCAAGCGTACACGCTTATCAATACATTCGTTGTCGGACAATTTGGCGGCAAAGACGCCCTCGGTGGCATTCAGGCAACTACGTGCCTGACCGAGCTTGTCGTTGGTTTTTGCGTCGGCCTCGGTGCTGGCTGTGCCGTTTGCGCCGGACAGTTTTTTGGGCAAAAAGATGATGAGAGGCTCTCTCGCGCCGTGCACACGGCCATGACGCTTTCGCTGCTCATCGGCCTTTGCGTTACCGTTTTTGGCGTGATCTTTATCCCCGATATCCTGTGCCTCATGGGCACGCCCGAAGAGCTTCTTCCCGATGCGATTCTCTATTCGCGTTGCTATCTGGGCGCCATGACCTGTACGCTCATGATGAACATGGGCGTGGCCCTCTTGCGTGCGGTGGGCGATACGCGTGGACCCGCTTTGATCACGGCTGTGAGCTGCGTTGTCAACATCGCGCTCGATCTTGTGTTCGTGGTCTGGCTTCGTCTTGAAGCACTGGGCTGCGGCATCGCTACGGCTCTCGCCATCGCAAACAGCTGCATGCTGATTCTTCACCGTATGCATACGGCCGAGGGGGCTTGGCGACTCGAGTTTTGCCGGATGCGTATCGACCCCGTAATCTTGAAGAATATGGTGTCGTGCGGTTTGCCTCTTGGCATTCAATCTGCTGCTTATTCGATTTCCAACATTATCGTGCAATCCACCATCAACAGCTTTGGTGCGAATGCGGTTACGGGCTGTGGCCTGGCAAGCAGGCTCGATGTGTTTGTCTGGCTGGTCGTAGAGGCACTTGGTGTGGCGCTTACGACGTTCACCGCGCAAAACTTTGGGGCGCGCAATTACCGGCGCATGCGTGAGGGCTACCACACCTCGCTTGTCATGTCGCTTGTGCTCGTGGGTTCTTTGTCCTCGCTGCTGTTTTTCTTCGTCGATCCGCTATCGCGTTTCTTTATTGATGACGTTGGCGTGACATATTACACGCGCCTGATGATTCACTATGTTGCGCCCTTCTACATTTTCTACTCTGTGGTCGATAATGCCTCCGGAGCCATTCGAGGTTCGGGCGTGAGCCTGCAGCCCATGATAATGACTTTGCTGGGTACCTGCGTTCTCCGTATCATCTGGCTTTTCACTGTCGTGCCGCTGCATCACGAAATGGGCACGATGCTCATGGTGTACCCCGTTACCTGGGTTGTGACGGCGATTCTTTTTGCCATCTATCATCACTCCGGTAACTGGCTGGGTCGTGCTCGCGAGCGCCAGGAACGTTTTGAGATTGCGCTCTAGTACTCGATGCCGCGTCGGGCGAGAAGGCCTTCGTCAAAATAGTGTTTTATCGGAACCATTTCGGTGACCAGGTCCGCTTTGTCGGCAAGGTCAAGCAATCCGCGTCCTGTAAGCACCAGCTCGGTTGTGGCGGGTTTTGACGCGATGAGCTTTTCGATGTCTGCTCGCGTTACGTAGCCTCGATGCATCGCGTAGCCCACCTCATCGAGCACGAGTACGTCTACGGGCTTATTCCGTGCGGCGATGGGGATGCTCGCGTCTGGAGCGTCTCCTGCTGGCGCCAGTGCCCAGCGCGCCAGCTTCAAGATCTGCTGCGCGCATAGTTCTGGCGTTTCCCGCGTGGCTTGTGCGATTTCGAGGCCTATCTGTGGCGCTATCTTGTGTTCGGCGCAGACGAGCTTTTTTGCAAACTGGAGAAAAAGGACGTCGAGCCCTCGCCCGCGAGCGCGAAGGGAAAGACCGAGTGCTGCGGTGGTCTTGCCCTTGCCGTCTCCGGTATAGATTTGCACTTTTCCACATTCGAGCTGAGCCATCGTATCCTCGAGCCTTTCGTATACGCGACATATGTCTTTATGAGCTTATCGCTAGGGGAGCTTCGCTTCGAAAACAATTTGATTATCTTATTGTCGATAGGGTATCAAACAGTCATCAACAATTCTCGAGATGGAGTATTGCCAATGGAGATGGATGATCGCAAGCGTAGAAGGAATATGATCCTCTACGTTCTTATCGCGTTCGTTGTCTATCTTGTGCTCAGCACGGTGCTGTTCCCCAATTTGGGACGCACCCAGCAGATCACTGAGACAGATTATTCGACATTTGTGACCGCTTTGAAGAAGAAAAAGGTCGATAAGGTCGAATACAACACGGATGACTACACGATCTACTACACCAAGAAGGGTGAGAGCGAGGATATCGCTTATAAGACGGTGGGCGTCCCCAACGATTCGGGCTTTACCGATCGCGTGCTCGATGCCGGTGCCTCTTTGACCTCGGTGGTTCCTGATAAGAACTCCGGGCTTATGATGTACTATCTGCTCACTATGGTGCTGCCCATCGCTATCTTCTTCTTTATTGGCTGGTGGCTCAACCGTAAGATGAAGAAGGCCATGGGCGACGACGGTCCGTCAATGAACTTTGGCGGTGGCTTTGGCGGCGGCGGTCTTGGTAAGTCTGGCGCCCGCGTGATCGCTTCTAAAGACGTGGGCGTGACATTTAAGGACGTCGCTGGTCAGGAAGAGGCCAAGGAGTCCCTGAAGGAAGTTGTCGACTTCCTCGAAAACCCAAAGCGCTATGAGGAGATTGGTGCCAAGCTCCCCCGCGGCGCTCTGCTTGTGGGACCTCCGGGTACTGGTAAGACCCTGCTTGCCAAGGCGGTTGCCGGTGAAGCCGGCGTGCCGTTCTTCTCCATCTCCGGCTCGGAATTTGTCGAGATGTTCGTGGGCCGTGGCGCCGCAAAGGTGCGCGACCTGTTCAAACAGGCCAAGGAAAAAGCTCCTTGTATTGTCTTTATTGACGAAATCGATACCGTTGGCAAGAAGCGCGATGGCGGTGGGCTTTCGGGCAATGATGAGCGCGAGCAGACCCTGAACCAGCTTCTGACCGAGATGGATGGTTTCGATAACCATAAGGGCATCGTTGTTCTTGCGGCCACTAACCGTCCCGACAGCTTGGATCCGGCGCTGCTTCGTCCCGGTCGCTTTGATCGTCGTATCCCCGTCGAGCTCCCTGACCTTAGCGGCCGCAAGTCGATCCTTGAGCTTCATGCCAAGGACGTTAAGGTGCAGCCGCCAATCGATCTTACTGCCATCGCGCGCGCCACGCCGGGCGCGTCCGGCGCCGATCTTGCGAACATCATCAACGAGGGGGCCCTTCGCGCAGTTCGCATGGGTCGTAAGCGCGCTACCCAGGATGATTTCGAAGAGTCGGTTGAGGTGGTCATTGCCGGTCAGCAGCGTAAGTCCACGGTTCTTTCCGATCATGAGAAGCAGGTTGTTTCGTATCACGAGATCGGCCATGCCATCGTGGCGGCGCGCCAGAAGGGTTCTGCCCCTGTCACCAAAATCACGATCGTGCCGCGTACCTCGGGTGCCCTTGGTTACACGATGCAGGTTGAGGAAGATGAGAAGTTCCTTACGACCAAGCAGGAGATTCTTGATAAGCTTGCGGTCTACTGCGGTGGCCGTGCTGCCGAGGAGCTTATCTTCGGTGAGATGACGACGGGCGCTGCCAATGATATCGAGCAGGCAACGAAGCTTGCGCGCAACATGATCACACGTTTTGGTATGTCCGATGAGTTTGGCATGATGGCTTTGGGTACGGTTCAAAACCAGTATCTTAACCAGGATACCTCGCTTACCTGCGCTCCTGGAACGGCCGAACAGGTGGACGCCCTGGTGGTAAAGCTGATTGAGGAGGCTCACGCCCGAGCTATGCAGATCTTGAAGGAGAATAAGTTCAAGTTGCACGAGCTCGCACGCTATCTCTATAAGAAGGAAACCATTACCGGCGAGGAGTTCATGACGCTCCTTTCGCGCGAGAATCCGCTGATGCCTAAAGCGCAGTAATTGATTTTCTCTTATTTGGTAGTCCTCTTGATTGCATCTGCCCCTGCGATCTCGGCGTCTCGGGATCACAGGGGCCTTTGCGTGCGTTTCGATTATGTACTAGCCTTCGGACGCGGTTTGGGGAGTGGGCGTTGGGCTTGTTAGCAGTAAATTACTCGATAGTGCACTCGCCGTGCATTATCAAAAGGGTAAACGATGTATACAAACGTGACGGGTTATAAGAATCGTTGTCATTGTTACGGGAAGGATAGCCAATGCGAACCGTTGAATTGAGCAATTACACCATCGGAGACGATTGTTTTGATGCGATTCCCGAGGTCTTGGCTCTTCATGAGGTCAAAAGGGTCGTGCTTATCGGCGGCGAGCGTGCGCTCGCGGCTGCGGCGCCCGGCATCGAGGCCTCTCTTGCTGGTGCTGATATCGAGATCCTTGGTCGTCACGTGTACGGCAAGAACAGCACGCGCGAGAACATCGCCAAGATTGTTAACAGCCCTTTGGCCCAGGCTGCAGATGCGCTATTTGCAATTGGCGGTGGCAAGGCGATCGATACGGTAAAGACAGCCAACATCGAGCTCAATAAAAAGGTATTTTCGGTTCCCACCATCTGTTCCAACTGCTCTGCTGCCACCGCTATCGCGGTGGTGTACAACGCCGATGGTTCGCTCGAGGGGTATAGCTACCCGCATTGTCCCGATCACATTTTCATCGACCCTGCGATTATCGCAGCGGCTCCTGCGGAGTACTTCTGGGCTGGTATCGGTGACGCGCTTTCAAAACAACCCGAGGTGGAGTATGCCACCAGTGCTGGAAACTTGGAGCATACCGCTGCTTTGGGCTTGGCTTTGGCGCATACGTGTTCTGAGCCGCTTTTTGCCTATGGCGAGCAGGGTTTGAAAGATGTTCGAGCAAAGGTGAGCTCGGAGGCAGTGAGGCAAATTGCGCTCGATATCGTGGTCAACACGGGCTATGTCTCAAACCTCACCAATCAAAAGGACTTTTACTACAACTCGAGTGTTGCCCATGCGTTCTATAACGCGAGCTGCTCTATCGCTCGGCCCGGAAGCTATCTTCATGGTGAGGTGGTGAGCTTTGGGGTCCTCGTGCTTTTGGCCTATATAGGTGACCAGGCGAATCTTGAACGTTACGCCGCGTTCAACAAAAAGCTTGGATTGCCTGTGACTCTTGACGCTTTGGGTCTTGATGAGGGCTCGATACCCGCTCTTTGCGAGGCAGCGCATGCGACAAATGAATGGAAGCAGGGTAATCCCAAGCCGTTTTCCGATGAGCGCTTTGCGCAGGCGATTAAGGACGCAGATGCCTTTGGTAGGAGCCTTGCGTAACAGCATCGCTCGGGGTGCTTTATAGGGGCGCCTCGATGATCGTTGTGTTCACCATTATCTCGTCTTTGCTATGGCATAGCGTGTTTGCATGGTTGCGTTTTGGTAGAACGCATTGAGAGGAATGCCAATGGGCTTTTTTGATGATATCCAAGCCTCTATGAATCGAGGCATGGCCAGCGCTGGTCGTGCTGTGGATACGCAGAAGATCAAGATGCAGATGAACGATGCCGCGAAACGCCGGCAGGCGCTTGCGGCCCAGCTTGGTGCAAGCCTTTATGATGTTACCAAGGATGCTCCTGAGTTTCGGTCTGGCCGCGAGCCTCTTTATGATGGCATCGCAGCTGTCGATGCCGAGCGTGCATCGCTTCAGGCGCAGCTCGATGAGCTTGAGCGTCAGGCGCAGCAGGCAGCTCAAGCTGCTGCTACATTTGCATGCCCCTTCTGCGGAGCGCGCATGGGCGTGAGCGATCTGTTCTGTTCCGGTTGCGGTAAACCCATCACCGAGATCAAGGATGTCTTTGCCGCTCGGCAGCAGGCAGAAGCCCCCGTTGCATCTACCGTCGGTTCCGCGTGCCCCGTGTGTGGCGCTCCTGTTGTCGAGGGCGATGCTTTCTGCATGTCGTGCGGTAAGAAGCTTGGCGAAGACGTCTCTGCAGAGTAATGCGACATATGGGCGGGACAAAATCCTACGACGATTTTGTCCCGCTTTTTTTGCTTTGTAAAACATCGATGCTCACACTGTTCGTTCGTGCTAGCATACAAACCTGTTAAGCGTTGATGGGGACGAGTAACCGGTCACCGTGCACTTCAGAGAGTCGGATCTTGGCTGAGAGTCCGGCGTGTGCGCCCGCGCGAAAATCACCCCGGAGCCGCGGCCCCAACGGGAGCAATCCTCAGTAGGCGTCGCCGAGATGGCCGTCGATACAGGCCAGCCGAGTATCGGATGCAGGGTGCGCGTTGTGCCCGAGCATCTTAGCTGGGTGGTTAAACGAAGAGCGATGAGCAGCAATGCTGTATGCGAGCGCTTCGTCCCAGCTGGTAGGGACGGGCGCTTTATTTGTGCCCAAAGGGCGTGATTGCGCCCGTGCGTATACGAAAGGGGTATTCGTGGCCAACGAGTACAAGCAGACCATGAACCTGCCCAAGACCGGTTTTCCCATGCGTGCCGGTCTTTCCAAGTCCGAGCCCAAGCGTCTCAAGGACTGGCAGGACAACAAGGTCTATGAGCAGCTTTTGAAAAAGAACGAGGGACACAAGAAGTTCGTCCTGCACGATGGTCCTCCGTATGCTAACGGCCCGATTCACATCGGCCATGCCATGAACAAGATCTCCAAGGACATCATCAACCGCTATCAGGCCATGCAGGGCTATGAGACCCCGTATGTTCCCGGTTGGGATTGCCATGGCCAGCCTATCGAGCACAAGGTCGAGGAGAAGCTCGGCACCGCTAAGTTCAATGAGACTCCGGTGGCGAAGATCCGCGAGCTCTGCAACGAGTTTGCTGTCGAGAACATCGAGCTCCAGAAGGCCGGCTTCCGTCGCCTGGGCGTGCTTGGCGACTGGGATAATCCGTACCTGACGCTCTATCACCAGCACGATGCCGCCGACATCGAGGTCTTCAAGGCCATGTTCGACCGCGGCATGATCTATCGCGGCCATAAGCCCGTCCACTGGTGCAAGCACTGCCATACGGCACTTGCCGAAGCCGAGATCGAGTACTCCGACGAGACCTCTCCCTCCATTTTCGTCCGCTTTGAGCTTACGAGTAAGCCCGCGGGCCTGGAGGCTTTCGACGGCCCGGTCGACTTCATCATCTGGACCACGACCCCGTGGACCATTCCGTCCGACCAGGCTGTGTCCCTCAAGCCCGATGAGAAGTACGTCGCGGTCGAGCACGACGGTCGTGCCGAGATCATGCTCGAGAAGCTCGCTCCTTCTTGCTGCGAGCAGTTTGGCTGGGAGTACACCCCGGTTCAGGTCGATGGTGCCGATTACGTTGTCGATGCCGAGGTCTTCTATCATCTGCATTACAAGCAGCCCGTCTTTGACGACGTTGAGGGTGTGGCGCTTCTTGCCGACTACGTTGGCACCGAAGACGGTACCGGTATCGTCCACAACTCGCCTGGTCATGGCGCCGACGACTACTATGTCTGCGTCAAGGAGGGCATGGATATCTGCATGCCGGTCGATGACGACGGCAAGTTCTATGTCGGTGATGAATTCGGCTGCGGCGGCCCCTTCAGCGGTATGGATACCGATGAGGCCAATCCGCACATCATCGAGTTCCTTCGTGAGCGCGGCACGCTTGTGATGGAGAAGAAGATCACGCACAGCTATCCTCACTGCTGGCGCTGCAAGCATCCGGTTCTTTTCCGCGCCACTGATCAGTGGTTCGTCTCTATGGACAAGACCGGTCTGCGCGAGATCGCTGCCGATCAGATCAAGAACCACGTGAAGTGGTATCCGGCCCATGCCGCCAACCGCATTGGCGCCATGGTCGAGCAGCGTCCCGACTGGTGCATTTCCCGTCAGCGCAACTGGGGCGTGCCTATTCCGAGCTATACCTGCGCCGATTGCGGCGAGAAGGTCATGAATGACGATACACTCGACGCTGTGATCAAGCTCTTCCACGAGAAGGGCTCCGATGCCTGGTTCACCGATGAGCCGGCTAGCTACCTGGGCGACGCCTGCGTCTGCCCCAAGTGCGGCGGCCATCATCTCAAGACCGATCGCGACATCCTCGATGTGTGGTGGGATTCCGGCGTTTCCTGGAAGGCCGTCTGCGAGTATCGTGACGAGCTGCAGTACCCTGCCGATGTCTATCTTGAGGGTTCCGACCAGCATCGCGGATGGTTCCAAAGCTCGCTTCTCACTTCTGTGGGCACGAACGACATCGCTCCGTACAAGGCGGTTGTCTCGCAGGGCTTCACGCTGGACGGCAAGGGCCGCAAGATGTCCAAGTCGCTCGGCAACGTGATCGACCCCAATAAGGTCTGCGACGAGATGGGTGCCGACATCATCCGCCTGTGGGTGGCTTCGGTCGATACCAGCTCCGATGTCTCCATCGACCACGAGATCCTCGCCCGTACCTCCGATGCATACCGTCGTTTCCGCAATACGTACCGCTTCTTGCTCTCCGAGCTCGAGGGGCAGTTTGATCCCGAGCATGATCGCGTTGCGTTCGATGAGCTTATGCCGCTTGACAAACTCATGGTCGCTCGTCTGACTCAGGTGCAGGCCGAGGTCGATGACGCCTATGCTTCCTATGAGTTCCCGCGCGCTTACCGCGCTTTGTACGACTTTGTGGTCACCGAGCTCTCCAATGTCTATTTGGATGCCCTGAAAGATCGCCTGTACTGCGAGAAGCTTGGCTCTCTCAAGCGCCGCAGCGCTCAGACCGTCCTTGCAGAGCTGCTCTCTATGCTGCTGCGCGACATGCAGCCCATCCTCGCCTATACCACAGACGAGGTAATGGCGTATGCGCCCGCAGGCATCGTGGACAACCAGAAGTACGCCGCACTGCTCGATTGGTACAAGGGCCCCATCACTCTTGAAGAGGCTAATGAGTTCGAGGGTATTCTCGAGGCTTCGCTTGAGCTTCGTTCCGTTGTCACCAAGGCGCTCGAGGAGGCTCGAGCTGCCGGTACCTTCACCAAGAGCCAGCAGGTCAAGGTCAAGGCGACCGTTCCTGCCGAGATGTATGAGCTGCTTTGCGGCGACAAGGCCGTCGACCTTGCCGAGTTCTACATCGTCTCTGCCGTCGAGCTGACATCCGGTGACGAGCTGGCCGCTACGATCGAGCTCGCCGATGGCGAGTGCTGTGACCGTTGTTGGAACTATCGTACCGATGTTGCGACGTACGGCGCTCATGAGCATATCTGCGCCCGTTGCGCCGCCGCGTTGGGGGAGTAGCGGTATCGTATCCGCATCCTTTCATGTGTATGTCGAGGGGCCATCGATTTCATCGGTGGCCCCCTTTTGTGTGATATGGTTTTGCAAAAAACTGCTGGCAAGGAGTGCGAATGAAACAGCAACAGCCCGAGATGAGCCCCAGTCGTGTGTGGCGCTTTGGCGCCGCCGCCTGCATTTCCGCTCTCTTTTTGGTGCTTGACCAGATCACCAAGGCGGTCGTGCGTAACGCTCTTGCCTTGGGCGTGCCCGGCCCCGAGCTCATACCAGGTGTGATTCGTCTGCTCTATGTGCAAAACGTGGGTGCAGCGTTTTCTCTCGGTGAGGGCCTGGGTGGGGCGTTTGTTTTGCTCGCCCTGGCGGTGATCGCCGCGACGGTATGGTACCTATGGAAGACCCCGCTGCTTTCGCATCTTGAAGTTGTCGGTCTCGCTATGGTGGTAGGCGGCGCCGTGGGCAATGCCATCGATCGTTTGGCATGCGGCTATGTTGTTGATTTTTTTGCCACGGAGTTTATTGATTTCCCCGTCTTCAATGTTGCCGATATCGGCATCACCGTTGGAGTTGTTTTGGCATTCATCGGGTTCACGTTCTTTTCTCCCGCCAATAAGATTGATGCGACGGAGGAACTCAATCGTCGCGATGCCCAGGCGCGCGCCAAGCGTGAAGCAAAGCGTGCGGCCCGCAAGAAGGGTGACTCCTGATGGCCGACATGCATTATTTGGTCGACGCCGCTGACGCCGGCAAGCGTATCGATGCCTATCTTGGTGCTCAGCCGGGCATGCCTTCACGGTCTGCCTGTGCACGCTTGCTCGAGGCGGGCTCCGTCGATGTGAACGGTGAGACCTGTGCTTCTAAGAAATACGCCGTTTCTGCTGGCGATCGAATTTCTGTAGAGCTACCCGAAGTCGATGAGTGCACCGAGATTGTCCCCCAGGCGATTCCTCTGGATATCCGCTATGAGGATGACTACCTGATCGTTTTGTCGAAGCAGCGTGGTCTCGTATGCCATCCAGCTCATGGACATGATTCGGGTACGCTTGCCAATGCGCTTGTATATCATTGCGGAATCGATCATTTGGGTACGGTTCAGGGAGAGGACCGTCCTGGCATCGTGCATCGCTTGGACCGCGATACTTCGGGCCTCATGCTTGCTGCTAAGGATGATGATACCCAGCGCGAGCTGCAAAACCTCATTCGTACGCGCACGCTTGATCGTCGCTATATCGCCTTGTGCCACGGATACATTTCGCTTGACTCCGGAACCATCAACACCGGCATCGCACGCTCCACGCGCGACCGCGTGAAGATGGCCGTATCCGATGATCCGTTTGCGCGCCAAGCCATTACCACGTTTCAGGTGCTTGAACGTTTTGAGGCTCGGCGCGGAGACGATGGTTACACGCTTGTTGAATGCCATCTGTATACCGGGCGCACACATCAGATTCGCGTGCACATGCGTCATATCAACCATCCGCTTGTAGGAGACCCGCTCTATGGCAAGCGCAATGCCGGGCGCGCCGATCTTGGTCTCGACCGTCAGTTCCTTCATTCTTGGAGCGTTCGTTTTACGCATCCGGTGACGGGGGAGACCGTCGCCTGCACCGATGAGCTGCCCTGGGACCTTGCTGCCGCCCTCGATGAGCTTGAAAATCGCTCAATGGGCCGCACGGAGGCGGGGGAGAGGATCGTCCCTCAGCTCAACATGTACGCATGAGCGAGCACATAAGCTTCACCACCCGCGTTGTCGCCTGCGCTAGACTAATGCTGTTGGCTTTATTTCTTGATATATCTCGAGGTTCTCGATGTCATTTGACTTCTTTGGCATGACGCCGATCGTCGCTTTTAATTTCATTGTCGGTAGTTTGTTTGCCCTTTGTTTTCTCTATCAGGTTGTTTTCTTTCTTATCGGACTCTTTCACGGTGAGGTTAAACTTCCTCCCGCGCATAAGCAGCACCGCTACGCGTTTTTTATCGCGGCTCACAACGAAGAGCCCGTTATCGCCAATCTCGTGAAGTCGATTAAGCAGCAGGATTACCCTTCTGAGCTCATCGACATCTTTGTCGTAGCGGATGCGTGCACCGACAACACCGCACAAGCCGCTCGAGATGCGGGAGCTATCGTCTACGAGCGAAATGACCTTGCGCGTAAGGGCAAAAGCTGGGTTATGGACTATGGGTTCGACCGCATCCTCAGCGAGTATCCCGATACATATGAGGCGTTTTTTATCTTTGATGCCGACAACCTTCTTTCGCCCAATTACGTGAGCGTCATGAACGATGCCTTTGACCAGGGATATCTTGTGCTTACGAGCTACCGCAACTCCAAGAATTTTGGAAGCTCTTGGATTTCCGCTGCTTATGCGACATGGTTTTTGCGCGAGGCGCGCTTCCTTAACAACGCGCGCATGATCTGCAAAACGTCGTGCGCCGTTTCTGGCTCTGGCTACCTGGTTTCTTCCAAGATCGTCGAGGGCATGCACGGTTGGGATTTCCATACCCTGACCGAGGATATTCAATTCTCCACGTTCTGCGCCGTCCACGGTGTTCGCATCGGGTATGCGCCCGCGGAGTTCTACGATGAGCAACCGGTGACGTTCTCGGCGTCCTGGAAGCAGCGTATGCGTTGGACTAAGGGCTTTTATCAGGTCTTTTTCACCTATGGGGGACATTTGCTCAAATCAATTGTCCACTTTAGGCGTTTTGCTGCCTACGACCTCATGATGACGATTGCCCCGGGCATGCTGCTGACGCTCATTTCTATTCTCGCAAATGGCACGTTCATGTTGGTGGGCTCGCTTTCACATGGCTTCTTGGCCACCGATCGTGAACTCGTCATGTGCTTTGGCTCCATCCTTATGACGCTTGTCTACATGTACTTCACGTTTTTTGTTGTGGGCTTTCTCACGACGATTACGGAGCTCAGCCATATTCACTGCAAACAGAAGTGGCGCATCGTCACGAACCTCTTCACGTTCCCGCTGTTCATGTTTTCCTACATTCCCCTTACGGTCGCGGCCTTGTTCCTTAAGGTTGACTGGGTCCCCACGCCTCATGAGGTTGCTGTTACGCTTGACGAAGTTATGGAAGGCGCTCAATAGTATTTTGAAGGTCCATCTGTCTCTGTCCGTGTCTTCGGGGTACATACCGTGCAGTTTTGTGAGTATGTCGGGAGGTGCGTACAGGCATGATGAGCGTCGGGGCACTGCGGCTGATCTTTTTCTTCATCTATTTGTGCCTAGCGACTGCGGCGGCTGTCTGTGATGCCAGGACGAACCGTTGTCCTAACGCTCTCGCCTTCGCTTTGGCCCTATCGTCGTCGGCGCTCGTGGGCTTTTCGATTTCTGAACGTGCATTCGTTCATCGTCTCCTTTTTGCCACGGTGCTCCTTTTGCTGCTGGTGGCGTTCGAACTTCTGTGGCGTCGTGCGAGGGGCAACGCTGGCTTTGGCATGGGGGACATCAAGGTGTTCTTTTCCATGCTGTTGATTCATCCGCTTTGTGCATTTACAGCGCTCGGTATCGCATGCGTATTTCTCTGCTTGTTTTGTTTGGTTCGTTCGCGCGCGCACGCCCCTTTCCTTCCGTTTCTCGTCCCGTCTTTCGTCTTGGTTCTCATATTGTTTGAATCCTGTGCATTGATTCTGTGATATGCGATGATGGTTCAAACGAAGGGATGGTTCATGGGTGATTCTGTACAGGGCTTGCATGCCCGTCTTCTAGACATGCCCGAGACGCTCAGCGACGATCTGCTTGGGCAAATGGAGGAGAACCGTGCAAGCGGTTGGGTCAATCCGTATCGATGCGATGATGGCGATGTCATTCGGCGTTTTCCTCGTTCTCAGGATGCTTCTACCATCTTTCGTCCGCCGTTCGTACGTGATATCGAGAAGATCATCCATCTTCCTGCCTATAATCGCCTAAACGGCAAAACCCAGGTCTTTAGCCTTCGCAGCAACGATGACCTGTCCCGCCGTGGCCTACATGTACAGCTCGTTTCGCGCATTGCCCGTGATATCGGCGCCGCTTTGGGCCTTAACTGCGATCTTATCGAAGCTATAGCGCTTGGACATGACCTTGGCCATACGCCATTTGGTCATGCGGGAGAGCGCCGTTTGCACGAACTGCTGCAAGCCCATACGGGGCGGTCGTTTTACCATAATGTTCATTCGGTTCGTGTTCTCGATACGCTCTTTGGCCGCAACGTGTCGCTTCAAACGCTTGATGGCGTCCTTACGCATAACGGTGAGTACGAACAACGTGCGTTTCGCCTGTCGGGACTTTCTTCTTTCGATGCTTTCGATTCCGTCATGGAGTCGTGCTATACCGAGGATTTCGGCTATATCAAGACGCTTTGTCCGGCGACTCTCGAGGGTTGCGTTGTGCGCATTTCCGATATCATCGCCTACGTTGGGCGCGACCGACAAGATGCCATCGAGGCTGGTCTGTTAGACGAAGACGCCTTCGATGATGGATTTGGGAGCCTATATAATTCCTGGATTTTGTCGCATGCTTCGGTCGACATTATCGAGAACAGCTATGGCAAGGATCATATCGAGATGAGCGAGGGACTCTTCTGCGAGCTTTCGCGCGCCAAAGCCGAGAACTATAGCAAGATTTATCTTTCGGCTGGAGTCGAGGAAGAACGTTCCGAGATGCTTACGCGCGCATTCGAGCTCATGTATGAGCATTTCCTTGCCGATCTTTTGCACGGAGATGAGTCGAGCTATATATATCGTCACCATATCGCCCGCATCGAGCGCGCCTTGTCTCATTACGGTCGCTCTTACGATTGGCAAAGTGACTTTAACCAGACGGTCGCCGACTATATCGCGAGCATGACGGATGGCTACTTCACCGAGCTTGCTTGCAAGCTCTTCCCCGAACTTGATTTTCCTGGTCGAACCTATATTAACGAGCAATGATTATGGACACTTTGTTTTCTTCCGCCCAGCGGGAACGCTCGCTTAAGCACGCACCTCTCGCCGTTCGGATGCGCCCGGAATCGCTGAATGACTATGTCGGTCAGGATAAGGCAGTCGGCCCCGGTTCCTGGTTGCGTCGCGCCATCGAGCACGATGTTTTGTCCAGTGTGATTTTGTATGGCCCGGCCGGTACGGGCAAGACAACACTTGCGTATATTATCGCCAAACACACGAGGAGCGAGTTTGTTGAGGTCTCTGCCGTCACCGGTTCGGTCAAGGATCTACGCCGCGAAATAGAGGAAGCTAAGCACCGTCTGCTCACCTATGATCGGCGCACCATCTTGTTTATCGATGAAATTCATCGCTTTTCTCGCTCACAGCAAGACGCCTTGCTCCATGCGGTTGAGGACCGCACCGTGGTCATGATCGGTGCCACGACGGAAAATCCCTACTTTGAGGTCAATTCTGCACTTCTTTCGCGCGGGCGCGTCGTGGAGCTTGAACACCTCACCAATGAGGACATCGCTCGCATTGTTCGTCACGCCATCGTCTCGCCTAAGGGCCTTGATGGCGTGTTCACCGTTTCGGACGACGCTATCGAGGCGATCTGCATGCTTGCTGCGGGCGATGCGCGCTCGGCGCTCACGACGCTCGAGCTTGCAAGCGAGGTTTCGCTTACGTCCGACCATGGACAAGGCCGCACGGAGGGCTCTTCGAACCCCATTCCCATTACCGTTGATGATGTGAAAATCGCGAATCCGCGTCGTGGTTTTACCTACGATAAAGACGGCGATATGCACTATGACATCATCTCGGCCTTCATTAAGTCCATGCGCGGAAGCGATCCTGACGCGACGGTCTACTGGCTGGCGCGAATGATCGATGCGGGGGAGGACCCCAAGTTTATCGCACGACGCATTATGATCCAGGCATCAGAAGACGTGGGCAACGCCGACCCCCAAGCATTTTTGATTGCCGAGGCAGCTTTTACGTCTGCCGAGGTCATTGGGTATCCAGAGTGCCGTATCAACCTTGCACAGGCTGCGCTCTATGTGGCGCTTGCGCCCAAGTCGAATGCTTGCGAGGCGGCGATAGATGCTGCCTTGGCCGATGTTCATTCGAGCGGTCTTCGCGAGGTGCCCTCTCATTTGCGTGATCGCCATCGTCCCGGTTCCGACTCCTATGGGCCTTATCTGTATCCTCATGACTTTCCAGAGGGCTGGGTCGATCAACGCTATCTTCCCGATGGACTTGATCGAGGGGCATTTTGGAAGCCCGACGGCAGGGGATGGGAGCAATGGCGTTTTGAGCAAAGCGAGCGAGATCGTACTGGTCGGGCGCCTGGTGGTTCGGATTCGGCGGAGTAGAAGGCTTCTTTTCGCTTCGGGTATATCCATGCTCATTTGTCTAGCGGCCCCGCATCGGGGGTATCCTTGTCTATCGATATATCTTTTTTTGACGACCGTTTGTTGCAGGAGGCATTGATGGATCCCATGCAAATCGCTCTTATCGTTTTGATCGTAGCCGGCGTGTGGGCTGTGGTTGAGCTCGCCCTCGTTTTACGCCGTACACGCGGAACGGTTGACACACTCGACAAGACGGTGGGAAAGCTTAACGATACGATCGATGATGTACGTCCCGTTATCAATAAGCTCGATGAGACCGTCGAGAACCTCCAACCCGCTATTCAGCAGATTGAGCCGTTACTCCAGCGTTCGACGATTGCGGTCGAGGCCCTTTCTGCCGATCTGATCGAGGTAAATGGCGTCTTGCGCGATGTCTCGCACATTACCGGCGGCGTTTCGACTGCCTCTGGCGCTATGTCCAGCATCGCTGGCGCTGCGACCGAAAAGGTGCAAAAACTGTTTAATAAGAAGCATCACGGCGAGACCGTTTCGCACGATCGCACCCTAACCGAGCCTGCCGGAGTCGACGGCTCGCATGCGGATAACTCCGTGGAGAACACGGATGAGCATCAAGATGAGATGCCCGATGCCGCGGCGTCTTGCAAGTCCTATTACACCTATGATGCTGACGGTGCAGCGGCTGGTTCGGAGGATGACCATGAATAGCGTGAGCCTTCGTCTTGAGGCGACACCCGCCCTTGCGCGTCTGGTGCGCATGACTGCTGCAAATATCGCAGTTCTGTCTTCTATGTCGGTAGACCGTGTCGAGGACCTTCGCATGGCGGCAGAGGAGGCATTCGTTCTTGCGTGCTCTTGCATCCCGGGACAAATGGTAACGGTTGATTTTGATGCCGATGATCAGCACGTGGGCATGACCTTCGATATGGGCGATGCACCGATTGTTGAGGGCGATGACTCAGCATCCACGTATGCTGACCTTATTCTGACCTCTGTTTGCGATTCGTATGAAAAGCTCAGCAATCCCACTCGTCTCGTGCTCGATATGAAGGCGGATGTTTAATGGCCGAAAAGTCCTCTACGGGCAAGGTCGCATGGGATAAGGAGCGCACCCGTGAACTCTTTCGCCGTCTTAAGGAAGATGGCGACATGGATGCTCGCGAGAAGCTTGTCATGTCCCACATGAATCTTGTCCGCTTTCTTGCAAATAAATTCAAGAATCGCGGTGAGCCCCTCGACGATCTGATTCAGGTTGGCTATCTGGGTTTGCTCAAGGCTATCGATCGATTCGATCCCGATCGCGGTCTTGAGTTTACAACGTATGCGACTCCTACCATTTTGGGCGAAATCAAGCGTCACTTTAGGGATAAGGGCTGGAGCGTGCGCGTCCCGCGTCGTCTTCAGGAGCTTTCTGCCAAGGTGAACCAGGCAACCGATGCGTTGACCATACAGCTTCAGCGTTCTCCGAAGGTCGAAGAGATTGCCGAATATCTTGGTGCCACGGTAGATGAGGTCCTCGAGGCCATGGAGTCTTCTAGCGCCTACAGCTCTGTTCCGCTTGAGGCCCCCGCCGGCGGAGCCGATTCCGAGGATGCGCCTTCTGTTCTTGATCGCTACGCCACCGAAGATTCTGAGCTTGATTTCACTGACGACCGTTTGATTTTGGAAGAGGCCCTTCGTGACTTTACTCCCCGTGAGAAAGAGATTATCGAGATGCGTTTCCTCAAGGGGATGACGCAGATCGAGATTGCCAAGGAGCTGGGGATTTCTCAAGTGCAGGTGTCTCGTCTGCTACGCCGTACCCTTAAGAAGGTTCAGGATAAGATCGATCCCGAAGGAGTGATGGGGAAGTAATGGCACGGGATACCTCTGCGCGTCGTCGTGAGGCTGCCGAACTCCGGCTTCCCACCGCCCGCCTGACGCTCATTCGCATTTGGTCCGTTGTGGGTGCGATCGTTATCGCCGCAACGGTTCTCAATGTCTTGGGCGTCCTTTCGCCCGTTATCGAGTTTTTGGCTGTCGGCTCGCTTATCGCCTTTGTCGAGTCGCCTATCGTCAACGGCTTGGAGCATCGGGGCGTTCCACGCGGCTTGGGTGCTCTTATCGGTTTAATCGTAGTCATCGCTATTATTGCCTGCGTTGTCATGGTTGTCGTCCCCATGTTCTTTGAGCAGTGCTTGGAGATCTTGTCCAATCTGCCTGCACAGCTACGCGAGCTCGGTACCCTTATCACTTCTGCCCTGCAGCGATTCCGCTCCTTCTCGCAAGGGTCTTGGTCGCTTGATATCGATTCCGTTTTCGCTTCGCTCGCAAACATCGTTCAGGTGTACGGAAAGCAGATCGCCGGTGACCTTGGCAAGGGGATGCTCCCTTTCATTACCGCTATCGCATCACAGTTTTTCGTCGTCTTTTTGGGCTTGGTGCTCGCTTATTGGCTTGCTTGCGACTATCCGCGCATCCATCGCGAGGTCAGCACTGTCGTGGGCGAGGAGAAGGAGACGAGCTACCGTTTTATGGTTGCCATCCTCTCTCGCTCGATTGGCGGTTATATGCGCGGCATGGTTATCACGTCGATCGTTGGCGGTTTCCTTGCCTTCATGGGCTTTTTGCTTATCGGCCATCCTTACGCCTCGCTCATGGGGGTTTTGACGGGCATCATGCATCTCGTCCCCGTTGTCGGTCCCTGGGTTTCTGCTGCCGCATCGACGATTTTGGCATTCTTTATCAACCCCTTCTTGGCTCTTTGGACCTTGCTGGTGACGGTTGTTGCGCAAAATATCACCGATAACGTTGTTTCGCCAAAGGTGATGCAATCTGCCGTACAGGTCCATCCCGCCATGAGCCTTGCGGCACTTGTCGTGGGCAGCGCCCTTATGGGACCGCTTGGCATGGTGATTGCTATTCCCCTGTGCGCGGCGCTGAAGGGATTGTTCATCTTTTATTTCGAGAACGATACGAATCGTCAGATCGTCTCCTACGATGGAGCCCTTTTCAAAGGTACGCCTTTTGTTGATAAGGAAGGCATGCCGGTCGCCGCGTTCGATGCGCTGGGCGACGATAAATTCGCTTCGGATTCCGAGATTATCAAAGAAGATCACATGCCCGATGCGCAGGCAAAGCCGCGCCCCGACTTGGATAATCCCTGGTCGGCGCTGTCTATATTGCAAACAGGCGTGCTGCCTTCGCAAACCGGTATCTTTCGTATGCCTCGCGTGGATGAAAGCCATGTCGAGGGCAGCGCGGACGAGCGGGACACTATGGAGCCACCTGAGAATGACGATGCTGACGAGTAGAGCGGCTTCCCCGTCTTTGCTCGCTCTTTTCCGGTTCTCTGTGTCGATTTAACCCTTGCTGCGCGCCGTCGCTTTTCGACGGCATACACACTGCATGTTAGCTGCTACAATCACTCTGTTTGAACAGAGGCGCCCGATGACGGTGCCCTATACTGACCGAGGAGTTTTCTTACCATGGCTGTAGACTTCCCTAAGATGACCACCGCTGAGATTCGCTCAGCTTTCCTCAAGTTCTTTGAGGAGCGCGGGCTTAAGCTCTATCCTTCTTCGAGCTTGGTGCCCGATGACCCCTCTTTGCTGCTTGCCAATGCGGGTATGAACCAGTTCAAGGAGTATTACCAGGGCAAGAAGACCATGAAGGAGATCGGTGCTTGCTCTTGTCAGAAGTGCGTACGCACCAATGATATCGATGTTATCGGCGAGGATGGCCGCCATCTCTCCTTCTTCGAGATGCTTGGCGATTTTTCTTTTGGCGGCGTCTCCAAGGAGCAGGCATGCTCTTGGGCCTTCGAGCTCATCACTGATGTCTTCAAGCTTCCGCTCGATCGTCTATATTTCACTGTCTTCACCGATGACGACGAGACCCATGACATTTGGCGCTCGCTTGGTGTTCCCGAGGATCATATTTCCCGTCTGGGCGAGGACGATAACTTCTGGGCGGCAGGCCCCACCGGTCCGTGCGGCCCGTGTTCCGAAATCTATTATGATCAAGGCGAGGAAGTAGGGTGCGGCGAGCCCGATTGCGCCCCTGGCTGCGACTGCGATCGCTTTCTGGAGTTCTGGAATCTTGTGTTTACGCAGTTCGATCGCCAGGAAGACGGTTCTATGCCCGAGCTTCCGCATCGCAACCTTGATACCGGTATGGGTCTTGAGCGCATGGCCGCGATCATGCAGCACAAGAGTGCCAACTATGATGGCGACCTTATGCAGGGCCTTATTGCACTGGGCGAGAAAATTTCGGGTAAGACGTATGATCCCGAGAGCTATGAAGGCGCATCGCGCTCGCTGCGCATCATCGCCGATCATGCTCGCGCGGTTGATTTCATGATTTCCGACGGCGTTCTTCCCGGCAACGAGGGCAGGGAGTATGTCCTTCGTCGCCTTTTGCGTCGCGCTGTTTTCCATGGTCGTCTGCTTGGTATCGAGGGGGCGTTCCTCAACACATTCATCGATGCCGTGAACGAGCTGATGGGTGAGGCTTATCCCGAGCTTTTGAAGAACGTCACGCTTGTGCGCGGTATCGTTGCTGCCGAGGAAGAGCGTTTCTCCACTACGCTTGATAACGGTCGCGTTTATCTGGACGAGGCTCTCTCCCAGCTTGAGAACGGTGCCGTTCTTGACGGTGAGACCGCTTTTAAGCTGCACGATACCTTTGGTTTCCCCATTGACCTGACGGTTGAGATTTCTCGTTCCGCCGGCCATGAGGTTGACATGGACGGCTTTGATGCCGCTATGGCTGCCCAGAAGGACCGCGCTCGCGCGGCCGTCAAGGGCGACGCTTGGGGATCGTTCAACGACGTTTGGGTTGAGCTTTCCGACACCTGTGCCGTCACTGAGTTTTGCGGCTATGATGACTGCACCCTCGATGACGCTCGCGTTGTCGCTCTTGTAGCTGAGGGCGCTTCGGTTGGCTTGGCTGCTGCTGGCCAGGATGTTGAGGTCGTTCTCGACCGCACGCCGTTTTATGCCGAGATGGGCGGCCAGATGGGCGATGCGGGCTCGTTGACGGGCGCCGCCAATCTTGAAGTTTCCGATACCAAGAATCATAACGGTCTGTATGCGCACGTCTCCCATGTCGTGTCGGGCGAGATTCATGTGGGCGATACCGTTTGCGCTGCCGTATGCGCTCATCGCCGTGAGCTGCTTCGCCGTAACCACACAGCAACCCACCTGCTTGACGCTGCTCTTAAGGCGGTTTTGGGCGATCACGTTTCCCAGGCCGGATCGCTTGTTGCACCCGAGCACCTGCGTTTCGACTTCACTCACTTTGAGGCGCTCAACGACGAGCAGCTTAAGCGTGTCGAGGATCTTGTTAACGAGCAGATTTTTGCCGCCAAGCCGGTCGTCACTGTCGAGATGAATATCGAGGATGCGAAGGCTTCTGGTGCAGTCGCCCTGTTTGGTGAGAAGTACGGTGACGTCGTGCGCGTTGTTTCCGTCGGTGCCGAAGATAAGCCGTTCTCGCGTGAGCTTTGCGGCGGTACGCACGCTCGTAATACTGCCGAGCTTGGTTTCTTTAAGATTGTCAACGAGTCCTCTACCGGCTCGAATGTGCGCCGTATCGAGGCCGTAACCTCCGAGGGCGCCGTCGCATATCTCTCCGGTCGTGCAGCTCTTGTCGAGTCCGCTGCCGCAATGCTCAAGTGCCGTGCCGAGGAGGTTCCTACTCGCGTTGAGATGCTGAGCCAGGAGCTTCGCGAGGTAAACTCCAAGCTCAAGAAGGCTTTGACCGGCGGTTCCTCCGATGTGATCGGTTCTGCTATCGAGGCTGCTGCCGATATGGGTGCCTATAAGCTCGTTGTCGCCGAGGTTCCTGGTCTTGAGGCTGCAGACCTTCGTAACGTTTGGGATACCATTCATACTAAGTTCGGCTCCCAGGCCGCTTGCGTTATCGCCACGGTTACCGAGAAGGGCACGCCTGCCCTGCTCGCTGCTGCTGCCGAAGATGCTGTTGCTGCTGGTTTCCATGCGGGTAATCTGATCAAGACGATTGCCCCTGCTGTTGATGGCCGTGGCGGCGGCCGACCCAATATGGCTCAGGCTGGTGGCAAAAACGCAAAGGGCGTCTCTGCCGCTCTCGATCTTGCTCGTACCGAGCTTGGCGCCTAAGAGGCATCAACGTGGTTGCACTGGCTCTTGATATCGGCGAGACACGTATCGGCATTGCGGTGTCGGACCGTAGCGGCCGTGTTGCCTCGCCGGTCAAGGTGCTTCCCGCTGTCGAGGTCATCGGGCTTGCGAAGTCCTTCCTCTATATCGTGGAGGACTATGAGCCCGATGTCTTGGTGTCCGGGCGTCCCATGACTATGGCGGGGGAACGCGGGCCGCAGGCCGAGCGTGTCGAGGCGCAGGCTCAAAAAATCGCCGATGCCCTCGATCTCCCCTTATACTTTGAAGACGAGCGCTTGAGTTCGGCTGAAGCGAAACGCATCTTACGGGAGCAGGGACTTTCTGAAAAGCAGATGCGCGGCAAGGTGGATATGATAGCCGCATCGCTCTTTTTGCAATCATGGCTCGATTCTCGACAGGAAAGGGATGAACGTGGCTAACACCCCTAAAGGACCTTCTCCTCGCGATGGACATCGTAGGGCTACGTCTGCTCGTCGTGCTGCCGCGCCTGCGCATCGGCAGGCGCGGCAGGAGCGTTCCGCTTCGCATGCACCCCGTGGGGCTCATTCGCCGCGTCCTTATGCGCCTTCGTCCTATTCGAGCGCTACGCATTCCCGAGGCGCAGCGCGTCGTCGTCCTCAGCAGCAACGCCGCTCAAAAGCTCCGGCGATCGTAGTGATTGTCTCTCTCTTGGCTATTGCTGCCATCGCATATTTCTTTGTGGCTCCAGCTGCCAAATCGATGTTTGCGCCTGGGCAGGAGCAGACGGTTGCGGCTGGCCAAGATGTGAGCATTACGATTCCCGAGGGTGCTTCGGGCGATGACATCGCCTCGATTCTTTCAAAGAATCACGTTATCGAGAATCCGAAAGACTATTATGCTGCCGTCGCCAAAGAGGGTGCCGAGATGTCCCTTAAACCAGGCGATTATGCGCTTAAGACCGGTATGGATGCTGCCGATGTCGTAAGGCAGCTCGTTGCGGGTCCCAATTCCGGTGCCATCCTCACGATTCAGGAAGGGCTCACGATGGAGCAGGTCGCCGAACGTGTCGAATCGGTCTATGGGATTTCGAAAAATGAGTTCCTCGCTCAAGCCAAGGCATCGAAGTATGCCGATGACTATCCGTTCTTAGAGGGCGCATATAACGATTCTCTCGAGGGTTATCTCTACCCGAAGACCTATACGTTTACGGGTGCTCCTTCGGCAGATGACATCATTCGCAAGCTTCTCGATCAATTTGTGTCCGAGACCGCATCTCTCAACTTGGATAAGGGTGCAAACGGTCTTTCTGCTCAGCAGATCGTGACCATGGCATCTCTTATCGAGCGAGAGACCGCTGTCGATTCTGAACGCCCGACCATTGCGAGCGTTATCTACAATCGTCTTCACGCCGACATGCCGCTTCAGATCGACGCCGCTATCGTCTATGCGCGTGGCGGTGGGAACAAGGTCGTGACCTATAGCGACCTTGAGATTGATTCGCCCGACAACGTGTACAAGAACCACGGTCTTACTCCGGGACCCATTTGCAGCCCGAGTATCTCTTCGATCAAGGCTGCGCTTAATCCCGATAAAACCGACTATCTGTATTATGTTGCCTCGGCGGCAGGCGATGGCACTCATAAATTCTCTTCTGATTACGAACAGTTTGAAAAAGACAGTCAAGAGTACTCGGAGTCCCGATCATCATGAGTTGGTTTTCTCCCACCCGATACGTTTCCCGCGTCGAGCGCATCGACCTCGATGAGCTTTGGGCTCAAGGGAAGCGCGCGATTATGCTCGATCGCGATAACACGCTGGTGCCGCGCGACATGAAATGCGCTCCCGAATCGGTTGCTGCCTGGCTTGACCATGCGCGGGAGCTTGGGTTCTCCCTTTATATGGTCTCTAATAATTGGCATAAAAACCAAGTCGCTCGTTCCAGTCGTGAGCTGGGCATGACGGCAATCTGTTTTGCCTGCAAGCCGCTTCCGTTTGCTATTCACCGTGCCCTCGATCGTATGGGGGTGCCGCATGAGCAGGCGGTTATGATTGGTGACCAGCTCTATACGGATGTCTGGGCCGGTAATTTTGCCGGGGTCGATAGCATTCTCGTGAAGCCGCAGACCCATGTTGACCTTTGGTACACACAAATCTTTCGTATCTTCGAGCGCCGTGCCCTTGCGCATGTTCCCTGCGAGGAGTAGCTGGCATGCCATCGCTTGAAAAACGAGGCTGCGACCACATTTTCTTCGTTGGGTTCCTCGGCGCGGGAAAATCTACCTTGGCTCGAAACCTCGGGCACATGTTTAATCGGCGCTATGTCGACACCGATCGTTTGGTGGAACGCCGGGCAGGTAAAACCGTTACGCAGATTTTCGAGTCCGATGGGGAAGCGGCGTTTCGCATTCTCGAGACCAAGGTTTTGAAGTCGCTTTCTACGGACCGTAGCTTGCTTGTTTCCTGCGGGGGCGGCATTGTGGAGACGCCACGTAATATCGAACTCATTCATGACCTGGGCTATTGCGTATACCTTGACGGTGATATCGACGACTCGTTGAGGCAGATACGCAGAAGCGATACGCGTCCCGATTTTCGCTCAGAATCCCATGCCGCCGATCTTTTGCGACATCGCAGACCGCTCTATCAGCAAGCGGCCGATCTGACGCTCGATATCCGCGGAAAGACCTTTTCGGAAGTCGGCTTTGAATGTGCCGAACTCTTGCTAGAAAGTGGGTTGTTGTAATGATTCGTCGTCAGCTTGTGAACCTTGGTGGCTTTGGTTGCGATTATCGAATCGGATGCGGTGCTCTTGGTGATTTTTCGCGTTTCGCCTCCAATGTCGTGACCACTCCTAAGCGCGCAGTTCTCGTCATCGAAGTTGGAACTGCGGATTCGACTCTTACACTTGTTAACCGCGGCCTGATCGATGCTGGCTTTCGAGTCTGCACAATGCAGCTTGCGGCCGATGATTCGGTTTGCACGGTTGATTGCGCCCTGAGGATTCAGGAATTCTGTGCCGAGTCCCAGCTTACTTGCGATGACGTTATCGTTTCGGTTGGAGGCATGGATGTAGCATCGGTCGTCGATTATGTTGCCATGAGCTGGTGCGGCGGTTGCGCCTGCGCCCATGTGCCCACGACGTTTGATGCCATGTGCCTCGCCGCTACGCGCATGCGACCCCTCGGCCTTTCTTCGGCTCATGGGCTCGTTTCCTTCCATCCTCATGTTTCACTTGTAGTTTGCGACCTTGATCTGGTGATGGAGCAGAGCGCCGACGATAAAATGCTCGGTCTGGTTTACCTCGTTGCAGCCGCAATGACCGAATCTACTCGTTCTTGGGAGAACTTCGCCAAGAAGATCCCCGGCTATCTTGCGGGCGAAGAGGTTGCCTATATCGATATGCTCGGCATGGCTCAAACCGCTTGGAGCGGTGTTCTCAAGGCATCTAATCCGTCTGCGCGCAAGGCCTTCAATTACGGCCAGCCCACGGCTCGTGCGCTTGCGGCGTGCCTTGGGGATTCGTTCGCCCCCGCTCAGTATCTTGCGGAAGGCTTGCGCTTCGAGGCGCGTCTTGCTCATGAGGTCTTCGGTCTTGATTTGGACACGGTTTTTGATCAGGATGATCGTTTGGATGACTTGGGAATTGAGGAAATCGCTTTCAATTTGGATGTCGATGTCTTTATCGCCGCGCTAAAACGCGAAGCATATCGACTCGCCAACCGTTTCATGCTCTCTATCCCCAAGGCTTCCGGCACCATTCGCCTCGCAACTGTTGACGATGATGTGCTCGAGCGCCACGCGAAGGCGTATCTTTCCTCGCGTGCCGATTTGATCAATGGGTAATTCAACCTCGTTTTGGAAAGGTGATTGTTGATGGATACTAAGCTTAACGGGCCTCTTGGTCGTATCGCGCGCGTGCGCAAGATGATGGAGGAGCGCGGCTACGACGCCGTGGTCATTCGCGACGAAGCTAACCTTCGTTGGCTCACGGGCGCAAGGGGTACGTTCGACTATACCTTTGAGTTCCCGCACGTCACCTTTATCACGGCAGACGAGTGCTATTTCCATACCGATTCGCGCTACTTCAATACCTTCCAGGAGAATCTCCCGGCCGATTCCCCCTGGAAGCTCGACATGAATGAGGGGACTATGCCCCGTTGGGTCGCCGAACGCGCCCGCGATACGCGCTCTCGTGTGATTGCCGTCGAGGATGACATGCAGATTTCCTTCTACTTTGGAATTATGCGCGCCCTTGAGGACCTCTCCATCACGGCGAGCCTGCCGCAGCTTCATCGCGATCTTCAGCGCATGCGTGCCGTGAAGGACGATGAGGAGATCGCTCTCATGCGCCATGCGCAGTCAATCACCGATGCCGCCTTCCAGCACATGCTCACCTTCATCAAGCCGGGCTTGACCGAGAAGGAGATTCGTACCGAGCTCGAGAACTTTATGTTCAGCAACGGCGCCGATTCCCTTGCATTTGGTTCTATCGTGGCTTCTGGTCCCAATACGGCCAATCCGCACGCCGTGCCTTCCGATCGCGTTGTTCAGCGCGGCGACTTCGTGCTGATGGATTACGGTGCGGGTTATTGCGATTATCGCAGCGATATGACCCGTACCGTGGTGGTAGGTGAGCCCACGCCCGAGCAGCTTGATCTCTATGCGCTTGTGCGCCGTACGCATGAGGAGTGCGCCGCAGCAGTGCACGCCGGCGTCGAGGGCAACGACATCTTCAAACTCTCGCGCAAGATCATCGGCGATGCCGGCTATGGCGACTACTACAACCACGGCCTTGGCCACGGCGTGGGTATCGACATCCATGAGATGCCAAATTTCAATCGTTCGATGAATATCATCGAGGCGGGCTCTGTCATCACCATGGAGCCTGGTGTCTATCTGCCCGGCATCGGTGGCGTGCGTCTTGAGGATTACGGTGTGGTGACCGAGGACGGGTACGAGCCGTTCACCAAGTCCACCCACGAGCTTCAGGTTATCGACTGCTAACGTCGAAACAAGCCTGCAACACGTCGTGTTTCCTTGCACACTGTACCGTGGGAAACCAAGAAACGTGTATACTTTTAAACTGTCTGTATGGAGCGCTTTGTCGCTCAGTGTTAGAAAGGTAATCATGGCTAGCATCACCACCGCCGATTTTAAGAACGGCCTCGGTCTTAAGATTAAGGACAAGATCTGCACTATCGTCGAGTTCCAGCATGTCAAGCCGGGCAAGGGCGGTGCGTTTGTTCGCTATAAGACCAAGGACCTCAAGACTGGTCGTGTTGTCGAGCAAACCTGCAACGCTGGCTCTAAGTTCGAGAGCGTTACCCTCACCACTACCGAGATGCAGTATCTCTACAACGATGGTGATAACTACTACTTCATGAATATGGAGACCTACGATCAGATTCCCGTCCCGTCCGATTTCATCGGCGATAACGCGAAGTGGCTGCGTGAGAATGACGTTTGCCAACTTCTGTATGCAGACGAGGAGCTCATGGGTGTTAATCCCCCCATGTTCATCGAGGCCGAGATCACTGAGACCGACCCTGGCTTCAAGGGCGATACCGTTCAGGGTGGTTCCAAGCCCGCGACCATCGACACCGGTGCTGTCGTGCAGGTCCCCATGTATCTCAACGTGGGGGAGAGGATCAAGGTCGACACGCGCGACGGCAAGTTCGTTTCCCGCGTTTAATTTCGGCATACATCGATTCCGCATCGGGCGGGGGGAATTTACCCCGCCTTTTTCATACCGAGAGCACGTAGATTGGGGTTCACATGGCTGATAAACGCCTCCGCGTGATGGACACGACCATCCGTGACGGACAGCAGTCGCTCTGGGCGACGCGCATGACTATCGGCGATATCCTTCCCATCTTGCCCAAGATGGACGAAGTTGGATATTGGGCCATCGAGGCGTGGGGCGGTGCCACGTTCGATTCGTGCCTGAGGTTTCTAGATGAGAACCCTTGGGACCGTCTTCGTCAGATAAAAGCCGCTACGCCCAAGACTCCGCTCGCGATGCTCGTGCGCGGTCAGAACCTCGTTGGCTATCGCCATTATTCCTCGGATGTCGTCGACCGCTTCATTGCCTGTGCGCACAAGAACGGCATCGATGTCTTCCGTGTCTTCGACGCTTTAAACGATATCGATAACATGCGCGATTGCGCCCATGCCGTAAAAGCCTGCGGTGCGCATTTCGAGCCCGCCATTTCTTACACGACCAGCCCGGTTCATACCCTTGATTCCTATGTCGACTATGCCTGCAAGCTTGCCGAGCTCGGTGCAGATACCATCTGCATCAAGGATATGGCCGGCCTGCTCACGCCGTATCGCACCGAGAAGCTTGTGAATGCTTTGCGTGCTGCTGTTGACGTGCCGATCCATCTGCATAGTCACTATGTTGGCGGCATGGCCCCTTCGTGCTTTATCAAGGGCGCCGAAGCAGGCGCCTCGATTGTCGATACGGCTTCTGCTCCGCTTGCCTCGGGCAATTCCCATCCTGCGGTTGAGATGGTCGCGGCTTCCTTCAAGGAGTCTGCTTTCGATACCGGGTTCGATCTTAATCTTCTCTTTGAGATCGCGAACTACTGGGAGGAGGTGCGCCGTCGCGGCCACTATAAGCGCGGCGTCTCCTCGCTCATTCACATGCAGGTCTATAAGCATCAGATTCCCGGCGGCATGATGAGCAACCTCATGAGCCAGCTTGAGGTCCAGCATGCGACTGACCGTCTGGAAGATGTCGTGGCCGAAATTCCGCGCGTTCGTGCCGAGGTCGGTTTCCCGCCGCTCGTTACTCCGATGAGCCAAATCGTCGGTACCCAGGCTGTCATGAACGTGCTTACCGGCAAACGCTGGAGCATCGTGTCCAAAGAGATGCGCGACTATCTGCTTGGTGCGTATGGCCATGCTCCCGCGCCGTTTAACTCTGAGATTATGCATAAGGTCTTTGGCGAAAATGTCGACCTCGCCACGATTGGAAATGAGTTGGCACTCGATGAACCGCCGACCTTCGCTCAGTGTGCCGAGGAGATCGGCGAGCTTGCGCATAGCGATGAAGACGTCTTGATGTATGCAATGTTCCCGGTGGAGGCTAGGGCCTTTTTGTCCAAGCACCCCTCGAACGAATCGGTTGAGTTTCTGCACGACGAGGACGCAAGTCAGACCAAGGAGGATGATTACGTGGATATGAATCAGATTCGCGAGCTTATTCGCGCTGTTGAGGAGAGCAAGATCGGCGAGATCAGCATCAAGGATGCCGGTAGCGAAATCACCGTTCGTAAGCCTGAGGTTGCCCTCGCGGCAAATCTCGCTGCCACACAGGCCGCTCCTGCTGCGGCTGCGGCTCCCACCGAGCAGTCCGAGTCCGATGACGCCAAGCGCCCTTTGAGTTGGAAGCCCGTTAAGAGCCCCATGGTCGGCACGTTCTATTCGGCGCCTAGCCCCGACGATCCCGACTTTGTTGCCGTGGGTGATGAGGTCATGGCTGGCTCCACCTTGTGCATCGTTGAAGCCATGAAGCTCATGAACGAGATCGCTGCCGACGAGATGGGTACGATTCGCAAGGTGTGCGTCGAGAATGGCGATGCTGTCGAGTACGGCCAGGTGATGTTCTATCTGGAGCCCATTACCTCGAAATAGGATTTGTTCGCTCTGTCCTGTTCGTATCATGAAAGGCCGATATCCGGATGTTCAAGAAGATTTTAATCGCCAACCGCGGCGAGATTGCGTTGCGTATCGTTCGTGCTTGCAAAGATCTGGGCGTGCAAAGCTGCATTGCGTATTCCGAGGCGGATGCGAATACTACAGCTGTCCTTGAGGCTGACGAGCGCGTCTGCATTGGACCGGCTCCTTCTGCCAAGAGCTATCTTGACTATGCTCGCATCATCGGTGCCGCAGTCTCGCGCGGATGCGAAGCGGTCCATCCCGGTTATGGCTTTTTGTCCGAGAACGCCGAATTTGCACGCGCTTGTGCCGACAACGATCTGGTGTTCATAGGTCCTGCCCCCGAGGTTATCGATGCGATGGGCGAGAAGAGCAATGCGAAGCAGACCATGAAGGCTGCAGGTGTCCCCACCGTTCCTGGCAGCGACGGCCCCGTTGAGTCCGTCGAGCACGCGCGCGCCTTTGCGGAGGCTGTCGGGTATCCCGTTCTCATCAAGGCGTCCGCTGGTGGCGGCGGCAAGGGTATGCGTGAGGTGCATGATCCGGCAGATCTTCAGAAGGAATTCGACGCCGCGCGTTCCGAAGCGCGTGTCGCCTTTGGCAACGATGAGGTGTATCTCGAAAAGCTCATCTTGCGCCCTCGCCACGTTGAGATTCAGGTTCTGGCCGATTCTTTTGGCCATGCTGCCGCCCTTTGCGAGCGCGACTGCTCCGTTCAGCGCCGTCATCAAAAGCTTGTTGAGGAGGCCCCGAGCCCGGCGCTTTCCGATGAGCAGCGCGCCCAGATGTGCAAGGTCGCCATTACCGCTGTGCGTGAAGTCGGCTACGTCAATGCCGGTACCATCGAGTTTCTTCTCGATGAGGATGGTAGCTTCTACTTTATGGAGATGAATACCCGCATCCAAGTGGAACATCCGGTGACCGAGGAGATCACGCGGACCGATCTTGTGTGCGAGCAGCTGCGTATTGCATCCGGTGAGCCCATGACGGTTCCCGATGGGGGCATTACGGTGCCATCCGGCCACGCGTTCGAGTTCCGTATAAATGCCGAAGATCCTGCACATGGATTCAGGCCTTGTCCCGGCACCATCAAGCACCTTCGTTTGCCTGGTGGACCCGGCGTGCGCGTGGAGACACATGTATATGAGGGCTATACGATTCCGCCCACGTATGATTCTCTTGTAGCCAAGATCATCGTTTGGGGTGCCGATCGTGCACAGGCTCTTGCCCGTGCTCGACGCGCTCTTGATGAGTGCGAGATCGAGGGAATCGCCACAACGCTTCCATTCCATCGGGATGTTGTGCGAAACGCTCAGTTTGCGTCTGGAATCGTGTACACTGATTTCATTCCTGAGCATATGCCCGAGTATCTTTGCTAGAAATGGGTGAGTCATATGAGTCAAGAGATCAAGATTGATGGCATCGCTATTGCACCGGACGTTCTGACCACAATAGTCGTTCGTTCCCTTGCTGACATTGAGGGTGTTGCCTCGGTTGGTAATAACGACCTCGCTGCAAACCTTGTTTCGATGTTCTCGTCCAAGGCTTCTTCTCCGTCTCTTCCTGCGGTCGAAGCTACGGTCGAAGACGACGCTCTCCATATCGTCGTCCGCCTGACCGTATTTTTTGGCTATCCGTTTAAAAAGCTCGCCGAGGCTGTGCGTGTCGCCGTTTCCAAGGCAATTGATGCGCAGGTAGGCGTTGCTGTTTGTGCTGTCGATGTTTGCATCGACAGCCTGGTATTCCCCAAGGAGTAGCTTTTGAGCTCTAAAGTCAATCGCGGCCGTACGCTTGCGCGTAGCCAGGCTCTTCAGATTCTATTCCAGGCCGAGGCTCTCGATAAGCCCGTTGATGCTGTTCTCGCTGGCGACTATCTTCTGTCCAAGGGTCCCTTGGACGATTATGCCATTGAGCTTGCTCGCGGTGCATATGAGCATATCGACGAGATCGATTCTGCTCTTGTTGCGTGCTCCAAGAACTGGGATCTTAATCGCATGCCCGCTTCCGACAGGAATTTGCTGCGCATCGCTGTTTTTGAACTTCGCTGTGCTGATCCGAGCAATCGCTTGGATGCTGCTGTCGTGATCAATGAGGCAGTGGAGATTGCCAAGGCATACGGAACCGATGAGTCTGCTAAGTTCGTCAACGGCGTTCTCGGTCGTATCGCTCGTCAAACTCAGCTGCCAGCCGATGCCGTCTTTGACGCGGCCCTCACTCCCCGTGTGGATGAGTCGGCCGATGAGGCTGATGGAGACGATCCCATTGTCCTCGATACGACGGATATGGACGACTAGCCATGTCTGAGACAACAGTCCATACGTTTGATGACGTTATGGCGCGCATGGACGACATCGTCGCTGCCGTGCGCGCGAAAGACGCTTCCCTTGAGCATAGCCTCGATCTTTTTGACGAGGCTATCGCTTTGGGCTCTAAGGCAGTCGAGATGGTGGACACCTTTGAGCTATCCGATCGCGAAGCCGCTCAACTTGAAGAGACTGCGGCGAAGGACGATTCGCATTCCGAATCTACCGTAGAATAGTTGCTCGCATGAAGCGGCGCCGTTTGGATGATGAGATGATTGCGCAGGGTATTTGCCAGACGCGCGATGATGCCTTGCGTATGTGCATGGCGGGCCTTGTGTCCTGTGCAGGGGAGCGTTTTTCTTCCCCCGCGGTACGGGTTGAGATTGGGTGCGACTTGCATGTTAAGGGCCGTATTCCCTATGTAAGTCGAGGGGGCCTTAAGCTATCTGGAGCTCTAGATGCCTTTCTTGTTGACGTGCATGACCTCTATTGCCTTGATATCGGTTGTTCTTCCGGCGGTTTTACCGATTGCTTGCTTAAACGCGGCGCTCGTCGCGTGGTTTCGGTCGATGTTGGTCATGCCCAGTTTGACTGGTCGCTTCGAAACGATGAACGCGTTGACCTGCATGAGCGGACCAACATAGTGGACCTTCCCGCTCAAGGATTCAATTCCTCTTTCGACCTTGCTGTCTGCGACGTATCCTTTACGAGTATTCGGACCATTCTTCCCGCAACGCTTGAATTGCTCACGCCGCATGGTGCGTTTGTTTCCCTTGTAAAACCCCAGTTTGAGGCACAGTCCCATGAGGTAGGGGAAGGCGGTATCGTTCGCGATCCTAAGGTACATGCACGCGTTCTTGCGCAGACCATTGAATTATTTGCCGGTCACGGTTTGTATCCGGTCGATATCTGTGCCTCGCCCATTCATGGGGCAAAGGGCAATCGTGAGTTTTTCATTTACGGTGATCGAGTTCGCTTTACTGACAGCTCGTCTGATGACGTGAGGTTACAGGTTTCGAGGCTCAAGGAGAAGACTGAGGAGCTATGAAAGTCTTTTTGGTCCCTAATTATTACAAGGACAAGGCGATCCAAAGCGGCTTGACCCTTGAGCTTTGGCTTACTCGCCAAGGTGTCGAGGTCGCTTGGGCGCCCGATCAGCGATCTGGCATTAAAGACGAAACCGATATCTCCGATTTTGATCTTGTTATCTCGCTTGGCGGCGATGGCACGTTGCTGCGAGCGGCCCATCTCGTTGGCACAAGCGAGATTCCTATCTTAGGCCTTTCCTATGGCCATGTTGGCTTCCTCACAGCGGCGAATCCCGAGGAAGGCGATATATTGCGCGTTGTTTCCGATGCGCTTGCAGATGAGATGCATGTAAGCCGTCGCGCTACGCTTTGCTGCGAGGTTCACAGCGTGTTGTCAAATGGTGAGGAGCGCGTTATCGTCGCTCAGGCCCTTAACGATTTGGCTCTCACGCGTGGACCGCTTTCCGACATGGTCGAGTTCGATATCTGCGTTTCGGGCCATCATATCGATCGTCTTCGCGGCGATGGCGTTGTCGTATCTACGGCAACAGGCTCTACGGGCTATGCGCTTTCGGCCGGCGGCCCCATTGTCAGCCCCGATTTTTCGGGTATGGTCTGCGTTCCCATCGCGCCTCATACCATCCAGGCCCGCGCCTTCCTCACGTCGCCTTCCGATGTTGTGGAAATTGCCATGTCGCATGACCGTCCTTCTGTTCCCGCTATTGCGGTGGACGGTCAGTTCTTGAATTCAGAGGGCGACGTGGAGTATGTTGCCGTGAGACGCGGTGACGCCGATATTTTGCTGCTCGATTATGGACCTGAAAGCTTCTACAATTCCGTTTCTCGCGTTTTTTACGGTGTTCGTCATGATTGATGAGTTGCTTGTCCGCAATATCGCACTGATTAGCGATGCGCAGATTTCGTTCGCTCCAGGTCTGACGGCTCTTACCGGTGAGACGGGTGCTGGCAAGACGGCGCTTCTCTCGGCTTTAAAGCTCTTGATGGGTGAGCGCGCAGACTCCTCTTGTGTGCGAGAGGGCGAGGCGGGAGCCCTCGTTCAAGGTCGACTCTATCGCAGTGATGCTGATGCCGAGGGTTTTGTTGTTGAGCGACGGCTTTCCGCCGACGGCCGTAGCCGTGTGAAGATCGATGGCTCTTTTGCAAGCGTTTCGGAGCTTGCGTCGCAGGTGCGTCCGCTCGTTGATATATGCGGTCAGCATGAACATCAGCGTTTGCTTGACACCGCATATCACCTGACCCTGGTCGATACCTGGTCGCGAGACACCATCGCTCCTGTACACGCTGCCTATATTGCTGCTTTTCGTGAACATAAGCGTCAGTTAAGGGAATATGAGGAGCTCGAGCGAGCCGCGCGTACTCAGGGCTCACGTCTTGAAGAGGCCCGTTTTTGTGTCGAGAGAATCGAAGAAGTCGATCCTAAGCCCGGTGAGCTAGAGGAATTGGAAGAGATCCTTCCTCGTGCCGAGCATGCAGAAGCGCTTGCTACCTCTGCAAATGATGCCCAGGAATATCTGTCGGGCGAAGGGGGAGCGCTTGATGCTCTCAACAGTGCTATTGCCGAGCTTTCACGTATGGGAAGTGTCGATGCGGCTCTCGCTGGATTTGCCGATGAGCTAAGTGGTGTTGCTATTACCATGGAGGATGCTGCCGCTGAGCTCCGCCGCTATCGCGATTCCGTTGATTTTGATCCTGCCGATCTTGCTTCGAAACACGAGCGTCTAGGTGCACTCAACGCTTTAAAGCGTCAATTTGGGCCTTCGATGGATGACGTTTTTGAGCGGTATCGTCAAAGTTCCGAGCTATTGAGTCTCGTAAACGATTCCGATACGCGCCTTGCTCGGGCTAAGCGTCTTGTAGATGATTCCGAGCGCGTCCTTCAAGATGCGGCGAAAAAGCTTGCCCGCCGCCGCGCGGCGGCCGGTCCTCGATTCTGTCGAGAGGTGGGAAAGCAACTAGCACGTCTTGAGATGGGAAGTGCCGAGCTTGTTTGGCAGGTTCGCGACCTCGATCGCAAGGCATGGACCGAATCGGGTTCCTGTTCGTATGAGCTGCTGTACCGAAGCGGTGCTGGTTTAACACCGCGTCCTTTGCGCCGCGTCGCTTCGGGCGGTGAGCTTTCGCGCGTCATGCTTGCCTGCAGCGTTGTTCTTGGCGAGGCCGATGGCGTCTCGACAATGGTCTTTGATGAAATCGACGCTGGCGTGGGCGGAGCAACCGCCCGTTCCCTTGCGTCTGTTCTTTCCGATCTTGCTCGCACGCATCAGGTTATTGTTGTCACGCATACCGCACAGATTGCCGTTGCGGCATCGCGGCATTACCTGGTCACAAAGAATAGCGGTGCAGAAGTCCCTGTTACCTCGATTGCGCCGATTACTGGGGATGGCCGTATCGAGGAAATCGCGCGCATGCTTTCGGGAGATACCGAGCAAGTGTCAATCGATCATGCGCGAGCTCTTCTAGAAGAAGCGGGCACCCTGGATTAACCCGATGCCCACTAGCTGCTTATCATGAAAGATGCTCTTTGAGGATATGTAGCGCGTGTGCGTAGCCCGTAAGGCCCTCACCAACTACGCGATCAAAGCAGGCCATGCCTGCGTATGAAATGTGTCGGAAACTCTCACGCTCGTCGACCGCCGAGATATGTACCTCAACCGCGGGAATCTGAACTGCCTTGAGTGCATCGAGAATGCCGACACTTGTATGCGTATAGGCCGCTGGATTGATAATGATGCCATCATAGACTCCAGGGGCTTGTTGGATGGTGTCGATCAGGTCTCCCTCATGATTGGATTGGTAGACGTCGACGGTATCAAAGCCCTCCTTTTCTCCTGCGGCTCGACATAGTTCGACAAGGTCATCATAGGTTTGATGACCGTAGATATCGGGTTCTCTGATACCGAGCATATTGAGGTTTGGTCCGTTGATAACGAGTGCATTCATGGTTACAACCTTCTGCTAGATCATGGGCGGCAGGGTGTCGCGAATCAGCGATGCCGTGAGCATCGGGGTCTTTTGCGAGGCGACCTCATAATCGGCCCAAGCGTGGTAGAGCGGCATGCGTGCGGCAGCCAGCGCTTGTATGCCGTCTCGCGCTGTAATGGGGCGGCCGTGGGTTGCGAGCTGTGAGAGGTCGCGCTCGATCATGACAATCACGCTGTTCTGATGTAGAAGCGGGTAGTTTTCGGGACGAGTGACGACGCCACCTCCGCAGGAGATGACCTGACCGCTGCGCTTGGCGATATCGGCAAGGCAGGCGGTTTCCTGTTGACGAAATGCCCCTTCGCCTTCCCATTTGATGTATTCTGAGCAGCTGCATCCTAGGCGCGATTCGAGTTTTTGATCGATATCAACAAATGATCTGTCGAGAATCGAGGCTAGGGCCTTGCCGCCGCGTGTCTTGCCGCACCCTGGCATACCGATAATTGCGATATTTTGCTCTGTGGTAGCTAGCCGCTCGCATACCTCATACGTGCGAGAGAGTTCGATAGATCTGCCGGTGTAGCGCTCGACAGCCTGCGCCGCCTGGGCGACAAGCATCAAAAGGCCGCTTGTGCAGGGAATGCCGCGCTTTTCGGCTTCGAGGATGATTCCGGTTCGTGCTGGGTTGTAGACAATATCTACGACAGCTTTAAGATCGGGTAGGTTATCGAGGGCGCAGGGCGAATCGGGACAGTTCGGGTACATTCCTACGGGTGTGCAGTTGACGGCCAGCTCAATATGAGAAAGGTTTTCGAGGTCCTCGTACGTGTGCTCTCCGTGTCGGCTGATGGGGATCGCTTCGACATTCATATCGGCCAGCACAGCCATGGCGGTTGCACCGGCACCACCTGTTCCGCCAAAGACAACGGCTCGCATCCCCGCAACATCGATACCGAGTGATTCTACGAGGCACTTGAATCCGTAGTAATCGGTGTTGTCGCCATAGAGCGTGCCATCTTCGCGGCGCGTGATGGTGTTGACGTTACCCAAGCGGCGGGCTATATCGCTCATGCCGGCGAGATAGGGGGTGATGGAGCGCTTATAGGGGATGGTGACGTTGACGCCTTCCCATTCATCGCTTTTGAGAAAGGCTTCAAGCTCTTCGGGTTCGCGCTCAAAGCGCCGATAGTCAAGTCCAGCAAGCTCCTTGTAAATGGTAGGGGTGTAGGAATGGCCCAACGCACGGCCCAAAACGCCATATGGTCTTGATGTCATTACAGGACCTCCGTATATGTGCCAAAGTAGACATAGGAATCGCAGATGTCCTCGAGGGAATCCAGCAGCGTGTCGAGTTCGTTGCTCGCTGCAGGGGCTTCAAGATCAAAATAGAAAACAAACTCAAAATCACGACCAGGAATGGGACGGCTTTCAAGTTTGACCATATTGATTCCCAGGGCATAGAAGCGCTCGAGCATGCGATACAGCGAACCTGGTTCATTCTTGAGCGTGACCATCAGGGAAGTCCTGTTGGCACCGGGGTAGATTTTAGGTACGGGGGAAATAACGACAAACCGAGTGTAGTTGGAGTCGGCATTTTGGACATCGCGTGCGGCCACTTCAAGTCCATAGAGTTCCGCACAGCTTTGAGACGAGATCGCGGCGATATCGTCTCGATCGGATTCGGCGACCATTTGAGCGGCCATGGCCGTGTTTTCTGTAACGGTCACCTGGGCGCCAAGACGTTCAATGATGTCGGAGCACTGAGCGATCGCCTGTTGGTGAGAGCAGATCTCGGTAATGTTCTCAAGGTCTGTTCCTGGTGCAACCAGGAGCTGATGGTCGATCTTTTGTCGCAAGCTCCTGACGATGGAAACGCGGTATTGCGCCATAAGGTCATAGACCTGGTTGACCGAACCCGCCGTGGAGTTTTCGATGGGAAGTACGCCATATTCGCAAAATCCGCTTTGGACGGCGCGAAATACGCCTTCGAACGTGGTGAAGTACGATATGACAGGAACCCTGAACAGGCGGCACGCTGCAATTTGGCTATATGCTCCCTCAACGCCCTGACAGGCTACGTGCGCGGTGCTGGGGAAGGCTTCCGATGAGGGGAGAAGCGAAGCGCGAGCGCGTGAGGAAAGGCTTTCCGCGTCGTCTGAATGAAGTATCTTTTGCTGTTCTGCCTTGTTCATGGTCATGAGAAGCGAGAAGAGCGAGACGGCTTGCGAGGAGTAGCGCGCAGGCGCGCGGCCCATGATGTCGGAGAGCTTTGCGCGCTCGCGAGCCGGGTCGAAGACCGCTTTTTTCATACCCTTTTTTGCTGCGGCAACTTCTTGTGCCAGGTCCATACGACGGCAGAAGAGTTCGAGCAGTTGCGAATCGATTGAGTTTATTTGGGTTCTGACATCGGTAAGTTCCATCGAGCATCCTTGAGCGAGTGGTGATTGCGGCTATTGACGGCAACGTTGGGGGCAGAAATCGGGCGAAGGGGGGACTTCAAAACGACCGTCTTCAAGAAGCGCATCGAGCACGGCAAGGGCGGCTGCGGCCTCCACGACCGGTACGGCGCGCGCGACGATACAGGGGTCGTGCCTCCCTTTGACAGAAAGAGGCGTGTCTGTCCCATCGGGCAAGCTTACGCTTTGCTGCTCCTGGGCGATAGATGGAGTGGGTTTGAGTGCGACTCTAAAGACAATCGGCGCGCCGGTGGTGATTCCGCCGAGGGCACCGCCTGCATGATTGGTCTGGCAGCATACGCGTCCGTTGCTCATGCGGTAAGCGTCGTTGTTTTGGCTTCCATACATGGAGGCCACCTTGAAGCCTGCACCGAATTCGAGTCCCTTTACCGCCGGTATGCCAAATGCGATGTGTGCAATGCGGTTTTCGATACCATCAAACATGGGATCGCCAATGCCTGCGGGAACACCGTAGACTGCACATTCCACCGCGCCACCTACGGAGTCGAGGCGTTTTTTTGCCGAAAGAATGGTCGTGCGCATCAGTGCGGCTGCTTGAGGGTCGATGCAGGGGAGCTCGTTATGAAGGATTGCCTTGGCTTGAGACGTTTCAAGAAACAAGTCGTTTAGATGTACGTCTGTGACGTCCCCCACCTGTTGCATATGGGCGCAGACGGTGATGCCAAGCTGCGCGAGGGCCTGCAGGGCAAGACCGCCGGCAATGCAGAGGGGGGCAGTGAGTCGCCCGGAAAAATGGCCGCCGCCAGCGACATCGTGCCAGTTTCCATAGCGTATATATGCGGGCCAATCGGCATGACCAGGGCGGGGAACACGGCGCAGTTCGCTGTAATCTCGAGAACGGGTGTTGGTGTTTTCGATGACGGCGGCAAAGGGCGCTCCGCACGTGTGCCCGTTGGCGATTCCGCTCAATACATGGACGACATCCGCTTCGCGGCGAGGGGTCGAGGTATCGTTTTTGCCCGGCGCGCGGCGATCGCAAAACGCCTGAAGTGCCTCCAGGTCAATGGGAATTCCGGCCGGCAGGCCGTCCAACGAGCAGCCGATGGCCGCGGAGTGTGATTGTCCAAAAATACTCAGATGAATGCGATTTCCGAAGGTCGAAGACATAGGTTACTCCTCAATGAGCGTAACGTCGCCGCCCAGAAGTCGGTAGTGATCGAAGAAATCGGGGTAGGATTTGTTGACTGCTTCGGCTCCGTTGATGACAACTTGGGATGTGCAGCGTGAGGCCGCGACAGCGGCCATCATAGCGATGCGATGGTCGTTGTGGGAATCAACCGTTCCACCGTTGAGTTGGGCCGTGCCATGAATGATCAAGCTGTCGGCATCAATTTCAACATGGGCGCCCAGCGCGGTGAGCTCGGAGGCTGTTGTGGCGAGTCGATCGGATTCTTTGATGCGTAGGCGCGCGCAATCTCGGATTACGGTTGTTCCCTGTGCGCAAGACGCCACGGCCGAGATGACGGGAACAAGGTCGGGGATATCTTGCGCGCTCATCTCAAACCCGTTGAGCGCATCGGGCTGGGCTGTTGCGCGCTTCGGTGCGCGCTGGATCCGTGCGCCAAAGCGCGAAAGGGCTGCCATGACATTTCTGTCTCCTTGAGCCGAGTTGAGTGAGACCCCCTCAACGGCAATGGGAGCATTGCTCAGGGCTCCGGCGCAGAGCCAGAAGGCGGCGTTAGACCAATCGCCCTCCACTTGCACGGTGCCAGGGGAGCGGTAGCCCCTGGCATTGACCGAAAACGTCGTTGTTTCGGGTTGGGCGGACGTTGCGTCCGCGTGGCGAACGACAACCTCTACACCGAATTCTTTCATTGCCTGGATGGTGAGATTGATATAGGGACGACTTTCGATCTTTCCCATCACGGCAACCTCGCTTGCCCCGTCAAGCAGGGGGAAGGAGAGCAGAAGGCCAGAGATATACTGGGAGCTTACATTGCCCGGAAGCACGAAGCGGCCGGCTCGCATACGCCCGGAGGTCTTGAGTGGGAAGCCTCCCAAACCATCTAGGCTACATCCAGCGGCGATAATCTCGTCGGACAGCGGTGCCAACGGGCGGGAACCGAGCCTTCCGGCTCCGATGAAGGATGCTTGGGCGCCCAGAGCGCAAGCTACGGGGAGCATGAAGCGAAGGGTGGAGCCAGATTCGCCACAATCCAGCGTGCCTCCATGAAGAGCCTTGAGGAGACCAAGCTCGACGCTTCTCGGCGCGGGCCGTACCGAGAAGCCATCCTTCGTGCTCTCGATATTGGCGCCAAGCGCCTCAAGGCAGCGGACGGTCGCCTCGATGTCGGCACAGGTCGTGTTACACGTCACGTGAGTGACGTCGTTTGAGAGCGCGGCTGCGATGATGAGACGATGGGCCATCGATTTCGACGCGATTGCGGGTACGGTGCCGGCGAGAGGGCGTGGATTGATGATAGCTTTCATGTTCCTGCCTTGTGTTTACAGTCCCTGTTCGATGAGCATGCGGAAGTCATCAAGGGATAGATTTTTGATGCTTACAGATCCAATCGCCTCTATAGCGACGATGTTCATGGTGTCTCCGTGGCGTTTCTTATCTGCCTTGGCATGCTTGAAGAGCGTGTCAAGGCAGAAGTCGGTAGAGGTGGGGAGACCGTGGGCTGCAACGACTGCCTCGATACGACGGGCAACTTCCTTATCGCACCAGTCTCGTTTAGCACATGCGCGCGCCATGATGCACATGCCGGCGGCTACAGATGAGCCATGGCCAAGCCGGTACTCATTTGCGCTTTCTACGGCGTGTCCGATGGTGTGCCCAAGGTTGAGGGTCTGGCGAAGGCCTCGCTCGCATTCATCATTGGAAACTACGTCACGTTTAATCTCGACGCAGCGGGCAATAACGCTTTCCAGGCGCTCGTAATCGTTACGCGAGCCGGTGAGAGGGGCCTTCTCAAGCTCTTCGAAGAGCATGGGGTCGCACATCACACCGTATTTGATAACTTCGCCGCAACTGTCTGCAAACAAATCGGGGGCTATGGTGTCGAGCACCTCTACGCTTGCGACAACGGCACGCGGTTGAAAGAAGGCGCCCGCAAGGTTTTTGCCGTGCGCAAGGTCGACGGCGGTCTTTCCGCCAACAGAAGAGTCGACCATGGCAAGAAGGCTCGTCGGCACTTGCACGAGCTTGCAGCCTCGCATGTACGTTGCTGCGGCAAAGCCCGCAAGATCGCCGACAACGCCGCCGCCAAGCGCTACAACCACATCGTCACGCGTGAGCTCGGCTTCGGCGCAATGTTCGAGCAAGCGCGCGAGCTCGGTCATGTTCTTGACGGTTTCGGTTGACTCTACGATATGTATATGCGTGTCGTACCCGGCATTTCGAAGTGATTCGAGGACGGTCGGGGAGTAGAGCGGGGCGACATCGGTGTTCGTCACGACCATCGCCTTACAGCCTTCGGCGCATTCACGAGCGATGGCTCCCACACGTGGCAAAAGCTCGCATGCGATATGAACATCATATGTTCTTGATGAGGCTGCAACTTCAATCGTCTGCACGAAGCTTCCTCCTGTGGCTAGTCATTGTCGGGCGTATTGACGTCGAGGGCGCGTTTGATCCGGTCGCCTTCGGCAAGAAGGCTTTCGAGTGCCTGCTCGTTCCCGTTATCAAGTGCATCGCGGTATGCCGTGAGGGAATCGATAAGGCAGGTGAGTTCGCGACTGAGATTGTGAGCGTTATCGGTCATGAGCTCTGCCCACATGGGAGCGTTGAGATGGGCGACACGCGTGAGGTCGCGATAGCTTCCTGCGGAAAAGCCGTGGTGCTCTTGCGCCGTCGGGCTTTTGATAAAAGCGTTGGAGACTATATGGCACAGCTGGCTCGTGTAACCGATAACGCGATCGTGCACTTCGGGCGTGGTGACCGAAAACTGCCCAAACCCCACCGGCTCGAGCAGCGTGTGCACGCGGTCGAGCAGCTCCAGGCGCTCCTGATCGCTGCACTTTGGCGGCACCAGCACCATAGGGGCTCCTCTAAAGAGGTCGCGCCGCGCATACGCGAAGCCCGAGTGCTCCGTACCGGCCATAGGGTGGGCTCCAACGAACGGAAAGCCATGACGGCGGGCTATTTCAAACGCTTGGTCACAGACTTTCTGTTTAATGCCGGCGGCGTCGATAACAACCGGACCCGTTTCGTCGGATTGGGCCTCAGCGATTGCGTCGGCATGCTGCTCAAGCCATTCGATGCAGGCGTTAGGATAGGTGGCGAGCACGATGAGGTCGCAGGTGGCGATTGTCGTTTCGTCCAGTATCCCCTCGATGGTATCGACAAAGGCGGCGTCCAGAGTCTCATTGCACGTATCGTAGGCAAGCACAGAAACGCCGGCGGCGCGATAGGCCCTGGCAAAGCTGCCCCCGATAAGACCTAGGCCAACGATGCCTACGCGCCGTGGGGCTCCTTCTGGAAGTTTGTCTTGCGGCGCCATTATGCCCTATCTCCGTCCATGCCGGAGATGACCTCGCGAATGGCCTTGATGCGGCGCATGGTGTCATCAAACTGGTCGGGAGTGAGTGCCTGGGCGCCGTCGGACCATGCCTTGCTCGGGTTGTCGTGGACTTCGATTTCCAAGCCGTCGGCGCCGGCTGCCGTGGCGGCGAGTGCCATAGGCTCAACATAGCGGGTGTAGCCGGTGGCGTGGCTGGGGTCGGCCACAACGGGGAGATGTGAAAGATGGTGGAGCACGGGCACGGCGTTGAGGTCGAAGGTGTTGCGCGTACGCGTTTCGAAGGTACGAATGCCGCGCTCGCAAAGTATGACGTTTTCGTTGCCCTCGCTCATGATGTACTCGGCAGCCATGAGGAGCTCGTCGAGGGTGCCAGACATTCCGCGCTTAAGAAGAACAGGAGTATTGGTTTTACCGACCTCTTTGAGGAGGGGGAAGTTTTGTGCATTGCGGGCACCGATCTGCATGACCTCGATATTCTTGTCCAAAAAGAGCTGGACGTCGCGGGGGTCCATGATTTCGGTGACGATGGGCATGTCAAGCTCATCTGCCGCCTCGCGCAGCAGGTCGAGACCCTCGGCGCCCATTCCCTGGTAGGCATATGGGGAGGTGCGGGGCTTAAAGGCGCCGCCGCGCAGCATGGTCGCACCGGCCTTTTTGACGCGTCGGGCAATGCGGATGAGGTTGTCGCCCTCAACGGAGCAAGGGCCTGCGATAACCTGGAAGTGTCCGGCGCCGATTTTCACTCCATGGCCGCAGTCGACCGAGGTGTCTTCGGGATGAAACTTGCGGTTTGCTTTTTTGAAAGGTTCGGAGACGCGTTTGACCTGGTCGACGATATCCATCGATTCAAGTAGAAACGGGTCGATCCGACTCGTGTCGCCTACGAGTCCGACGATCGTTTCCTCTTTGCCACGGCTGATGTGCGTGTCGAGGCCTTTTTTGTGAATCCAGCTCACGAGATGGGAGACGGACTGATCGGAGGCACCTTTTTTGAGAATGGCAATCATGTCGTAGGCTTCCTGTTCTGTAATAATGAGAGCAATGCGTAGCATTCGAGTGTATACCAAATAACCTTATGTATCTGGTCAGATGAACAAGTTATGCAATCTGCATCGTGGTATTGCCGCATGCTCGTTAACAATGGGGTAACCGTTGTATACTATTTGCCCGTTGGCCCCATTAGCTCAGGGGATTAGAGCGTCTGCCTCCGGAGCAGAAGGCCGTTGGTTCGAACCCAACATGGGGCGCCACCTGCGTATGCGAGGATCGATTGAGGTACGCCTCGTCGATCCTCTTTTTATATGCCACGATCGAATGGCGGTAACCATGATCGATAACACCGTAAACGTCTCGGATGCAAATGGAGTCGCGAAGACTCCCTCCATGGCAGTTGCGGAACCTTTGTTGGGATTGTCGAGTGTTGAGGTTTCCGAGCGGATCGCTGCGGGCAAGGTCAATGTCAACACCGATTTAAAAACCAAGTCGGTCAAAGAGCTGATCATCGAAAACCTCTGCACGCTTTTCAACCTCATCAATCTTGTCCTGGCCATTCTTGTCATCCTTACCGGTTCCATAAAGAACCTGAGCTTTCTTTGCATCGTTGTGCTCAATACGGGAATCGGCATCGTCCAGTCTTGGCGTTCGAAGCGTATGGTCGATAAGCTGACGCTTCTCGCAAGCAAGCGTGCGACGGTGGTTCGCGACGGTTCTGAGATCGAGGTGGATTTGGACCAAATCGTTCTCGACGATGTCGTCCGTTTGGGCCGTGGTGACCAGATTCCCGCCGACTCCGTTGTGGTTGCGGGCGATGCCCAAATCAACGAAAGCCTTCTTACCGGCGAAAGCAATTTGATTCGCAAGCAGCCTGGCTCCGAGCTCATGAGCGGCAGCTTTGTTGATTCCGGTTTGATTTATGCTCGCGTAATCCATGTTGGCGCCGATAACTACGTTGCAAAGATTAACAACGAGGCTAAGTACGTAAAAAAAGTCAATTCCGAGATTATGAAGGCGCTCAATGCCATTGTGCGTTTTGCGAGCGTCATCATGCTTCCGCTGGGCATTGCCCTGTTCTATTCGAGTGTGCATGTGGCATATGAGCAAGACAGCGCCTCGATGACGTTTTGGGCTTGGGCTTTCTCGGGCTCTCGGGCATGGTCCGACGTCTCGGCTGCGATTCTTTCGACGGTGGGTGCGCTTCTGGGCATGATTCCACAGGGCCTCGTCTTGCTCACCTCATCTGTTCTCGCAATTGCGACGATTCGCCTGGCTCGCCGCCGGGTCTTGGCACAACAGCTGTACTGTATCGAAACGCTTGCTCGTGTCGATGTCCTTTGTTTGGACAAGACGGGCACTATTACATCTGGAAAAATGCAGGTAGCTGGCGTTTACACCGCTTCGGATGATGGCCGTGCCATGTCGCTCGAGAACTCTGATGCCGAGCGTGCTGCGTTGGTCGACTTCGCTCTTGCGAACATTGCCAAGGCAACTTCGGCAGACGCCAACGAGACATGTCAGGCCGTTATCTCTTACTATTCCGGCACCGACATTTCTCTTGCCGAGCCTCTTGCCGTTGTTCCCTTCTCTTCTGCCAAGAAATGGAGCGGTGCTTCGTTCAAGCAGGGTTCTTATGTGATGGGGGCTGCACAGTTTGTTTTGGCCCCCGATGTCTATAAAACCTTTGAGGGAGCTCTGAGCGCTCTTGCCGATACCTGTCGTGTTCTCGTTATCGCTTCCGTTGATGGTTTTACCGATGAAGGAGATATGGAAGGCGGGGCAAACCCCCTGGGTTTCGTGACAATCCGCGACGAGATCCGATCTTCTGCAGCCGACACTATTGCGTATTTCTGCGAACAGGGCGTTACGCTCAACGTCATCTCGGGAGACGATCCTCGCACGGTTTCGTCCATCGCAAAGGTGGTTGGCGTTCCCGGCGCCGAAGCGTTTGTCGATGCGACTACGCTCGATACACCTTCGAAGATCGACGCTGCTGTCGATAAGTATCATGTCTTTGGTCGAGTGACGCCCCAGCAGAAACGTGAGCTTGTCGTCGCCCTCAAATCGCGCGGCCATACTGTTGCCATGACCGGCGACGGCGTCAATGACGTATTGGCGCTCAAGGAGGCGGATTGCTCTGTCGCTATGGCGGCTGGTTCCGACGCCGCGCGTAACGTGGCAGAGATCGTCTTGATCGACAACGACTTCGCATCTATGCCAGCCGTTGTGGCAGAGGGGCGTCGCTCCATCAATAACCTGCAGCGTTCTGCCTCGCTCTTTTTGACAAAGACGTTGTTTTCGATGGGGCTTGCCGCGCTTTGCATCTTCTTTCCGCCTTACCCCTTCCAGCCCATCACGATGACGCTCATCAACTTCTTCTGCATCGGGTTTCCGAGCTTCGTGCTTGCGCTGGAGCCCAATAAATCACGTATCAAGGGTAGCTTTCTCGTCAACGTGCTCAGGCGCGCCGTCCCTGCTTCGCTGGCTGTGCTCATCGCTTCGTGCCTTTGCATGTTCGCCGCTTCCGTTTTTGGATTCAGCAAACCGGTGCTGTCTACGATGTGTCTCATTTCTACCAGCGCAATCGGCTGCAGTTTGATCTGGCGTATTTCGTTCCCGTTTTCGCCGTTGCGACTTGCAGTGTTCATTTTCGTCACCGCAGGACTTGTGGTGGGCGTCGTCTTCTTCCCAGCGTTTTTCTCCATTGCGGCTCTTGGTTTAGGGCAGCTTCTCGGTTCGGTTGTCGTTGCGGTACTCGGCTGCCTGCTCTTCTTCTTGCTTGCGGATGTGTTTGATAGGGTTCCGCAACGCGTGACCAAGCGTGCCACGGGGTTCGGCCGCGGTGTGCGGATGTCTCTTCGGGGAGGAAAGCGCACCGTGATCTCTACGGGCTCCTCGTTTGAGAGAGGGGCGGGCGCGATTGCGCGGAGGATGTCACGCGCTCATGAAGAGCGTGAGCTGTCTCGCGCCCAGGCAGCCGCTCGACGCGCGGTGGATGATGCGACGCCAACCGCTCGGGTTCTCAAGCGCGTCACCAAGGTCGGCGGCGGGATTCGTGTCGCCATGCCCTCCTCTAAAATAAGAAAACCGGACACCAAACGGTAACAAACAGCACGTAGTATCGACGGTTACCCACCAACGACGAAAGAGAGTTGAATATGAGCAAAGAGGGGATGCGCATCGGTTGTGCGCGCAATGAGTTTTCCTGTGGGGGCGAATCCATCGCGTATGCACGCGTGCTGGATATTCCCGGTGCGGATCGCCTTCCTGTATGCTTGCGCGTCCTGTTGGAAAACGTCTTGCGCCGCGCGACAAGCGAACAGCAGGCCCAAGCTGCCGCTCGGTGTATCGTCGATGCCGGCCTTGCCGGTGAGGCTGGCGGCGAGATCGAGTTCATGCCCGCTCGCGTCCTTTTTCAGGACTTTACCGGCGTCCCCGTATTCGTTGATTTTGCTGCCATGCGCGACGCCGCTTCAGATAAAGGTGGGGATCCCGACCGCATCAACCCGCAGATTCCCTGTACGCTCGTAGTTGATCACTCCGTAGCCGCCGATGTCGTTTCGTGCTCCCGTGCCGCCCTCGAAAATGCCCGTATCGAAGCCGAGCGCAATGCGGAGCGCTTCTCCTTTCTCAAATGGAGCGCCAAGAGCTTTGATAACGTGCAGATCGTGCCGCCCGGCGTTGGTATTTGCCACCAGCTGAATATCGAGCGTTTTTGCCAGGTTGCGATAACCGGTGGCGATCGGGCGCCTGTCATGTACTTTGATTCACTTGTAGGCACCGATTCCCATACCACGACCGCAAACGGTATGGGCGTGCTTGGGTGGGGCGTAGGCGGCATCGAGGCGGAAGCGGCTGCTTTGGGGCAGCCGATTACGATGCTCGTTCCCCCTGTTGTGGGCGTTCACCTTACCGGTTCGCTTTCCGCCGGTGTTACCGCCATGGATCTTGCTCTGACCTTTGCCGAGCGCCTTCGCTCGGTCGGCGTCGTCGGCAAGCTTGTCGAGTGCTTTGGCGAGGGCGCCTCCACTTTAACTGCCACGCAGCGTGCGACCGTCGCCAATATGACTCCCGAGTACGGCTGCACCTCAACGTTTTTCCCGGCGGATGATAAGACGTTTGCCCAGCTTGAGCTTTCCGGTACGGATAAGGCCTCTATCGAACGGGTTCAGGCCTTCTTGCGCGCCCAAGGTGTCGATGCTGAATCGCTTGACGGTGCCGATATCGTTTACTCGCAGGTTATCGATATCGATCTTTCTTCGATCGAACCCTCTTTGGCCGGCCCCTCGCGCCCGCATAATCGTGTTGCTGTTTCTGGTTTGCAGCAACGCTTCCGCGATTCTTTAGCGCAGCATGGGCGTGCTCCGCAGGATAGCGTAAAGACTGTCTCGTTTGACGGCAAGGATTTTGCGCTAACGCACGGTGCTCTTGGCATCGCCGCCGTGACGAGCTGCACCACGGCAACCGATCCCGCCATGATGATCGCTGCCGGTCTTGTGGCGAAAAAGGCTCTGGAGCTTGGCTGCGCGCCCCGTCCCTGGGTCAAGAAGGTTTTGGCGCCTGGTTCCCACAGCACTACCGAGATTCTATCTCGGGCGGGTCTCGTTGAGCCGCTGGCTCAGATGGGCTTTTCTGTCTGCGGCTGGGGCTGCATGAGCTGTATCGGTAATTCCGGCCTCCTTTTCGAGCCGATGCATGCGGTCGCCGATGAACTTGAGCTCACGAGTATCCTTTCGGGCAACCGCAATTTCGACGGGCGCATCAGCCCCGATGTGGCTCAAAACTACCTTGCTGCCCCGGCGTTTGTGGTGGCTTACTCCCTGGCCGGTACACTCGATGTCGACCTTTCAAACGACCCCGTGTGCACCGGGAGCGCTGGCCCGGTTTACCTTGCCGACCTGCTTCCGCACGACAAGGAGGTCGAGGCGCTTCTGCATAAGGTCGTTTCGAGCGATCTTTTTGCCGAAACGGGCAAGACCTTGTTTGATGGTGATGAGCATTGGCGCTCCCTCACCGTCAACGCGACTTCTACGTTTGAGTGGGACGACGGCTCGACCTACGTTCGCCGCCCGCCTTATTTTGAAGATGCCGTGGCTAGCGATGTGTTTGAACTATCCGGTGCCCGCGCGCTTGCCAATCTCGGTGACTTTGTGACAACCGACCATCTTTCTCCTGCCGGGGCAATCGCGCCGGATTCTCCTGCGGCGCGTTATCTGCGCGAGCACGGCATCGAGGAGTCCGAATTCAACACGTATGGTTCTCGTCGTGGCAACCATGAGGTTATGATGCGAGGCTGCCTTGCCAACGTAAAGCTCGTCAATAAGCTTGCAGAAGGCAAGGTTGGCGGATACACGTGGGACCATTGGGGCGCTTGCGTCTCCACCATTTTTGATGTTTCCCAGCGTGCTGCTGCCGAAAACACGCCTTTAGTCATTTTGGCGGGCAAGATGTATGGCTCGGGTTCTTCCCGTGACTGGGCGGCCAAGGCGCCTCAGCTTCTTGGTGTTCGTGCCGTCATCGCGCAGAGCTTCGAGAGGATTCATCGCTCCAATCTGGTGGGCATGGGTATCTTGCCGCTTCAGTTCAAAGAGGGCGAGAGCGCCGATTCCTTGGGTTTGGACGGCCACGAGGTTTTTGACATCGCTCCCGTGGATTTTTCGCAGGGGCTCCCTTCTCCGTCGTATGCTCAAATCACGGCATTGCGTCAGGACGGCTCTACCGTCGAGTTTGAGGCCGAGGTTCGCGTCGATACTCCGACGGAGGGCGCGTATTTTAGCGCCGGCGGCATTTTGCCTTTCGTTCTCGATACGTTGATGGCGTAGTTGTTTGTTCGTATTCTGAAATGGAGTTGTGCGTGATCTGCCCGAACTGCCTCAAGACTGTTGAAGACGGCACCACGTTTTGTCCGCACTGCCATGCCTATATGGGCGGCACGACAGGGGAGAGTCGTTCCGACTTCGTCTTTTGCGAAGGTTGCGGAGCACGCCTCTCCATTCACGATCGAACCTGTCCAAAATGTGGAAGGCCTGCTCCCGGCATCCTCTCCGTTAAATCTGCCTCTTCCGATCTTGCTGCCGGAAGAACCGCCAGTTTTCCTCGCCTTACTCCCGAGTTTATTGATACCGAGACCTCTCGTCCCTCGTCGGTTTCGGTTGCCGAGGTTCTCAACGATACAATGAGTCCCGCTGAGACCTCGGTTTTGCGTGCGGCAGATCTTGAGCAGCACGCAAGAAAACTTGCTTCCGCACCTTTACAGGATGACCCCTATCATTCTCGACGTCGCCCTCGCAAAGGGCTTGTCGTCTCGCTTATCTCTCTTTTTGTTGTCGGTAGCGTCGCTGCTTTTATCTATTTTGACCCCATGCATGTCATGCCGGGGTTCTATGAGTCTTTCCAAAACGCGGCGCATGAGATGTTCCCAAGCCGACAGCTGCCTGAAGACCATGACGCCGCCCCGGCAGCGCCGGCGAAGCCGAAAAAAGAAGAGGCCGAGCGTGACTCTCAGCCCCTTACCGATGATCAGGTGTTTGATAAGCTGACGACCATTTACCAACAGATTCTTGACTATGGCTCTTCTGATCGTTTTGGTTCTTGTGTCGATGCCTTCAATAGCGCATATCTATCCTCATCGTATGCCGATCGTGAAGAAGCGTCTGCATCGGCCTATGAGCTTCGCGACAGCGTTCAAAAGACGATCGACGAGCTCAATCAGCTCCAAGCGCCCGAGAATTCTGTTTACACCGATGATATTGAGCACATGAAGCAGCTCGCTCAGTGGATGTACGGTCGTATCGATCAGATATGCGCTTCTTGGGACGTCTCACTTTCCTACAAAGACAAAGAGTTGCCGAGCGATCATCAAGATGAAATCTTGGCGCCCATGCGTCGAGCGGGAAGTCGCGATTACGATTCCTACTATGAGAATATCGAGGCATGGGAGCCTCAGCGCAAATAGTGTCCCATTGCATGCCGAATTGATGAATGGCGCCCCTTCTTGCTAAACTAGGAGAGATATATCCAGCTTCATTTCCAAGGGGTTTTAATATGTTCGGTATCGAGCTGTATACACCTGAATATAACGTTGTCGGCGATGAGGTGGCAATTGTCGAGACTTCTAAGGGTACTATCAAAGTTGAGCTTGACGGCGCCGGCGCTCCGATTCATGTTGCTAACTTCTGTGAGCTTTCCACCATGGGTTTCTACGATGGCCTTAAGTTCCATCGCTATGTTCCCGGTTTCGTGATTCAAGGTGGAGACCCCAATACGCGCGATATGACGGGAGAGCAGGTTGCGGCTGGGCTTCCCGGCCCCGATGGCATGCCTGGAACCGGTGGGCCCGGTTATTGCATCAAGGGGGAGTTCAATACCAACCCCCGCAATAGCCATGATGACGGCGCGCTTGCCATGGCCCGCTCCATGAATCCCGATTCTGCGGGTTCCCAATTCTATTTCTGCCTTGGCGCTCAGCATAATCTCGATTCCGGGTATACCGTCTTTGGTCAGACCCTTGAGGGCAAAGATGTTATCGCCGCGCTTCGCGCTGGTGACGAAATCGTCCACATCGACATCGTCCATAAGGAGCAATAGTGAACGCTCAGTATCTTGAACAGGCACGTGCAGCGTATCGTGCTGGTGATTTTTCGGCAGCTTCGAGCATGTTTCTTGCTTCCAAGGAGCCTGGCGAGCTGCTCGGTGAAGCCGATCACCTCCGTGGCAACTGCCTGATGAGGCTTGGAATGTATGCTGATGCCGCATCGGCATATGCCGATGCGCTTCAGGACACTTCCTATGGAAAGCAGGGCGCACTCTTGACGAATCAGGGGAAGGCGCTCTCTGCTGCAGGAGACTTGAATGGAGCCGTTCAGGCATTTTCTGCGGCAACCCGCGATGCCTCCTACGCTACGCCGTATAAGGCCTACCTCGGACTGGGCAACGCTTTGCTCACCTTGGGAAATGTTACCGACGCCGGTGTGGCGTTTCGCGCCGCTGCCATCGATGGCACAAATCCGGCTCCCGCTTCGGCGCTTTCGAGTCTCGGCTCTTGCTTCCTGCAGCTTGGCCGTCCCGCCGACGCTATCGAAGCATATCGCACCGCCTTGGATTACGTCGGACCTCATGACGACACCCGCTCCATTAATGCCGGGCTTGGCGAGTCCCTCGTTGCAGATGGTAAAATCGCCGACGCCATCGATGCGTTCCAGAGTGCTACCGCAGATGGTCTGTATGAGTTGACCCCCAGCCAGCAGGCTGCATTCGATAGCGCTCGCGAGACGGTTTCCTCGCAGAGTGCCATTGCCTCCACGCAGGCAGGGGAGGTTGCTTTTGATACCGACGCAGATCCCTTGGACCCGCTAGGTAAATCTGGCAACTTCATGCCCGATCCTTCCGATACCGGTTTCTTCACGCTGTCCGAATCCGAGATGATCCAGCAGGACAAGAAGGATATGAAGGTTCGTCGCAAGCATCGTCATACCGGTCTTAAGGTCTTCCTCGTCATTCTTATCATCCTTCTTCTGGCTGCTGGCGGTCTTGGATTCGCCTATACGCGCGGGTTTGGTTTCCCCTCGCAGCAGGATGCTGTGAACGGTCTGTTCCAAGCCGTGACGGATGGCTCTGATACTGCTGCTTACCTCTCTCCGTCCCTTTCTGACGATGCGAAGTCTGCCATCGTTTCCTCCATTCCTTCCGGCGCCACGGTGACGATTTCGGCAATGGATCAGAACATGACCACCTCCACCGCCAAGGTTACGGCTCAGCTCTCCAAGGGTGCAACCATTGTCTACCAGGTTGAATTCGATCGTTCTTCCAATCGTATCGGTTGGACTGTCAAGTCGCTTTCAGCAGATTTCGGTACGGCGGGCACGGGCGGCTCGGCTACGGGAGAGGCGACCGTCTCTTCTGACAACTCTAATGCGTCGGATTCTTCGACGGGCGGATCTAGCAATGCTTCTACTGACGAGAATCAGGATTCTTCGGATGGTGCTTCAAAACAGTCTTCCGATACCGGCTCCGAAGCATCTTCAACGACCGATTCCGCACAGTAACGTGTGACTGCTTGATATGTTCTTTTGCGCGGAGGCGCCTTTGGCACCTCCGCTCGCTTTAGGGTGACGTAAACTTTCTCACGAGTATGCTTCGTCTTCACGACGATTATCGTAGGAGTCGACTTGTTTTCTTTCATGGATATGTTCTTTGGTCAGTACGGGGGAGACCTCGCTATCGACCTGGGCACCGCTAACACGCTTGTTTCCGTTCGCGGCAAGGGCATCGTAATCCGCGAGCCGTCCGTTGTCGCCATCGACAAGAACGATGAGCGCATTTTGGCTGTCGGAATCGAAGCTAAGCGTATGCTTGGCAGGACGCCGGGCAATATCGTTGCCGTCCGTCCTCTCAAAGATGGCGTTATCGCCGATTTCGATGTTACCGAGGCCATGCTTCGGTACTTTATCGACAAGGCGAGTGACAAACGTTATCCGTGGACGCCACGTCCACGCGTCGTCGTTTGCGTGCCCTCTGGCGTGACGAGCGTTGAGAAGCGCGCCGTCTTCGAGGCGACAATTTCTGCCGGCGCACGTCAGGCCTATCTTATCGAGGAGCCGATGGCGGCGGCCATCGGTGCCGATCTTCCCGTCGAAGAGCCAACGGGTTCTATGGTTATCGATATCGGTGGCGGCACAACCGAAGTCGCCGTTATCGCCATGGGCGGTATTGTTGTCTCCCAATCCATCCGTATTGCTGGCGATGAGTTTGACCAGGCCATTCTCACGCATGTCCGCGATGCCTATAACCTCGCCATTGGCGAGCGTACGGCTGAGGATATCAAGATTAAGGTCGGTTCTGCCGTCCCGCTGCGCGATGAGCTCGATGTCGAGGTCAATGGTCGTGACGTGATCAGCGGTCTTCCCAAGACCGTCCGAATCGAGAGCGAGGAAATTCGACGCGCGCTCAACAAGCCTCTTGATGAGATGACGAAGGCCGTCAAGGATGCTTTGGATGCAACGCCGCCCGATTTGGCTTCCGATCTTATGTATTACGGCATTCTGCTTACCGGCGGCGGCGCATTGCTGCGCGGTCTGGATGTTCGTCTTCGCGATGAGACCGGCGTCGCCGTTAACGTGAGTCCCACTGCGCTTGACAACGTTGTCAATGGTTGCGCGCGCGTGCTCGAGGCCAACGCCTTTGACGGCGGATTTGTTCAGAGCAACGCTTAGCTCGATTTAGAAGGGTAATCTTTGCCGAAGTCTAAAGGGTTTTCGTCACATCTGAATACGCAGCGACAATCAACGGGGGTTCGCCCGTTGATTGTTTTGTGCCTGGTTTCGATCTTGCTCCTTACGTTTTATATTCGTGAGGGTGAAAGTGGACCCATTCACTCGGTTCGCGGTGCCGTCTCTGTGGTAACCACTCCTGTTCGGGTCCTCGGTTCCCTTGTCGCCACGCCCTTTAATGCTGCAGGCAATGTCATGGGCAATCTCACCGCCTCGCAGGAGACCCTCTCAGAGCTTAGAGAGCAGAATGCCGAGCTGACTGCTCAGGTTGCCGAGCTTTCTGAGTCCAAGAAGACATCCGAGCGCCTGGAGTCCTTGCTTAATCTTCAGTCCACGTACAGCCTGAACTCTACCGCTGCCCGCATTATCGGTAATTCCTCCGATGCCTGGTCGCGTGCTGTCACTATCGACAAAGGTACGGCGGCCGGTTTCTCGTGCGGAATGGCCGTGTGCAACTCCGGTGGCGTCATCGGACAGATCGTGGAGGTTTCGGCTACTACTTCTACCGTTCAGCTCATCACCGACGAGGGCTCTGGTGTTTCGGCGATGATTCAAAGCACGCGTGCTCAGGGTATGTTGCAAGGTCAGCCCGATGGTTCTTTGCGCCTTTCGTACGTTTCAACCGAATCGGATGTGAAGGTGGGCGACATCGTTATCACCTCGGGTATCGGTGGCGTGTATCCCAAGGGCTTGCCTCTCGGTACCGTTTCTTCTGTCGAGAAGTCCGACAATGATGTCTATTACACCATTGTGGTGAGGGCTCAATCTACTGCGGAGAATAACGAGGAAGTCCTTGTGATTACTTCTCTCACCGATGACCAGATAGCATCCGATCAAGACGTTGCCAGTGCAAACAAAAGCGGTGCGGTTTCGTCTGCCAGCACAAAAGACGATGATTCTTCTGAAGATTCGTCTGACGATTCGAAATAGGGAGGGGATGTGTACATGCAACTCAAAGATACAGGCAAAACTCGTTCGGCTACTGTTGCCCTTTGTATTGCCGCCGTCGCCCTCCAGATCGGTTTTGCTCCTCAGATCGAGGTAATGGGGGGCAGAATCAATTTCATGCTTATTCTTGCATGTGTTTTTATCTTAAACGGCGATACGCATCGTGCAACGATTGCTGGCTTTTTCTGCGGCATTGCATATGATTTGACGGCATCGGTTCCCGTTGGCCTTATGTCTCTTATTCTGACGGTGACATGCTTTATCTCGAGCGGTATGTTCCGTGGCGTTCAGATTGGCCTTAATCCCAATGCGCTTCGCTGTACTGCAATCGTGATGTTTGCCGTTAACGTTCTTTACGGACTGCTTCTCTTCTTCATGCATGTGCAGACCGATTTGTTCTGGGCGATTATCGGCCATGGCCTTTCGAGCACTCTCCTCTCCCTCCTTGTTGCGGTTCCCTTTTTTGTCCTTGCCGGCGGTGCACTTTCCCAAGGCGGCTTTTCTGCCCATTCCCGCGGAACGCGCTATAAGGGCCTTCGCTAGGGGCTCATATCGTGGATGCTAAAATTCTTGTCATCATCACCGGCGCCATCCTGGTGATTGCCATTTTGGTTTCGCTTGCGATGATGCGACGCAATCCAAACCGATTTACGTACGACACCGCTCACGGTACGCGTCCGCGTGCCTCGGAAGGGGAGGGCAATACTTCCCAGGTAGCCTTCAAGGGCCGATTCACCATGCTTACCGCTGGCGTCGGTGCTGTCTTTGCTGCGATTTTCGCAAAGCTTTGGAGCATGCAGATGGTCTCCTCGCATTATTATGAGGAGCTTTCAAATCAAAATCAGACCCGTACGGTAACTACGCCCGCTCCGCGCGGTCGTATTCTCGACCGAAACGGCACGCCTCTTGTCACCAATCGTCCGTGCTTGACCGTTGCCGCGTATCGCTCGCTTGCCGAAGACACCGTCACCGTTCGGCATCTTGCAAATGTGCTCGGCATGCCCTATATCGCCGTCAAGCGCAATATTCAAAACTATAACGAGAGCGCTCAGAGCCTGCATACCGTTGCTTCGGATGTTCGGCGATCCACGGTTGCGTACATTCAAGAACATGCCTCGTTTTTCAATAATGTCGAGGTCGTCGAGCGCACCGAGCGCTTCTACCCGTATGGATCGCTTGCCGGTCATCTCCTTGGATATACGGGTACCATCACGAGCGAGCAGCTCAAAAAGCAAAATGATGATGAGAACAAAAGTGCTGCAACGATTGCCTATAAATCAGGCGATATCGTTGGCCAGACCGGCGTCGAGCTGCAGTACGAGCGCTTGCTTCAGGGCATTCGCGGCGAGCAGACCGTTCAGGTGAATGCTGCGGGTGCGGTGACCGGTCGCTCTGGTGCCGTGCCGGCAGAACCTGGCAGCGACGTTAAATTGACCATTGATCTTTCGATTCAGCAGGCTTGTGAGAACGGTCTTGCCCATGCAATTCAGATTGCGAAGCAAAACGGGCATAACACGAATCGTGGCGCCTGCGTATGCCTCGATTGCACCAATGGCGAGATCTTGGGGATGGCAAGCTCGCCCGAGCTCGATCCTTCGGTCTTTATCGGTGGTGTCTCAAATGATGTGTGGAACCAGCTGAACAGTGAAGATAGCGGGTTGCCCATGATCAATCGTGTTATCTCTGGTCAGTACATGTCGGCGTCGACCATCAAGCCTCTTTCTGCGCTGGCCGCTCTCAAACATGGCATTTTCACCGAGACACAGACAACGGTGTGCAGAGGCTGGTGGACTGGTTTTGGCGAATCGGATGGCAAGTGGTGTTGGCTTCATTCCGGTCACGGCACCATGACCCTTCGTAACGGTATCGTCCATTCCTGCGACCCCGTGTTTTACGACATCGGAAAAGGCTTTTTCTACGATAAAAATAATCCCGAGGGATTGCAGGAAATGTATCGCAGTTGGGGACTTGGCTCTTCGACGGGTGTGGATCTGGGCGGCGAAGCCGCGGGTCGCGTTCCCGATGCCGAGTGGAAATCGGAGTATTTTTCTAGCTGGAGCGAGTCTGACCGTACTTGGAACGGTGGCGATATGACCAATATCGCCATCGGCCAGGGTGACATCTTGGTTACTCCCTTGCAGATGGCTTGCGTATACGCTGGCATTGCAAACGGGGGCAAGGAGTATGTGCCGCATGTATTCCTGTCTGCTGTCTCTCGTGACGGCGAAGGGGATGCTGTGACGTATAAACCAAAAGAGCGCCTAAAGGGAGATTTCGAAAAACAGTCCCATCTTAATCTTGTGAGAGATGGACTGAAGGGTGTTATCTACGAAGAGTCTTCTGACCAAGCCTCACATTTCACGAGCTTGAGCACGACCGTGGCGGGTAAATCCGGTACTGGTCAGAAAACGAACGAGGATGATTATTCCTGGTTTATCGTCTATGCGCCCTATGATGACCCGAAATATGTCGTTGCCTCGCTTGTCGAGGAGGGCGGCTTCGGTGCCACAGCCTCACTGTATGCTGTGCGCGATGTCCTTGGTGCGATTTACGGCGAACCCGATACCGCAGGCACTACTGCAGGCGATGGCGCACGATAAGAAAGGAGGGGAGATCCATGGCTCAACACGCAGTTTCGACAAAAGATGCATTGAAGCATGTCAATAAACGAATAGGCCAGGCGCGCGGTTCGCTGCGTCGCCAGATCAGTCTTCCCGTCCTCTTTGGTGCCGCGGGCCTTGTTGCATTTGGCTGTCTTATTATCTGGACTGCTTCTCTTACCATTTCTGCCGCATCTTTTTCGCGGCACCTGATTGGTATTGGCTTGGGTACCATCCTTGCCCTTTTCTGCTGGAAGACCGATTTTCGCGGCCTCTCCAATATCACGACCGTCCTTATGGTCATAGATATCATCGTCATTTTCCTGCCCTATGTTCCTGGTCTTTCTTACAGTGCGAAGGGCTTGACGGGATGGATTCAGATACCTTTAGTCCATTTGACATTTCAGCCGGTAGAGCTTGCCAAAATCATCACGGTCTTTATCGTGGCTGCGCTTGGAGCTCAGTATAACGGGCGCATTGATTCCGTTCGTAATTACGTGAAACTCTGCGGCATGCTTGCCATTCCGTTTTGCTGCGTGCTTATCGCTGGCGACCTTGGAAGTGGCCTCGTTGTCTTTTTCTCTGGTGCCATCATCATTATGATGAGCGGCCCGCGCAGGGAGTGGGTGCTTTCGACCATTGCCATCCTTATTGGCCTCGTCGCTTTGCTGCTTGCAGCGGATTCGCTGGTTGATAGCATTGTGGGGCGCGATGTCTTGCTCAAGGCCTATCAGATGAATCGTTTGCTGGTCTTTCTTAATCCTACGGCCGATACCACGGGTGCGGGTTACAACCTGATGCAATCGCTTATCGCCGTTGGCTCCGGTGGCTTTTTTGGCAAGGGTATCGGAAATGCAACGCAGTCTGCTTCTGGTTTTCTTCCGGAAGCACACACAGACTTTATTTTTGCCCTTACGTCCGAAGAGTTCGGATTTGTCGGAGATCTATTGCTGCTCTCCCTGTTTGCCCTTTTGATTTTTTCGACGATCCGTGTTGCCTACAAGAGCGACTCATTATTCTTGCGCCTTGTTGCCGTTGGCATTGTGGGCATTTGGACGTTTCAAGTTCTTGAAAATGTTGGTATGTGCATCGGCCTTATGCCAATCACCGGCATTCCTTTGCCTTTTATTAGCTTCGGTTCGAGTTCGATGCTGATGCAGCTTGCCAACGTAGGTATCGTACAATCCATATGGAGATATCGTACACAGGCCCGGTAGAAAGGAGCGCTTATGCGTGTTCCCTTGAATAAAATCGCCGATATGGCAAAGCTCGGTGCTACTACGGTTAAGCAATCTGATGATCCCGTACGTGTTGCGGTTATCGTTGACGATACGGCGACGCCTTTTCTTATCCAGACGGTGCGCGATGCGTTTGTCCCGCAAACCACCTCTGCTATCGTTCGCGTATCGCGTATTGCCGCTTTCGATGCCGCCCTGAAACGCGATACCGACATCGTGCTTGTTCTGACGTGTGGGTCCGATGCGTTGCAAGACGCCGTGCAGCGCATTGTTATCGCCGGTGCCCCTGTGGCCGTTCTCTGTGAATCGAGCGTTGAGGTGCCGTTTATCGAACAGGATACAAAGATGCTCGGTCTTGTTTCGGCGACGGATGAAACCACGCTTCTCGAAACCCTCGCCCGCTGGATTCTCGATCATACGGAAAAGCAGACGGCGTTTGCGGCAAACTTCCCCTTCATGCGCATTGCCGCCGCAAATCGTGTTGTCACCTCGAGTATGCTCACCAATATGGCCACAGGTGCCCTCGTCTTTATTCCGGGGGCTGACTATCCCGTTATGGTGGCGGCCCAAATCGGCATGATGATCCAGCTTGCTTCGATCTTTGGTAAACCGCTTTCCTTTGATCGTGTCTACGATGCGGCGGGCATTCTCGCATCCGGTTTGGGGGTGCGTGCGATTACTCGCCACCTGTGTCGTGGCGCCGGCCATTATGCCTTCGCTGTCAAAGCCGTAATGGCCGCTGGCGGCACCTATGCTATGGGCCGTGCCCTTTACTCCCTGTACGAAAGCGATATCGATTATTCGCGTGCGAATGACGCTGTGTCTTCGTTCGTTTCATTTGTTAAACGCAATCTATCGACCAAGGATGCTCAGCAAGATGTGGTCGACATGACCGCCTAGAGGATTGTATCGTGAGAATTCCATACGAAGACAGATTCAGTGACTTGGAACCACTGCTTGCTCGCGTTGAGAAACCGAGCCGCTATATCGATCATGAGTGGGGCACGCTTAGCTCTGCTGAGGCCGATTACCGTGCCTGCCTGATCTATCCCGATGTTTACGAGGTCGGTTTGCCCAATCAAGGTCTTACCATCCTGTATAACATCTTGAACCATCAGGAGGGCATTTCCTGCGAGCGCGCCTATCTGCCCTGGATCGATATGGCCGATGCCATGCGTGAGGCCAATGTGCCCCTTCTTTCCCTTGAGGGGGCGGCACCGCTCGCTTCGTTTGATGTCGTCGGCTTTCATATTCCGCATGAAATGGCCTGTACAAACTATCCTGAAGCGCTCGATCTTGCGGGCATTCCGCTTTTTGCCAAAGATCGCGATGAAGACGATCCGCTTATCATTGCGGGTGGCCCTTCCGTTTTCAATCCCGAGCCTGTCGCGGCCTTTTTCGATGCCATCTTGATTGGCGAGGGCGAGGAATCCTTAGTTGAAGTTTGCCGTACACATCAGCGCCTAAGAGATGCTGGCGCCTCTCGTATCGAAATACTTCGTGCGCTTGCGCGTGTGCCCGGCACGTACGTACCGGCACTCTATGAGGAATGCCATGATGGTCACTGTACAGAGCACGGATACGTGGTGCCCAAGCAGGGGGAGGATGTTCCTTCCGTTGTATACAAGCGTGTTATTGCCGATTTCTCCTCGACAAACCCGGTGCCGCAAACCGTGATTCCCTACGCGCAGCTTGTTCACGATCGTCTATCCGTTGAAGTGCTGCGCGGTTGCGCCCGTGGATGTCGTTTTTGTCAGGCGGGCATCACATATCGACCCGTGCGCGAGCGCACTCCCGACCAGGTTATCTCTGCTGTTATGGGGGGACTTAAGGACACCGGTTACGATGAGGTCTCTCTCACCTCGCTTTCAACGACCGATCATTCCTGCTGCTCGCAGATTCTGGCGCGTCTCAATCGTCGTCTTGCCGACACCGGTATTCGCGTGTCTATTCCTTCCCAGCGTCTTGATTCCTTTGGCGTCGACATGGCGCTGCAGGTGGCGGGGGAGAAGAAGGGCGGTCTCACCTTTGCTCCCGAGGCGGGTAGTCAGCGTTTGCGCGATGTTATCAATAAAAACGTGACCGAGAACGATCTTGAGCGCGCAACCCGCGCCGCCTTTGAAGCCGGCTGGCGTCGCGTCAAGCTCTATTTCATGATGGGTTTGCCTGGTGAGCGTGACGAGGATATCGTCGCCATAGCGAATCTCGCCGATAAGACCTATGAACTCGCCCGAGAGGTTGTTCCTAAGGCCCAGCGCGGAAATGTATCCGTTTCCATTTCATGTTCCGTCTTTATCCCCAAAGCGCAAACTCCGTTCCAGTGGTGTGCCCAGACGCCCGACGAAGAGGTCAAGCGTCGCCAGCAGCTGCTGCTTGCCAGTGTTAGAAACCGTGCCGTTCGTGTGCACTATCATGATGCGGACACTTCGCTTCTCGAGGCGGTTCTTTCTCGTGGCGGCAGGGACATCACGCCTCTCATCGTCGGTGCCTGGAAGCGCGGTGCGCGCTTTGATGCGTGGACTGAGCAGTTTGATCTTTCGCGTTGGGAGGATGCGGCTGCCGAGCTTGGTATTGATCTTCGCGCCGTGGCTTCGACGCCGTTCGATCTTGACATGCGTCTTCCTTGGGAGCACGTGAGCCCCGGTATCAAACGCGGTTTTCTCGAACGCGAATACCGAAAATCCCTTGAGGGTGAGACCACACCCGACTGTACGCGTACCTCGTGCACCGGTTGTGGAATCTGTCCTACGATTCATGCCTCGAACGTTTTGGTGGGTGAGCGCGGATGAGCGACCCTAACGCACAATCTTTGTTTCGCTTGCGCGTGCGCTATCGCAAGACGGGGCGCCTGGCCTATCTGGGCCACCTGGAGGTCATTCATACTATCGAGCGTATCGTGCGCAGGGCGGGGTTGCCCTATGCGGTGACCCAGGGCTTCTCGCCCCATATGCGTGTCGGGTTTTCCTCGGCACTCCCCGTGGGCACGAGTTCGACCTGTGAATGGTATGACCTGTTCTTGACCGACTTAATTCCTGCCCCGGAGGCGTTTGAGCGCCTTCTTGCGGCCTCTCCGGTCGATTTGGCTCCCGACCTCGCTGCATATATCGATGTCAAGGCACCGGCGCTCACGGCGCAGATTACGCGTTGCGAATATCGCGTTTTGCTCCATATGGCCGCCGCCTACGAATCGCGTGGCGAAGCCATTGCCGGTATTGTCGATGCATTGATCTCGGAGGGTCCGATCGAGTATCAGCGCGGACGTAAGTTCAAAAAGCTTGATCTTGCGGGCACCATCGCTTCGTTTGACGTTGCCCGCGAAGATGCCAAAACGATGGTTCTCACGTTGGACACGCGTGTTTCCAACGAGGGGGCGCTTCGCCCCGAGATTCTCCTTGCCGCACTCGACCGACGTCTTGTTGGGGGACCGTTTGCGTCCGAGCCGATTGTCTCGACGGGTATACAAGACCTTATTTCTATCGAACGATATGATGTTTGTCGGATTTCTCAGCATCTTGAGGACGAAAACGCTACACTGAGACCCGTACTCGAGGTGTTCGATGTGCCGTCCAGACCCGTCGCGGCAACGCATGTGCCGTCCTTGTGAATTAGCAGGGAATTCTTTCTCTCAATTCGTTGACGGGTGCATACGCACCTGTTACTATATTCGGCTGTTGCACTAACTGATGCATGAAGGGCAAAATAATGTACGCAATCGTTACAACTGGCGGCAAGCAGTATAAGGTCGCCACCGATGATGTTCTGAACGTCGAGAAGATCGACGGCGAGGTTGGCACTAAGGTCACCCTGCCGGTCGTTTTCCTGAATGACGGCAAGAAGATCGTTACCGATCCTGCCAAGCTTGCGAAGGCTAAGGTCACTGCTGAGATCGTCGAGCAGTTCAAGGGCGAGAAGCAGCTCGTCTTCAAGTTCCACAAGCGTAAGCGCTATCGTCGCCTCAAGGGTCATCGCCAGCAGCTTACCCGTCTGAAGATCACCAAGGTCCAGGCCACGACGCGTGCTCGCAAGGCCGCTGCCACCACCGAGGCAGCTGCTGAGGCACCCGCAGCCGAGTAGTCTCGCACGAGAACTGTAAGAAAGTAGGTAATAGACATGGCACACAAAAAAGGTCTTGGCTCGTCTCGTAACGGCCGCGACTCCCGTGGTCAGCGTCTGGGCTGCAAGCGCTTTGCCGGTCAGACCGTAACCACCGGTACTATCCTCGTCCGTCAGCGCGGTACGCATATCCACCCCGGCGCCAATGTCGGTCGTGGCAAGGATGACACCCTGTTTGCTCTCGTCGACGGTACCGTTGAGTACTCGCATGGCGTTAAGCATCGCGTCAGCGTTCTTCCGCTGGTCGAGGCTTAATCGCACCCTTCATCTCAAGCATCTATGGGAGACCCTTGCCCGCGAAGGACAAGGGTCTTTCTTTTATGAGAAAGGTATCCGATGTCTCAGTTTACCGATATCTGTCGGATCAACGTTAAGGGCGGCGACGGCGGCGCTGGCTGCATGTCCTTTAGACGCGAGGCCTACGTGCCTAAAGGCGGTCCTGACGGCGGCGACGGCGGCCGCGGCGGCAACGTAGTGATCCAGGCTACGTCTCAGCTGTCTTCTTTAGTCGACTACCGCTTCAAGCATCATTTCCGCGCAGAGCGCGGCACGCATGGTCAGGGGTCGCGTCGAGACGGAAAATGCGGTGACGATCTGATTCTGAAGGTGCCGATGGGTACAATCGTGCGCGAGCTCGATCCCGACACGCAAGAACCTCTTTACGTCGTCGCCGACCTTACGCATGATGGCGAGTACGTTACGGTTGCTCCCGGTGGATGCGGCGGACGTGGAAATACGCATTTCGTGACCTCGACGCGCCGTGCTCCCGCCTTTGCCGAAAAGGGCGAGCCTGCAGAGGAGCATTGGATCGAGCTCGAGATGAAGCTCATGGCCGACGCTGCCCTTGTTGGTATGCCAAGTGTCGGCAAATCATCCTTGATCGCGCGCATGTCTGCCGCACGTCCCAAGATTGCCGACTATCCGTTTACGACGCTCGTTCCCAATCTTGGTATGGTGCGCGCCGGCGACTATTCTTATGTCGTCGCCGATGTTCCGGGTCTTATCGAAGGCGCAAGTGACGGTCGCGGCCTAGGCCATCAATTCCTTCGCCATATCGAGCGCACCGCGCTTATCATGCACGTCATCGATGTTACCGGTAGTTTTGAAGACCGAGATCCGCTTGAGGACTATCGCGTCATCAACGATGAGCTTGCCGCGTATGCCTCCGAGCTTGCCGAGCGCCCGCAAATCGTTGTTGCCAATAAATGCGATGTGAGCGGTATGACCGAGCGCGTTGCCGCTCTTCGTCAGGCGGCAACGGCCGATGGCCATATGTTCTTTGCGGTTTCGGCCCTTACCGGTGCAGGCCTCAATTCCTTGATGCTTGCTGTTGGCGAACAAGTTTCTAAGCTTCGACAGGAACTTGCCAAAGATGCTCCTGCCGAGGAGGTCGATACCGAGCAGTGGGAGCGTGTCCGCCATGAGCGCGATAGGCGCTTCAGGGTTGTGCCCGAGGGCAATGGTATTTGGCGCGTTCTTGGTCGTGGCATCGAGCGCATGTGCGTTCAGACCGACTGGGAAAATGAGGACGCCATCATCTATCTGCAGCATCGTCTATCCCGCATTGGCGTCGACGATGCCTTGGAGAAAGCGGGTTGTCGCGCGGGCGATGAAGTCCGCATTACGGGCTATTCGTTTGCATATGAAGGTGCCCTTGACGATATTGAGGACGAAGTGTTCGAAGACACCGACTTCGCGCTCGAACCCTCTCTCGATGATGGGGAAATCGATGGGTAGCATTTCTCATCTTCCCGAGCTTGGGGCCGATCCTGAACGTGAATATCGATTGGGGATTATGGGTGGAACCTTCGACCCCATCCATTTTGGTCACTTGGTAACTGCAGAGCAGGCGAGGGAGGCGCTTTCGCTTGACCTCGTCCTGTTCATGCCCGCCGGTTCCCCGGCGTTTAAACAGAATTCCTCTGTTACCGATGCCGAGGACCGATATGCTATGACGTTGCTTGCCACGGCGGCAAACCCTGCTTTCGACGCAAGTCGATTTGAGATCGATCGTGAGGGCATCACGTACACCATCGATACTCTCGAGGCGCTGCGGGCGCATTATCCCTTAAACGTCAAGCTCTATTTCATCACGGGTGCCGACGCCGTGCTCGATATCATGACTTGGCATGATGCGGCGCGCATGGCCAAGCTTGCTACGTTTATCGCCGCTACGCGCCCCGGTTATGACATCAACCATGCTTGCGAGCGCATCGAGGCAAGCGGAATCGGGTTCAATGTTCGCTATATCGAGATTCCCGCTCTGGCAATCTCCTCTACGAACATTCGCGAGCGCATCCGTCATGGCAAAAGCGTGCGCTATCTGACCTCTGAGCCTGTGATTGGCTACATTCACAAGAATCGGCTCTACAATACAGATTCACGTGAGCGCGTGGATGCGCTGAGAACTGTCAGAGAGAGGTGAATGATTGTGGCCGATATCCAAAACGCGACCGAAGATGAGAAGCTTCGTTATTTAGCTCACATGCGCGAGCTTTTGAGCGTTCGCATGGAAGAGGTCAAGCCTCGTCGCTATAAGCACTCGCTTGGTGTTGCGCGAACCGCCGCGCACCTTGCTGCGGTGTATGGGGTCGATTCTTTTTTGGCCGAGGCCGCCGGACTCGTCCATGACTGGGACAAGGTGCTCGACGACAGCGAGCTGTTGGCGCGTGCGGCTCAGTACCGCATTCGACTTGCGGGGTCGCCTACCTATAGCACCCCTTTGCTCCATGGTCTTGTTGCAGCTGTTGAGCTGCCTCATATATTTCCCGAGCTCCCTGAAGAGGTTTGGCAGGCGATTGCGCGCCATACCGTTGCCGCCGTTGATATGACGCCACTCGATATGGTTGTATTCATTGCTGATGCCATTGAGCCTATGCGACAGGGCGATTATGCCGATGAGCTTCGTGCCCTTGTGGGTAAAATCTCCCTTGAAAGCCTTTTTTTCAAGTGCTTTTCCCACGGTCTCTCGTTTGTCATCTCTACCGGCCGCTACCTCTATCCCACGGCTATTACCATTTACAATGCTTATGCTACGAAAGGATTCGCATGACCGATTCGATCGATATGTCTGCACCCATTGCCGACGCCGACCAGTTTGCCGTAGACTCCGAACGCACTGCTGCCTCTTTGTCGTCTTCGGGTGTCGACGCTGCCTCCGTTGCCCGCCGTGCAGCGCAAGCTGCATTTGATAAGAAGGCAGAAGATGTCTGCGTTCTTGACCTTACCGAGCTTTCCGATGTCTGCGATTACTTTGTTATCGCTACGGGCTCCAACGCCCGTCAATGCGATGCGGTGATTGACGAGATTGAAGAGAAGGTTGCCGAAGCATTTTGTGAGCACCCCTTCTCCATCGAGGGGCGTGACGAGAAGACCTGGATTCTTATGGACTACGGCTCGGTTGTCGTTCACGTTTTCACGCCTGAGGCTCGCGACTTCTATCGTCTGGAAAAGCTTTGGGGAGATGCTCCCCAGCTCGACGTAGAGCTCGTCTAATCCTCTTTGTGCAAATACTTATCTTTTCGCACGATATCGCCATCGAAGCGGGCGGCACGGCCAAAACCTACCGCCCCTTCACCAAATTTTTCACGCACCTGGTCTATCGTCACCGATAGCTTGCGACGCTCGGAGGTTTGCGCTCCACGCTCATCAAGCGTGCAAAAAAGGTCGGTCTGGACTTCTTTAGGGCTGTCGAAATCACTCATGGCAAGGCCAGCCAGGCGTACATGCGTGCCTTCAGACCAAATCGACGAAAGCAAGCTAAGGGCTACGGGCACAAAGACGTTTTCGTCATCGGTGGGGTGGGGAAGCCTTCGTTGAATGGTTTTTCCTGTGCCCCAGCTGTATTTCAGCTTTAAGGTGACTGTATTGCCTAATAGGGCTTTTCGGCGCATGCGGCGTGCAATTGATTCACCAAGCAGCACAATGGCCGCTTCAATGTCTGCGCGTTCGATAAGATCATGGGCAAAGGTCCGCTCGTTACTTACCGATTTGACGTCTTCAGGCGCATCGATAGGGGAGACCGCACTCAGTTCCTTGCCTTGTGCGCGCTCGCGCATGAGGTCTGCGTTTACACCAAACACTGCAATCAAATCGCTTTGCCGCGCACGTGCAATGGCCCCAAGCGTTCGTATGCCACGTTCGTTGAGCATTCGCTCTGCCGCGGCTCCGATTCCGCTCATCGCACGTACTGGCAGAGGGCTCAAAAATGCTCGCTCGGTTCCCGGTATGACAATTGTCAGGCCATGGGGTTTGTCACGCTCGCTTGCGATTTTAGCCACTGTTTTGCTTGATCCTAGGCCAATGGAGCAGGTAATCCCCAGCTTGGAGACACGCATCGAGATCCGCTTGCAGATTTCGACCGGGTTTTCGGTATTGAATCTGCCCGGGGTGACATCGAAGAAGGCTTCATCAATCGATACCTGGTCAACATAGGGTGTCTCATCGGCGAGAATCGCCATAACCTGAGCACTCATCTCGCGATATCGAGCGAAATTCCCCTTAGTCCAAAAGGCATGGGGACAGAGTCGTTGGGCCTGTGCGGAGGACATTGCGGAGCGAACCCCGAACATTCGTGCCTCATACGATGCGGTTGACACCACCCCGCGCGACTCGGGTGGCCCTCCGACGATGACGGGTTTGCCGCGCCATTCAGGATGGTCGAGCTGCTCGACGCTTGCAAAGAAAGCATCAAGGTCCAAAAGCCCGATGGCTTGGCCACGCCACGCACCGAAGAGTGAATCGAATGCGTCGTCTAAATCGTATGTATGTTCGGTATCCATGGAGCAAGTATAACGCGTTTACGTGGAAACCCTTGCATTTTGTCGATTCATGGTTAAGATATGAAAACGCTGTCGTTCATACCGAAGAAGTTTCTCTCACGACTTCACCTGCTCCGAACGATGGCGTATCATTACAAATCGTTTGTTTGTTGTTGCAGCTCAGCTGCTTGGTTGGAGGAGTTTTCATTGGCAGTCAAAATCCGCCTCGCTCGTCATGGTTCTAAAAAGCGTCCGTACTACCGCGTAGTCGTTGCTGATTCTCGCAGCCCGCGCGATGGTCGTCTGATCGAGGAGGTCGGCCGTTACAACCCGCTGACCACGCCCAAGACCATCAATCTCGATCTCGAGAAGATCGCCGACTGGCAGACCAAGGGTGCTCAGCTCACCGACGCCGTTGCCGCTCTGGTGAAGGCCGCCAACGAGGGCGAGAAGGCCGCTGCTGCCCCCAAGAAGTCCAAGAAGCAGCTCGCTCGCGAGGCTGAGGAGGCCAAGAAGGCCGCCGAGGCTGCTGCTGAGGCCGCTGAGGCTACCGAGGAGTAACGTTGTCCGAGGAGCTCAACGCAATCGAGGATGAGCTTGAGGCTTCGAGCACTGACGAAGAGATGGTTTCCGATCGCATTGCCGATTTGGTTGAATATCTTGTTGTCAGCATCGTTGATGATGCCGATTCCGTGAGCCTCGAGGTTATCGACGGCGAGGATTCATCCACGATTGAAGTTAGCGTTGCCGAGCCTGACGTTGCGAAGGTGATCGGCCGTCACGGCCGCACCATCAAGGCGGTTCGCACGCTTGCGCGCGCACTAGCTGCGCGTCTTGGAACGTCAGTCGAAGTCGAAGTCTTGGGATAAGCCTTGGCTGTTCGTTATCGCAACATAGCTCGTGTGGTGCGTCCGCACGGGTCAAAAGGGGAGGTTCTCGTGGCGCCGCTGCGAGGCCTTCCCTTCCTTTTGAAAAAAGGGCTCACATGTGCGCTGACGCCACCTGCGCTCGACCGCGATCGATTTTGCTCCATCAGGTCTCTTTCGTGTGGTGGCTCTGAGGCGCTCGTTTCCTTTAGCGGTATCGATTCGCTTGATGCCGCTGAGGCAATTGCCGGATGCTATGTTCTTGTAGCAGAAGATGAACTCGATCTTTCGCCCCTTGATCATTCGATAGATGATTTGATTGGGAGAAAAGTTCAAGATTCCCGTTACGGCTATCTGGGTGTTATCACCGCAGTTATCTGCACGCCTGCAAATGATGTTTGGACTATCGACGAGGGTCCTTTTGGGGAGCTCCTCATTCCCGTCATCGATGAGGTGATTGATTCGATTCCCGACGGCGGCCCCATCCATACCTCTATCATGGACGGTATCGTTACCGAGAGCGAACGTGAGGACGCTTGATGATCATCGAAACCCTTTCCGTTTTCCCCGAGATGTTCGATACCGTGATGTCGACATCCATTTTGGGACGTGCTAAGGCATCTGGTCTCTTTCAATTCCATGCATATAACCTTCGCGACTGGACGCACGACCGCCACCGTACGGTCGATGACGAACCTTACGGTGGCGGACAGGGCATGCTCATGAAAGTTGAGCCCTTGGCCACAGCCATCGAGGATATCGCTTCCACGGGTCCTCGTCCCCATGTCGTCTTCTTTACCCCGTGCGGCACCCCTTTTAACCAGCACGTCGCCGAGCGACTCTCGCATGAGGAACGTATCTTGATGGTTTGCGGGCGTTATGAAGGCATGGACGAGCGCGCTTATGAGTATGCCGATGAGCGCTTGAGCATTGGTGATTATGTTCTTACGGGCGGCGAGCTCCCTGCAATGGTCGTTGCCGACTCCGTTGTGCGACTTTTACCGGGTGCACTTGGGGACGAAATGTCGAATGTCGATGAATCCTTTGCGACGCAGGAGGGCGGCGGACTCTTGGAATATGAACAGTACACGCGTCCTGCAACGTTTAACGGCAATAGTGTCCCCGATGTCCTTCTTTCGGGCGATCACGCGAAGGTCGATGCGTGGAGGCGCAAGAATGCTATCGAGCGTACTTGTCGTTGGCGCCCCGACCTCATCGACACCGCCGATCTTTCTCCTGAAGAGACCCGTTTTGCCCGTGAACGTATCGAGCGATATCATGTTATTCCCGTCGAATAACGAGAATTGGAGCCATCGTGACGCCGCATAACGGTTCTTTCCTCCGAGGTCTTGCCGAATGGCTGATCGTCATTGTCATCGCCTGCGCCGCAACGTTTTTCATCCGTTCTTTTATCATCGAGCCGTATGTGGTTCCCACGGGATCGATGGAGTCCACCATCGAAATCGGCGATCAGGTCCTTGCCGAAAAGGTAACGGTTGAGCTTGGTCGGGGAGTGCGCACGGGCGACATCGTCGTCTTTCATAACCCAGACTCCAGCTCTGAGCACGACGTGCTTGTCAAGCGCGTTGTCGCGCTTGGAGGACAAACTGTCGATATGAAAGATGGGGTCCTTTATGTTGACGGCCAGGCACTCGATGAGCCGTATGTGGCAGGGGGGTCTTGGCCGCTTGCCGCACAGGCCGATGGGATAACGGTGACGTTTCCGTATACGGTGCCCGAGGGCAGCGTATGGGTAATGGGCGACAACCGTGAGAACTCCGCCGACTCTCGCTATTTTGGAGCGGTGAGCCAGGAGAACATCATCGGCGTGGTCGTTTTGCGCTACTGGCCCTTGAATCGTTTCGGCACCCTGTAGAAATAACGCATCATCTTAAAAGTTTGACCCGAGCCGTGCGTATTCGCTCTGCACTTGGGCTACCATAGCAAACCGTATGAACCAATCGTGAATCGAGGGGATTTTGGGTATGGAGAAAAACGCTCTCACGTTCCAAGAAATCATCTTGCGTCTCCAGCAGTATTGGGGAAAACAAGGCTGTGTCATCATGCAGCCGTATGACTCCGAGGTCGGTGCGGGTACGTTCCATACTGCAACCCTGCTGCGCTCCTTGGGCAAAGATTCCTGGAGGGCCTGCTATGCGCAGCCGTGCCGTCGTCCAGCCGACGGTCGTTATGGCGAGAACCCCAACCGCATGCAGCACTATTACCAGTTCCAGGTTCTTATTAAGCCTTCACCTGTAAACAGCCAGGAACTGTATCTTGATTCCTTGGCGGCTATCGGCTTGGATCCAAACGAGCACGATGTGCGCTTTGTTGAAGACGACTGGGAGAGCCCGACACTTGGTGCCTGGGGCCTTGGCTGGGAGGTCTGGCTCAATGGCATGGAGGTTACCCAGTTCACCTATTTCCAGCAGGTGGGCGGAATCGAGGTCAATCCCGTTCCCGTCGAAATCACCTATGGTCTTGAGCGTATCGCCATGTACGTTCAGGGCGTGAATTCCGTATATGACATCGTGTGGAGCTACTTGCCCGACGGCACGCCCATGACCTACGGAAACGTTTTCCTCGAAAACGAGCGTGAGTTCTCGGCATATAACTTCGAGGTCGCAAATATCGACATGATGCGTCATAAGTTCGATGATTACGAGGCTGAGTGCCACTCCTGTCTCGATCGCAAGCTGCCACTTCCCGCTTATGACTGTGTCATGAAGTGCAGCCATGCATTCAATATCCTTGACGCTCGCGGGGCCCTGTCCGCTGTCGAGCGTGCCAATTACATTCTTCGCGTTCGCGCCGTCGCGAAGGTCTGCTGCGAGTCGTATCTCGCCGAAGTGGCCGGTGGCTCCGCCGATAACGCTTCGTGCCAGAAGGAGGCATAGAAACGATGTCTGAAAAGAAAGACTTCTTGCTCGAGATCGGAACCGAGGAGATGCCCTCCGCTCCGCTCATTCACGCTTCGAAGCAGTATCGTGAGCTTTTGGCCAAGGGCCTTGATGATGCTGGTCTCGCTCATGGTGATATCAAGATCATCACCTCTCCGCGCAGACTCGGTGCGGTCATCGCCGACGTCGCGATCGAGACCGAAGAGGTTCATGAGGTTAAGCGCGGCCCTGCTGCAAACATCGCTTTTGATGAATCTGGTGTTCCCACCAAGGCAGCGTGCGGCTTTGCACGCAAGTGCGGCGTTGATGCTTCTGAGCTTGTACGTCGTGAGGACACCGATGGGCGCGAGTATGTTTTTGCCGAGCGCTTCGTTCCCGCAGCTCCGGCCCAGCCTATTTTGACCGCACTTGCCGAGAACGTCATTTCGTCTCTTGAGTGGCCAAACTACCGCTCTCAGCGCTGGGGTTCCGAGAGCGCGACGTTTGTTCGCCCCATTCGTTGGATCTGCGCGCTTCTTGGTAACCAGGTCATTCCGGTGCATTATGCAGATGTCGATAGCTCCAATACGACTCGCGGTCATCGTGTTTTAGGTCCGGGTGAGCACGTTGTCGCTTCTCCTGCCGATTACGAGCGTGTCCTCGAGGAGAACGGCGTTTTGTCTGCCGAGCGCCGTCGCAAGGTTATCCTGGATGGCATTGCACAGATCGAAGCGGAGCGTGCTGGTGCCCATGTGGACACGCCTAAGAAGGTCTTCGATGAAGTTGTCAATCTTTGCGAGTGGCCTACGGTTCTCGTTGGCGTTTTCGACGAGGAATTCCTTGCTGTCCCACATGAGATCATCTGCGAATCGATGCTCTCCAATCAGCGCTATTTCCCCATTTACGATGCGAACGGAAAGCTGACGCGCGAATTTGTCGTTGTTTCCAATACTAAGCCGGAAAATAACGAGCGAGTTATCGATGGCAATGAGCGCGTTGTTCGCGCTCGCCTCTATGATGCCAAGTTCTTCTATGACGAGGACCTTAAGATTTCGCTTGAGACCTTCCGTTCCCGTCTCGCAAGCGTTGCCTTCCAGGAGAAGCTCGGCAACGTCTTGCAGAAGACGGAGCGTATCGAATCGCTCTCTTTGGCAATTTGCCGTGAGGCACGTATCGGAGCACATGTTGCATCCGATGCTCAGCGCGCTGCTCATTTCGCCAAAGCCGACCTCGTTTCCTCTGCTGTTGTTGAGTTCACTAACCAGCAGGGTGTCATGGGCGGTTATTACGCGAAGGCTGCCGGTGAATCCGATGAGGTTGCTGAGGCTATCCGCGATCACTATCGTCCTCGTTTTGCAGGCGACGATCTTCCCTGCGGTCTAGCCGGCTGTGTTGTGGCCGTTGCCGATAAGCTTGATACCATTGCTGGTATGTTTGCTATTGGCGAGCCTCCGACCGGTTCCAAAGATCCGTTCGCACTGCGTCGTTCCGCTATCGGTGTCATCAACATCTTGGCAGATCGCCTGCGTTGCGGTTATGTTGCCTTGGTCGATGCTGCTCTTGATGCCTATCTTGAGCAGGGTCTCTCGTTTGATAAGTCTGAAGTCGCACAGAATATCTGCACCTTTATCAAAGGTCGTATGGAGCAGATTGCCCGTGATGCGAAGATTAAGTCCGATACGGTTGCTGCGGTTTCCCGTGGCACCATTGAAGCCCCTGTCGATTTCTTTGCGCTCGCCCATGCGCTCGACGATGCTCGTACCAACGACGCCGAGACGTTTGATAATCTTGCTACGGCCTATGCGCGTGCAAGCCATCTGGCAGATTCGTCGCTGAGCCAAGATGTTGACGAGGCACCTCTTCTGCCTGTCGAGCATGACCTTCTTCACGCGATCGATACTGCTCAAGATAAGGTTCACGCCGCGATCGATTCCTCTTCCTACGCTGAGGTCATTTCTTCTCTTGCCGAACTGCGAGAGCCTATCGATCGCTTCTTCGACGATGTCCTGGTAATGGATGAAGATGAAACGATAAAGAACAATCGCCTGCGTTTGCTCAATCGTTTCGTTTCCGTTTTCCATGATGTTGCCGACATGGGTGAACTTGCTCGAAAGTAATTTCTTTCGACATATTTTGATATGAAAGCGAATCGCTCTACTATTAAGCGATTCGCTTTCGTTTTATTCCGGCTGCTTGAACTCATTCACTCATGACGACTTAAAGCAGGGTAGTATGTCTGTTATATCCACCGAGAGGATAAAGGGGACAATAATGTCGAATAGTTTTGATGAAACAACGCCCATAGTCCATGTTATCTCCGATTCCCTTGGCGATACGGCTTGCGAGGTCGTACTTGCCGCTGCGGGCCAATTTGATGAAGGCAGCATTCGCATTTCGCGATTGCCAAAAGTTTCGCATATCGCTCAGGTGACTTCTTATCTCGATATGCAATCAAGAAAATGCGTGAATAGCGCGGTGTTCCATACGATTGTCAATACCGAGCTGCGCCACGCGGTGATGGACGAATGCGTAAACCGCAACATCCCTAACGTCGATTTGATGGGCCCTGCAACCTGTATCATTTCCCAGCTTACCGGTAAAGAGCCCCACGGTATCCCTGGTACGATCCACCGAACCGATCAAAGATATTTCAAGCGCATCGAGGCGATGGAGTATTTTGTTGAGCACGATGACGGCAGGGGAGCCGACGATATTCGTGACGCTGACATCGTCTTGCTGGGCATTTCTCGAACTTCAAAAACTCCGCTCTCCATGTACCTTGCTTTTCAGGGCTATCGTGTTGCCAATATTCCCCTTGCGCTTGAGATGGAGCCGCCCCAGTCGATCTTCGAAGTCGACCCCATGAGACTCTTCGGGCTTCTTTCTACAACGGACGTGATCGCCGACATCCGTGACCGGCGGCTGGGGGATGACTATTCGCGGGCTTGGGCCTCTTCTTATTCTGATCCCGAATCCATTACTCGGGAGATGGAAGAAGCTCACAAGCTGATGAAACGCCTGGGTTGCTTTGTTATTCGCACCGACCGAAAGGCAATCGAAGAGTCCGCTGCAGAAATCATCGACCACCTTGAAACAGTTCAAGCAGCTCGTGCGGCCAGAGCAAGAAAAAAATCAAAATAGGTATCTACATCAAGTTACCACATGTAGAGCCGCTTACGGTAACTTTCGTTACGGTCGCGGGTCATATTCCCAGATGCGAAAGATTTCGTAGGTTTTTGCCTATCATGCTAGTTGCCCGGACTCCAACTGAGGTCCGGGCTTTTCATACCACGATAGTGCATCAGCACAGATGCGATGAAAGGGGATTATCGTGAGCACACAGCAGCGCGTCTACCGTTTTGGTGTTGACGAGCACGGGACCGATGTAACCGAAGGCGCATCGAGCATGAATTACACGCTTGGCGGCAAGGGCGCCAACCTTGCCGAGATGGCTCGCATCGGTCTGCCTGTTCCTCCGGGATTCACCATCACCTGCCAGACCTGCGTCGAGTACTCGGGATCCAACAACACGTGGCCCGATGGTGCTCTTGACGAGATCGCTCAGGCAGAGGATGATCTGGAGCGTCGTATGGGCAAGAAGCTCGGCGACCCTAACGACCCTCTGCTGGTTTCCGTGCGTTCCGGTGCCCCGTTCTCCATGCCCGGCATGATGGATACCGTTTTGAATCTTGGCCTTAACGACGAATCTGTGCAGGGCCTGATTAAACAGACGGAAAATCCTCGTTTCGCCTGGGATTCCTATCGTCGCTTTATCCAGATGTTCTCGAACGTCGTTCTTGATGTCGATGCCGATCTTTTTGAGAATGCCATTACGCAGAAGAAGGTTGTCGCTGGCGTTCGCAATGACTCCGATCTTTCTGCCGAGGACCTCGAAGAGCTCGTTGCCGAATTCAAGGAGATTTTCTCCTCTCACGTTTCTGCCGAAATTCATCCTGAACTCGTCGTTGATGGCGAGGTGTGCTTCCCGAGCGACCCGAGCCTTCAGCTTCGCCTTGCCATCCAGGCCGTTTTTGGCAGCTGGATGAATGAGCGCGCTATCCTGTACCGCAAGCAGCACGCAATCTCAGATGATTTGGGCACCGCCGTCAACGTGCAGGTGATGGTTTTTGGTAACAAGGGCGAGACTTCAGCTACCGGTGTCGCCTTTACCCGCAACCCGGCAGACGGAACCAAAGAGTTCTACGGCGACTTCCTTGTCAACGCCCAGGGCGAAGACGTTGTCGCCGGTATTCGCAACACCGAGCCCATCACCGATCTTAAGAAGACTCCTGGTCTTGAAGAGGCGGGCGCCGAGCTCGAGCAGGTTTTCGTGACCCTTGAAAATCACTATCGTGATATGTGCGATATCGAGTTCACAATCGAACAAGGCAAGCTTTGGATGCTGCAAACTCGCGTGGGCAAGCGTACCGCTACGGCTGCGTTGCGTATTGCCATCGAGATGGTCGAAGAGGGTCTTATCACGCGTGACGAAGCGGTTTCACGCATCGATCCGTCTCAGCTCGATCAGCTGCTCCATCCGCAGTTTGACACCACGGCCAAAGTCGATATTCTCGCTCGCGGTCTCAATGCAAGCCCCGGCGCCGCTGTGGGCAAGGTCGTCTTCTCTTCCGATGATGCCGTCGCGAGCGCAGAAGCGGGCGAGCCGTGCATCCTCGTTCGCTGGGAAACCAACCCCGATGACCTCAAGGGCATGGTTGCCGCAGAGGGCATCCTCACCAGTCACGGTGGCAAGACCAGCCATGCTGCCGTCATCGCGCGTGGCATGGGCACTCCGTGCGTCTGCGGTGTTGAGTCCTTCCGCATCGATGCCGCCAAAAAGGAGGTGCGCGTAGAGGGCACCGGCACTGTTCTTCATGAGGGCGACATAATTTCCATCGACGGTGCTCAGGGAATCGTTGTGCTCGGTGCCGTACCGCTGGTTTCGGCCGAGCTTTCCGGTGACCTCGAGACCATTCTGTCTTGGGCAGACGATATTCGCCACGATGCCTCCTTCGGTCATCTTGTCGGCGTTCGTGCCAATGCGGATAACCCCGAGGATGCAAAGCTCTCCCGCGAGCTGGGCGCCGAGGCAATCGGCCTGTGCCGCACTGAGCATATGTTCCTGGGAGATCGCAAGCAGATCATTCAGACCTTCATCCTTACTGACGAGCCCGATGTCCGCCAGCATGCACTCGCCGATCTTCTTTCCGTTCAGACCAAAGACTTCCTCGAGATGTTCCGCGAAATGGACGGCAAAAACGTTATCGTTCGTCTGCTCGATCCGCCCCTGCATGAGTTCTTGGATGATCCGCGTGCCCTTGAGGTCGAGATTGCGCGCGCCGAGGCTCAAGGAGCAACAGCGGGGGAGCTTGCACCCAAGCGCGCCCTCCTGCGTCGTATTGACGGAATGATTGAGTCCAACCCGATGCTTGGCCTTCGTGGCGTGCGCCTTTCGATCGTATTCCCCGACCTGCCTTTGATGCAGGTGAGGGCTATCGCTTCTGCTGCCGCCACTTTGAAGGCTCAGGGCCTCGATCCGCATCCCGAGATCATGGTGCCGCTCGTCTCTATGACCGCCGAGCTTGCGCAGCTGCGTTCCGTAATCGAACGTGTTATCGACGACGTCGAGCGCGAGAATACTGTTGAGCTTGACATTCCTATCGGAACGATGATCGAGCTTCCTCGAGCCTGCGTTACGGCAAACGAGATCGCTCAGCACGCAGATTTCTTCAGCTTTGGCACAAATGATTTGACCCAAACCACGTTCGGCTTCTCCCGCGATGACGCCGAGTCGAAATTCATCCCGATTTATCTGCATCGTCACGTTCTCGAGTCCAATCCGTTCGAGACGATCGATGACGGAGTGGTCTCGCTGGTGAAGATGGCTGTCGATCGCGGCCGCTCCACCAATCCCAAGCTTGATCTTGGTGTTTGCGGTGAGCACGGTGGTGATCCCCGTTCTATCAAGAAGCTCTACAAGGCGGGAGTCGACTATGTCTCTTGCTCTCCGTATCGCGTGCCCATTGCTCGACTTGCTGCGGCGCAGGCAAAGCTATCCGATCGCTAGTTGCATCTAGCATCGTTTTGCGATAAAGACGCTTCCCCCTTTCGTGCCCCCTCCTCACGGAGGGGGCACGTTGATTTAAGGAACCTCCATAAACTAAGGTTTTATCGCTATTTCTTCTTGCTTCGCGCAGGTACTTGCGTATAATTACTTTCGTTTGTTCAACTACGTGTCGACATTCGTGTGCGGCACCTCTAGAAGAGTAAGGAAATAACATGGACTACATTCGCGCAATTGAGCGCCAGCAGATCCGCGAGGATATTCCTCAGGTTCGCGTTGGCGACAACGTCAAGGTGCACTACCGCATTAAGGAAGGCGATCGCGAGCGCATCCAGGTCTTCCAGGGCGACGTTATCCGCATGAGCGGTGCCGGTGCTCGCGAGACCTTCACCGTTCGCAAGATCTCCTTTGGCATTGGTGTCGAGCGTACGTTCCCGCTGCACAGCCCCAAGATCGCCAAGCTCGAGGTTATTCGTCACGGCCGTGTTCGTCGCGCTAAGCTCTACTATCTGCGTGACAAGGTGGGCAAGGCCGCTCGCATTCCCGAGAAGCGCTAAGCACAACTGCGAGTCGGTTGTTAATCGCCTGTTAAAGGACCGCCTCCGGGCGGTCCTTTTTTAATGATAGGAAGTCCCATGGCCAATATGACAAGCTCCGCTCCAGCAGCTGTCATCTCCGCAGAGCTCGCTTCTGCTCAAATCGAGGAACTCGCAGCGCTTATCGAGCGCTATCGGGACGACCCGCGCCAGCAGGTTAAAAAAGCCTGCGAGCGCGCTTCTCGTCGTCTTGAAAAAGAACAACGCGAGCAAGAACGCGTCCGTCACATGTATGAACAGATGGTCAAGCTGGGCGGAAACGGCGTCGTGGTTGGTGTTGACGAGGTGGGCAGGGGATCTGTTGCTGGTCCGCTCACCGTGTGCGCCCTCTGCCTTCCTGCAGAGCCCATCATTTGGGGCATCAATGACAGCAAGCAGCTTACGCCGGCGCGTCGTGAGTTACTGGCGGTCAAGATTGCAGATGTTGCCACCGCTGTGGGCATCTGCCATATTGCGCCGGAAGTGATTGATGAGATTGGCATGGCCGCGGCCCTCAGACGCGCTGTTGCTGGAGCTGTTGAGGATACCGGCCTTGTGCCCGATTGCGTCCTGATGGATGGCAACCCTCTTGGAGCGGTTCCCCAAGAGCGAAACGTCGTCCATGGCGATGCGCATGTTGCCTGCATCGCCGCCGCGTCCATCGTGGCCAAAGTGACTCGTGACGAGATGATGGTTGAGCTTGACGCCGAGTATCCGGGATATCACTTTGCGCAATCAAAAGGCTATGCATCGGCAGAGCATATCCAAGCCATCAAAGAGCAGGGTCTGTCGCCTGTGCATCGCGTATCGTTTTGTGGCAATTTCTTAGAAACGCAGACTCTTTTCTAGATCATGATTGCGCTCAATTTCTTCTCCGTGCCAGCTTTTGCCCCTTTTACCTGGGCTGTTAGATTTGGGGGAGAATCAGGGGACTTTAGATCAAGCCCCCTGTGAGCTCTTGCGGTTTATTGAGGCGCTTCCTCAATCGATACTTCCTCCAACACAGGAAGGAAGTGATCGGTATGTCTACAACGGATCGGCAAGCTGAGCGAATCAGCAATTCAAGGCGCGTCGCGGAGGAAGCTCTTAAGAGCGGCGATGATTTCCCCGAGTTCATTGAAACGCTTACGCCCAAGGAGCTCGGTTATCTAGGCGAGGCGCTCGCGTGTTCATATCTTGAGGAGCGGGGCCTCGAGGTGGTTGAGAGGCAGTACCGCTGTCGCGAGGGCGAAGCGGATATCATCGCTCACGATCTCGATTCGGATGAAATCGTACTTGTCGAGGTTAAAACAAGACGCGCCTCAAGGTCTTCAGCGATTGATATATATCCCGAGGAAGCCGTTGATGAAAGAAAGCGCCTTCGGTATGCTCGCATCGCCTCATGCTATGTAATGGAACATTACCCGGTCACATCGCTGCGTTTTGACATTATTGCCATTACGCTGCTGAGCGGGGGTGCTGCGCGCATCACTCACGTTCAGGATGCATTTGAATGGGACGCCCAGCGATGAGCGGGCGCGAAGTCTATGCGATTCACGCCGCCTGTATTCGCGGGGTCGAAGCATTCCCTGTGACGGTGGAGGTTTCGATGGCGGAGGGCATTCCGGGAATCACGATTGTCGGAATGCCCGACTCAACTGTTTTGGAAGCTCGAAGCAGGATTCGCTGCGCATTGCGTTCAACCGGTTTCGAAATCCCTCGTAAGAGCATTACCGTCAACCTCTCTCCAAGCGATATAAAAAAGACAGGGTCCAGTCTCGACCTTCCAATTGCCGTGGCAATATTGGCGCTCTCAAAGCAAATACCGCGTGAAGGCCTCGAAGGCAGTCTCTTCTTTGGGGAGATTGCGCTTGACGGCAGCGTCCTTGCCACCCGAGGAGAAGTGCCCTATCAAATTCTTGCTCGAGAGATGGGTCTAGATCTTGTTGGAGGCGAGATAGGTGAGCCCGTTTCGCTCCCAAACGTCAATCGCTATTACATTCAAAGCATCAGCGCCTTTCGCGGCGGCAACGATTCCTGGGCGGCTCTTCGTGTTCAACCTCAATTCAGACAGCGCACACCGGCGGTGTCACTAGATTACGCCGATGTCGTTGGACAGGAAATCGCGAAGCGAGGTATGGTCATCGCAGCTGCAGGCGAGCATGGTTTGATGATGATTGGAACGCCCGGCGCAGGAAAAAGCATGCTTGCGCAACGCCTGTGCGGCATTTTGCCGCCGATCGACGATGCAGAACTTTTAGAAGCGCTCAGCATTCATTCCGTTATCGGTGAGCCGTTGGAAGATTTGCTTTGCGGGCGACGGCCATTTCGTCGTCCTCACCATAGTCTTTCTGCGGCAGGCCTTTTAGGCGGCAACCGGCCCGTCCGTCCAGGGGAGGCAAGCCTTGCACATGGTGGAGTGCTGTTTCTCGAAGAGATGGGGGAGTGGCCGTCTCATGTGCTTCAAATGCTCAGGCAGCCTATCGAAGAAGGAGTCGTTCGCATTATCCGCGCAGACGGTTCCTATCTTTTCCCGGCGCGTTTTCAATTGCTTGCTGCAAGCAATCCCTGTCCCTGCGGCTATCTCGGTGATCCAGAAGTCGAATGCCGGTGCACTCCGGCAGCGGTCGAGCGCTATCAAGCAAAGTTATCGGGACCGCTCGCCGACCGAATCGATATCTCTATCAGCGTAATGCGTCCTTCTGCAGAGCTTATCGTTCAGGGAAGCGAGGGGATGTCGACTGCAGAGATGCAAGCGCAAGTTCTCGAGGCTAGAGAATTTAGATCTGCACGCATACGCCGCGCATTGCGCTCTTTTACGGCAGATGCCCCCACTTCGGCCGAAGCCTCTATCCGAACGCTCGAATTTGATGAGGATGGAGAAAGTACCCTGCTGGCCTATTCAAAGAGAAATCTTTTGACGGCACGAGGAATCGTGCGATTAGCTCGAGTGGCAAGAACGGTCGCCGACCTATCGCATTCTGCATCTGTGAGGAGCGAGCATGTTCTGGAAGCCGCCATGTTTCAGGGAAGGGCACGTGCATAAGATGGAAGCCAACTGTTATGAAATCGAGCGCTTGGACCCACGCTTTCCCCCAAGCATTCTCGAACTACCTAGCCCTCCAAATAAGCTCTATGTTCGTGGCGATATCGAGCTGCTCAATAAGCCTGCGCTCTCCATTATAGGAGCTCGCTCTGCGTCGCCATACGGCCTGGCTATTGCCGAAATCGCCGCGACTATCGCAGCTCAATCAGATATATGTGTTGTATCGGGTGGGGCTAAAGGCTGTGATCAAGCCGCGGGGCGCGCGGCCCTTGCTGCCGGTGGAAAGCATGTTGTTGTCTTGGGGTGTGGCGCCGATGTCGTTTACCCGCGTACTTCCAAGTCGCTTTTCGACCTGACGCTGGCGCAGGGAGGGGCGATCATCTCGCTCGATCCTTGGGGAACACCGCCGAGAAAATATGCCTTTCCGCGCAGAAATCGAATCATCGCCGCTCTCGGTACCGCTCTGTGTATAACAGAAGCGGGTCTGCCTTCCGGCACGTTCAGTACGGCGGAAACCGCAATTGAACTTGGCCGTGAGATATTTGCCGTCCCCGGCTCAATCTTTTCCCCCGAGTCGCGCGGAACCAACTACCTCATTGCAAACGGCGCTTGCTGTATCGCCGATGAAGATTCACTCGAAATGGCGATCTCGCGCGTGTTTGGAAAGCTGAGGATGTTTAGGGAGGGGGCGCGCGATCCCCTTGAACAGCGCTCGCAGCTCGAGCAGCGCATTTTACATGCTGTAATCGCAAATCCGATGTCCATAAACGAGCTGTCCCTTTTTCTCAACCTTGGCTCTATAGATACGCTGCAGGCTATGAGCAGTTTGACCGTCGACGGATTTGTCGAGCGATTGCTCGATGGACGATTTGCGCCGACCAAAGAATTGCTTCAGGCTTCCTCGGCAATCATGCACAATACAACATGATGAATTGATTAACGGGGGAGTGTCTTTTATGGATCAGATCGTGAGCGTTATCGGCGGAGGTCTTGCTGGATGCGAGTGCGCATGTCAACTTGCCGATCGCGGTGTGCGCGTTCGACTGTACGAAATGAGACCGCACAAGATGTCCGCTGCGCACCATACGGGGCATCTCGCAGAGCTCGTCTGCTCTAATTCCTTGAAGTCGCTGCGTGAAGACTCCGCCGCGGGGATGCTGAAGCGCGAGCTCACGCAGATGGGCTCCGTGCTTCTCGAATGCGCCAAAAGCGCATCTGTTCCCGCAGGTGGTGCCTTGGCGGTCGACCGCGACGTCTTTGCATCATGCGTGGAAAAGCAGATCGCTCAGCGCGACCGTATTGAGGTGATTCGTAAGGAGGTTTCGTCTATTCCGGACGGCCCGGTTGTCATCGCGGCGGGTCCGTTGTGTTCCGCCGCGCTTGCCGACGCCATTTCAGGCCTTACCGGAAGCGCCCGCCTCTCTTTCTTCGATGCTGCTGCGCCGATTGTCGAAGCCGATTCCCTCGACATGGACATCCTCTTCTCTCAATCGCGATACGAAGATTCCGATACGGGCGACTACCTCAATGCTCCCTTTTCAAAAGATGAATATGTGGCGTTTATAGAAGCTCTCACATCAGCCGAGCGCGTCATTATGAAAGACTTCGAGACACGTGACCTATTCCAGGCGTGCCAGCCTGCGGAAGAAGTTGCGCGCAAGGGAATTGACGCAATTCGCTTTGGAGCGATGAAACCAGTTGGCCTTACCGATCCGCGCACAGGCCGTAGGCCATGGGCCGCAGTGCAGCTTCGTGCCGAAAACCGCGACTGCACCGCTTATAACCTCGTGGGTTTTCAGACGAATCTGACATTTCCAGAACAAAAACGCGTGTTTCGCATGATTCCGGGGCTGGAACATGCGGAGTTTTCGCGTTTTGGCGTCATGCATCGCAATACCTTCATCGACAGCCCCCATGTTTTGGACAAGTCGATGCGTATACCCGGCACACAAGTGCGCTTTGCGGGTCAAATCGCGGGAACCGAAGGCTACACCGAGGCGATTGCTTCCGGTTTGCTCGCAGCTCTCAACACCTTTGCAGATCTTTCGTCGCGTGACCATCTCGAGCTTCCCGACACTTCCGTGCTGGGTTGCCTGATTGATTATGCAACCGATCCCGCTGTCGAAGATTATCAACCGATGCATGTGAACTTTGGCATCATGCCGCCCCTCGAAGATGGGCGCCGCCGTTCCAAACGCGACCGTTATGCGGCTTATTCCCAGCGGGGTAAGGATGCACTTGAACGAGTGATTCGCGATAGGGGAGACCTTTTTGACCGTAACGCTCTATAGCTATATAGATTCCTTTATCCAATATATTTCTCGTGTCCAAGGTCTGTCGCCTCACACCGTGCGAGCATATCGGTCGCACCTCGAGGCGTATGCTCGGTGGTGCGAAAAAGAACACGTTGAGGGCCTTAGCGTGGGCGTGGCCGAGCTGAGGGGCTATCTGGGTGACCGTCAGCGCTTGGGAGATGCGCCCCGCACCCTGGCGGCGCACCTCTCGGCCATTCGCTCGCTGTATCGATGGCTCAATATCGAGGAGATTATCGATAAGGACCCCGCAGCGGCCCTTCAGTCGCCCAAACTTCCTTCAACGCTCCCCGTCGTCTTGAGCGCCTCCCAGCTTGATCTGTTATTTGATGCGGTCGATGGCTCTACCCCCGGGGGAGTTCGCGACGACACCATGCTTGAGCTGCTTATAGCAAGCGGAGCCCGCATCTCGGAGCTAGCGCTCCTTTGCCTTAGTGATTTCAATCGCTCTCACAAAGTGCTGCGTTTGCTTGGCAAAGGGTCGAAGGAGCGAATCGTGCCTCTCTACAATAAGGCGTTCGACTCCTTGGATATCTACGTACGCCAGGCTCGTCCGGCCCTACTGGAGAAGGCACGCTGCAGTCCAAGCGATACGACTCGGTTATTCATCTCCGAACGCGGTCGTCCCATGGACGCAGCGGCCCTGAGAAGAAGGTTTGACTTGCTTGTACGAAAAGCGGGACTTCCTGCCGGCATTACACCGCACACCATGCGCCACACCTATGCGACGGAGCTTTTAGAGGGGGGAGCGGATCTGCGTAGTGTCCAGGAGCTCTTGGGCCATAGCTCGCTTTCCACGACGCAGATTTACACACATGTGTCGCCCGAACGCCTTCGCACGGCGATACATCAAGCCCATCCGCGAGCGTGATACGTGTCTGATTCGTGTCGGGCCGATCATTTTATCGGAATCGACCCTTGCGTATTCCCCTTTGCCTGTTATTATTTTGCAGGTTGTGCTTGGCACAGCTCTATTCATTTCACACGCACGGCTACTTGCCTGCCGCGGTGCTCGTCCCTAGGTAGCTCAGGGTCGAGTGGCAGATAAGGTCGACCCCGTGCGGAGGCAAACCAGGAGGTAAAACATGGCTACCAAGATTAATGTCCGCACCCTTCTCGAGGCCGGCTGCCACTTTGGTCATCAGACCCGTCGCTGGAACCCCAAGATGAAGCCGTACATCTTCGGCGAGCGCAGCGGCATCTACATTCTCGACCTCAAGCAGACCATCATGGAGGCCGACTCCGCATACACGTTCATCAAGAACACCTGTGCACATGGCGGCAAGGTTCTCTTTGTCGGCACCAAGAAGCAGGCTCAGGATGCTGTCAAGGCTTCTGCTGAGCGCGCCAACATGCCCTACATCAACCAGCGTTGGCTCGGCGGCATGCTTACCAACTTCGTGACCATCCGCTCCCGCATGAACCGCATGGAGGAGCTCGAGGCCATGATCGAGGATGGCCGCATGGCTGTTCTCCCCAAGAAGGAGCAGGCTGTGCTTGGCAAGGAGCTCGCTAAGCTTCAGGCCAACCTCGGTGGCGCTCGCGATATGAAGGCCCTGCCCCAGGCTCTCTTCGTCATTGATACCAAGCGTGAGGAGAACGCCATCAAGGAGGCCCAGCGCCTGAACATCCCCGTCGTCGCCCTTATCGACACCAACTCCGATCCCGATGTCGTCGATTATGGCGTCCCCTGCAACGACGACGCTATCTCCGCTGTCGCCCTTATGTGCGATCTGTTCGCCGATGCCTGCCTCGCCGGCTCTGGCAAGGAGCAGATCACCGAGGCCGAGATGACGGCTCCTGCAGCCGAGCAGACCGCAGATCCGGCTGCTGACGCTGAGTAAAACAGTTTCGCGATTGTACCTGGTTCAAGAAAGGACCCAATCATGGCACAGATTACCGCCGCTATGGTCAAGCAGCTCCGCGAGATGACCGACTCCCCCATGATGGAGTGCAAGAAGGCTCTCGTCGAGGCTGATGGCGATATGGACGCCGCCGTTGACGTTCTGCGCAAGAACGGTCTTGCTAAGGCTGCTAAGAAGGCCGGACGTGAGACCAACGAGGGCGCCGTCGCCGCTTTCGTTTCCGAGGATTCCAAGACTGGCGCTCTGCTTGAGCTTTCCTGCGAGACCGACTTCGTTGGTTCGAACGCTAAGTTCACCGGCTTTGCTGCCAACGTTGCCGAGGTTGTCGCCACGACCGAGCCTGCCGATCCCGATGCTCTGCTCGCTGCTCCCATGAATGGCGCTACCGTTTCCGAGGAACTCACCGAGATGATTCACGTCATGGGTGAGAACATGAAGATCGCTCGTTTTGCCGCGCGTAAGGTTGAGACTGGCGCACTTTCCACCTACATTCACATGGGTGGCAAGATTGGCGTTATGGTCGAGTTTGCTTTCGAAAAGCCCGAGACCGCTTCTGCTGACGCTTTCAAGACCTTTGCGCATGACGTTGCCCTTCAGGTTGCCGCCGCAGCTCCCATCTGCGCCACCCGTGAGCAGGTCCCGGCAGAGACCGTTGCCCACGAGAAGGAGATCTACATCGCTCAGGCTGCTGAGTCCGGTAAGCCCGAGGCCATCCAGGAGAAGATGGCTGTTGGCCGCCTGGAGAAGTTCTACAAGCAGTGCGTCTTGAACGAGCAGGAGTTCATCAAGGATTCCAACCTCACCATCAAGAAGTATGCTGAGCAGGTTTCCAAGGAGCTCGGCGACACCATCACCGTTGTCGACTTTGACCGTCTGGTCCGTGGCGAGGCAAACTAGTCTCTCTATTGAGCCTTTATAAAGCAGGCTGTGGGTTTTGCCCATAGCCTGCTTTTTTATGGGCCGCAAGCTCATTCCTGATAAAATGAATCCAAATGAACGAGTAAGGAGGACCTCTTGTCTGATTACCTCTATAAGCGTGTCTTGCTCAAACTCTCGGGCGAAGCCCTGATGGGCAACAACGGCTACGGCATCGACCCTTCCGTTACGGAGCGTCTGGCCATACAGGTCAAACGTCTTCACGATGACGGTGTCGAGGTTGGCGTCGTGGTGGGAGGCGGCAATATCTTTCGTGGCCTCGCCGGAGCCGCCGGAGGTATGGATCGCGCCCAGGCAGACTATATGGGCATGCTCGCTACCGTAATGAACGCTCTTGCGCTACAGGATGCTTTTGAGCGTGTCGAGTGCCCGTGCCGCGTGATGAGCGCCATTCAGATGAATGAGGTTGCAGAGCCCTATATTCGTCGCCGCGCCATGCGACATCTTGAGAAAGGCGATGTCGTGATTTTCGCCGCCGGCTCCGGCAATCCGTATTTCACCACCGATACGGCAGCTGCCCTGCGCGCCTGCGAGATCGG
>CATWBG010000003.1:0-168079 GCA_958348985.1 uncultured Collinsella sp. | reverse complement strand
CTGTAGGCGCGGTGTCTTTGTTGTGGGCGTCCCCGCACGGCTTGCCCCTGAAAACGTCCTCGACAAATGAATCCCCCTGCTCTTGCTCCTTCGGAGCTTCGAGCAGGGGGATTCTTGTCTGCGGAATGTTTTCAGGGGCAAGCCGTGCGGGGGCGCCAGGGTGACGCGATCGCGCCTGCAGGGGCGCGCTTTGGAGGGTCGCCGGGCTTGAGGGCTTACTCGTCTAGGATATCTTCCTCGGAGGCCTGCTTGTTGTTGAGAGCAAAGGCTGATCCGGCAAGGACGGCGGCGGCACCGGCAGCTGCGCTCGCTCCCCACAAGAGGGTAGATGCATCGCCGGTCTGCGGCATTGCGCCCGACGTAGGCTTCTTACCCGTAGTGCCGGATGTATCTCCAGAAGGCTTCTGATTGCCCAAACCGGAGCCGGAGCCAGAACCGGTTCCGGTTCCGGCACCCTCGCCTGTTCCGGAGCCGCTTCCTGATCCAGAACCGCTTGCCTGCTCGAAGGGGTTCTGGGGCTTTGCAGCCTCTCCCTTGCCCGCATTCACGCTGTAGACCGCAAGCGTACCCGAGACCTCATGGGCCGCAAGCACCAGCGGATAGCCCGTGGGGCTTTCCGCAGCCGCAACGAATGCAAGACCTTCTGGAGAGATATCCCCCTGTGCCGGATCGCATCCCTTCTTTGGGAATTTCACCGAGAAATCGCGCGTGTTGATATAGTCGGTGAACGTCGCGTTCTCAGGATCGGTCACGTCGTACATCATCACGCCGCCGATGCGCTCAAGGCCCACAAATGCGTAGGTCTTTTGGCCAACGACGCCGATCGTAATCCCCTCGGGCTCGGGACCCTTAGCATCGCTGCGCGAATCGAGCTTGTTGTTCTTGTTCGACGCGTTGAAGTAGTCGGGATAGCGCCGCGCAGTGATCTGCTCAAAATCGCTCCCAGAGTCAAACACCTGGGTCAGACCGTCATCGTCAACTCGATAGATTGAGAACGAGCGCCCGCCCAGCACATACTTCGCGCCCGCCTTCTGCTCGGGCAGGCCATCCATCTTATCGGGATCGAGGCACTCCGCTTTGATGGGATTCCATTCCGCGTCGAGCGCCACCTGCATCTCGCTCACATTGGTATAGTCGCCCCACTCGGAAGCATCGCCCTCGTTGGCACACAGCACGTATGTCGTATCGCCCACGCGTTGGCATGCAATGCCGTCGGGCATGTAGACACCGTGCACGTTTTCCCAGCTCACTCTAATCTTCTTGTCTTTACGCAAGTCAAGCTCATTGCCCGCGATCAGGTGATTCTTAAAGCCCAAGGAATCGATAGCCACGAACTCCTTTGCCTCAAGATCAAGCGTGGCGATTGCGTTTGCCTCCTGCAGGGAAACATACGCGCGCTTCGAGTCGGGATCGATCGCGATGTACTCCGGCTCAAAGTCAGTTGACGGATTGAGGCCTTTTTTAAGCAGGACGTGCTTGCCCACCAGCTCATCTCGGCGCGCATCCCATGCATCGAATGTCACCGTTGTCGCGTCCTTGGCATCCAGATCGACAATCGTGACCGTACCCTTGGGATCAACCGCACCGTTGCCATAGCCTTCGCGCGGCTCGCCTTCATCTGCCGTAAGGACACGCGAGCCATCAGGCGTAAAGCACACCATATCCGGCTGGACGCCGCATTCGTACGACGCCTGAAGCTCTCCCTTATAATTGAGCAGAAGCACGCGACCCGCGTCTGTGTACGTTTTGGCCTGGACGGCAACGGCAACCAACCCGCGATCGTCGTTCACGGCAACACTGGTGATATCGCCAAACATAAAATCTTTCACGAGCGCGCTTACGTCGACACGCGCCACGCGCGCAAGCTCCGCTACGCCCTTCGCGGGAGCCTGCTGGCCAAGCTTTCCCACGTTAACGATATCGAGCTGTTTGTCTTTCCCGTTCACCACATATGCAAGACCGGCTTTTGCGCTGTAGGCAACGATCTCGCACACGCCACCATCGGTATCCGATTCTCCCATAGCATAACCGGCGACCTTGGAAAGCACGCCCGACCCTTCGATGCCATAGGGACGAAGAGGCGCCGCGGCAATCGCAAAAGAGTCAAACAGCGTGGGTTCCATATCCGGGCGCGCGGTATCAAAGTAGTAGCTATCAACCGTACCTGTACCCGTATCGATCAGCGTGAACTCGGTCACGGTGTTGCTCATGAGATAGGGTTCGCCGTAATCGGCCAGCGACTGGTCGAAGCCCACGCTCGGCAGGATGGGAGACAGACCATAGGGGTCTCCGCTCACCACATAATCTCCCTCATGCCCCTGGAAGGGCGCCTTGAGCGCAGCATCGCCCGCAAAATCGGGTTTGATCGATGCCGGGAAGCCATCGCGCACCTTCTTATCGATAAAGGCGCCGTAGTTGTTGCCGTTGTTGGACGTCTCCAAGATGTTGATTCCCGAATCGGTCTTAAAGCGATTCCACAGATGCGAGTGCGCATTGAAAATCAAATCGCACCCGTACTGCTCGATAAGGGGCTCGATATCGTTCTTGAGATAATCGGCTTCCATGGGATAGGTGTAGGCAATCTGCTTTCGACCGTCGCTCAGCGTCACCTCATTGGGCACAGGGTCGGTATAAGCGGGAATGGCGTTGCCGCCCAGGCTGTGATACTGCCAATGAAACATGATGACCTTGTATTTTGCGTTTTGATACTCGGCGCTGGCGAGCTCCTCTTCAAGAAAGTCGTACTGTTCGCTACCCTTGCCAATGGGCTCGAAGATATGCTTGCCAAAACCACGCGCAGGATCGGTTTCGCCGGTGTGACCGATCGGGTCCACATAACGCGTTACCGAGTCTCCCATGCCGTTGCCACGCCAGATACGGCAAACGTCAAGGACAATCAGGCGCACGTCACCCACCGTCGCCGCGTAGTAACGTCGATTGCCGGCAGGATTTTTAGGCAGAGACAACACCGTCTCGTACGTATCGTTATTCCACGAGTTGTCCTTGATGAACCGCGCTTTCATCTTCTCGTCGCCCGAAGGGTTCACCTCGGCGGCGCGCTGCGCATACAGGGCTTCCGCATAGGCACGGGTCTTAGGATTGTTAAACTCGCTCGAAAGCTGATTGTTCGCAGCGCCATCTGGCTGGTACGTACCCATGGTCTCGTGATTGCCGATAGCAGCGTAGCTAGGCGCCTGCTGCAAGATTGGGGCGCCCGTATAGGCGATGCCAGTCTTTACGCCATTGGAGAGAACATGGCTCGTCGTGCCCTGCATGACCTTGAAATACGAACGCTCCTCAGAAAACCAGTCAACATAGGCGTCTCCGCGATCGACCAGGTCGCCGTTGGCGAAGACCGCATCGACAGCGCCGAACTTCTCGTACATCTTTTGCATGTTCGCAGCGCACATGTCTTTGCACTGGATATCTGATGTCAGGAGGATCTTGAGAGGCGTACCGGGCTGCGCTTGAGCCTGCAGCGCATAGATTTGCGACGCGGCTCCATCCGAAACGACACGATAGGGGATCTTCTCACGGTCCTTTCCGGTAAATGAGGGCAAGCCGTCAACGGTAACCTCGTGGCGGTATACCTTATGCCGAGCACCGTTATTGTCGCGAATGCGCTCGGGCACGATTGTCTCGGCGTCAAAGGTGCGCGAAGCGGGCGCATCCACGCCGTCTTCAAAAAGTTCAACCTGGTTGACTGTGCATTCGTTCTCGGTAAACCAGACAACGTTCACCGCATTCTCCGCAGGCAGCTGCAAGAAGGGCTGCGTGAGCAGGATGCCCGCATTTGCCGAAGTGCTCTGCGGGTCGGCCAAGACCGTCCCATCCTCGGCAATCGCAAAGGTCAACGGCGCAAACGCAGCCAAACCGGTCAGCAAGCCGCTTTTTAGCAGCGTTCTTCGATTGACGGCCAAACGCCCGATCAAACCGTCGTCCAGTCGTGCATTCCGCGAATCGTGCATATGCAATCACCCTTCATCTGGAATGCGATAGCCAGACTCCGCATCCTCCCAATCGTTGGTGAAAGTCTAAAAACGGGGTGTCAAGAATAGGAACATGCTGCATCAGCTCTTTGTAAGGGGCGACCAAATCGAGTACCTGCAGGTGCGGTGTCTTTGTTGCGGGTCCTCCCTCTGGGGTCCCTTCCGAAAACATTCCGCAGACAAGAATTCCCCCGCCCATAGCTCCAAAGGAGCATGGGCGGGGGAATTCATTTGTCGAGGACGTTTTCGGAAGGGACCCCAGAGGGAGGGCCTGGGTACCATTGTCGCGCCTGCGGGGACACGCTTTGGAGGGTCGCCGGGCTTGGGAACTTACTCGCCCACCTTTTCCAGGTCGTAAGGGGTGGTTTGGTAGACGTAGTAGTTCAACCAGTTGGTATAGAGAAGCTGGGCCTGAGAGCGCCAGACGTTCAGGGGAGTGCGGGTGGGATCGTCGTCCGGGAAGTAGTTCGTTGGAATCTCCGGGTCGATGCCGCGCTTGACGTCGCGTTCGTACTCGAGCTTAAGAGTATCGGTATCGTACTCGGGATGGCCAAACACAAAGAAGCGACGGCTATCAACCGACTTCACGATGTAGAGGCCCACTTCGTCCGACACGGCAACGATCTCAAGATCGTCCACTGCCTCCACGTCTTCGATTTTCACATCGGTATTACGCGAATGAACCGCATAGAAGCGGTCGTCAAAACCCCTCACGAGCGGGCTTTTTGGTTTAAGCAAACGATGCTCAAAAACGCCCGACGCCTTTTTTGGCAGACGATACTTCTGGATACCGTAGTGGTAATACAGGCCCGCCTGCGCGCCCCAGCAGATATGCAGCGTGGAATGCACATGCGTGCTCGACCAATCCATGATGCGGCAAAGCTCTTCCCAATAATCCACCTCTTCGAACTCCATGAGCTCAACGGGGGCCCCGGTAATAATCAGACCGTCATAATGCTCGTTTTCAATGTCCTCAAAGGTGCGGTAAAACGTCTCCAAATGCCCCGCCGACACATGCGTTGCCTCATGGCTCTTGGTGCGCAGCAGGTCTACCTGAAATTGCAACGGCGTATTGGAAAGCTTGCGCATGAGCTGCGTCTCGGTAGCGATCTTGGTGGGCATGAGGTTCAAAATCAGCACACGCAAAGGACGAATGTCCTGGTGGAGAGCACGAAACTCCGTCATGACAAAAATGTTCTCGCCCTCGAGGATCTCGGTTGCGGGCAGAGCATCAGGAATTCGAATCGGCACGACGCATACACTCCTTCACTCACACGCTTAACGGCACGTTCGGCATTGGTTTTGATTGTACCGTGGCATGTATGCCGCGCATCCCAACGTGTCAAATAAAACTCGAGAACGCCGCGCGTGCACCTAACGCCTAAAAGGCGGGAAGACCGCCTGTGTCGCCATGGAGCTCGAAGGCAAGAATACGATCCGTGAGCCGCTCGAGCGCCTGCGTCGTGTTGGGACGCTCCGCCATATTCTCGATCACGCCACTGTGCAAAAGATCGGTGAAACCCGTATCATGCGCGTGATAGTGCCCATCCAAAACAAAGGCCACATGACGATAATCCGAACCGCATACCGCCACCAGCGTGTTTCCGTACAGACGCTTAGCACGCTCTGGCTCGACGCCGATCTTCACATACCAGGAAGGCACATCGCTCACACCTTGCTCGGTAAAGAAGCGTTTGATCTCACCACACCCCGCAAGCGGATAGGCCGGGATATCCCAACCCTGCTTGCGCGCAAAATGGTAAATGTAGTGCGAGGCATCCCCCACCTCGATATGCCCCTCCATAATCGTTGCCAAGATGCGCGCGGCGCATGCCACGTCCACGCGCACGGAGCCGGCCAAGATGAGCTGTGCCAAGCCATCGATTGTTACGTTATGTGCACGCGGACCGTACATCGCGCAATCACCGCTCTTCTCCATAGCCATAGAACTACAATGAGCAAACTATTCGTTCGCAGAAAGGCTTACCACTATGGCATTAACACGTAAAGTTGGCATCGTCGGTTTGGGACACGTTGGCGCACACGTCGCCAACAGCTTGCTTTTGCAGGGCTTGGTCGACGAACTCTATCTTTGCGATGCCAAGGCACAAAAGGTCCTGTCCGAAACCCAGGACCTGCACGACTCCCTCACTTTTGTTCCCTTCAACACAAAGATCGTCAATGTAGGCGACAGGTACGAGGAACTCGCCTCGTGCGACATCATCGTTAACGCCGCTGGCAACGTGGCCATGGCTGCAGGCAACCGTGACGGCGAGCTGTTCTGCACCACCGATTCTGCCCGCTCCTTCGCCAACCGCGTTGTCGATGCCGGATTCGATGGCATCTGGGTATCCATCGCAAACCCCTGTGACGTAGTGTGCACAACCATCTGGCACCTAACCAACTATGACCCCAAAAAGATCATCGGCTCGGGTTGCGGCCTGGATTCCGCGCGTCTGCATTCCGAGATCTCTAAGAAATGCGGCATCAGCCCTAAGTCTATCGACGCTTATATGATCGGCGAGCACGGCTTTAGCCAGCTTGCCGCTTGGAAAGCCGCGACCATCGCCGGCAAGCCGCTTTCCGAACTTGCTCGCGAGTATCCCGAGCAATACGGTTTTGACCAGGCAGAGGTCGAGGATCTTGCACGCAAGGGCGGCTATGTGACCTACGAGGGCAAGGGCTGCACCGAGTACGCCGTGGCCAATTCCGCTGCGCGCGTCTGCGCGGCCGTGCTGCACAACGAGCACGCCGTGCTTTCTGCATCCACCCTCATGTGCGGCCAGTATGGTGAAGAGGGTATCTTCACGTCGCTTCCCTGCGTGATTGGTGCCGAGGGCATCGAGCAAGTCTACACTCTTAACCTCTCCGATGCCGAGCTCGAGGGCTTCCATAAGAGCTGCCAGCACATCCGTGATAACATCGCCCAGCTTGCCTGGTGGTAAGCAGGCGCTGGCCCCTCGCAGCCGCCCAGGCGCCGGCCCCTCGTTGTCGCCGCTGTGTCTCGCTGCCGCAGCTACGCCTCGCTGCCGCAGCTCCACCTCGTCGGCGCTCCTCAAAAACATAAATGAAGCAGAAAGTCCCATTTAGAAGCTGCAACAGTAGCTCTAAATGGGATTTTTCGCTTCATTTGGAAAGCAATCTAGGTTCCAAAACGGCAAACTGCCCTATCGTACCCCGAGGCCGATGCGAGGAATTCCAAAAGCCTCGAGCAAAGACTCCATATAGCCCGGCTCAAATATCTGGCGGACGAGAATGCGTATGACGGGCATGCCCAGAGCCGTAAGCCGAGATTCCCTTTGACGCTCTTCGACAAGAACATCCTGAGTCGTTTTCCCCTTCAGGCAATCGGCATCCTTGTACTTCTTCGCGCCATCGACCTCGCCGATTACGCATCTGCCGCCATCGAGCTCCCACAGCATGTCGACGCGGTACGCATGGCCCTGACCCAACGGATCAGGCAACTCGACCTGAAGCATTGTCGGAGGCATAAATCCCAGCTCGATAATTATGCCGCGAACCATCGATTCGCCGCCATTTTCAGATTCGCCATCGGCATGGGCAAAGGCCGCGCGAGCACGCCCAATACCACGGCGTCGATATCCCTCGCGCTGCGCGTATTCAAGCAGGTCTTCTCGCGATATGAGCAGATATCTCAACGCGCTGTCAATCGTAGGCAGCGCAAGGTGAACAGGGGCATCGAGAGCAGACTCCAGAAGCGTTTGGCAAAGCCCCGTAACGTTTGCCCCTCCTTCCAAATGAACATCAGTCGGTGCGAGACGCGATACCCAAAGATGCTTAGAGCGGCGTCGATACGGGGCATTGGGCGCGCATATTCGAATCGGATTGAGGCGGCTGTATGGAACCCATAGTCCATACATAAGTGCCGCGGAAAAAGACGTGAAGATCCATTCGGGATGCAGTTCCGCGAGCGTTTTGACGACACGAGTCGCAACCAAACGGCGATATTCCTGTGCCGACCAACAAGAACGTTCAAAAAGACCCGGATACGGGCTATACACTTCTTTTGCCTCAACGCGACGCAAAAGAGCCTTCTCCACACTGCGCGAATTCGGGTGCAGGCAACGCCGTCTCTCCTCAGACTCCTTAAAGAGCCTTTCTAGCTCTTCGCCACATGTGGTGTGCTTCATATGGCCTCCTCCCCCATTGCAGCAAAACTAGCAAGAAGAGCGTCCTTTTGTTAGGCATGTCAATCTCCCCCGCAATCTAACAGGGCAGGTCAGACGCAATATTTCCTTGTGAAACGAAGAGCGAGATCAGCAAACGGTCAATTTACGCTGTCGAGTGGCATCCCCAACAAACCAAACTGACCAGTTATCAACAAAAGCGTCGGGCAGCGATGACAGGTTTTCAACAGTCGCACGCCAGCCCTGCAGCACCCCAGATGCCCTCAGGCAGCCAACTGCAAGCCTATCCCCCCACCCCGGCGGCAATCTCAAAACCTAAATGAAGCAGAAAATCCCATTTAGAAGCCGCAACAGCAGCTCTAAATGGGATTTATTGCTTTATTTGGAAAAGGGGCTGGGCGCGAGAAGCGCCTGCGACCGCACGCGGTCGCAGGCACGCCCAACAGGCGAGACTTACTCTCCAGCCACACGACAACCGGCAGCAGCTGCCAGCTCGGCCTCCTCCGGGTAGTAGATGCGCCAGGTGCGACGCAGCTGCGTCATCAGATCCATGACGTCAGTCGCAAAGACGATCATCGCGTCTTCCACGCGGTCACCCGCCACGGCCTTCTCAAGGTCGGCCACCTCGTAGGCAAGAGCGTATGCCTCCTCACCCACATGAACCTCCTCGCGCTCGCCCGTCGCCGTCCATACGATAGTGGCGCGGTCGGCACGCGGGTAGTCCATGACCTCGATGTAGCAATTCTCAAACGAGAGCACGGCGCGCTTGGGCTGCTTGGAATGGAGCGTGAGGGAGATCACGGCCATCTGCATATCGGGGTTGCGCATCACGATGCCGCTCGTCACGTCTACGCCGGTATTGCAGGCGTTGGCGATGGAGACGACATCCTCGGGCTGCGAAAGCATAAACATGCGCGCCATGGTAAGGGCGTACACGCCAATGTCGAGCATCGCGCCGCCAGCCAGGCGTGGATTGTAAAAACGATTCTCCGGATCAAAATCCTTATAGCTGCCAAAGCTCACCTGGGCAATGCTCATGTTGCCGAACTCGTCCTTCTCGGCACGGCGGATAAGCTCGCGGTAGAGCGGCATATGAAGGATGGTCGTGGCGTCGATAAGCTGCACACCGTGCTCGTCGGCAATTGTGCGCGCTTCGTTGAGCTCCTCCGAATTGAGAGTGATCGCCTTCTCGCACAGTACGTGCTTGCCGGCAGAAAGTGCGGCGCGCAGATAGTGGATGTGCGTATTGTGCGGCGTGGTGATATACACCGCGTCGATAGCGGGGTCGGCACAAAGCTCCTCGAGCGTATCGTAGACGCGGGCCACGCTGTACTTTTCGGCAAAAGCGACCGCCTTCTCGTGCGTGCGGTTGTAGATGCCGGCGAGCTTGCGGCCAGCGAGCTCGAGCGTGGAAGCCATCTGGTTGGCAATCACGCCACAACCGATAACAGCCCACGTAAGCTGGGGAGCCGTGAAGATATCATCGGGAAACGGCTTGCCCTCAACCGAAGCGAAGGCGGCGCGGGCTGCCTCGGCGGCGTCACGCGGTGCAGACTGTTGAGACATACAAGCTCCTCAATATGCTGGGGGATAGATTTATCCGTCATATTGTACGGGCATCGAAGTAGCAGCACAAACACTATTCGCGTGCATGCAACTCTTCGAAAGCGGCGATTTCTGCCATGAAGCGCTCGCCAAACCTCTCGGCTTTTTTCTCGCCGATACCCGACACCTCGAGCAGCTCATCAAATGAATGGGGGCGTTGGCGACACAGGGCACGCAGCGTTTTATCGGGAAACACCATATAGCCGGGAACCTGCATCTCCTGCGCCAGCTCCGTGCGAAGTGCCCTTAGGCGCTCGAAGAGCTCCACATCGTCGCCCACGCGCGGCACGCTCCTGGCGTCCGATTCCTCGCGCAGCAAATCGATCGCGCGACGCGCCCGCGAGCCGCGGCTCTTCTTTGCCGCTCTCTTCACGGTAAACGTAAACGCGCCGGTATCGGCAACGAGGCCTCCATCCGCATCCACAACCTCCACCGCACGGGACCCCAAAAGCAGCGTGGGATATTGCCCTTGCGAGCTTGCCAGATACCCGCGCCCGCACAGCTGGTCGATCAGATTGCGAATGCGTCCGGCCGACTCTGCCGCCAAGCTGCCATAGCCTGCAGCCTCGTCCAGATGCAGCTCAAAGATACGCTGCGTCTTTCCACCGTGCAGTACATCGGCCACAAGCGACTTCCCAAAGCGCCCAGGTCGTGCAGCGACAAACGCCATAACAGCGCGAGCAGCCTCGGTCATATCCTCGACCTCGTACTCCGTCAGGCAATTGCCGCAGTTTCCGCAACCAGTCCCCGTTTCGGCCGCATGTGCCAGCACCTCGGCAGCAGCATCCTCGTCGCCAAAGTAGCGCAGCATATACTCGCGCAAACAACCGGTTGTCTTGCAATAGCCCTCCATCTGGGCGATAAGCCTAAAGCGGTTCTGCCGCGCACGCAGGCGCTGCTCTTCATCGAGTTGCTCGTCGTCGGGCTGCTGTTCGGCAAAGAAACGACGCAAGCGCAGGTCGTTGCCGTTCCAAAGCAAAAAGCAGCTCGCAGGGTCGCCGTCGCGGCCGGCACGCCCAGCCTCCTGATAGTACGCCTCAATGCTCTCGGGCGCGTTATTGTGGATGACATAGCGCACGTTGGGCTTGTCGATACCCATGCCAAAGGCGTTGGTGGCAACCATCACACGCACGTCGTCGCGCACAAATGCCTGCTGGTTTTGCGTTCGAGACTCCATACCCATACCGGCGTGGTAGCTCGCAATGCGCATATCGAGCCCCTGTTTTTCCACCGCATCTTGCAATGTTAACGTCAGCTCGTCCACGCTCTTGCGCGTGGCACAGTAGACGATTCCCGCCTCGTCGGGATGTTCTGTCACATACCGACAAATCCACGATGCCTTCTGGCGCTCGGGCATCTCCTGCACCTCAAACGCTAAATTGGGCCGGTCAAAACCCGTCACCACAACCTGCGGTGCATGCAAGCACAGCATCTGCTGGATATCCATACGCACGCGCTCGGTTGCCGTAGCGGTAAACGCCGCGACTACGGGGCGCTGCGGCAATGCCTCGATAAACTGAGCGATTTGCAGATATGCCGGCCTAAAATCCTGGCCCCATTGACTCACGCAATGGGCCTCGTCCACTGCCAAAAGCGGAATGCCCATACCACCTGGCCGCGCCGCAGCCTGGGCAAATGCAATAAAGCGCGGGTCCGCCAGGCGTTCGGGCGCCACGAACATAAGCTGATAGGCACCGTCGGCCGCTCGTTTGAGCACGGTATTTTGCTGAGGAATGGAAAGCGACGAGTTGAGGTAGCTCGGATGTGCACCGGCAGCAAGCAGCGCCCGCGTTTGGTCTTCCATAAGCGAGATAAGCGGGCTCACCACCAAGGTAAGACCCGATCCCATGAGTGCAGGCACTTGGTAGCAAATGGACTTACCCGCACCTGTGGGCATCACGGCAAGAACGTCGCGCCGGGCAAGGATCGAAGAGATAACGCGCTCCTGGCCCGGCCTAAACGACTCATAGCCAAAATATCGTCCAAGCGTAGCATGCGCTTGTTCGAGGGCAGCGGATGGCGAGCCCCCGCTTGCTATCGAAAACATCTGTGACACCTAAACTCGTCCCCGATACCAAACGGTGCCCTACAGCGCGGCGGCCAGGGCATCAAGGTCCTCCTGCGTTGTTGCCCAGCTGGTAGCCAATCGCACAACCACATGGTCCTCATCATAGGTATCCCAAAAGCTCAGGCAAATCTGCTTGCCCAAGCGCTCATACTCGCCCTTTTCCAAAATGATGAACTGCTGGTTGGTAGGAGACTCCAAGAACCAACGTGCGCCGCGCTCGTGCAGCAGGGCGCGCAAACGTCCTGCCATATCGATAGCATTGCGCGCAATGCGCACATAGGTACCATCCGTAAACAGCGCCTCGAACTGCACGCCCAGAAGGCGGCCCTTAGCCAAAAGCGCGCCATGCTGCTTGATGCGCGGAATCGGGTGCGCGGGAGCATTGCCCGAGGGAAACACTACCGCCTCGCCGCATAATGCCCCCACCTTGGTTCCGCCGATATAAAAGACATCGCACAGCTGGGCGAGCTGCGGCAGGGTGATATCGCATTCGGGGGATGCCAGGGCATAGCCCAAGCGCGCACCATCCACAAAAAGCGGAATCTCGTGCTTCTGGCAGACCTCGTAGATTGCCGCCAGCTCATCACGGGAATAGAGCGTGCCAAGCTCCGTCGGGAAGGAAATATATGCCGCTCCCGGGAAGACCATGTGCTCATGATTGTCATCTGCATAGAACAAATCAATCAGCTGTTCCAGCTCATCGGCGTGCATCTTGCCTTCATGCCCAGGAACCGTCAGCACCTTATGACCGCCAAATTCAATAGCCCCCGCCTCATGGCAGGCAACGTGCCCCGTGGCCGCGGCGACCACGCCCTCATAAGGAGCGAGCAGCATGTCGAGCACAACTTGGTTGGTCTGCGTGCCGCCTGTAAGGAGAAACACATCGGCATACGGTGCTGCGCAAGCCTGACGAATCAGCTCTTTGGCGCGAACGCAATGGGGGTCTTCACCGTAACCGCTCATTGCCTCCATGTTGGTATCGACCAAAGCTGCCAAAACCTCCGGGCAAGCGCCAAAGGAATAGTCGTTCTCAAACGTAACCAAAAGATGCTCCTTCTCCTCGGTCTGCGGCAGATCGTCAGATGCATTACCGCAGCGGTTATTCAAACATAAACGAACACCGAGGCATGGCAAACAACTCGATGCATCGCCATATCCCGGCGCCATAGCTCACGCTAATCATCGTCGCCGCTCGCTCCCAACTGGCACAAAACGGCAAGCGCTGCGGCAACGGGTCCACGCTCGTCATCGGCATTGAGACCGCGCCCCACGCCCGAACCGGCACCAGCTCCCGCGCGACAGGGAATCGACAGTTTGCGGGAACGGGGGAACACCACCGCCCCCAGGCGATCTTTAAGATCGAACGCCACGTTCTTGGGTACGTCCACGCCCAAAAACGTCAAGCGTCCACCGCTGAGCGTCACGCTTTCCAACCCCAAGCGCTCTGCGCGAATGCGAATGCGAGCACGGTCAAACAGGTTGAGGCCCGCCTGCGGCAGCTCGCCGTGAGCAGCCTCGGTCTCCTCCTGCAGCCGATCCACGCTCTCCAGATCATCCGCCGCAGCAAGCTTACGATATGCGAGCACGCGCTCATCCACACGCGGCAGGTACTCTTCGTCCAAAAAGAAATCCGCCGGGATGTTGATGGCGACGCTCGCGGCTTCAACGGCCTCGGAATCGTCCCCGCGCGCCTCGGCAACAGCCTGGCCCAGCATCTGCGTGAACAGGTCAAAGCCCACGCTCGACAAGTTGCCGTGCTGCTCGGCCCCCACAAGTGACCCAGCGCCGCGAATCTCCAGGTCGCGCATGGCAATGCGCATGCCGCTGCCCAGATCTTGGAACTCCGAAAGCGCTGTCAGACGCGCCGTCGCCTCCTCGGTAAGCGGTACCTCGCCCGGAAACATAAAATACGCGTACGCCTGCGTGGCAGAGCGACCCACGCGGCCCTTGAGCTGATAAAGCTGAGCCAAACCCAGGCGCTGCGAATCCTCGATAATCAGCGTGTTGGCATGGGCGTTATCGATGCCCGACTCCACGATGGTCGTGGCGATAAGCACGTCGATTCTTTTCTCGGCAAACTCAACCATCACGTCTTCCACCTCGCGCGGACTCATCTTGCCGTGCGCCACGCCCACGCGCGCCTCGGGTGCAGCCTCATGCACGCGCTCGACCGCGTCGTCGATAGTCTTCACGCGGTTGGACACGTAGTACACCTGGCCTCCGCGGCCCACTTCCAGGCGAATGGCGGCACTCACTACGTCGGGGTCGTACTCGCCCACATGCACGATCACCGAGCGTCGTCCCGTAGGCGGCGTGGTGATAAGGCTCATGTCGCGCACGCCCGAGATGGCCATCTGCATGGTGCGCGGGATAGGCGTTGCCGAAAGCGTGAGGACGTCGATTTGCTCGCGCAGGTTCTTGAGCTGCTCCTTATGCTGCACGCCAAAACGCTGCTCCTCGTCGATGATCACCAGCCCCAAATTGTGGGGGTTCACATCGGCGGAAAGCAGGCGATGCGTTCCGATGAGCACATCGACCTTTCCTTCGGCAAAAGCCGCAAGCGCGCGCTTTTGCTGCCCCGGCGTCCTAAAGCGTGAAAGCACATCCACCTCCACGCCAAAGGGAGCAAAGCGCTCAAAGAACGTCTGGAAATGCTGCTGCGCCAAAATGGTCGTGGGGCACAGCACCATCACCTGGCGCCCAGAATCCACGCACTTGAAAGCAGCACGCAGGGCAACTTCGGTTTTGCCAAAACCCACGTCGCCACAGAGCAGGCGATCCATGGGCTTTGCCGCCTCCATGTCTGCCTTGATATCGGCGATGGCGTCGAGCTGATCATGCGTCTCCTCGTACGGGAAGCTCTCCTCCATCTCAATCTGCTCGGGCGTATCGGGCGGACACGCAACACCGGCGATGGAGGAGCGGCGCGTATAAAGATCCACCAGATCGAATGCAAGCTTCTTGGCGCTTTTACGTGCCTTGCCCGTAGCACGGCTCCAATCGGCAGTGTTCAAGCGCGTCAAGCGCGGCTTGTCGCCGTCGGGACCAACATATCGCGTGATGCGGTCCACTTGCTCAAGCGGCACGTAGAGTTTGTCGCCATCAGCGTATTCAAGCAGAAAATAGTCGCGCTCGCGGCCTCCCACCTCCTGACGGACAATTTGAGCAAACAGGGCAATACCATGCGTAGCATGGACCACGTAATCGCCCGGCTTGAAGGGGAACGTGACCTCGGTGATGTCTACGCGACGACGCGTGCGTCCGCGCTTGGCATCCATGCGAGCATTCAGATCGGCAATGGAAAAGACAGCCAGATGTGCATCGGGAACCACGCAACCCTGTTGAATGGGCGCATCCACAAAGGTCACGCGGCCGCGCGTGAGCGTGGGAACCGTGTAGGGGGCGCCTTCTTCGAGACCGCGGGCGTTCAGTGAATCGGCAGTGCGGCGAGAGACGGCAGGCTCGTGCACGCCCGCGCCCCGGCGCTCGCCGGCGGCAACGCGTTCGGAGGAATCGGCCGCAAGCACATGCACGTCCGCCTTTCCTGCCACAACACCGGCGTTTTCGGGAGCAGCCGTAAGCGACTCCTCAAACGGAACAGATTCGTCGGTAAAGCTGAGCTCCATGGATTCACGCGCACCGCGATCGGGAATGGCAAAGACAACCGCGCAGCGATTGTTTACCACCTCCTGAACGCGCGACAGGAAACGCGTATCCGAACCAGCGATAGCGGGCTGCTCGATCTTGAGCTCGGCCGTCACGGCACCGCCGGCGCGGATAAGCGAAACATAGTTCAAACGCTGCTGATGACCAAAGTCGAGCTGCTGGGCGCGCACATAGAGTCCGTCGAGCTTTGATACACCCGCCTCTCCGGCACGGCGCTCCAAGTCCTCATAGGCTCGGATGCAATCGTCAAAAAGCGAGCGGGGCTCGGAAAGAACCACCAGGGTGTCGTCGCTCACATGGGCAAGCGGGCTCACCGTCGACTCGTAGAGCAAGGGCAAGAAGCGCTCGAGCTCGGGCGTGACGATACGCGCCTGAACCATCTCCAGGAGCGCAGCGAGCTCGGTGTCGCTTTTCGCTGGCGCGTACAGCGCCGAGGTGATGCGACGAACGGCATCGTCGGTAAGCGCAAGCTCGCGACAGGGATAAATCTCGACCGCATCGGCATCGCCGATCGTCTGACCAGTCGACGCAACCATATGGCGAATACGGTCGAGCTCGTCGCCAAAAAACTCCATGCGCACGGGCGACGAGGCCTGCGCGGGATAGATGTCCACGGTATCGCCGTGCACGTGGAAATAGCCAGGTTCGGGCGCCGCATCGGCAGACGTGTAGCCCATGGACACAAGACGCGCGGGCACCTCCTCAAAAGGAATCTCGTCGCCCACGGTAAAGGTCGCGGACTCCCAGTAGCCGCTCTCGCGCGGGGGTACGCAGCGCAACAGGGCACGAGCCGAAGCCACAAGCACACATGCCTCGCCACGAGCGATACGACCAAGCGCAGCACAACGCGTGGCCACCACAACGTCGTCTGGCTTTTGGTCTTTCCAGGGGTAATCCGTGCGCTCGGGAAAGCGGGCCACGTGCTCGCGGCCCAGATAGGCCATGAGCGCTCGTGCCGCGCGATCGGCCGCCTCCTCGCCGGAAACCACATATACGCAGGGGCGCGGATGCCGAGCAAACTGCGCGGCAAGCACAAGGGTGCGCGCCGAGAGCGACACGGCAAGCGTCGCATCCTGACCGTCCGTCAACGCCTGCTCGATGACCCGCAGGCCTTCGGCAGTATGGAGTTGTGCCGCTATGCGATGAATGAGCATCGATCATTCCTTACGTTCAAAACAAAACAACGGGGCCGGCCATTGCGCACAAGACGTCACAAATAAGCCTACCCACACAAATCAGTTACAGGAGGGGCAAAGATCTGCCAGCGGGCACTCCGCACACTTGGGGGAACGAGCAGAGCAAATCTCGCGGCCAAACGATATCCACTGGTGATTGACCGATTCCCAATACTCATGCGGCAAAATCTTGAGCAAATCTTGCTCGGTTTTGAGAGGCTCCTTCTCGTGTGTCTTGGGCGAGAGCGCCAGCCGATGCGCGATGCGATTCACGTGCGTGTCCACCGCAATGCCTTCCACAATGCCAAAGCCCACGTTGAGGACGATATTTGCCGTCTTGCGCCCCACACCGGGCAGCTTTTGCAGCTCGTGCATGGTCGACGGCACCTCACCGCCATAATCGGCCACGATCATCCTTGCGGCTTCCACGCAGTGCTTGGCCTTGGTCTTGTAAAAGCCCAGCGACTTGATCACATCCATCACGTCGGCAACGCTGGCACCCGCCATCTCGTAGGGTGTGGGCCATCGACGAAAAAGCTCCGGAGTTACCTTATTCACCTGGGCATCTGTTGTCTGCGCAGAAAGCAGCACCGAGATAACCAGGCGAAACGGATTGTGATGATCCAAGAAGCACTCAACCGGACCGTACCTTCGGTTCAGGCGCTCACACACCTCGATGGCGCGTTCGCGACGCGAAGCATTGGTTTCTCGCGGCATCAGTCGACACCTCCTTGCACATCGGAACCAGAAGAGACGGCATCGAGATGCGCGGTGGCAGCGGCACCAACCGCCGCGCCCTCGACCGAATCGTCCCCCGGTACTTCAGGCAGCGCCGAGGTCACCCCCAACAGGCGCTCAGCCTCCTCCACATCTTCCATCGTGCCGATGGAGCCGAGCTTGCGCTCAATCACATTGGTGCGCGTGGTGATGATCGAATCGACCGTGCGGCCCGCTGTATCTATCTGGCGACGCGCCAAGCGCAACGCATCCTGATAGCGCGGCAACTCCGCCTTGACTGCAGAAAGAACCCGCAGCACATCGTCGGTCTGCTTTTGCAGACGAAAAGTCTGGTAGCTCATCTGCAAACTGTTGAGCAGCGCGGCCATGGTACTGGGCCCGGCTACGTTCACATGGTAGTCGCGCGAGAGCAACTCGATAAGACCCGGCCTGTTGACGACCTCGGCATAGAGGCCCTCAAACGGCAAGAACATGATGCCAAAATTCGTGGTCTCGGGCACCGAAAGGTATTTTTCGCAGATGTCTTTGGCCTCCGATTTAATGCGGGCATCCAAGATGCGACGCGCCGCCGCCACGGCATCGGCGTCGCTTGCATCCATGGCCTCGCGCAGATGCTCGTAAGCATCGCCTGGAAACTTCGAATCAATAGGCAGCAAGATGGGGTCACCCGCCTCCACGGGCAACTTGACGGCAAACTCGACGCGCTCGGTTGAACCGGGTTTGGTGGCAACGTTCTCAACGTACTGCTCGGGTGTCAAAATCTGAGAGAGAATCGCTCCCAGCTGAACCTCGCCCAAAATTCCGCGCGTCTTGACATTGCCGAGCACGCGTTTAAGGTCGCCCACGCCCGCAGCGATGCTCTGCATATCGCCCAAACCTTTATAGACGGCCTCAAGCTGCTCACTTACCTGCTTAAACGAAGCCGCGAGGCGATCGTTGAGTGTGCGCGAGAGCTTTTCGTCCACCGTCTGACGCATCTGCTCCAGCTGCCGCTCGTTATCCTGGCGAATGGCTGCCAGCTGCTGCTCGACCGATGCCCGCACCGCCTCGAGGCGCGCTTCGGTTGCCTCACGCGTCTGGCCCATCTGCTGCGATACTTCGCGGCGCAAGGCGTCCGTCTGTGTCGAAGCCTGCTGCAATGCGCGCATAAGCGATTCGAAGCGCTGCTGTTCTGCAGTCGAGAATGCCGCCTGTGTCTGGGTCTGCGTGCGCAACTCGAGACGAGCATCGCGCAGGGCATCCTCGAGCCGCACCAAGATATCGAGCTCCTCGTCCACATGCTCCGCAAGACCAGCATCGCGGCTATTGCGCCTCATAGCTACCGCCGTCAGCACAGAGGCGACAGCCGCAACGCACGCCGCAACTGTGCAACAAACCAATAAGATGTTCAATCCAACCGCCTTACCTGCGATTTTTTACCGGGTTCATTATAGAGTATCGTCAGGCATCAACTGGAAAACATCGAGATGACCAAACCGCCGTACGCTTGCATCTTGGCAAAAAGCTCGCCCATAAGCAAAGCGAGCTCCTGGGGAGACGCGCCATTGAGAATGCACGTCAATGCATACGACCCCACAAAAGCAGCAAAAAGTAACATGGGCACCAGGACCACAACAAGGAGAGAACGCGCCACCGCAGCCCCTCGACGACGTCGCGTGCGTCGACGATCAAACTCCAGCTGCTCGGCATACGATTCCTGAGCGATCGAATACGGCTCCTCGGATACCCCCGCGCACCGCTTTCGTCCAAGCCCTCGAATTGAATCCCTCAGCGACCCTTTTGCTGAAGGGGAACCTGCCGGCTTCGCCGAGTTCGATGCCGGAGCGGATGCGAATAATCTTTGGTCAAGTAGCGATCGATCCATCTGCGACGTGTCCTCGGCGCTACCGACAACGCCCGCGCCCTCCGACATGCTGCGCAGGTGCTTCAGCTGTTCTCGCTGTTCGCGCAGCAAGCGAAGCTGCTCCTGCTGAGGAGTCTCGATAAACAAACTCATATTGGCCTCCCTTACGGAAGGGCATGTACGAAGGATTGTCAGCACCATCATGCGAGCGATGCCATGCGCGGTCAAGCAATATTTAGGCGGACGGCACACTTAGCACGTATCGCCCGGAAAATCCGCTGAGCACATCTAGTGCGTCACAACATATCGGTCAACATCCGAGCGCTTCTGGCAAAAACCCTCACGCGCGAGGTCTTCCAAAATCGACTGGGCCACATCGGGCGCAACCGCAGGGCGTCCCGCACAGGCTTCCATCTTGTCCAGAGCGGCTCGCGCCTCGTCCGCACCCAACCCGTCCTCGCCCGCCTCGAGCAAATAGCGGACAAGAGCCGCGCGCTTCTGGCGGCGCGAACCCTCAAAAGCAGACTGCCTTGAATATGAAGCAGAACGACGCGAAGGGTTGGGAATCGTCTTTTTAAGATATGCGCCGTAATCGAGCATCGCATAGTACCAAGCGCGCGGCGTATCTCGCTCGTCTTCGGGCAGGGCAAAGCGTCCCTCGGGCACCTGCGGGCCAGGACACGTGGCCTCTACAATACCCACCAGCTCCTTATCGGGCACTGCCGGAACATCGGGAAAAAAGTGATGCAGGATCACCGTGCGTACATTGGTCTCGAGATACACACCGGGCAAATCAAACGCAAAGGAGCGGATACCTTGCGCCGTTGCCGGACCCACCCCCGGAAGTTCACACAAAGCAGGAACGTCACGCGGAAACTCGCCATCAAATCGCTCCATGATATGCATCGCCGCCCTATGCAGCGCAAGCGCACGACGGTTGTATCCCATACCCTGCCAAGCAGCCAAAACATCGGCAACGGGCGCTTGAGCCAAGGCTCCAACAGTGGGAAAGCGCTCGAGCCATGCAGGCCATCGATCGCAAACGCGCACCACCTGCGTTTGCTGCAGCATCACCTCAGAAAGCCAGATGCCGTATGGATCGCGCGTGCGGCGCCACGGGAGGTCGCGATACAAACGGACCCCTTCCGATCGCACAAGCTTACGAAAAGGGTCTGCATTCATCTGTATCTGCTCCTAATCTGCGCGGAAAAGAAGCAAGCATCGCCTATGCGCGGCGACGGCACTTTTCGGCGCACGAAACGTACTCGGCAAACGATTCGCGGTTGGCAAACTTGGCATCCACTGCCGGAGCAAGCGTGCCCTGCACCACGTCGGCAAGCGTCACAGAGTCAAGGTAATCGACCATAAGAGCCTGAGCGCCCATCCAAACGGAATGATAGCAGCAAGAATTCATGCGCGGGCATTCGGCGCCGTTGGCAGTGCAATCATTCATAACCATGGGGCCCTGAACAGCTTCGACGATCTGCCTGATTGTGACATCATTGGGATCCGCCTTGAGACGCATGCCACCATGCACACCACGCAGACTTTCCACGATGTCCGCCTGTACCAGGCCATGCTGAATGGATCGAGCAAATGAATAGGGCACGTCTACCTGCTCTGCAGCAGCCCTAACCGACAAGAGATTATTTTCGCCATCCACAAGCATCGCGAGCATCCGAAGAGCGTAGTCGGTCTTTCGAGAGATATCCATCCCCCACCCCTTAATATTTCGATTCCGTCAAAGGATAGCTTCACCAAAAGGCCGAAATAACCGTATGACGTGCGTATCTTTCCAGTTACTATACCTCTCTATCAAAATTATTTATATCTTAAAAACTAGACAAGTTGGCAAACGGTCAAAAATGGAATAAACAGCAACGGATGCGTTGGGTTCATTAAATAGTTATATGATGTTTCATTTTGAAATGAATCCAAGGTAAAGGCATTAATTATTCACTATTTACCCGCTTTAGAGAGGGTGTTCGAGATCGTCAATACCGCTTGCGATTAGTGAAGGGGCTGTGAAACGAGTATCCCGCAACCGACGCAAACAGCCTGTTCCAAAAGAACGAATTATTACGTGCTTACACGGTGTGGGGGCTATTAAACTGACTCAAAAAGAGAAAGGGCCACGCTTGGAACGCAGCCCTACACGTTTGGAAGTGTCCATGCCGAGCAACCCGCAAATGGCATCGTTGGCATGTTGGGATATTACTCGGCCGACTTCTTTTCAGCCGACTTCTTTGTCGTCGTCTTCTTAGCCGTCGTCTTCTTAGCCGTCGTCTTCTTGGCTGCAGAGGTCTTTGACCCGGCGGCGCCGCGTCCGCGAGACGTTGTTTTCTTTTCCTTGCTGGGGCATTCCATATTCACGCAGATGCGCCAGGGACCGCGCGCTGTCTCGACCACCACAATGGGGGCGCCGCACTCCGGGCAGGTCTCGCCCGTTGCCTGCAGCTTACCGCGCGCCGGCAGCGGATAGCTCACCTGGCATTCTTCGTAATTCGTGCAACGAATAAAGCGCTTGCCGCTTTTCTCGGACTTATGGGCGATTAAATCGCCATGACGTCCCGCCTCGGCACACACCTTGCACTCGCCCACCTTGAGGTCGGGCTCAAAATTGGTGGGGCATTTGGGGTTCACGCACTGCTCATATGCCTTGCTACGGAACGGTTGACACTTGATGCGCGGCGCTCCGCACTCGGGGCACACGCCGGCCTCGCCCTCCAGCGGGCTCACCTTGACGCCCGAAGGAACAGGATAGGTCACATCGCAATCCGGCCAGCCCATGCAGCCAATAAAGCTGCCACGCGTCTTGGCGCTCGTCTTCATGACCAGATCCTTGCCGCACTTGGGGCACTGGCCCACCTTTGCGTCGGCAGTCACAGCGTCGGAGATAGCCTCCCCCAGATCATCTTTATGCTCAATCAACGCATCGAGCATGCCTGCGAGCAGAGCGCGCGAATGGTCAACCACGTGCTCCTGCGTGTCCTTGCCCTCTGCCACGTGCGTCATATCCGCATCCAGCTCGGCAGTCATCTCGGGCGTGGTAATACGCGGAGCAAACTCGTGCAGGGCGTCGATGATAGCCATACCCAGCTGGCTTGGCTCGATGGGGTCGTTTTTAAGATAGCGAACGGTATAGAGACGCTCGATGATGCTCGCGCGCGTAGACTTGGTGCCCAGGCCGCGCTTTTCCATCTCTTGCACGAGCTTGCCTTGGCTATAGCGCGCAGGCGGCTCGGTCTGCTTCGCCTCGAGCTTGATGTCATGTACATCGATAACGTCGCCTTGCGCCAGCGCCGGAAGTTGCTCATCACGCTTGAGGCCATACGGATACGCCTCACGAAAACCCAGATCTACCAGCACGTCACCGGTTGCCGTGAACGGCTCGCCCGCAACGTCGATAGAAAGCTTGGTGTTCTCGATGGTTGCAGGGCCCATAAGCGTAGCCAGGAAACGGCGTGCGATAAGGTTATAGAGCTTCTTCTGGCCGCCATCAAGGGTCTCGGGGTCACCCTGACCGGTAGGATGAATGGGCGGATGGTCGGTGGTCTCGGTCTTGCCGCGCGTGGGCTTCATGGGACCGGCGAGGACCTTTTTGCATACGGGAGCAAGCGCCGGAGAACCCGACGACAGCCCTTTGACGATGCCCTCGAGATCGAGCGAGCGCGGGTAAACCGTATTGTCGACACGAGGATACGAAATAAGACCACTCATATAGAGGGACTCGGCAATACGCATGGTACGTGCAGGCGAAATGCCCTCTGCAGCAGCGGCGGCCTGGAGGGACGTGGTGTTAAACGGCACGGGGGGCTGCTGCTTGCGCGAGCGCTTGACCACCTCGACGATCGTGCCCGTCGTCGCATGCTCAACATGGGAAAAAGCATCTTCTGCCGCAGCCTTATCGGTAAAGCGCGGCGTCTTATGCGAAATCTTAAACTCAGAGTCGGCCGTAGCGCCCATACCGCGGATCTGCCAATAATCCTCGGGCACAAATGCCCTGCGCTCGCGCTCGCGCTCGACAACCAGCGCCAAGGTAGGCGTCTGCACACGGCCGGCAGAACGAACATTGCCAAAACCGCCAAACTTGGCAAGAGTCAGGTAGCGCGTAAGCACCGCGCCCCAGATCAGGTCGATATACTGTCGGCTCTCGCCGGCATCGGCCAAATTCTCGTCAAGCTCAACAAGGTTATCGAACGCAGCCGTGACCTCAGCCTTAATGAGTGCAGAGTAGCGCGCACGCGAAGCGGGCACATCGGGGGCCACCTCGCGCACCATGCTAAGAGCATCGGCACCGATAAGCTCTCCTTCACGGTCAAAGTCGGTAGCGATAATCACGGAATCGGATTTCTTGGCAAGATTCTTGAGCACGCGGATGATCTCGCGCTCTGCGGGATTCTTGATAATGGGAGACCATGTAAGGTACGGGAGGCTCTCTACCTTCCAACCCTTGATGTTGATTCCGTTGGGCAGAAAAGGACGACGCTTGCTCTCGTAAGGCGGGCGCGCCAGGCCATCGGGCACATCGGCAGGCAGAATCTCGCCGTCTTCGGTCAGCGAGTACCAGCCCTGTTTCTCGTCGAACAGAATCTCATCGGGAAAATCGGGAGCCAAAATATGGCCCGCCAGGCCCATGGAGACCCACTCTTCGCCATCCACCGTAAAACGATAGACCGCGGTGTTGTACACCTTGTCGTTTTTAGGCTTGCCGGCATCACTCAGCAGCTGAGCGATCTTCTGTGCGGCGATATTCTTCTCGGCGATTACGAGCTTCACAAGCATGCTCCTGAAATCGGTAGGCTTTCAAGCGGTACAGTATACAGGTTTAAAGAATATTTGCGCAGGTACCCGTGCTCATGACACACAAAAGCACGGGTTCCCTTCAAATGGACGCCACAAATGGCATCGCACATCAGGAAACCCGTGCCGGTATTCGCAGAGCTATTAAGCGGTTGGAGCGCGAGCGCTACTCGTCTTCCTCATCGGAGAAGAAGTCCAGGCGGCCCTCCGTAAGGCCCTTCTTGCCGTCGCGCGCAATGATGACCATGCGCGTCACCGCAAGCGAAATCTCATAGAGCGAAAGCATTGCAGCATACATGAATATCAAGGTGACAGGGCTTGCGTCGGGCGTGATGGAGGCCGAAACCACCAGCATTGCAACGTAAATATAGCGCCATGCCGAACGGAACTTGGAATATGGCACGATGTGGAAGACCGCCAGGTAGAAAACAATCAGCGGCAACTCGAACGCCACACCAAAACCAATCATCAGCAAAATCTCGATGTTGATATAGTCCTCAAGATTCGCAAAGACCGAGGCAATGGCATCGGCCTCTCTCAGCAGCCACTCAAAGCCTGCCGGGACAATGATGAAGTAGCAAAAGACCGCGCCGATGAAGAACAACGCCGTGGCGGCAAGAACAGTGGGAACAACCCAACGACGCTCATTGGGCTTGAGCGCCGGCAGGAAAAAGCCCAAAATCTGCCAGATGATCATCGGCGTACACATGATCACAGCGACCTTGATGGCGATAGAGAATCTCAGGGCAAAACCGCCGAGCGAGGTGGTGATGTAGAACTTGCCATCCGGGACATACGGGACAATGGGCTCCTTCAGGATGCCCACCAGCACGGGCGTGGCAAAGTACATGACGACGGTAGCAACAACAATGGTGACGATCACAATGGTAAGACGGCGACGAAGCTCTCCCAGGTGATCGAGAAGCGGCATGCGCGCAGGTCCGATGGGCATTATCGGTCGCCCCCTTCCACAGCATCGCCAGGCTGGGCAGAAGCCACAGCATCTTGGGCGTCGGCTTGCTCGGGCTCCACCTTGCGCTTGCGCGGGCGGCGAGCGTAAAGGTCAGCCGTGGCACGGTCCTCGGATTCGGCTTCGGTATCCGCAGCAGCGATATCGCTCGCGGTATCGGTGGCATCGCCTGCAGGTGCAGGTTCGGAGGCAGTAGCGGCAACGTCGGCCACCGCGGCGTCCTTCTCGGCAGCATCGCCTTCCTGCGCCGCCTGCTCGGCGGCAGCCTTCTCAGCGGCCAGGCGAGCACGGCGCTCGGCAAACGTCTCCTTGCGCGCGGGGGCCTCGGCCTCCTCGGCAGAAGCATCGGCGTCGTCATCGTCATCATCAACACGACGCGGGCGCGTGGGTTCGTTAACCGCAGCGGTCATGGGGTCGACCACCTCGGACTGCACCACACTGGTGAGCTTTTCTTGCGTCTCACGGAACTGACGAAGCGCACGTCCAATGGTGCGACCCATCTGGGGCAGTTTATCCGGCCCAAAGAGAAGAAAGCCGAAGACCAAAATGATCGCCAGCTCAGTCGATCCAATACCGAACAAGGAAACCTCCAACAAGCATGCGCTACAGCACCTGCGACCGTGCCCTCAGCGCAGCATCATGCGAACAAGCGAGCAAAAGTATACCCCGAAGTAGGGCGGCTCGAGGCCGCCCTAAACAAGACTGTGGATTGTTTACGCAGCGCCCATAGGTTCCGCTGCCTAAGCGGCGCTCATGCCAATCTCTTTGTCGACGCCCAGAAGCTGCGCCACGCGCATCACGCCCACCTGAGCGCCCGTGATGGCAAAGCTCTTCTGGTGGCCACGCGCATGATGTGCGGCGCCCACAAGTACGCCGATACCCGTGGAGTCGATATAGGACACCTGCGAAAAATCGAGCTCGACCTCTGCTGGAGGCTGCTCGAGCGCAAGATCGATCGCGGTGCGCAGTGCATCCGCATTGGAAATATCGACCTCGCCCGCAACGTGGACGGTATAGCGTTCAGGCGTGGGGCTGGTGGTGATGCCGAGTTCCATGTCGTCTCCTTTGCCTTTGATGAAAACAGCCGTGCATCAACCAGACATGGTGACGCACGGTGAGATGAAACTACCTTGCGAACAGCGAAGGCCCTCGCTTTGCCAATTGTAACGTGCGAGAGGACAGCTTCCCTAGTCGCGTAACCTGATTCGCAATTCCTCTGCACGGCGCAAGATGGCATCCACGTCGTCCCGCTCGGCCTCGCATGGAAGCGAAAAGCCTTCGGCGCGATCGTAAACCACGCGACCGTCGATCATCGTCATCATGACGTCGTTACGGCTGGCAGAATGCACTACTGCAGCATGCGGCGAGTTGGTGGGAACCTGCATGGAGTTCGAGAGGTCCACCGCCACGATATCGGCGCGCTTGCCAATCTCCAGCGAACCAATCTCCTTGTCCATGCCAATAAGGCGCGCCGCATCGATGGTGGACATGCGAAGCATATCGTGCGCAGACAGGAACCCCTTGTCACCTGAGGTTGCACGCTGCAGCAGCAGGCCAAAGCGCATCTCCTCCAAAGGATCGGTGGAGTCTGCTGCGGCGGGAGAGTTGGTGCCCAGCGCCACGGGGATGTGCGCATCGCGGAATGTCAGCAGCGGGGTCACGCCGTTACCGAGCTTGGCGTTGGAACGCGGGCAGGCAACAACGCCCACGTTTTGCTCGGCCAAGCGCTCGATGTCACCCGGTTCGATGCAGATCGCATGAATCGCCACGACCTCGGGTGCGTAGAGGATGCCCCAGTTGAGCGCATAGCGGATGGGGGAAACGCCCGTTGGCAGGAAGGTATCGGATTGCAGCCCCTCATACGCATGGGACTCCTCGCTATCGGCGGCAAGGGCAAACGGCGAGGAACCGTAGCGGATAAAGTCCGCCTCCTCACGAGAACCCGCCACATGGACGGCGACAGGGGTCTGCTCGTCGGCATATTCACCAATGGCACGCAATACCTCGGGGTGCACGGCATAGATCGAACCCGGTCCGATGCCCACGCGCACGAGCATGTCGCGATCTGCGGCAAAGGCGCGCCAGTCCTGAATGTCGCGATCGGCAGCAGCCATATCGGCCTCAACGTCGCATTTCTTTGGAGTGGTGACCTCGCGATAGATCACGCCGTGCTGGCCGGTAGCGGCGATGGCACGCAGGGGCGCTCCCGTCTGCGTTACATCGGCAATAGCGGTGATGCCCGCAGACAGAGCCTGCACGGCTCCCAACAGCGCTGCGTCCTTCCAGTCCTGCGGAGTGAGCAGGCGGCTCTTCTCCACGATGCGAGCCTTCCAGGGCGCATATGGCACATCCTCAAAAATGCCGCCCATGGTGGAGTACTCCAAATGGCTGTGTGCGTCCACAAAACCGGGAATGAGCGCCGCGGTGCCAAAGTCGCGCACTTCGTCGTCCGGATACCAATAGCGCAGTTCATCAAGGGTACTTACAGCAGCAATGCGACCGTTTTGCACCACAACGGCACCGTTTTCGATGGCACGCCCCACAATGGGCAAGACATATCGAGCGGTTAAGATCATGACAATCCCCCTGAATATATGGGTACGCCCCGCGTGCAGTCGCAGGCTCGGGCGCTCGAACGGTTTGTGCTATTCGAGCGCCTCGGCAGCGAGCTCGGCGGACACGAGTTTGACGGCAAGTACGAGAACGTCAAGGGCGGCAGAGAGCTCCTCCACCGTGGGATAGCTTGGGGCGATACGGATATTGGTATCGCGCGGGTCCTCTCCATACGGCCAAGTGGCACCCACCGTGGTGAGCTTGACGCCCATCTCGGCGCAGAGCGCCCCCACACGCTTGGCAGAGCCCTCGGGACCGTCGAAAGAAACAAAGTAGCCGCCGCGCGGATGCGTCCAGGTGGCGCAACCGGTGCCGCCCAGCCCCTCGGCAAGCTTTTGCTCCACGCACTCGAAGCGCGGGCGCAAGAACTCAGCATGCTTCTTCATGTGTTCGCGCACCGCATCGAGCGTGGGCAAAAAACGCACATGGCGCAGCTGGTTGAGCTTATCTGCGCTGATAAGGCCTGCCTTGAGGTGATGCGCAAACTCGGCAAGCACCGCAGGCGAGGCGCCCACAAATCCGATACCTGCACCCGGGAAGGTGATCTTGGAAGTCGAGGCAAATGCGACCACGCGGTCCTCGGTTCCCGCCTCGCGGGCAATGTCAAAAATGTTTGCGAGTTCGTCGTTCTCATCATAGAGGTCATGGACGCAGTAGGCGTTATCCCACAGGATACGGAAGTCGGGGGCAGCGCAGGTCATAGTAGCCAGTCGACGCACCGTATCCTCACTAAAGGTGATGCCCGTGGGGTTGGAGTACTTGGGAACGCACCAGATGCCCTTGATGGAATCATCCGACGCGACCAGACGCTCGATCTCATCCATATCCGGACCATCCTCGGTCATGGCAACCGGGATGTTGACGATGCCCAGGTCCTCCGTGATACCGAAGTGACGATCGTAGCCGGGCACGGGGCACAAAAACTTGACCGGCTTGTCCTCGTGAGCGGCGGCATAGGCCGACCAGGGTTCAGACCCGCATGTTCCGCAACGCCAGAAGGTGCCCACGATATCGTGCTCGATCAGCAGACTCGAAGAACCCAGCACGAGCGTCTGCTCGGCAGGGCAACCCAAAAATTCGCCTGCAAGCTTGCGCGCAGAAGGGATGCCCTCAAAACAACCGTAGTTGCTGCAGTCCACACCACCATCATGCAGATCGGAATCGGCGTCCAAGATATCGAGCATGGGGCGCGAGATGTCCACTTGCGACGGAGAGGGCTTGCCGCGGGCCATGTCGAGCGCCAGGCCACGAGCCTTGACAGCGGCAACCTCGTCTTTGAGCGAGGCGATCGTCTGTGCAAGCTCACCTGAATCCATCTGCTGATATATCGTCTGCATAATCGGCCTTTCACTCGCCGGCGTTGATACACTCCGCTAAAGTATAGCTTTACCGACGCCTCGCTTTATGCGCGGGCGCGAAAGAGAGCGAGGAGGAAACATGCGCATTGGCTCCTTTCAAGCAGATGAGTACGGAGAACTTCAGCGTCTAGTCGACAGCCTGTATTCCAACAGGCATGAAATCGACCGACTGGACCTTGTAGTACAAGCCGAGATCCTCGACCTACCCGCCGACCTCATGGAGATCGTTACCCTGTTGCCGCCTGGCATATACGAGCGCTCGCGCCTCTGCGACCAGCTCAACTCCTCCCTCGCCGCCCACGGCTGGGGCTCCCTCTACGGCACCGTAGAATAATCCTCTCCCCCTTTCCCCATGAGACACCATGTCCGCAGGTTTAATTTGTCACATTTTGCTGTTTGGGGGCGAAATCACACCGTTCACCGCCAAAAAGCCTGCCACCGCGTCGAGTCAAACACGGTGGCGGGCCCTTGCTTATCGTGATTTATTTAGAGCCAGCTCTATCGACGCGGACAGGCGCGGCTCATATAGATCATGCCCACGACAGCAGCCGTGACCGAGGCGCCCAAGATGGCAGCCTTGGCTGCCAAGACCTCGAACTCGGCGGTCGGGAACGCCAGCCCGGCAATAAGAATCGACATGGTGAAGCCAATACCGCCCAAGATGCCAACGCCCACGATATGCTTCCAGTTCACACGACGCGGAAGCTCGGCCAAACCAAGCTTCACCAGGACAAACGTCACTCCAAAGATACCAACGGGCTTGCCCAGCAGCATGCCAAGGTACGTGCCAAGCGTCACGGGGTCGACGAGCAACGCACCCATATCCACACCCACCAAGCGTACCTGCGCGTTCACAAATGCAAAGATGGGCAGGATCAAGAAGTTCACCGGCGTGCTGATGTAGTGCTCCAAGCGCTGCAGCGGCGGAGTCACGCGGTGCATCACGCGTTCCACGCGCGTAGCGGCATGCGTGAAGTCGTGCTGGCCCAGCACATGTGCGTCCTCGTCAAAATGATCGTCCAGCTCGGGCATAATCTCGCCAAGCCAGTCGGTAAGATTCGAAAGTTTGACACCGCACTTGGCAGGCACGGTAAAAGCCAAGATCACACCGGCGAGTGTAGCGTGAATACCCGATCTGAACATGCAGAACCACAGCAGCAAACCCAGAATAATGTAGGGCGCAAGCCTAAAATGACGCGTGCGATTGAGCACAATCAGAAGCACTGTTACCACCACGGCGGCGGACAACCACAGCAGATTGGGGCTCTGACCATAGAAGATGGCAATGGCGAGAATCGAGATAAGGTCGTCGGCGATAGCCAGCGTGGAGAAGAACACGCGCACGCCGTTGGGCACGCGATTGCCCAACAGCGACATAACGCCCAGTGCGAACGCGATATCGGTCGCCATCGGGATTGCCCAACCATGAATTGCCCCGCCTTTATTGAGTACGGCATAGATGCATGCGGGCACCACCACGCCGCCCACGGCGGCAAGCATCGGCAACATCGCCTGGCGCGGGTTGGTGAGCTCGCCCACGGTCATCTCGTATTTAAGTTCGATACCAACCAACAGGAAGAAAATCGCCATGAGGAAATCGTTTACGAAGACCTCAACGGTAAGCCCCACCGTTAGCGAGCCCAAGCCCACAAAGAGCTCTTGTTCCAGAAAATGATGGATTGGCTCGTATGCGGCTGTGTTGGCGCACACGACGGCGGCAATTGCAGCGAGCACCATCACCGCAGCCGATATCGTACCGTTTGACGTGACCCGATCCCATAGATCATGGCGCTCAAGGCGCTTTCTCTGGGCGGCATCGAAGAGCTGATCGCACGATTCCATAGGCGGCCTCCTTGTTTGAAGCTTAAAAGAAGCGCGGCCCGCTGTTATGCGAGTCGCGCTAAACCTTGCGTCTGGGATTATCCTACCCACCGCGCGCAAATCTACACCGTTTTAGGCAGACTTACGCGACATATGCAACCGAAATTACTCAGCAGCAGCGATAATGGGAGCAGCAACCTGCTTTTTGCGGGAAAGCACGCCGGGCATCCACACGCCATCATGCTCGTCAGAAATGGACAGGCCCTTCTGAGCGGACTCCGTGTCACCCTCGAGAAGCACCTGCGAGCCCTCCTCCATGATATCGGTGATGCACAAGACAATGCCGTCGGCGCCCTTCTCGGCAGCATAGGCACGCATGGCCTCGCGAATCTCGTCAATCATGCCCAGAGCGCGGGACTTATCAACCGTCTCATACTGACCGATGAGGAGCTTTTTGCCAGCAGGCTCGAACATCTTGATGTCGTTGCCCACCATCTCGGCAGCAGTGAAGGAACCGGACGGACGGGTAAGGAAGACCTCCATGCCAAACGCAACGGGATCGACGCCCACCTGCTCACCCAGCTGGGCGGCCACGGCGCGGTCAACATCGGTGGTAGTGGGGCTCTTGAGCATGAGCGTATCGGTCATCATGGCGGAAAGCAGCAGCTTGGCCTGAACATCGGTGAGCTCGATGCCCAGCATCTGGGCAACCTTGGTCACAATCGTGCAGCTGGAACCCCACGGGAAAGCAAGGTAGTGTAGAGGACCGGCGGTCTCAAAGTCGCCAATGCGGTGATGGTCGACCACACCAAAAACGGTTGCAGACTTGAGACCCTCAACGGACTGAGCGCTCTCGTTGTGGTCGGTGAGCAGCACAAGCTGGCCTTCCTCAACCGAGTCGATTTGACGCGGCTGTGCCACGCCAGCGTCGGCGAGAAGCTTCGCAGACTCGGCAGGAAGAGCGCCCAGAGCGCATGCCTCGTAGGTGTTGCCGGCATACTCAACCTGATTGAGAAGCTGGGACAGCACGACAGCAGACATGATGGCGTCGTTATCGGGATTCTGGTGGCCAAAAACAAGAACGGTAGCCATGGATTTTCCTCCATTTGCACAGGTGTACTCAAACGAATAAATGGTAGCACGAACTCAAGGCGCGCCCGCTATGCGACACGCCCCGGGTTTATTTGTCACATTGCCTAGATGCGGCGGGGAAGTGCCCACGGCGCACCCCGGCACGCCCCACCCGCAAAATATGACAAAACGAACCCGTGGACTTTTGTCATAAAAAGAGGGAGATGCGCGGGGCGTCTCCCTCTTGTTGGTTGCATATGCGCTAGAAGATCTACTAGATCTTCACGCCCGGGAAGTGGCACTTCACAAAGTGGCCCGGAGTGTGCTCCTTCATCTGCGGAACCTCGGTCTTGCACTTCTCGGTAGCATGCGGGCAGCGCGTGTGGAACGGGCAGCCCGAAGGAATGTTCGTGGGGCTCGGCAGGTCGCCCTCAATAAGCACGTGCTTCTTCTCAATTGAAGGATCGGGGATGGGCACAGCGGAAAGCAGAGCCTGCGTATACGGATGCAGCGGGTTGCTGTAAAGATCCCCGTTGGGAGCGACCTCCATCAGCGAACCCAGGTACATGACGCCAATGCGATCGGAAATCATCTCAACAACAGCAAGGTCGTGGGAGATGAAGAGGTACGTCAGGTTGTACTGCTCCTGAACATCACGAAGAAGATTCAGAACCTGAGCCTGAATGGACACGTCAAGTGCCGAAACGGGCTCGTCGGCCATGATGAGCTTGGGGTTAACCGAAAGCGCACGGGCGATGCCGATACGCTGACGCTGGCCACCAGAGAACTCGTGCGGATAGCGCTCGCCATGAGTGGCCGAAAGGCCAACGACCTCGAGCAGCTCCTGTGCCTTCTTCAGACGCTCGCCCTTGCTCATCTTGGTGTGGACAAGCAGCGGCTCGCTAATAATGTCCTGCACCTTCATGCGAGGATTGAGCGATCCGTACGGGTCCTGGAACACCATCTGCATCTCGGCGCGCAGCGGACGAACCTCCTTCTCGGAGAGCTTCGCCACATCTTTGCCCTCAAAGAGAATCTCTCCCTCGTTGGGCTTGATGAGGTGGTTGATCAGACGGCTGGTGGTGGACTTACCGCAGCCGGACTCGCCTACGAGCGAGAACGTCTCGCCGGGCATGATGTCAAAGGACACGTCGTTCACCGCGTGCACAAACTTGTTGGCACGACCGAAGAAGTCTTTGCCCACAGGGAACTTCTTGCTCAGGTGACGAACGGACAGCAACGGCTTGGTCTCAGTTGCACTCATTATTGCTGAGCCCCCTCTCGAGCATCACGATAGAACGGACACGCGCAACGATGGCCCTCGGAAACCGTCTGGAGCTCAGGCAGCTTCTGCTTGCAGGAGTCCTGTGCATACTTGCAGCGCGGAGCGAAACGGCAGCCCTCGGGCATGACGGACAGATCGGGAACGGAGCCGGGGATGGACGGCAGGCGATGCAGGCGCTTGCCCAAACGCGGCACCGAAGCGATAAGACCCTCGGTGTAGGGGTGCTGCGGGTTGGCAAACAGCTCTTTGACCGGTGCTTCCTCGACAATATTGCCAGCGTACATGACGATGACACGGCTGCAGGTCTCGGCAACAACACCCAAGTCATGCGTGATGAGCAGGATGCCGGTGTTGCGACGGTTACGAATGTCCTCCATCAGCGCCAAGATCTGCGCCTGAATGGTCACGTCGAGAGCCGTGGTGGGCTCGTCGGCAATCAGAAGCTTGGGCTCGCAAGACATAGCCATAGCGATCATGACGCGCTGGCACATACCGCCCGAAAGCTCGTGCGGATAGTTGCGAAGCGTCATCTCGGGCTCGGGGATGCCCACGAGCTTGAGAGCGTTAACGCAACGCTCGTGAATCTCAGCCTTGCTCATGTTGCTGTTGTGCAGGCTGATGGCCTCGGCAAGCTGGTCCTCGATGCGCATGATCGGGTCAAGAGCGCTCATGGGCTCCTGGAAGATCATGGACATCTCGTTACCGCGCATGGACTGCATCTCGCTCGTAGTGAGGTCGAGAACCTCTTTGCCGCCAAACTTGATGGAGCCGGAGATCTTGGTCAGGCGCTCGTTATGCAGGCGCATGACCGAAAGCGAGGTTACGGATTTGCCGCAGCCGGACTCGCCAACCAAGCCCACGATCTCGCCAGCGTTGACATTAAAGGACACGCCGTTTACCGCTGTAATCCAATCCTTCTTGCCACGCTTAAATTGCGTTCTGAGGTCCTTGACCTCCAAAAGAGTTTCAGACATCAGGACCTCCTTAGTTCAGTCGCGGGTCGAGCGTGTCGCGCAGACCGTCGCCGAACAGGTTGAAGGCAAGCACGGTCAAGAAGATCACCAGGCCGGGGAAAAGGACCAGGTGCGGGGCAATAGCCAGGTAGTTGCGGCCCTGAGACAGGATCGCGCCCCACTCGGCTTGCGTCACGGATGCGCCAAAGCCCAGGAAGGACAGGGACGATGCCGAAAGGATGGCGCCACCGATATTCATCGTGAAGTTGACGATGAGGGCCTGCATGGTACCCGGGAAGATGTGCACGAACATAGTGCGGGTGGATGAGCAGCCAATGGACTGCGCTACTTCGACGTACAGCTCACCACGCACCTCGAGCACCGCGCCGCGAATAATACGCGCAAACGACGGCACCGTGAAAACGGCAACACCGATCATAATGTTGGTGATGCCCGGACCGATGATGGCCACGATGGCGATGGCGAGCAGGATGCCCGGGAATGCGAACATAACGTCACAAACACGCATGATAAGGGAGTCGACAATGCCGCCAAAGAAGCCGGCGATAAGGCCAAAGACAACGCCCGCGGCGGTACCGATAATCGAAGCGGTAAGCGCCGTGCCAAGCGACAACTGCGTGCCGGCAAGAATGCGACTAAAGACATCTCGGCCGAACTCGTCGGTACCCCACAGATGCCTGGCGGAAGGACCGGCCAAAATCGCGCTGTAGTCGTACGCGTTGGGATCGAACGGCGTGATGCTGGGTCCGATCACAGCAAGAATCAGGATGAAGACGATAAACAGAAAGCCGATGACGGCGGTCTTGCGGCGCAAGAACTTTTTGACGAACTGCCTAACGGGGCTTTGCGCCTTCGGCAGCTCCTCAGCCTCACGTGTTGCGGAGGCAGCATTAGCAGTGGTATCAGACATGACAACCTCCTATTCGTAGCGCACACGCGGGTTAATGATGCCATACAGGATGTCCGCAAGCAGGTTGATCACCATGTACTCCAGCGAGAAGAACAAGATGAGTGCCTGCACGACCTCGTAGTCGCGGAAGCCGATAGAATCGACGAGCAGACGGCCGAGGCCCGGAATCGAGAAAACCGACTCGACCACGACGGAACCGGCGATCAATGCGCCGATCTGAAGCGCGGTGACGGTGATGACGTCGATGGAGGAGTTCTTGAACGCATGGCGCATAATCACGCGATGCTCGGGCAGACCCTTGGCACGTGCCGTGCGAATGTAATCCTTGCCCAGGTTCTCAATCATCGAAGAGCGCGTCACGCGCGCCAGAATACACATGATGCCCGCACCCATGGCGATGGAAGGCAAGATGTAGCCCTTCCACGAATCAAGGCCACCCGTAGGCAGGATCCTCAGGTTCACGGCGAAGATCTGCATGAGCTGCAGACCCAGCCAGAAGTTAGGCAGCGAGATGCCGGCGATGGCGATAACCATGCCGATAAGATCGAACGCACGACCGCGGTTCACAGCGGCCAGAACGCCGATGATGATGCCCATGATCGCAGACCAAGTAATGGAGCAAATGGTCAAGTAGATGGTGATGGGCAGGCGGGGCGCAAGGAGCGCGATGACGGTGGTCTTATTAGCATACGAGACACCGAAATTACCCGTGAAAATACCGGTAATCCACTTGATGTACTGCGGCACCAAAGGCTGATTCAAACCAAGCTGGTTACGAATCTCGTCCACTTCGCCGATGGTCGCGGTAGGACCGGCAATCTGGCGGGCGGGGTCACCGGGGATAAGGTGGATGAACAAGAAGATGATGATGGAGATAACGAATAGCAGCGGAATCATGTTGATGATTCGTTTAACGGTGTATTTCCCCATTTAGCTCCCTCCCCTTTCAAATCAAGGACAATCAAAGCGCAAAGCTGCCGGCCTCCGCGGGCGGGAAGCCGGCAGCCAAAACTGCTTGCTTGTCAGCTTACAGAATCAAACACGCGCAGTCTTAAGCGTTGAGCTTAGCGTGGATGACGTCGATACCCTGAGCAACATACTTGATGCCGGTGAGGTAAGCCTTGTAGGACATCAGCGTGTTGTCGGAAGCGAGGTACAGCCATGGGCACTCGGGCCAGACGATGTCCTGGCACTTGCCGTAGTGCTGGTTCTGCTCATCCTCGGTCTTGCCCTCGTTGCCAAGCTGGAGTTCGTTGTCGAACTCTTCGTTCTTCCAGAAGGCGGTGTTGTAGCCGGTCGGAGGAGTCATAGCGGTGGAAAGCAGCGAACGCATGAAGCCGTCGGCGTCAGACTGGGACCAGTTGACGTACCACATCTGGATCTTGGTGGTGTCCTCGGGCTCGGCAGCGATCTCGGCGTTGGTAGCGGCCTCGTTGGGGACAACCTTAACGTCGATGCCAACTTCCTTGAGCTGCTGCATGACGAAGGTCATGCCCTTGGTCTCCTGCGTGGAGTTATCGCCGATGATCTCGACCTTGAAGCCGTCCTCGTAGCCGGCCTCCTTGAGCAGCGACTTTGCCTTGTCGAGGTCATAGGCAAACGGCTCCTGCTTCTTGTAGCCGGGGACGAGGGCAGGCAGAACGGAAGTAGCCGGGGTGGCGGCACCTGCGTACATAACCTTGACGTACTCGTCCTGGTTGAAAGCGTAGTTCATGGCCTGACGCACGCGAACGTCGGAGAGCTCCTTGACGTTGGTGTTAAGAGTCACATAGCGCATGGTAGTGGAGGGCATGGAGACCATATTGATGTCGCCAGCGCTGCGGACGGTAGCGACCTGGTCGGTCGGCATCGGGTAAATGACCGTAGCCTCACCGGTCTGAAGAGCGGCGATACGGGAACCAGCCTCGGGAACGATCTTGAAGTCGACGCGGTCGATCGTGACCTCGCCCTCGTCCTTCTGGCCGCCCCAGTACTTCTTGTTCTTGACGAGCGAGCAGTGGTCGCCCTTTGCGTACTCTTCGAGGACGTAAGGACCGGAGCCAGCGGACTTCTTGCCGTAATCGTAATTCGGATCGGTGATAACCTTAGGATTAACGATGTAGAACTGCGTGATGGAGTTCATGAACGGAGCGTAAGGCTTCGGCAGGTGGAAGGCGACGGTCAAAGGATCATCGTCGACCTTGTAGACGTTGTCGATGCGGGTCTCTTCGGTGTTGTCATCAATCGTGCGGATGAACATGCGGCGGCGACGCCAACCGTTCTCCTTCTTGATGCACTCCTGATAGTTGGTGACGATAGCGTCTGCATCGAGCGGCGTACCGTCCTCGAAGGTGATGCCCTTATGAAGATGGAAGGTGTAGGTGCAGGCGTCCTCGGAGACCTCATAGGAGTCGGCGGCCTTCGGGACGAGGTTGTATTTCTCGTCGAACGCATACAGGGAATCGTAGATGTAGTACACGACGTTGCCGGAGTTGCCGTCGGACCAGTTCATGGGGTGCATGTTCTGGATCTCGCCCTCGAGCGCGATGACGCACTCGTTCTTGGGGGCCTTGCCGTCGGTCTTCTCTGCCTTGACGACGAAACCGTCCTTGTCAGCAACGATCTCCTCGACGGAGCTGGAGCCAGAGCCGGCTGCGGAACCCTTGGTGCCGGAGCCGGTGTTGCCGCAGGCAGCAAGACCGAGAGCGGCGGCGCCAGCAGCAGCGGCGCCAACGAAACCACGGCGGGAAACGGCGGGGTTAAGCTTGTTTTCCAAGTCCATGAAAACTCTCCTTTCGCGCCTGCGAGCCATCCAGAATCGCGGGCACCCTTTTTCCTCTACGCGGCCTTCGAAGTCTTTCGTCTCCGAAGAACCACGCATCACATCTTATTGTATTAAATTCGCCCTGTTTCTCCGTTTACGATGCTTTAACATGACTACCCGAACAGGTAAACGGTGGGTCGGCTTACCACTCACACCTAAATAACTACCTTTCACGGCCCACAACACGTGATTTGCACACAAAACGTCGGCAGCAGAACGGAGATTGCCATGACCTATCAGTTTGACCGCGTTCGGTATAACGAACGTATGAAGTGGTACCTGCACGATCGCTTCGGCCTTTTCCTTCATTTCGGTTTGTACTCCATCCCCGCTCGCGGCGAATGGGTTCGCAGCGATGAGGAGATGCCCGAGGAACTCTATAAGCCCTATTTCGATGAGTTCAACCCCTATGCCTTCGATGCCCGCGCCTGGGCGCGCGCCGCACGTGAGGCCGGTATGAAATATGCCGTACTCACCGCAAAGCATCACGATGGCTTTTGCCTCTTCGACACCCAGACCACCGACTGGAAATCAACCAAGACTCCCTTTGGGCGCGATATCGTCGCCGAGTTCCTCGAAGCGTTTCGTGCCGAGGGTCTAAAAGTAGGCCTGTACTACTCGATCATCGACTGGCACCATCCCGACTTCCCCCAGTACGGCGATCGCCAGGCCCCGCTGCGCAACGACCCCGTAGCGGGTTGCAACGATGGACGCGATTTCAACCGCTACCTCGACTACATGCACGAGCAGGTGCGCGAGCTGTGCACCAATTATGGCAAGCTCGACCTGCTGTGGTTCGATTTTGCCTACGACTCGCCCGTCAACGGCATGAAGATGCGCGGCGAAACCTGGCGCGCAACCGAGCTCATGAGCATGGTGCGCGAGCTGCAGCCGCAGGTCATCACCGACAATCGCCTCGAGGTCTCGGGCGAGGGCTACGGATCGCTCGCAGCGTGCAACCCCACGCCCTATCACGGCGACTTCGTAACGCCCGAGCGCATCATCCCGCCGACCGGCATCCTGGACGCCGAGGGCAACCCCCTTGCCTGGGAATCTTGTATCACCATGAACGACAACTGGGGCTACTGCTCTACCGACACCAACTACAAACCCTCGTCGCTGCTCATCCACAAGCTGGTGGAGTGCGTCTCCAAGGGCGGTAATCTTATCCTCAATGTGGGCCCCGACGCGACGGGCCGCTTCCCCGAGCAGTCCTGCGCCATCCTGAAGGAGATCGGTGCCTGGATGGCGCGCAACTCCCAGAGCATCTACGGCGCGAGCATGGCCGCAGGCGGCCCCATCGAGCCCGAGCGCCCCGAGTGGGGTCGCATCACGCGCAACGGCAACACGTACTACTTCCATCTATATGAGAACGCCCTGGGCCCCGTGCCGCTCATGGGCGTGCCCAAAGATCGCATCGAGTCCATTCGCCTTCTGCGCGATGGCAGCGAGGTCAAGCTCTCTACCAGCTGGACACACAGCGACTATCCCGACATCGCCTTTGCCGATCTGGGCCCCTCGCCCTATCTGCCCGACCCCGTTGACACCGTCTTGGCCGTCAAGATCAAGGAGGACTAACGCATGCGCATTCTCTCCCCCGCCTTCGCATCCTTTGCCCAAGCTAAATTTGACGAGCGTGCCGAGCTGCTCAAGCCGCTCGCGAGCACCATCGCCGCGGGCCTTGCCTGCGTCGACAACGCCGACGTCGCCGCGCTCATCAGAAATTACTATGGCACCCTGCCGCTCACCGACGTATTCGACGCCGATTTCTCCGTGTTCGAATCCATCGCACGCCAAGCCGTCGAGCTTCGCGCCACCTCGCCGTGGTGCCGCGATGTTGACGAGGACATCTTTATCCACTTTGTGGCTACCCCGCGCGTGAACAACGAGCCGTTTGTCGATTCGTGGCCCATCCTGCGCGAAGAGCTTGCAGAACGCATCGCGGGCATGAGCGCGCACGACGCCGTGCTCGAGACCAACTACTGGTGCTGCGAGACCGCAACCTATCAGACTGCCGACGAGCGCACCCTGGGACCGCTGGGCATGCTGGCCTCCGGCAATGGCCGCTGTGGCGAAGAGTCAACCTATCTGGTCACCGCACTGCGCGCAAACGGCATCCCCGCTCGTCAGATTTACACCCCGCTTTGGGCCCATTGCGATGACAACCACGCCTGGGTCGAAGCGTATGTCGATGGCGAATGGTACTACCTGGGCGCCTGCGAGCCCGAAGAAGCGCTTAACCGCGGTTGGTTCACCGCCGCCTCCGGACGCGCCATGCTGGTGCACACGCGCCTGTTCTCTGACTACGGCTGCGATTTTGAGCGCGATCGCAGCATCCTCGCGCGCGAAGGCAGCCAGGTCATCGTGAACCAAACGGCGGCCTACGGCCCCACCGTCAAACTCACGATTACGGTCACCGATGAGGCGGGCGAGCCCGTACCTTGTGCCTATGTGCGCCTGGCGCTTGTAAACTCCGCCGAATGGGGCGACATCGCGCACCTCATCACCGATGAATGCGGCCATGCCCAGATTGTGATCGGCGAGGGCACTTTGCGCGTTATCGCCGCAACCGAACATCAAATGGCAGATGCCTTGGTCGACACCGGCAAGTGCGGTCACGTGGAACTTACCCTGCACGACGTGGACACGGCCGCAGCCGCCGCATGGCGCGATATCGACGTCCACGCACCGGCAGACCATCCCGCCCCCTCCTGCCCCCTCACGCCCGAACAGGCAGCATCTGGCCGTGCTCGCAAGCACGAGGCCGACCAGATGCGCACCGAACGCGTGGCAGGCTTTGTCGAGGAGGCGCGTCGCCTGGCAAACGCCGCAGGCCATGGCAAAGACGAATGCCTCGCCTACTATGAGCAGGCTTTTGCCAACGCCCCCGAAGTTGATCGCTTCCTCTCCGTGGACAACGGCGCCGATCGCGTCCAGCTGCTCTCGACGCTCACCTCAAAGGACTTCCGCGACCTTACCGCCGATGTTTTGGAAGACCATCTGGCCGGCGCCCGCGCCATGCACGACGCCGCCATCGCTTATCTCGTGCGCGAGGGCGCAAAAGACGCCGCCGAGGAGCTCTACGTCAAGTACGTCCTCGCTCCGCGCATCATGTTCGAGCAGCTCTCGAGCTTCCGCTCCTATTTTGTCGAGACTTTTGACGCGGCGACAGTCGAGGAGTTCCGCGCAGACCCGCGCCGTGTTTGGGACATGATCTGCGAAGACCTCGACTTCACCGCTTCCGAGCACGTCAAGAAGCTCTGCGCCAGCCCGCGCGGCGCCTGGCTCTCCCGCCAGGGCAGCCCCGTCACCTGCCGCGCGCTGTTCGTGGCAATCTGCCGCACCTTTGGCATCGCCGCTCGCCAAAACCCGCATGATCGTGCCATCGAGTATTACCACCAGGGCGCATTTGTGGCCGTCGAGCGCACCGAGCACACCGCCGACGTCACATTCACTTCCACCGTGGAGCCCGGTCCTGGATATTTCCAGGCCTGGAGCGTTGCCCGGCTGGAGACAAGCGTTACGGTTGCCGGAACTCGCGCACTGGGCTTTGAAGCCCTCGACTTCTGGGGCGCCTCGGTCCAAGACGGCTCGTGCACGCTGCCGCTTCCCGCCGGTGATTATCGCCTGGTGTGCAGCACGCGCTTGCCCAACGGCGATACGCAGGCAGCCGAGCGCACCTTCCATGTAAGCGACGCAGGCACCGACAAGCCCATCGAACTCGTCCTGCGCGAGCCCGAGGCATCACAGATGCTCGAGGATATCGCGCTCGAGGCGTTCGCCCTGCGCGACGCCGACGGCAACGTTGTCGATGCCGCAAAAATCGCCGCCGGGCACGGATCGGATTCGCACCCGGTTGCCATCTCGTTCCTGGAGCCTGGAATGGAGCCTACCGAGCACCTGCTCAACGAGCTTCGCGAGCAGGCAGAGCGCGTCGCCGAAGCCGATCTGCCGCTCGTCCTCGTGATCAGCGACCCCGCCCAGCTCGACGACCCCACACTCGCTCGCACGCTTCCCACGCTCACCGGCGTGACCATCGCTTACGACGACTTTACCGAGCTGCCCGAGAAGCTCGCTCGCCGCATGTTTGCGAATCCCGAGAAGCTGCCGCTCACGGTGCTTGCCCGCAAGCAGCCCGATGGCAGCCTGCGCGGCGTCTATGCAACCGCCGGTTACAACGTTGGCACTGTCGATTTGCTGATGAAGCTCATCACTCTCGTCTAGTGCAAGGCGGGCTGTATTCGCCAACAAGCAAAGGGGGCACCTCGTCTGAGGTGCCCCCTTTTTTGCTGTGATCGATATGACGAGGCGTGTTACGCGTTGGCCACCGCGTAGTAAGCGGCGCCGAGCATGCCGGCGTCATTGCCAAGAGAGGCAACGGTGATGGGCGTGTCTGCGCAGCAAGACAGCGTCATCTTCTTGAACACCTCGGTCACGCGGTCAAGATAATGCTCGGCACTGGCAGAAACGCCACCGCCCAGCACGAAGACCTCGGGATCAAAAGAGCATGCGGCGTTGGCGAGCTCGAAACCCAGAGCGCCCGCCATGGTGTCAACGGCAGCACGCGCGGCTTCATCGCCTGCAACGAGGGCTTCGAATACACTGCGCGAATCGGAAGGACCAGAGAGCTCAACAGGCTCGCTACCACGCTTCTCGCACTCCATGCGATAGCTGTTGACGATGCCCGTAGCCGAAGCATACTGCTCCAAGCAGCCATGACGGCCGCAGCCGCACTGACGCGTCTCGGCAGGATTGACAATCACGTGACCCAGCTCGCCCGCGGCGCCGTTCGCCCCTGCAAGAACCTTGCCGTCGCACACAACGCCCGCACCGATGCCAGTGCCGAGCGTCACGAGCACGAGACTGTTATAGCCCGAGCCAGCGCCGCGCCAAAGCTCTCCCACGGCCGCCGCGTTGGCGTCGTTGAGGAAGCCCACGTATGCGCCCGGGAAGGCAGCCTGCAGCGCATCATGCACACCCAGCAGGTTGAGGCTCAAATTGGCGGTGATGGAAATGTTGCCGTCGGCAGGAACGGGACAGGGAACCGCAAGGCCAATGCCCTTGAGCAGGGATGCGTCGACGCCGGCACTCTCGAGCACGGACTTGACGCCATCCGTAACAGCGCTATAACCGGCCTCGTCAACCAGCGAAGGCGTGGGGACGCTCGCCTTGGCAACGACGTCACCTTCTTTGGTCATAACGCCGATCTTGACCGAAGTACCGCCCACGTCGATGCCAACATAGAGTTCGTCTGCCATGTTCGTTCCCTTTCCACCGCGAGCGCTTATCGCCCGTAATTATCGCTATGCCCGAATGATAGCGCGATACGCCCCAATCGTGCCCCAGACATCATGGAGTGGTAGTAACCACACGCCTATCCGGCGTTCCGCACGGATCAAGATCCATAGACACGCTGCAGTACCGGAGGTTCGCCCGAAAGAGGAGGGTACCGCGCCTAGCGTGCGGCGCCCGACGCCCCCAGCTAGTCCCCCTGCGGGACCAGGCCATCGGCGCGCTGTAGTGCCGGAGGTTCGCCCGAAAGAGGAGCGCCGCGTACTTAAAAGTACGCAAGCGATGATTGAGGGTGAAGATCCGGTGCTACAGTTCGCCGATGGGTGCTACAGTTTGACGATGGGGGCGAAGCCCTTCATGAGCTTCTTGGTCTTCCCGCTCTTCTCGAATTGGACCTCGATCATGTCGCCATCGACCGAGATAACGGTACCGGCACCAAACGTCTTGTGGCTCACAGCGTCGCCCACGGCAAAGACCTCGGCAGCACGCGCGGCATCGGGACGGCGCTGCTCAACCGGAGCGGATGCCTTCTGTTGACGCGGACGCGCGGCGCCGCTGCCAAACGTAGCCGGCTTGCGACCCGCATCGGGACTCACGCCGCGATGGCGCTCGGTTCCCGCCACGCCAAAGAAGCTGTCATACGACCCGGCAGAAGCGCCTGAGCCGCCTGTCGAACGCGTATATGAGCCAAACACGCGCCCACCGTACATGTCAGAACCCTGACCGGATCCAAAGGTTCCGCGGCGGTCGCCGCGCTTCTCCCAGCCCGTGCCGGAAAAACCGGATGACCCGATACCGGAAAACTCGATATCCTCGTCGGGAATCTCGTTCATGAAGCGCGAACGAGGATTGGCCTGCGTAGAGCCGTAGGTACGACGGGTAGCGGCATAGGTAAGGAACAGGCGCTTGCGTGCACGCGTGATAGCAACGTATGCCAGGCGGCGCTCCTCCTCGAGCTTCGCCGCGTCCTCTCCACCAAAGCCGGCAACATGCGGGAAGATGCCTTCTTCCATGCCGGCAACGAATACCGCAGGAAACTCCAGACCCTTTGCCGAATGGATAGTCATCATGGTGATGGCGCTCGACTGACCCGAAAGCGCGTCGAGGTCCGAGCGAAGGGCGAGCCATTCCATCAGCGCGGGAAGCGCTTTGCACGCCAGCGGGCCATAGGTGCGCTCGATCTCCGAGGCGGCCTGCGCCGCGCTCGACGTGAAAGGCGCATCTGCAAGCATGGACGCCGGAGCAGGCTGGGGCACGTCGCCGACACCGGCAGCGCGCAGCTCCTCCAAACTCTCCAAGGTGCCCTCGATATCCTCGTGGCTCTCTTCGAATTCGGCGGCTACACCCATGAATTCCTGAATGTTCTCGGCGCGTCCCTCGGCCTCCATCGTGCCCTCGCTGCGATACGCCTGGACAAGACCCGCGCTCTCCACAATAGCCTCGACCACGTCTTTGAGCTCGCCATCCATACGGCGACCACGGCGCACGATGTTGACGAAATCGGCCAGGCCGTTGCGAACCTTGGCCGAGAACATGCCCGTCTCGGCGCAAGCGAGTTCGCACGCTTGGAAAAACGAACAGCGATTGGAGGTGGCAAGCATCTCGATCTTTTGGATGGATGTGGAGCCGATACCACGGCGCGGCGTGTTGATCACACGCTTGACGCTCATCTCGTCGGCAGGATTCACCACCATCTTGAGGTAGGCCATCACATCGCGCACCTCGGCACGATCAAAGAACCTCGTGCCGCCCACAATCTTGTAGGGCACGCCTGCACGCAGGAACATATCTTCCAAGATACGCGACTGCGCGTTGGTGCGATAGAACACGGCGATGTCGTCGTACGGCGTACCGCCGTCATGGAGCTTGTCGATTTCCGAGGCGATCCAGCGCCCCTCATCGCGCTCGTCACTTGCCTGGTAGGCCTGAATCTTCTCGCCATCGCCCGCGGCGGTGAACAGGCGCTTGTCCTTGCGCTGCGAGTTATGGCGCACCACGGCATTTGCCGCCGAAAGGATATGACCGGTCGAGCGGTAGTTCTGCTCGAGCTTAACCACCTTGGCGTCGGCAAAATCCTGCTCGAAATCGAGGATATTGGAGATATCGGCGCCGCGCCAGGAATAAATCGACTGGTCGTCGTCGCCCACAACCATCAGGTTCTTGTACTTGGCAGCGAGCAGGTTCGCAATCTCGTACTGCACGTGATTCGTATCCTGATACTCGTCCACGCTGATATAGCGGAAACGCTCCTGATATTTTTCGAGCACCTCGGGGCGACTGCGCAAAAGCTCAAGCGTCCGCACGAGCAAGTCGTCAAAGTCCATCGCGTTCGCGGCACGCAGGCGACGCTCCAGCTCTGCGTAAACACGCGCGGCCTTCTCTTCCTGAGGACTCGACGCGCGCTCGTTCATCTCGTCCGGGCCGATCATGGCGTTTTTCGCCGCCGAGATCTTGGAGCGAATCATGTTGATGGGATACTGCTTTTGCTCGATGGAAAGCGCCTGCATGATATCGCGCACCATGCGGCGAGAATCGTCATCATCGTAGATGGAGAACTGGCCGGTATAACCCAAAAGATCAGCATCCTCGCGAAGCATGCGCACGCACATAGCGTGGAACGTGCACACCCACATACCACGCGTGCCCTCCGGCAAAAGAGAGCTCAGACGCTCGCGCATCTCAGCCGCAGCTTTATTGGTAAAGGTGATGGCAAGGAGCTGCCACGGACGCACGCCCAGATCGGCAACCATGTGAGCGATGCGAAAGGTGAGCACGCGAGTCTTACCGGAACCGGCGCCGGCAAGCACCAGAAGCGGCCCCTCGGTAGTAAGCACGGCTTCGCGCTGGGCAGGATTGAGCGAATCGATATCGACGGCGTACGCCATGAATAGAACTCCATTCCAAACGGCGCGATGGCGCCAGACATATGAGCCGTACCAGTATAGCCGCCCGCACGGACACGCGGGGCACGCAACCCTGCGACCATCAGGGACTCACGAGCGGGCACCAATGTGACAAAAGTAGACAGGTTTAATGTGTCACATTTTCACATCCTCTTCATATAACGCGCCTGCACCACAATACCGATTGTGGCGTAGGCGTTACGTTATCCCTTCCTCCCCACAAAAGCGCGCACGCCGTCGCATAATGAGGGGCGAATAAACGAAGGAGAAAACCCAATGGCGCATCGCATCCTGTACTACATGGTGGACGGCTCGACGGCAAAGGCCCAGCAGATCCTGAAAGAATGGGGCGTAGACGATCAGATCGAGCTTATCGGGTGCGCGCACGAACCGCTTGTCGACCCCAGCCCCGCACAGATAGTTGGATGCGAGGGCTTTATTGGCGAATTCGGCCCTGTATCGGCAAAGACGGCAGACGCCATGGCGAACGCGGGCATTCGTATCGTCTCGAGCATGTCTATCGGAATCAATCACGTCGATGTGTCGGCCCTTGCGCAGCACGGCATCATCACCACCAACTGCCCTGGCTACTGCTCCTTCGATGTCGCTCAGCACGCAGCGGGGCTCATGCTCGACCTCATGCGCAGTATCACCTTCTCCAACCGAGAAGTACTCGCCGGTGCCTGGGAGCCCACTGGAGGCTATACCGCACATCGCACACAGGGGCGAACAGTCGGCCTCGTATTCTTTGGTAACATCGCCCGCGCCATGGCAAGCATCGTGCAGGCGCTCGGCATGAACGTCGTGGTATGGGCGCCCACCAAGACCCGCGAGGACCTTGCCCAAGCAGGTTGCACTAAAGCCGAGACTCTCGACGAGCTGCTCGCCGCCTCCGACGTGGTGAGCCTGCACTGCCCGCTTATTCCGCAAACCGAAAAACTCATTGGCGCCCACGAGCTCGAGGTCATGAAGCCTGGCGCCCTCTTGATCAACACCGCCCGCGGCCCCGTCATCGACGAGGAGGCGCTGCTCGCCGCGTTAGACGAAAACATCTCCAGCAACGGCACACGCGGCATCCGCGCCGCCGCCCTCGATGTCCTTGCCGATGAGACCGCTCCCAATCGCGCCCTTATCGAGCACCCCCGTTGCATCGTCACGCCGCATACCGCCTACTGCACCGAGGAGGCCAACGACACTTTGCGCCGCATGACGCTCAAGGCACAGATCGACTATCTTGTTCGAGGCATCATGCCCGAGCACGTCGTCGAAGCATAACACGTCGTCGCAGCATAGCAAAAGCGCCGCTCGGCCCAAGCCGAACGGCGCACCATCACCACACGCAAAAAAGCGCTATAGCCCCAGCACGGGGACAGCGACGAGGAAGTACACAAGTACGACCACGCCCAAAACGATGCGGTAGACGCCAAAGACCTTGAAGTCGTGACGCTTCACAAAGCCCATGAGCCATTTGATGGCCGCGAGGGAAACAACAAACGCAACCACGCAGCCCACGCCCAGAATCGCCGCCTCGGACGCGCCGAACGTGCCGCCCTTGATAAAGAATTTGACGAGCTTGAGCGCGCTTGCACCAAACATGACGGGGATGGCCAAAAAGAACGTAAACTTGCTCGCCACCGCACGCGTGCAGCCCAAAAGCAAACCGCCGATAATGGTCGAACCCGAGCGCGACGTGCCCGGCACCAGCGAGAGCACCTGGAACACACCGATTCCCAAAGCAGTCTTCCAAGACAGATCATCCAGCGTGGCGATGGAACCAAAGTCTTCACCGTCACCCTCGCTCACAGAAGGCGTCGCAAAATGAGCGCCGGCAGGGCGCGCGCCAGGCAGCACATCCACGGTCTCACGCATGCGGGCACGGCGCGTCTCGATAACGATGAAAGCGATACCGTAGACGATCAGTGCGATGGCAACCACAGGAGCATTGTAAAAATGGTCTTCCATCCAATCGTTCAATGGCAAGCCGATAACCGCCGCAGGAATGCAACCAAGCACGATCTTGCCCCAAAGCTTCCACGTATCGCGGCGGCCCTCCTTGCCCTTGCTGGGCGAAAACGGATTGAGCTCATGAAAAAACAGCGCGCAGACAGCAAGGATTGCACCCAGCTGAATAACCACCAAAAACATGTTGAGAAACGGCTTGCTCACGTTGAGCTTGATAAACTCATCGACCAAGATCATGTGACCGGTAGACGAGATGGGCAGCCATTCCGTGATGCCCTCGACTAGACCCAGGAAGGCCGATTTAAGCAGTTCGATGATATCCAAAAGAAGCCTTTCGCCTGAGCTGCGGCCATGGTCCCGCAGCAACTCCGTGCACCATTATCCCACGCTGCGGGCATGCTCGAAAAAAAGCAGCGTCATTTACAGAATTTAGAGGTACCGGGTGATTAAAGCCGGGTATAACCGCTGTAAGGCAACGCAACCAAAGGAGCTGCAGAGCCATTGAGGAGGCAAACATGAACGAGGGTTATTCAAAAGTATTCGTCGCGCTCGACGGCACTGAACAGCAGGATTATGTTCTCGCGCGCGCCATCAAGGTCGCCGCGAATAACAAAGCCAAGCTCATCATCGGCCATGTCATTGACTCGACAGCACTCGAGTCCGCCGGTTCCTACCCCATTGATTTGGTAAACGGCCTTGAGGAGGCATTTAAGAACTCAATCGAAAAGCAGGTTGAGGAAGCCAAGGCAAACCCCGATATTCCCGAAGTCGAAGTCATCATCCGCGCCGGGCGCATTCGCGAGACCCTTAAAGACGAGATGCTCGACATTATTCAACCTGATCTGGTGCTCTGCGGCGCTCGCGGCCTCTCTTCGATCAAGTACGCCCTGCTCGGCTCCATCTCCACGTTCCTGCTTAGGAACACCGAGTGTGACATCCTAGTTGTGAAGTAGCTCGACGCTCCGCCCAATCGCCATCAAACGCATTCGATAAAGCCCCGGTCACAAGACCGGGGCTTTATGTATGAAGGCGCCTAAAGGCAGGCATCCGCCGCAAAACCCATCACCATGCCTACGACTCAAAATAGTGCATATGATTGGTTGGGAACGTGATCTCGACTTCAAAGAATTCCCCATACTCGGAGCGGGCCACGATTCCCAACCCCATTTTTTCGCATAGGCGCTTGACCAAATAGAGCCCAATACCAGTGGAGCGCTTGCCGTTTCTGCCGTTCTCGCCGGTAAAGCCGCGATCAAACACACGGTCCAAATCTGCGGCAGGAACGCCGCGGCCATTGTCGCGAACCACAAGTTCCACGCAATCATCGGCATCCCCTGCGTTCGCACGAGTCGCCGCAAAGAGCAGCTGAGCACCTTCGCCGTGGGCGTATTTCACACTGTTTTGAATGAGCTGCCCCAAGATGAACTCAACCCATTTTTCGTCGGCAAACACCTCGAGCTCAAGGCCGCGGCAAACGGGCGCCACATGGGCAGAAATCATCGCGCGCGCGTTGCGCTTAAGTGCCGAAGAGACAATGGACTGCAAAGAGACATTTCGCACTACATAATCGCGGTCGAGCGATTCCGAGCGAGCGTAAAACAGCGCCTGTTCGATGTATCCCTCAACGCGGTCAACCTCCTCCGCCAGAGCATCGACCTTTTCGTGCACCTCCTGAGGCTGAACATTGTTCGCAAGGGCGTCATCCAGGTTTTCGAGCATCAAATAGACTGCAACCAGCGGCGTCTTTGCTTCGTGCACCCACGTTTCGACATACTCGCGGTAATTCGCAGTCTGGCGGCGATAGCCTGCGACCTCATCGTTTGCAGCCTTAGCGATAGCACGCATGACGTCATACACGGCCTCGCCCTCGGCATCCCCCGGATATTCCATCATCTCCATCGCCCAAGAAACGCTCTCGAGATGTTCCGCACAGCGTTCGAGCCCGCGATAGAACTTCCGGTGACGAAGCCAGTCCGATACAGCGCCGATCAATGTGCCGGCAACTCCAATAAGAGCGACCAAGACCACGATCTGCACGTACACGCTCGTGGTGAGCAAAACGCTGCAGGCAAGCCCCGTAGCGAGCAGGGGGAACAGCACCACAGCGCCATGCGACCTCAAATACCTGCCCATAAGCCGCTACACCGAATAGCCTTGACCGCGATGCGTGGTCAGATACCCATGCACCCCAATCTTATCGAGCGTAGCGCGCAGGCGATTGATGTTAACCGTCAAGGTGTTGTCATCGATAAACGTATCGGAATTCCAAAGGTCGCGCATGATGGCCTCGCGCGAGACAATCGTTCCCGCATGGCGCATAAGCAAACTCAAGATCCTCAGCTCGTTTTTGGTCAGCTCGACTTCCGAGCCCTCGTACAGCGCGCGAGAACGGGCAACATCGAGCTCAAGCCCATCATGTCGCAGCACGGTCTTTCCCTGCGTGGAGGAGCTGCGACGCAAAAGCGCCTGCATGTGCGCAATGAGAACGCGCAGGCTATAGGGTTTGGGAATAAAGTCGTCGGCGCCAAGCGTCATGCTCATAACCTCGTCGACCTCTGTCGTGCGAGAGGTGAGCACGATAATGGGCACGTCCGAATGCGAGCGCAGTTCGCGACAGACAAACTGCCCATCCGTCTGAGGTAGGCTCAAGTCGAGAAGCACAAGGTCGGGAGACGCTTCCAGCACGTCGTCGACCACATGGTCAAATGTCATGCACGCAAGCGCCTCATAGCCGTTGCGCTCAAGCGCCAAGGTGAGCTCTGTGCGAATGGCGTCGTCATCTTCGACGATGTAGATTTTCGACATGGAAAAGCCCCTTTCGGTTGCCCCCCATTATGGACGAGACAAAGGCGATGCCACCGCATGTGGCAACAATGTAAGCAAACGTTCCGTTAGGAGAAGAGCTTTGATACGCCCGTGGCCAGAAACTCGACAATAGAGCGGTCCTCTGCCGAATCTCCCTGCCCAGCGTCCTCCACAACCACGCCGTGCTCATCGGAGACGAGCACATGCGCACCGCCAAGGTCGTTTAGCGAAAGCACGATATCGTCCGCGGCTCCAGGCGTCGCGCGCGACACGCGATAACCACGCGTTGCCGCTAGCTGCTCAACCAGCGTCATGGAACCACACAGGTGCTCGCCTTCCGCGGCAGCCACATAAAGCGTGCCCGACTTCACGCAGCAAAGCGCCTCCGGAGCCACGCCCGTCTCAATCTGCTCGGCGTGAGCAAGCTCGGCACGCGCGCACAGTGCATCATGGGAAGTCGAGGCCAAGGGTTCGTAAGCGCCCACAGTCATGGCAGCGTTACCGTTTACGTCGATCACCAGCATGAGCACACCGTTGGGGTCCGCATAGGCGCCCTCGGCAAGAGACCACTCCACGTGCTGCTTTGCCCAAGAAAGCATATTGGTGGTGAGGGGGCGACCCTGTACCAAGCGCTGCGAAAGAGCACGAATATGTCTGTTAAGCAAAGGAACTTGCCTGCGCGCCATGCGCCAGCGGCATACAAGCGCGGGCTGATCGAGCTGAAAATCAGGTACGGCCTGCTGTGTCTCGCAAAACTCCCTGTAGGCACGAAGGTCGTCGGGATTGGAGAAAAGATCCTCGTCACGCACCGTCATAGCAGCCACGGCTCCTTTTTGTCTAAGCACGCGGGGCATGCGCCCCACCATTCCCGCAGGCTTCGAAAAAGCACACGGGCCAAACTCTCGATAGCGAAAACGCCCCAGCAAAAGCAAGATGCAGCACGCTCATGCGGCAGGTTGCCCAGCTGGGACGCCTTTAGCAAAAGCCAAATCCCGACGCTCGAACAAACAACGGGATTCGGCAAAAACTCCTAGTGGCGGAAGTGACGAGCACCCGTGAACACCATAGCGATGCCATGGTCGTCACAAGCCTGGATGGACTCCTCGTCGCGCATCGAGCCACCGGGCTGGATAATCGCGGTCACGCCATGGGCCGCAAGCACGTCCACGTTGTCGCGGAATGGGAAGAACGCATCGCTCGCAGCAGCAAAGCCGCCCACCTCAACACCCATGCGCTTGCAGGTCTCCTCGGCGCGCTCGCACGCAAAGAGTGCGGAGTCGACGCGGTTGGGCTGGCCAGGTCCCATACCGATACCGGACTGATCCTTGGCGATCAAGATGGCGTTGGACTTAACGGTCTTCACCACGCGCCAAGCGAACAGAAGGTCGTCCATCTCCTTGTCCGTAGGCTTGCGAGTCGTGGGGAAGGTAAAGGTCGAGGGATCCTCGGAAACGGTGTCCACGGCCTGAACGAGCATACCGCCATCAACGGTACGAGCCTCGAGGCGAGCGTGGCCATCGGCACCGCCGGTCTCCAACACGCGCAGGTTCTTGCGGCGGCTCAAACGCTCCAGGGCCTCGTCGGTAAAGGACGGGGCAATGAGCACCTCGACAAAAAGCTTGTCGCGATCGGCAAAGTGCTCCACAAGCTCAAGGGGAACCTCGCGGTTCAAGGCGATAATGCCGCCATAGGCGCTCTTGGGATCGCATGCAAAGGCGCGATCATAGGCCTCGGTCACCGTCTTGGCGACAGCAGAACCGCAGGGATTTTGATGCTTGAGGATGATGGCAGCAGGCTCATCAAACTCGCGCACGGCATTCCAAGCAGCATCGGCGTCGAGCAGGTTGTTATAGGAGAGCGGCTTGCCCTGGATCTGTTTGGCGCCAACGAGCGGATTTGCCGAAGAGGCAAAGTTGCCAAACTCATCGGCAAAGCGATAGACGGCAGCAGCCTGATGCGGGTTCTCGCCATAGCGAAGGTCCTCGACCTTCTCGAGATGCAGATCGATTGCCGCAGGCGGAACAAAAGCAGCAGAGGCGGGAGCCTCGGGGTCCTCCTCTGCCAAGTAGCTGTTGAGCCACGTGGAGATAGCGGTATCGTAGGCGGCGGTACGCGTATAGGTCTTGGCAGCCAGACGACGACGCGTGCCCAAGGTGGTTGCGCCCTTGTGGCGATGCATCTCGTCGAGAACCATCGCGTAATCGGAAGGATCGCACACCACGGTCACCGAGTCGTTGTTCTTGGCGGCAGAGCGCAGCATGGAAGGGCCGCCGATATCGATATGCTCGATGGCGTCGGCAAAGGTCACATCGGGAGAGGCAACGGTTTTCTCGAACTCGTACAGGTTAACCGCCACGAGGTCGATCATCTTGATATCGTGCTCGCTGGCCTGAGCCATGTGCTCCTCGGAGTCACGACGGCACAGCAGGGCGCCGTGCACCTTGGGGTGCAACGTCTTCACGCGGCCATCCATCATCTCGGGGTAGCCGGTAAACTCCTCAATCGGGGTAACGGGAACGCCCGCAGCCTCAATCGCCTTGGCGGTTCCGCCCGTCGAGATAATCTCAACGCCAAAATCGTCAACCAGTGCTCGTGCGAAATCGACGACGCCGGTCTTATCGGTGACCGAGATAAGCGCGCGCCCGATCTTCACATCAGCGGCCATGCCTTCCTCCTTGTCGCGAAAGGGGCCTTGATACCGCACAGGCTGCGGCATCGACCCCCTCTTCCACATACATCATTAATGTAGCGCATTGACACGCCAACTCGCAGGCGATACGCGTGTTATTTGAAGAAAATACCGAGAGGCAATGGCGCTTTCGCGTAGAAATGACGCAGTTGACGTGTGAACATGAAGGCACCATATTCCGCGCCCCAAACGGTGGTATTAAATCTGCCGAGAGAAAGGTGCGCTGCGTGTCGACCGTGCTGTACAGACCATTTGAAGATGAAGATTTCGAACCGCTTGTCGAGATCGTCCGTACGCTATGGCACGACGACGATGACGTCCCCGACGCTGCCTTTGGCACCCTCGAGGCGACATGCGATCTTGCGCATTGCCTCTCGGTATCCACGTTCTCACAGGTAGCCCTTATCGACGGTGTGCCGCGCGGCATCATCCTCGCCCGCTCGGAAAACGACTGCAATCAAGATCTTTCCCGCTGGGCGGCCATCGAAGCAAAATCGGCTTGCGCCATGGATTCCTACGACGCCAAAGCCGCCCACGCGTTCCAAACGTGGTACGACGGCATACGCAAAGTAGACGAGCGCCTCTTGGCATCGAGCGGCCTTACACTCGACAATGAAATCACGCTGCTCGTTGTAGATCCCTCGGCACAGGGGCTCGGAATCGGGACGGTGCTGTTTGACGCCGCATCTTCGTACTACGCCGCGCTCGGCGATCTTAAGGTATATCTGTATACCGACAGCGATTGCAGATGGTCGTTCTACGAGCTCCGCGGCATGAAACGTTTGGGGAGATACAAATCGACACGCGAAGAGCGCAGTCTGCTTCCGCGAGAGATGTATCTTTACGGTTTAGACCTCAGTGCCTAACCTGCGAGGAGCTGGACGTCTTGAGGGCAGCTTGACGTCCAACGCTCCCGCAGGGGAAAACACATAGGCGGTACGGACACACGCCCGTGCCTGAACGCGATCGCAACTCTCTCCGTGGTCGCGTCCAGATATGAAAGGGTCCGACGGAAACATTCCGTCGGACCCTTTTGCATGAACTGTCGAAACTCGCACGTCAAAATGTGCCGCCGCCGCCACCGCCGCAGCCACCGCCACCACCGCCGGAAAAGCCACCGCCTCCGCCACCGCCGGAGCTGGACTCCGAAGCTGCCACCGCGGACACGGAATTGTGGTAGACCCTACCGATCGAATCGGTGGGAGCGCCGAGTGCAGGATCGCTATAGCACCACCAGTACACGGGGTAGTAATCGTAGAAACCCTCGGCGTTACGAACCGCAGGCGGCACGGCGTCGGCGAGCTCGCGCAGCGTCTTTTTGGAAACACCCAGGGCCACGCCCGTCACCATGAGCTTGTTCCACAAGACAAGGTCGCCCGGCACGGCCTCGCCCAGGCGGGTGAAGTCCTCGAGCCACCTCTTAAGCGCGCGGCATTTGTTCTCCAAGTCGGCGCCCTCTTGCGTTAGGCGACGAAAGGTCAAGCCCAGCAGAATGGCACTCACCGAGCAGACAACGGAGACACCAAACGCAATGATGTTAGGCACAGGAGCATCCAAGAAGAACATCTGGAAGAATCCTACTCCGATGACAAGCATGCCGCCGAGAATCGTAAATACCACGGCGGTCGTGCCATCGGAAGCAACAAGATTCTTAGATTCCATGGCGCCCGTGACACCGTGCGTGTAGCTATCAAGCCTCCTGGAATACGTGCTCGTATGCTTTCTGGCATATTGCTTGAACGACTGGAACGTGCGCGAAAGAGTAGTTCCCTCGCGCTCGACGCCCAAGAAATATAGTTCGAGCACAGAGCGATCGATTCCGTTCTTAGCCCTTGAGAAGTCACCGTTATCCATCGAAATGCAGTAGTCGCTCGCAGTTTTTTGACCGGGTGTGGCAACACTTTTCAGCTTGATCAAACGATCGTCGGTAAGCTTCATAAGCGTGGCAACAAAAGCGCGGTCGGGCACCGTGCCTTTGTTCATAAACGTCGCGAGCACGGCGGGATGAGCGTCGCTTGGAACATCACGGAAGTACGTCTCGTTAAACATGGGGACAGGACGCTTGAGGCGCAGCTTCTGTATCACCGTCACCGCCAGCAGCGCCACAGAAACAACGCTCGTCAATGCCGCCAGGCCATAAGAGAGAAGCCGCGCACGTTCGCGACGAGTATTCGCCTCCTCTGCCCACTGCTCCTCCTCACCCAAAATATCCGGAAGGCGTTCTTCGTCCGATCGAGAGCCCGACGGCATGCCGGGCACCCAAGACGCGGGGAACGCGATGCGCGCCTCGGCAAACTCGCCTGCCCTCACGCAGGGGACATCGTAATCGACCTCGCCGTCCTCGCCGTCAGGCGTGACCGTCGCCGTTAGCGGGCCATGGCCCCAGGCACGCAGTGTATCGCCTACAGTTGCGGGGTTTTGCTGCACCAGAGAGGCGTCAAACGAAACGTTAAGCGTCACGTCGTTCGAGTCTTCCCCCCATCCGTCGCCCACGAACTTCCAGTAGAGCTCGGCGGTATCCTGCCAAAGCATGACCGCACCATTCATCGTGTAAGAGATCTTGACATCTGCACTCGAGCCCTCGGACGAAGGCATAAAGATCTTCAAAGTCACAGACGAGCCGCTGGTATCTACGGTATAGACGCCGTAATCCCCCGAGGAGGCATAATCCGCCTCTTGGAATTCATCTCCATCGACAGAAACGCCGTTGATGCTCAGGGTCACACTCTCGCCCTGCTGATTTTGCCCAAGCGGAATCTCCCAGTACACGCCGTTAACATCGTCGGTGAACTCGAAAGTTCGCTCTTCGCTCACCTGCAGGGAGCCATCGGACGCCACATGCGCCCGCATATCCACCTGCGATGTCTGGTAGGTGCTCGCATAAGCTGCAGCAGGAATCAAAGACGCCACCAGCACCAGGGCCAAGGCGGTGATTGCGCGAAAACGGGTACGCATGGCACATCCTTACGTCGGCGTTATCCGTGGCCCTATTGTAGTCGCGCAGGGACGTTCCGCACACGTGCGTGCCCATATTCGATGTTGGTGCCCCCCAACAAGGCAGGCATATCAGCCCTTCGCATCATCCGCCAAGACGCTCCCATCGCTCACCGGCGAAACGTAGCCGGCGTCAAACGTCACCACGCAGGGGACGCCGGGGCATTTTTTGCCCACGAGCGCACTCACACGAGAAAGAAGCTCATCGTCATCCATATCAAAATCGGTAGGACGTACCAGGTCGAACGCCACAAAACCTCGCTTCTGGCACACATCGTGAACCGAAAGCCGCGGGTCGATATCCCTCACGCGCTCGTTAAGCCACGAGCGCAAGTCAAAGCCATCGGGAGCATCGGTCACAACAGGATCGCAGTGCAACGTTATCTCGACCCCCAACTCTCGTTGGATGTCGTGCTCGATGGCATCGAGTACCTCATGGTTGGCAAAGGCGTCACGCTCGCCCGGCATCTCGACATGCGCGCTTGCGAACTGACGGCCCGGGCCGTAATCGTGCACCATAAGGTCATGCGTGCCCAGGACCCCGGGATACGACATGATCTTGGTGTGGATGCGCTCAACAAGCCCCTCGTCTGGAGCCTGGCCCAGAAGAGGGCTCGCCGCGTCGCGCACCAAATCGACGCCACCGGCACACACAAAGAGGCCCACGCCCAAGCCTGCCCAGCCATCAAGGTCGATACCCGTGGCACGGGAGATGAGCACAGCCGCCAAGACCGTACCAGAGGCAATCACGTCATTTCGGGAGTCGACGGCAGTAGCGAGAAGCGTCCCCGAATCGATGCGATGCCCCAGGCGCTTATTGAATAGGGCCATCCACGTTTTGACCACCATAGAAAGGATGAGTACCGCCATCGAAGCCGCGCCGTATTCGGTAAACGCCGGGTGAAGCAGCTTATTCACCGATTCGGTAACCAAGTTGAGACCCACGGAGCACACGATCACAGCCACGCTGAGACCCGCTAGGTACTCAAAGCGTCCATGCCCGTACGGATGGCCTGCGTCGGCAGGTCGTGCCGCCAGGCGAAAGCCCAGCAAGCTCACAATATTGCTCGAAGCGTCGGATACGTTGTTGACGGCGTCGGCAACGAGCGACACGGCACCCGTAAGCAGTCCAACGATGCCCTTGCTCACGCACAACACGATATTGCAGCAAATGCAGATGATGCCTGCGGCCAGTCCGGCACGGGTACGCACCGAAGCGTCCAAAGGCTCACTTTCCGGCTGCGCCACCAAACGACGTATCAGCCAGTTTATCATCGCGCACGCACCTCCATGTAACATTGAGAGCACAGTATACCCGCACGCGCTGCCGCGTTTTCGTCCAGACTGCAACGAAATCCAAACTCAGCATCGAGACATCAAATGACGTCGAGCAAGCGCAGACGCACTCCAACCTCTATACTGAGCGACATGGAATTCAATGAAGAACATATCACCAGCGCAAACGGCCCACGCGACGCCTGCGTCGTGGGACGCTTTGCGCCATCGCCTTCCGGTCGTATGCATCTGGGCAATATCTTCTCCGCCCTTATGGCATGGCTTTCCGTGCGAAGCCAGGGCGGGCGCATGGTCCTGCGCATCGAGGACCTCGATACGCGCTGCCACAACCCCCTGTGGTCCGATCTTTTTATCGAAGACCTCCGCTGGCTTGGCCTGGACTGGGACGAAGGCCCCTTCTATCAACGAGACCGTACGAACCTTTACGAAGACGCCCTCAAGAAACTCATCGCGTCCGGCCTCACGTACCCCTGCTTTTGCACGAGGGCCGAGCTACACGCGGCAAGCGCACCACATGCGAGCGATGGTACCCCCATCTACGCGGGCACGTGCCGTCACCTCTCGCCTGCAGAGGTGGCGCAGCGCACAGCCGTACGGCCGCCGGCAACGCGCCTGCGCGTGCCGGCAGCCAACAGCCCTTTCGATACTATTGAATTTGTAGACGGTGTTTACGGCGAACAGCGCGAGTCACTCTCCTCGGAATGCGGTGACTTTTTGATTCGGCGCAGCGATGGAATCTTCGCCTATCAGCTTGCAGTCGTGGTTGACGATGCCGCCATGGGCGTCACCGAAGTTGTGCGCGGAAACGACCTGCTCTCGTCCACACCGCGCCAGATGTATTTGCAGAATCTGCTGGGGTACCCCCACCCGCACTATGCCCACGTGCCGCTGCTCGTCGCTGCCGACGGTCGTCGCCTTTCCAAGCGCGATCACGATTGCGGTATGGACGGGCTTCGCAAACGATTTGGCGCGCCTGAGGCGCTTTTGGGATACGTCGCGCACCTCGCCGGCATCGCCCCAGATGCCAAGCCTCGCAGCGCAGCAGAACTGGTCGAGCTGTTCTCCTGGGACGCTATCCGAACGCATCGCGACGATATCGTCATCGCGCCATAGCAAGCGAGCGCGTTGCCTCAGCTCCGCACTCTCTCGGGTTCGAATCCCCGGGCTCCTCCAAAACGGAAAAAGGACGCCCGGATGGACGTCCTTTCCAAGTCAAACTGGCGGAGAGCTGGGGATTCGAACCCCAGATGCCCTTTTGGGGCATACTCGCTTAGCAGGCGAGCACCTTCGGCCTCTCGGTCAGCTCTCCGTAACAGCCGTAACATCATACCCCACTCGGACCCAACAGCACAAGAACAGAAATGCAAGTCTTCAGAATTCTCCCGCAGATACGCAGTGACACTGCGCTCAATCTACTGCAAAGACTTGCTCAGCACGTTTAATTCGTCGCTGCCGTGTGCGCACCACATCTGATAGACACAGCGTGCGCCCAAGAAGAAAAAACCGTTGTCAACCAGCTGAACTGCCAAATTGGCTATGAAATTCGAAACCTCCTCCGTGGGCGGCAAGGCAATTCCCGCCCGCTCAATGATAGCCACCGCATCTTCAAACGAAGGCGGCTCCGAAACGTCCATCTCGGCCATAAGCGCCCGCATTTCCTCCTGCGCCGTAGGTTCAATCTCCTCGCCGCGCGGAATCAGCCGGTAGCACGCAAGCGCCATCTGTCTATCGCCCAAGTTCCAATAGGCAAACGCTATACGATAGAACAGGTAGCCGATGGAGGCGCGATCATGCGCAAGGCGCGCCGCATGCTTTCCCACCTCGACAACCTCATCAAAACGCTCTAGCTGGGCAAGAACGTTGATGAGCGAAAAATGCGCTTGCATGGAGGACTTCGCCATATCGTAAAGCTTGCGCGCCTGCGGCAGCAAAGCTTCCAAATCGCCTGCCTGCGTATAGAGATTACATAGCTCATACTGGGCAAAGTAAAGGGCATCCGGCACGCGCAAAACACGAATGTCACCGTCGTCCTCCGTGAGGGGAAGCAGCAAACGCGCAAGGTAGTTTTCACAGAATTGAGATTCAACCGGACCCGTTGCCGCAAGCTCCTCCATCGCGCAAGCAGCCTCGAGCTCGTCGACGAGCTTGGCAAAACCCTTTGCCGCTGCAGCGGGATCGGAATGTACAAGCTCCCGAAGCTCCACCACCCGTTTGATACGAGGGTCTTCGGAGTCCTCCATCACCTCAAGCTCCGCAGCGGTATCTGCCAAAAGCAGCGACCGCAACGATTCTGGCAGCATGCGCATATCGTTTGCCGGCGCCACCTTACGCCGGTCAACCGCGGGCCAAGCCTCCTCACCGGCATATATCGAATCTTCCAACGCCTTGAGACATGGAGCGTCCTCAAACGACCCGGTATCGAGCCGCTTGGCGACTTCACGCCACTTGGCCATATATGCCGAGCGCGTGAACTCGTAGATGCATACCGGGAGCCTCTCCTCGGGCCGCTCATCTTCGAACAATGGATCGACCTGCACAAGGCAGCGCTCGATATTGAGCCCTGCTGCAAAACAGGCCGCCGCCAACGTAAGGACCACGCGCGATAGAAGTTCCGCACGCAGCTCTCGTATTTCGCCCTCATCGTATTTGGCCCACTCACCCGCGAGCTCATCATAGAACGAGCGAGGCATGGCGGCGCAGGGCGGCTGCATGAGCTGCACGCGCATGGCGCCGCGAGACACATCGACATCGAATCGATAGTCGAGACGCGTGGTGATGTTAATCCCCTCCGCAAGATGCGCAAATCGCGTGCGAACATCCCATTCGCCCCCAGGCGCGCAGTGAATCGTTCCCGGCATCGCCCATGGATTTGGCTCCGAAAGCTGCTCCAACAGCTGCGCGACCTGTCCCGTCGTCTCATCGAAGATGCGACGGTCGATCCTCGAACAATCTTCTTCACTTGGAGACATGGAGGTGGGCGCCGTGCCCGCCCCCATGCGATCAAGCATGCGAGAAAGGCGATTCAGAACCGTCTCGACGGAAAGCACCGTCTCCACCTCGTGACGTAACAACCCAGAACGATCAAAGTTGACAAAGAAGCTGCGCGTACGCCCAATGCGCGCGAGTGTGAGCGTCGTTTTTACCGAGCAGGTGCGCAAGCAGGAAAGATCTACCTCGCTCATCAAGCGCTTTGCGTACAGTTCCAGACCGCAGGGATTTTGATTGCTCTCGATGCGATACAGCAGCGCGTCGATAGCGTCCGGAAGCGAGGCGGACGCAAAGCCGCAAAATAGTTCGACAGGCTCATCAAGCGCATGCATCTCGATCACAAAACGTTCATGTTCGGCATTCGAGCTTCCAGAGGAAGTGGCGCCGGTTCCCGCTGCGCCAAAGACGCAGTAGCGCAGGTAAAGCGATGCCATAAAGTCACCATAACGAAGGCTGCGTTTCGAATTCCAGGTGGGCTCGTTGGCGCTCTCGCGCATCGTGCCCTCCGCAGCGCCCTTGAAGTGCGAAATACGACGCAAGCGCCCATGTTCATCAAGCACGCTAATCAATCCCGACTCCGCACCGGAGCTCTTGCGAATCACCAGATCGGGAACATCCGGAAGCGCCGCGTCCTTCACCGGAGCACACGTACGGTACACTTCGCCGGACATGTTGACATAGCCCAAAATCTCGACCTGCGATCGTCCGACAAACCGGACAACGTAGCAGGCCTCCTGAGCATCCTTGCCAAACGCGCCGGAAATCGTGCCGTATGTTTCGTCGTCGAGCTGCTCGGGCATGTGCGTGAAGCATTTTTTGCCCGCCAGTAGGCCCAGTTTATAACGAGCTGCCTGCATTGCCTCGTCCTTCTTGTTTAGGCCACCGGTAACGTGCTGGCAGCAAGATGTTCTGCATCCATCATACGTTCGATATGAAACCCTGGGCCCAGGACGTCCGGCAATCGGCGGCTTTGGGCACGGGGGACGGAGCTGGCCACCTCATGGGCAACATAAATGCATAAAACGGTAGTCGATTTGAATAAAAAACAGGCCAATCAAGCTACTTTGGCATTTCCTGCAAACCGGTCCGTCCATTCTGGCGGAAAAATCAAAATATGTACGATTCAGGAAAGCGTTTTTAAGCAAGCGGAGGCCCGACAAACCTCGTGGCGAACCATGAACGTCGCTCATGGCCGTCATGAAGGCCCTAAGATTCATTCTGGGGACTATACATGCCTAAAACAGACAGGCTTATCGTACATATTTTGATTTTTCCACCACTTCAGGGGACTCACCCCCAGAAAATCTGGAACCGGTTCTGCATTCCAAATCGCATTCAAATTGTCGAAAGCATAGAATCAAGGACCAGTGCCACCAAGCACCTCGCAGGCGGGGAGAAACACCGCGATAAAAGAAAAGCCCCCATTGCTGGGGGCCTAACATTCGGTTGGTGCGGCATATAGGATTCGAACCTATGACCTTTTGATTCGTAGTCAAACGCTCTATCCAGCTGAGCTAATGCCGCAGCGCGCTATTTATAATGCCATCGCCCCTAGGTCGCGTCAAGAAAAACTTTTCTAAAAGTCAAAAATTTTTTTGCTTCAAGCATGCAAAACAGCTAAATAGCAGGTAAATAAGGCATCTGATCAAAATGCGCCCCTCGATTGATTTCACATCGCACCCTCATTTTCACAAATGGGACGTTTGTGATGCTTTGCGTGATGCATTCGGGACCCAAGGCATTTCCAAAATAACCTCCAGCCGATAGCCTCATAAGTGAGAAGGGCCCATCGCGGCACCCGTTGATCCACTCAACGACTCATGGGTCGAAATGCAATGCACATGGAATGACGAGGACCCATGAAGATCACCAAGAAGCTATTAGCGGCGTGCGTTGCGGCTCTTGCCCTGAGCATGCCCCTCATGGGCTGCAACGGCGGCAACACCGCCAAGCCCGTCGGCAGCGCCGCTGGCAGCGCCTCCAAACAGACGACCGAAAAGAAAGAGTCAAAAAAGCCTGCCGACGACCGCATTGAACTGCCTCCCCCGGGAATCGGACTTCTTTTTTGCTTATATCCCGCACTTCCCGTCTTATGGGACAGAAAGTGCGCCCGATTCAGAGCCTCCCACACGGATGGGCAGCTTTTCTCGCTGCTAAAATTTCCGTCGAAACACCGCCAGAACGCGCGGCAAGTAAAAGCGGCGAAGCCCCCCATGGGACTCCGCCGCTCATCAGGCGATATATTTGCAAGAAGCCTTATGCCTCAGGCACGATCTTCTCCATGCCGCCCATGTAGGGACGCAGCACCTCGGGAATGGTAATCGTGCCGTCCTCGTTCTGGTAGTTCTCCAGAATGGCCGCCATGGTACGGCCAGCCGGCAGGCCGGAGCCGTTCAGCGTATGCAAGTAGCGCGAGCCCTTGAAGTTGGCAGGATCGCGATACTTGATGTTGGCGCGACGTGCCTGGAAGTCACCGCAGTTGGAGCAGGACGAAATCTCCTTGTACGCGTTGTAGCTGGGCAGCCAGACCTCAATGTCATAGGTCTGACGCGCCGAGAAGCCCAGGTCACCCGTGCAGAGACTAATCACGCGATACGGAAGGCCCAACTGCTGTAGCAAATACTCGGCCTCGGCGGTCATGCTCTCAAGCTCCTCGTCGGACTCTTCAGGCTTGGCGAACTTAACCATCTCGACCTTGTCAAACTCGTGCTGGCGAATGATACCGCGGGTATCGCGACCAGCAGAGCCAGCCTCCTCACGGAAGCACGGGGTGAAAGCGGTGTAGCGGCGCGGCAGCGTGTCGGCGTCGAGCACCTCGCCGGCGTGCAGGTTGGTAAGCACAACCTCGGCGGTGGGGATTAAGAAGTTGTCGCCCGACACGTGATAGGCGTCATCTTCGAACTTGGGCAGCTGACCCGTGCCGAACATGGTCTGGCGCTTAACGACGATGGGCGGCCACCACTCTTTGAAGCCACGGCTCGTGTGCGTGTCCACAAAGAAGTTGATAAGCGCACGCTCAAGACGGGCACCGGCGCCACCAAGAACGGTAAAACGGCTACCGGAAAGCTTGTTGCCGCGGTCGAAATCAAGGATGTTGAGGTCGGTACCCAAGTCCCAGTGAGCCTTGAACTCAAAATCGAACTCACGCGGAGTACCCCAGCGACGACGCTCGATGTTCTCGTCCTCGTCTTTACCGTACGGGGTGGCCTCACACGGGATGTTGGGCAGATGGGCCATGAAATCGGTCAGATCGCCCTCGATCTGAGTACGGCGCTCGGCAAGACCGTCGATCTTCTCGTTAACCTCGCGCACGGCCTCCTTGGCGGCCTCGGCCTCGTCCTTCTTGTCCTCCTTCATCAGGGCGCCAATCTTCTTGGACTCGGCGTTGCGCGTAGCCTGGAGTTCCTCAACTTCGACGATGACCTGACGACGCTCATCATCCATCTCAAAGAACTTCTGACGGTCCCACGAAGTCTGGCGATTGGCCATGGCCTCGTCGATAGCGTCGGGATTCTCTCGAACGAATTTGATATCGAGCATGCTTCCTCCGTTGTACCGCGCCGGCGCCGTGCCGGCATCGCGATGTGTATTCAGGTTGGCAATATACCATTGCTCTCGCAAGTATATACTTATGGGCAGTTTGACTTGACCCCCAGAAGGTGAGATGGCTGGATGGACACGTTTTTTTCCTTTTTGTTTGGCACGCGTGAAGGCGTGGGCATTCTCTTTGTTGTCGGCATCCTCGTCATCGGACTGGTTGCCTTTATTCTCGAGAAACGCACGAGTAAGATGTATGTAGACCGCGGGCCCAGCGATGATGACGACTGGGATCTTTAAACACAGCCCGCAACAACCAGCACTCCATTGTTAAGGTCTGATGCCCCTGGCATCAGACCTTTTTGCTTGCAATCACAGCCCATTGCCTTGTGCCGTCCACGGTATACTAGACTTAAGGCCATTCGACCTTGGAGTACGCCATGAGCAAACACCACGACTCTAATATCGACCCGTTTAACGCCGGCGAGCCCATAATGCCGGAAGACACGCAGCCAAGTGATTTCTTGGGTGACGCGTGTTCCTTTGCCGATAAGGACTACTCCGCGCCGCGAAAGCGTCCCGATGCCTACCGCGCGCCCGCCGACAACTCCCCCGCCAGCGTCGCCGACACCAGCTCCAGCGTCGCCGACAAAAGAACCCATCGTGCATGGAAGGCAGCTTTCAAGACACGCGACGGCAAAACAAATCAAAAACCCCAGGCATCCAACCACACCAAGAGTAGCTCCTCTAAGACAACCGGCCACCGCAGTAAGCTCGCTATCTTCATCCTCATCGTCTTCATTGTTGCAGTTGCCGGGGACCTTCTCGATAGCACCTTCTTTGACGAAAGCCCATTCGCACCGTTCGAGGGCAAAACTTTGGATCATTCCCAAGCGAAGCAGCTGGATCCATCGGAACTGGATGAGGAAGAAAGCACCGTTTACGATGTCACCTGCCAGACCCTCTCCGCCTTACAAGACAACGAAGATGTACGCGAGCGCATCTGCAACAATCTCTCGCAGGAGCTTAAGAACTCCTATGGATACGATGTCGAGGACCTCGGCATCGATCCGACGCTTTACGCCAATAAGCTACTAGGCAACTTTACGTATCAAATTGAAAGCGTATATGCGTTTACCGACAACGAAGATCCCGCCGACAACCGTGGTACCGCCTTTTTCGATTACTTTGTTCCAAGCGCCTATGATTTTGACGAGACTTTCCACGAAGAGCTTAACGAGTATCTCAATAGCGAGGGGCTGACCAGCGCTCACAGCCAGCTGACTGACGCCCAAAAAGAGCGCGTGCGCGAAATATACAACGACGCGCTGAACGAAATCGAAGACGATACCGAATCCTCTTACGGATCGCTCGAATTTAGCTACGACGGCGCTTCGAATACATTCAGCCTTAAAGAACAGAGCTTTAACGAGCTTGTCGACTCTGCCTTCCAGCTCTTTTAGGAGTCCTTGCAGCGCGTTTAGCTTGCAATGATATGACGTTCTGACTTGCGTCTTCGCTGCGCGAATCCGCGGCCACGCGGCCGGCTGCCGCCGTCCGCTCGCACGCTCGGCTACGGGCAGGCCGCCGGCCTGCCCGCTTCACGTCTCTCGACCTCATCGGTTCAAGTCCGTGCACCGGGCCCTAACAAAAAAGGCCTCCATTGCTGGAAGCCTTAAACATTTGATGGTGCGGGCGAAAGGACTTGAACCTTCACGAGCCGAAGCCCATAGGCACCTGAAGCCTACGCGTCTGCCAATTCCGCCACGCCCGCGTGCTGTTAAATAATACTCGAGCGGAACGAGCGATTCAAGCTCTTTTTTTAATTTCTTTCGAACCGCTCGACTCGGATGTCAATAATTGTCTATTTGCCCTGAGAAAGATGGATGGCGAAGCCGCCAATCTGGTCCTTGAGATAAATCAAGAACGTTGAACCATCCTCGTTAAGCACACGAGATTCCTCGATAAACTCTACGCCGCGTTCACGCAGCCACGCCTCGGCAGCTGCCGTATCGTTTACCGCCAGGCCGATATGGCCGTGCTCGCCGCGGCCATTCTGCTTCATTGTCTCGACCAGCGTGTCCGAGAAAAACGAAATGGGCGTCTCACGCGGGGTCAAACCCAGCAAAAGCTCAAACTGCTTGGCGATACGCTGCGCCTCGTGCGGATCCTTTGCATTGATTCCCACGTGCGCTACATGCATGTTAAAGAGCTCTACCGGATTACCCTCTCCCATCGTTGCCATACTCGATTCTCCCATCTGCGCTCGCGCGCGTTGCCTACAAATTAAGCCGCGCCAAGCGGCACGGCTTCAATCTTACGTCAGTTGTAGCGCCATACGGCACATAAGGGACCAAAAGCCCGCAGAGCTCTAGCGTCCCTGCTTACGAGCGATAACGCGAATATTCTCGGGATCGACGCGCTCCTCGGTGGCAAGCAGAAAATCCTTGAGCTCCATTGCGGGGTTGCCGTCCTGGTCAACGCTATCCTCGGTGTCAATAAAATAACGCGCATGAACCCCGCGACCGCTCCCTGCGTCATTCTTCTCGGCAATTCGCAGGTACAGATGGCCGCTGTTGCCTGCTGAGCGAAGCGAGCATTGCTCGAGCTTGTCCAGTGCAAAAACCTTTTTCTGGCCAAACGATTCAAAGCTGATGCTCGTAGCATCAAGCTCGATCACGCGGGGATACGCATGGGCCACAAACGTGTTAAGCAGCGTATAGGCGCACACAACGAGCGCCAGGATGGCAATAGGCACAAAGAAGCCGATAACCACACAGTGAATGGCGACGCATGCAAAAAAGATGCATGCATATGCGGGGATCAACACGTCTGAACGGTAGCTGCGAGCGTCATAGGTGTACGTCCTCTTCTCCTCGGGAGGCACACCCGCGGCGACGCCAACCTTGAGCACCTTGGGCACAGAAGCGGTCTCAATCTTTTTTACGGCTTTCTTCGCCATCGTCAAAACTCCTCTAGCGCTTGCGTGGGCATTCCAGCATGTGGCGCGACGTCTCGATAAAAGATTGGGGCCCACGAAACTCGTCGTGGGCCCCAAATGATGCTAGCTCATATGCGTCTTGAGCATAGAGGTTGGTGCATTATGCCTGCTCGGCGTGCAGCTCCTTGGCCTCCTTGAGGATACGCATACGGTTCCAGACAGCCATGGCAATAGCAACAACAGCCGGGACGACCAGGCCGATGCCGTCGCCAAGCTGGCCAAGGCGAGTGATGACCCAGGTGAGCGGGTTAGCGCCATCGCAGATGGAGGAGATGGCAGCGGCGCCACCCATGTCGAAGTTCACGTTTGCAGCAGCAGAGGTGATGAGCGGGGCCAGGTCGGTGGCGATGTAGAAACCAACAGCCAGGACGATGATGCCGACGATCAGACCACGGAAGCCGTTCTCATGAACAATCGGAGTGATGAGCACGAGCATGTAGGGGATGCAGGCGAGGTCGGCCAGAGGCACAACCTGGTTGCCCGGGAGAATGAAGGCCAGGAAGATGGAGACCGGCACGAGGATGAGCGCCATGGTCAGGGTCACGGGGTGACCGGTACCAACAGCGGAATCAAGGCCGATGTAGATCTTGCCGCGGTTCTGGAAGTGCTTCTGAATGAAGTTGGAAGCAGCGTCGGAGACGGGCATGAGGCCTTCCATGAGGAGGGCAGCCATCTTCGGGATCAGGACCATGACGGCACCCATGTAGACGGCCATGGACAGAACGCTCGGGACGGTGGTGCCGTCAGCGGCGGTGCTGGGCAGGAAGCCATAGCCAGCAAGCAGGCCGATAAGCAGGCCGATGATGGCGCCCAGAAGGACGGGCTCACCAAAGACGCCGAACTGCTTCTGCATGGAACGAACGTTGATGTCGATCTTGTTCAGGCCAGGAATCTTGTCGATAACCCAGTTGACGGCGAAGGCAATCGGAGCATAAGCACCCGAGAAGCCATGAGGAATGGAAACGCCGGGGAGGCCGAGGGACTTCTCAACCAGCGGAGCGGTCAAGTCGCCGATGATGAGAACGATAACCTCGTTGATGATGGCAGCAGCGATACCAAAAGCGACGTTGTTGGTAACGATGGCAACGAGAGCGCCGGTGAAGGCGAAGTGCCAGTAGTTCCAGATGTCGACGTCAGCGGTCTGGGTGGTGTTGGTGAGCAGCATGAGCACGTTCACGAGCAGGCCCAGGGGGATGATGATGGTGCCCACGATGGAGCCCATGGCGATTGCGGAAGCCGCAGGCCAGCCCACGTCCATGACGCTCAGGGACAGGCTGAAGCGGGTAACCATGGCGTTAACGCCACCGGCGAGGTCGGTGCCCATGAGCTGGTTGATGACCAGGTTCAGGCCGATAAAGCCGATACCGACGGTCAGACCGGCCTTAAGGCTCTTGCCAAAGCCGGCACCGAACAGCACGCCCAGGATGGTGAGCACGATCGGCATAACGACGGAGACGCCTAGGCTGGAGACACCGCCAAAAAATGCAACAATTGCGTCCATTGAGTAATCTCACTCTCGGATAAGGTGACCGCGTCAGCGGTCAGATGTGATCAGACTCTGATGCCTGGAATTACGCGGAGACGATCTCCAAAATCTTCTTCTCTGCATCAGCTTTGCCCATACCCGTCAGGAAGGGCACGCCGCTCACATACTCGCAGGTAATGCCTGCGGGAGCGATAGTGGTTGCGACCAGAAGCACAGCGTCGGTGCACTGAGACGGAGCCTCAGCGATGGAGCACTGCACGATGTGGTACTGACCGGAAAGGCCGTTAGCATCCAGGAGGTCGGCAATTTTATGGCCGACAGCCGTGGAGGTTGCGACACCGGAACCACAAGCAACAACGATTTTCTTCATTTACTCTCTCCTTTCGTAAACAAACGATGTTTGCATTCTACTACTTCAGCCGGCACTCGAACTCGCTTCGCCATCGGGCAGCATGCGAAGCGACGCCGGCGAAAAGCCATTGAAAAAGCTAGCGCTTACTCGCCGATAACGCAAACCTTGACTTTGCGGTTGCGCTCACGCGTACGGTCGAAGTCAACAAAGAAAATGCTTGCCAGGCCATTGAGCTGAAGCTCGCCGTTCTCGACCTCGAAGGTCTGATTGGAGCCGATGAGCGTCGAACGCAGGTGCGCGTCACCATTCCACAGCATCCTGCGGTCCATGTTGGGCAGGTACTGCTCGGGGTTGGGCCAAGACTCGACCTCCTCGAAATGGTCGAGACCGGGATAGCGATAGGTGCTCCAGTCGTGCTGCTCGGGGAAGATGCGGTTGAGGCCATCGGAAAGATCGGCCTGCAGGAACGTGTCGCCCGTGGGGGTGTGATCGTGGTCATACTCCTCGGAGAAGACGGCGCAGGTAGTGTGGCAGGAGATAACCGTGACGATGCCCTCCTTGACGCCAGACTCGCGAACGATGTCCTCGACCTCTTTGGTGATGTCCAGGTAGGTGGGCTTGCCTTCGAGGGTGGAAACCTTAACGAGACCCTTGTAAACAGTCATATGCAAATCCTTGTCCGTCTGAGTTACTTTGCGAAATCGGTACGTGCGCGGTCGAGCGCCTCGAACATCTCGTCGAGGGTTGCAAACGGATCCTCGGCTGCAACGATACCAGACGTGCCGCCCGTGCCGTCGGCGCCGTACTTGATGGCATCATAGACGTTCTCGCCGGAGTGAATGCCCGCGGCCTGGAGCACCTGCGTGGTAGGAGAGACGGCCTTAACGGCCTCGGTGGAAGCGCGCATGTAGTCCTCGCCGGCAACGGTGCCGGTGCCAATAAGGCTCGTGAGCTCGCAAACCATGACGTCGGGCTTCAGAGAGGCGATCATCTCGCCCTCCTCGACGGAATCGGCGCACACGACGGTAAGGATGCCAACCTCGTTGGCGCGAGCGATGGTAGCTGCCAGCTCATGCACGGTAGAGGGGTTCTCGGCATGGTTGAGGAAGGTTGCCTTTACGCCAGCGGCGGCAAGCGCCTCGGGCAGAACGTGGCCCATGCCACGGCCCGGCTTGAGGCTCTCCATGTGCTGGGCGCAAGGTACCAGGTGAGGGCACTCATCGATGATGCGCGGCAGGTCGATGAGCTGCGCGGTGAACAGAACGTCAAAGTCATACTTCTCGGCCAGTTTGTCCGTGTACTTAGCGAGTTTGAGAATGTCCTCGCCATAGAGGTAGGACTTGGGATTGACCACAAAGAACGGCCAACGAAGCTGCTTTTTCTCCATTACATCATCTCCGCTATCGGGTGCTCGCTGCTTGGACGCAAGCACGTTTAATCTGCCAGATGCCCCACATGGCGCAAGTGCATCTGCCGCTTGGAATGATACGGCAACTCGCACTCAAAATGCTATACAAGTTGCCTTCTGCTTGTACATTCTAATGGAGACAAGTTGAGAAAAACGCATTGTTGCGGGTATCTCGCAAACGGTCATTATCTTCGATGAACGGTGTGTCAAATGGGGCATTTTCTTCAAAGGAGCGATTTGGCCGTTGGTAAAACGTTACACCATTCCGCACACGCTTTGCCCACAACCGTAAATTTGAAGGGTCTATGACGTTTTGCTGAACATCGTTCAGTTTCAAGTCGTAAGCTCAGCTCTACGTGCTTCAAGCCATTCGAAAGAGCGAAAGTGTGGGGGTTAAAAACGAAAATGAGACGGTTCGACTACGCAAGGCGCTGATGTGCCGTTCCCACGATGGTCTGGCCCGCAGCCAGCATCGTATCGCCCCACTCAATAGCACGGCCGTCATCCAAGAAGATCAGCTGTTCCAGGTTAAGCACGGGCGATACCTCGGACACGCCCATCACGCTTGCCAGATCCTTGCCCGCAGAGCGCGCCGAGTAAGCCATCTGCGAAACGGCGATGTGTGCACCCGTCGCCTTCTCGACTGCATCGAACAGCGACATCTCTTCTAAGGGCATGTCCTCGATACCGGGGCAGACATTCAGCGGCGTCCAGCTGTCCAGCACCATAATCGCCTTACCGCCGGCGCGACGCACACGACGAAGCTTGAGGACAGGATCGCCTTCTTTGATCTGCAAATGCTCCGCAACTTCTGGCGTGGCGCCGATGCGCTCACGCGAAAGGACCTCGGTCTCAAACGTAATTCCCTGCTGCTGCAGTGAAGCCGCAAACGAAAACGGTCGATCGCCGCCGGGATGCGCGATATGCGGCTCGCTCACAAAGGTTCCGCGACCATGCTCTTGCTGCAAAAGGCCTTCATCGACGAGCGTTTTGATTGCCTTGCGAACGGTGCCACGACTTACGTCAAACAAATCCATCAAGCTATGCTCGGACGGGATGCGCTCCCCTGTTCCCCACTCCTTGGCGAAGATTTTTGATCGGATATAGTTCGAAACCGTGCCGTGTAGGGTCTCGCCGTTAGCTTTGCTCAATCTCGAGTCCTTTCCTTGCTGCACCGTAACTATACAACTTATGTACAAGTCAATCTAGATATTTTCGCGAGGGATCAATCCCGAAATGCCTCGAGCGCGGCGCACGCTATTATGTGTCGAGCTTGGTCTATACAACGGCATCCCCGAGGAGCAGGGCATGAACTTCCGTATCGCCACCTTTATCTTGAGCATCATTTTGATCTGCATGATCTTGTTCAAGGCCATCAAGAAGCGCACAACGTACAAGAAGCTGCGCAACTATCTTGCGCGCGAGCAGTATGACGAGTTCTTCAAGCTCATCGATGCCCCGCTCACCAACGCCTTGTATCCCGATTACAACATCAACTACTTCAAGCTCAATGCGTACTTGCTTAAAGAAGATTACGCAAAAGCCAACGAAACCCTCGAGGTGCTACTTCGCTACCCGCTCAAGCATCGGCAGCGCGTCGATCTGGTGCTCAAGGCCTTCAACATCTATGTTGGCCAGGGTAAGAAGCAGCAGGCAAAAAGCATGCTCGACGAGATTCTCAATTGGGAAGGCGACGAATACAAGCCGTACAAGCACGATGCACTGCTTTCGTACGACATCATGATCCTGAAGAAATCCAACCACATTGGAGAGCTTGAGGCCTTGCTCGACAAAACAAGCGGTTCCCAGCGCGGCCGTCTGGAGTACTTCATCGCTGTGCAGTACGAAAACGCCAAAAACATCCAAAAGAGAGACGAATACCTCAAGCGCGCCGCCGAGGACGGATTCCACTACTCCGCCCACTAACCCAACGTGACACTAAGTCCACAGGTTTATTTTGTCACATTTTATGAAAACGCAGGTCAGAGCCCATGTTGGTTCTGGCCTGCCTTCTTGTACCAACTCAAAATGTGACAAAAGTCCACGGGTTTGTTTTGTCACACAGCTCCCGGCAAAAGAAAAGGTCCCGTCGCCGAGACCCTTGGTAACCTGGTAGGGGCGGAGGGACTCCACCGCCGCTGCGCGCCGGCGCCCCGCTGCGGCGCTCGCCGCGCCTTGCGAGCTACGCTGGAAAACGCTCGCGCGTTTCCGCAGCTCCGCTCCCTCCCGGGTTCGAGTCCGCGCACGGCGCCCGGCAAAAGAAAAGGTCCCGTCGCCGGGACCTTTGATAACCTGGTAGGGGCGGAGGGACTCGAACCCTCAATCCTTGCGGCGAGAGATTTTAAGTCTCCTGCGTATGCCAATTCCGCCACGCCCCCTTGTGTGAGCTAGTCTATCACGACAACTCTGGCTTCCAGCCAACAACCGGCTTAAAGCCATCATCTCCCTTATGCGCAAGCGCCTCGAACATCGTCGCCGCCATACCGGCGAGCAAGCTGTTCTCGCTCACCGTCAGCTCATCATACCCGCCGGTCTTCATAAGCTCGCGAATGATGACAGCGCCGCCCAAGAGCACCGAGGCTCGCTTTTCCTGAACGCCGGGCAAATTTGCAACAGACGCCGCGTCCAAAACACGCATAGCTTCAATACATGCCTCGACATTCTGGATTCCCAGGCGATGCAAATGCACACGCGAAGAGTCGTAGCGTTCCATGCGCTCAACCATCGCGACGAGCGTCGTCACTGTCCCTCCCACGGCAATCAGTCGATCGGGGCGCTCGGCGGTGCCAGCCCAAAAGGCCCCAAACTGCTCCGCAGCCCATGAGGCAGCACGCTCAACCTCGCCATATTGCGGAGGCAACGCTGAGAAAAACCGCTCGGTAACGCGACGGCAACCGATATTGAGAGATTCGACAGAGCTCAACTCAAGCGGCTTGCCCGCCCCATAGGACCCCAACGCCAGTTCCGTCGACCCGCCGCCAGAATCGGCCACAGCGATAACCTGGCCCTCAAAATCATGCGCCACGCCGTAAAACGTCAGCTTCGCCTCAACCTCACCGGGAATAACCTGCGGACAAAGCCCCAGTCCCCGCAAAGCATCGATAAGCACGGCCCCGTTCTTGGCATCACGCGCGGCGCTCGTCAGCGTAGTACACACGGCATCGGGCTTAAACGCGTCCGCTTTGCGACGAAACTCGCGGCACACAGAGATCACCCGCTCGATGGCCGCATCACAAAGCGAACCCGTCGCGTCCACGCCCTCGCCCAGATTCGTAATAACCGTATGCTTATTCGAATCGACAATGATCCCGTCCTCAACCGTCGCCAAAAGCAGGCGCGAAGAGACGGTTCCCAGATCAATTGACGCGATACGAAAGCGCATCGAAGCAGCATCGCACATGGCTACTCCCCCGAAGTCGAATTACCCGATGAAGACACTTCCTGACCGCCCACGCCAGAATAGAAAAAGACCGTATCGAGAACCTTTATGTACCAAGGCGCCTCTGCCGCAACCTCCGCTTCGCGCTTTGCAATCTCAGAAGCCGTAAGCGACGAACTTGCATCGGAAGAACCGGAAGAAGAATCGCCATCGAGTCCCTTAACTTCAAGCTGCTTCTCTCCCGGCATCACAAGACCAAGCTTTGAGCGGGCCTCGTCCTCAATGCCTTCCTTGGAAAGCAGCTTGCTCACATCGGACTGCAGGCTCTTGTTGTACCGCTCGCTCACCTGCAGCTGGCGCGAAAGGATATCCCCCGTGCGATAGGCAACGTAGTAGTCACGCATCGGACCATAGAGTCCACCAAGAACTGCCAGAATCACAAGAGCGATGGCCAATGGCTTGGTACGCCCCGTCGTGAACTTATAGATGGCATGGACGGCACGATTATCTGCCGCGTATTTCATGAAGTTGGTGCGGGCTGCACGCGAAGACGATCGTCCGCGCGAGGCAGCACCGTCTTTCCCGGGCGATGTAGGAGCAACGTGGCAGTTATGGGAAGGCTCCTTGCCCCTGCGTGCAAAAGCATCCGCATCGGCCAGGGCGACATTGCGTCCGGTTCCCGCAGCCGGATGAGAAGCGCGGTCGGCGGGCGCAGGCGAGGTCGCTTGCCGCGAAGGCTCTTTTGCCCTGCGACGCAGGCCAGGGTGGCTAAGTTGCACGGTGCGCACGCGCGCCGACGTGCCTGCAGCAGCCGAATAACGGGCAGAATGATTGTTCGAATAACGATCCATGGGCGCCTTGTACGATTGAAGTGTGTATGCGCTGATTTGTTTTAGTTATACCACGCGAACGCGTGACAGTTGTGCAGGGCTTGCGGACAGGTTACAGACCGCTCGGACCATACAGGGCAAGCGACAGCACTTCCAGAAAATCGTCAAACACCTCGATATCGGAGCGGAGAGAATCAAAAAGAGAGCGCCAGATAACGCGCGCCATCCTGCGGCTGTCCAAGTGCTCAAACACGCCAGAATCGATACGAGGGTCGTTGAGCAAAGCGCACTCAATAACCTCGTAAATATCGTCAAGGCGAACGACTTTCTCTTCACGGATCAATTCGAGCGTTTGCACATCGAGCATCGAGATCTCACGTAGCCAATTGATTTGAAAGCCCGAGAGCAGCGCTTTAAGTTTGGTAAACAGAGCACGGCAGCAATCTAGTGCGCTTTCGCCCGACACGAAATTACCTTCGCAACTTTTTGAAACAAGGCCCCAGAAACGCAAAACGATTGCCGAGACAAGCGATGCTTTATCGGGAAAATAGTTGTACAGCGTACCCACGGCTACGCCGCATTCGCGCGCAACCGAACGAATGGAGAGGCCGCCCAGGCCATCTTGCTGCGCTCGCGCGTAGGCGACATCGAGAATCTCCGCTTTGGTAATTGCCGGTTTGCCTGCCATACGCTCCCCTTTTCACGAGAAAGTTCGCGTCATTAATGGTTAACGGTACCGAATCTCAAGCGAGTACTCCAGCACATTTGGCCTGCAATTGGGTTAACGGGGCGCTTTGCTCGGTAAAACTAGATGGATGCGGGTACATAACCGGCCCCAAAGCAACGGAGCAAATCTCGATGAACGGCACGTTCCAGTCACCAATTGCCGTCAACCATTCAAAGGTGCCCCGTCGGCACCGGTCCGCCGCCTCGGGCAAATTAAATCATCTTCCCGGCTTACACGCCCTCCAGCACATAACGCCTCTCGTCCTCAAAACAAAACAGCCAAATTGAAAATCATCCAGTCGTATGACAGACAAAACCGTCTGCTTATCGAAGAATGAAGTCAGGAACTGATTGCCGGAAGGAGGTTTTGTTTCCCATCAGTCAACCAAACGATTGGAGTAACCATGTCCGATCTCAAGCTAAACAGCGAATCGTCAAACACGCTCACTAAAGGTTGGATGACAGGCGGCCCTGTTTCCTAGAGCACTATAACGAGACCGGACGTTTACATTAAAACGTCCGGTTTTGTGTATCATTTATCCAATCCTTAAGGAGGAACGATGCTGCTTACCTCTGCCGAGCTTTTTTCACTTCTTTATCAGGCAATCTTCTGGATTGTCCCCCGCGCCATCTTCCTTGCGGCTATTTATTTTGTCGTCCGCATGGCCGTTGCTCATGCCCTTGCAAGGCACGATAAACAGCAACCTTAAGATGATCGCCTCAGCACCACAATCGATTCGCCTCTCCAAGCTTGGAGAGGCGCTCACTTCGTGCAAACCGCTTCTGACAACCGCCTTGGCCGCACAGTTAGCATGCAACCTCGTCATGCCTTTTGAAAGCGGTCTATACCCCTTAACGACAAGCTATCTATACAGTGCCATTTCCGCGCTTCCGCTGCTTGCCCCCCTCGCATTTCCCCGTATGCACCGTCACTTCTCGCGTAGCGTCTTCTCGCAGAAGCGCACGGGGCAATTTGCGCTTCTCTCCTTTATTGAGGTCGTTTTCCTCTTTGCATCGCCACTTTTCCTGAAAATTGCCTCAGCAATCCTATGGGCACCCGTCCTTACCCTTCTTGAAATTGAAAACGCATACTACTCGGATACGGCAAATGGCCACAAAAGCCTCTCGTGGCTCGCCGTCCCCTTTCTTTCGCTGATTCCACCGGAGATACGCGGCTGCGTCCTCAACGGCCTTGCTATTGCCGCCGTCGCCCTTCCGTCTTTTAGCAAGCCCTCGGCCATCGATGAAGCAAAAGCCGATATTCGTGACCCAAACCAGCGCATTCTGGTCTGCTTCCTTCTTTTCTTTGCCATTGGACTTGCCCCCGCTCTCTCCACGTTCTCCAGCACGCCGCGGTCGGAGACCAACTCCATCTCGGGCTCATCTTTTCTCCTGCTGTTTCTGCTGACAACAGTCCTCGGAGGTTTCATCGCGCGAAAAGTGATAAAGAGCAGCCGCCTCATTACCACCTCGCTTGCCGGGGTTATCGTCCTTTTGCTAGGTGTATGCGGGGGTTATTGGCTGTTTGATTCGGCGCTCTTTCTTGCCGTCATTCCCATCATCCATTTAGCGACAACAAACCTGGCGGAAGGAACAACGTCTCCCTACGCCAAAAGCCTTAAGCTGGTCAACGCTTCCACCCTTCTCTATCTTCTCCCAGCCCTCATAATCGCTTTCTCTCTTCCTATGACGGCAGGGCTATCTTCCGCCACGGTGAAAGAAAGCAACGACCAGGCGCTAGTTTTACTCGCAATCGTCGTCAGCGTCACATTCATCACCGTTCTGTATTTCCTACGGGATACCACGCAGAACAAGAACTCTGACCTTAGTTTCTCCGTCTTGGTGGGCTGTCCACCTCCAGCAAGCTCAAACGTCCCCAACTTGGCAGAACTGGTTGAAAGGGCCTTGGGATCACACACGCTCTCAGAAAGAGAGCTTCAAATTGTCTGCTTGATTTATTCAGGAAGCAGTATGTCCGAAATCGCCGATTCACTCGGAATCAAAAAAGCGACCATCGCCACATACGCTAAGCGAGTTTACGCAAAACTGAACATAAGGGGACACGTAGAGCTCATTGCCCTACTCGATTCGATGCTTTCCCCTCAAGCTAATGTGGACTGCGCCTCAAAATCAAACACCTCTACCGGACGGCAAGCTCAAATGGCACCACGAGCACTCGCCGCGGCAGACGCTCTGGGGCGCCTCTTCCTGTCATTTTTCCTGTTAGAGATTATTCATGCACTTTTTGCGTGCGCTCAACAATATCGCCCGCAGACGACCAGCCCACTACCAGATTTCTTCATATCGACACTACTCGGCTGCGCGCCACTTTGCATTGCGCTGGCCTTTTCCGTACGCCTAGAAAAAGCTCAGACCGGCACTCGCCCCCTTGCGGCTCTCGTCAATGGAGCCGTGTCTGGATTCAGCCTTCTTTACTCGTGCGTTCTTTTTTCTCAAGATGGGAAGGGAGCACTCCCACACGGATTGCAAATTGGGCTTCTTTGTATATCCTTGGCAGATTGCTGTAGAAATCTCTTCGCCTCTTTTGAGCCAAGAGGTGAGGCAGCGGTTGGGACGCGAAACAAGTTTGCCATCCTAGCAGCCATCCCCCTTTTCGCGCTAATTCCCCCATCTCAAGAGACGGCATTGACCGGGTTGGCCTGCGGCACCATCTGCCTTCTTATTCAAATTAGCTTAAATGCGAGCAAAAAGACAGCGCACACATCGGCGGAAAATGCCTATTCCATTATTCCCCCGCCAAGGTGCTGCGCCCCCGTATTTATCGCCGGATGCTCGCTCCATGCACTTCTCTCTGCCATTCTCCTTGCTGCCCTCCAGGACGGAATGGTCAATGAAGTATCTGATATCTGTGCGACCCTGCTGTTCGTCCCCATGGCTTTGCAATCCCAGCGGCTTACCGAATCTCTAGGTAGGAATATCACCAGCTTCGCGGTCCCCATGTTTCTTTGCGCAGGCATCGGCTATTCCATTTCATGCCTCGTTCTTTCCCAGGCAAGCAATACGTTTACTCTTTGCCTGGTACTCCCCGCCTCGTTATGCCTCCTGCTTGGACTACATTCAATACAAATCTGCGCAAAGATTATCGAGACAAGAAAAACCCTGGCGCTCTCTGTTGACAGTCTGTTTTTGTACGAATCTCTCTTGGCACTCGGCCTAACTCGGCGCGAAGCCCAAGTTGCCATAGATTCGTCTCGAGGATTATCTTCCCGCTCCGTCGCAAAGAAAATGGTTATCTCGGCCAATACTGTACGAACCCATTTGCACCGCGCCTACTCAAAGCTATCAGTTCACAATCGACAAGATCTTGCCCTCGCAATCATGAATGTCTATCGCGAGAACGTCGATCGGCTTGATGCAGAAAGACCCGTCCATTTTGCGAACGGAATTCGCGAAGTCCAGTAGCTATGTCAGCTGCTCCTCATTCCCCGCAATCGCCTTGGCACCCTCCCACATGTCGTTGAGCTCCTTGAGCGAGAGGTCCTCGAGCGAGGTGCCCTCATCAAGCGCAACGCCTTCCATAAGCTCCCAGCGGTGACGAAACTTCATCGTGCTTGCGCGCAAGGCGCTCTCTGCATCGATCCCCTCTTTGCGTGCCACGTTCACGAGGGCAAAGAGTAGGTCGCCAAACTCCATTGCACGTGCATCCGTCCCCGGCTCTTCGGCCTCGAACTCGGCGCGCTCCTCGGCAACCTTATCCCACACGTCCTCGACGCTTTCCCACTCAAAGCCCACGGCAGCAGCTTTCTTTGAAACCTTCTGGGCCTGCATCAAAGCCGGTAGCGAAGTAGGCACGCTGTCAAGCAGGCCCTCGGGTCGCTCATCTTCCCGCTCGGCAGAAGCATCGCGGGCGGCCTTCTCCTCGAGCTTAATCTTGTCCCAAATAGCCAGCACCTCATCGGAGTTTTTCGCATCCGCCTCGCCAAACACGTGGGGATGACGACGAATGAGCTTCTCGTTCACGCCGCGCACCACGTCGTCGATAGAAAACTCACCTGCATCGCGCGCGATCTGTGCGTGCAGCACCACCTGCATGAGAACATCGCCCAGCTCTTCGCACAAATGAACAGGGTCGTTCGCCTCGATGCAATCAACCGCCTCGTATGCCTCTTCGATCATGTTCTTAGCAATCGAGGCATGTGTCTGTTTACGATCCCAAGGGCAGCCGTCGGGCTGACGCAAGCGCCAGATGGTATCGACAAAATCCTGGAACGTATCGCCCGTCTGAACGAGTGTCTCGACGTTGCGGCACTCCGGCTGTTCCTGCGATGCCTCTCCCATAGCGTCCTCCTCAAGCGCCGCCATCGGCCCTGCGACGACAGCAACAATAAAAAAACGGCTCGCATCCAGGCCAAAAGCCCCGATGTGAGCCGCAATACGTGACCAGCCCTTATGGTATCCCAAGCAATCTACGGCGACCGCCCAAAAGGCAGCGCACCACAAGGAACTTGCAGCAAAACCCTACCAGATGCCCAGCACGTGCTGCATCCCTAAGCTCATGCATGCAATGCCAACCCAGCAGCAAAAGCCGAGCGCGATGGGCTTGCCGCCCTTCTTGACCAGATCGACGATATTGGTGTTAAAGCCCACCGCCGCCATGGCCATAACGATAAAGAACTTGGAAAGCGTCTTGAGCGGCGCCGTAACGGCTGCCGGCAGCGCAAACACAGTAGTAATTACACTTGCAAGAACAAAGAACAGCACAAAGAACGGGAAGATCTTCTTGAGCGAGAAGGTGCTGCCCGCATCTGCGCCCGCCTTTTTTGCCTTATGCATCTGCCAAAAAGCAAGCACAAGCGTGATGGGGATGATGGCAAGCGTGCGTGTAAGTTTGACCACTGCGGCGCTCTCCAGCACGTTGGCGCCCGGATGCATGCTGTCCCAGGCGCTTGCCGCCGCCGTCACCGAAGAGGTGTCGTTGACAGCCGTGCCCGCAAACAGTCCAAAGCCCTCGTTCGTGAGGCCCAACATGCCACCGAGCGTGGGGAAAATCAGCGCCGCGATAACGTTGAACAGGAAGATGACCGAGATGGCCTGGGCAATCTCCTCGTCATCCGCATCGATAACCGGAGCCGTTGCAGCAATAGCCGAACCGCCGCAAATGGAGGAACCCACGCCCACGAGCGTCGCGATCTTCGAGGGCACGCGCATAACGCGGCACAGGACAAAAGCGATGACGAGCGACGTCGAGATGGTCATGACGATAATGGGCAGGGACTGCGCGCCCTTGGCCAAAATCTCAGAGAGATTCATGCCAAAGCCCAGCAGGATCACGGCGTATTGAAGAATCTTCTTTGAAGTGAACTTCACGCCGCCAGCAAGCGGTTGGCGCGACCCTTCGGGCACCACAAGGGCGAGCACCATGCCCAGCAAGATGGCAAAAACCGGCGCACCCACGACTTCGAGTCGCGTGCCCAAAAACCATGCTGGCACGGCAACGACCAGGCAAAACAAAACGCCTTTCCATTTGTTTTTGAAATCGGTGAGAAACTCCATATGCATGTATCCGTTCTATAAGAGGGATTTAACCCGACTATAGTACGACTGTTTTTGCATATTGAAGCGCTCTTTTTAGTCATATGCGCCGCCGATTTTGGATTGAACCGTTTCCCGGACAGCATCGGACAAAAGCGCCGCCACCAATTCCCATAGAACGAGCGGCGGTGCGGCAATACCGATGCCGAGCAGCAAGATCGACATCCTATTCCACCGTGACGCTCTTTGCCAGATTGCGCGGCTGGTCGACATTGCAGCCACGCATGAGAGCCACTTCGCGCGCGAGCAGCTGCAACGGAACACTCGCCGTGATGGCGCTAAAGCAGTCACGCACGGGCGGAATCGAGATGATATGGTCTGCGATCTTTGCGATGTCCTCGTCGCCTTCGGTCGCAAGCGCGATGATCGTGGCCCCGCGAGCCTCGCACTCCTTGAGGTTCGAGACCACTTTATCGTACGTAGGACTTTTGGTAGCCACCGCGATCACGGGGAACCCGGGGTCGATAAGTGCAATGGGTCCATGCTTCATCTCGCCGGCCGCGTAGGCTTCTGCATGCAGGTAACTTACCTCTTTGAGCTTGAGCGCACCTTCGTAGCTAATGGCCGTACCCATGCCGCGGCCCACAAACAAGGCAGAAGCCGCGTCCTTGCAGGCAAGCGCCGCCTCATGAATGGCCGGGCCTTGCGTGTCGAGAATATGCTGGATCTGCGCCGCGGTATCGCCCAGCTCATGAAAGAGCATCTTTACCTGACCGGTCTTGAGCTTGCCTTTGGCCTGCGCCAACAAGAGCGAAAGCAGCGTCAGGCTCACGATCTGCCCAATGAAGCTCTTGGTAGACGCCACGGCAATCTCTTTATTGGCCTTTGTGTAAATCACACCGTCGGACTCGCGCGCCACGGGACTACCCACCACATTGGTGATGCCAAAGACTTTTCCGCCCTTGATGCGCGCATCGCGAATCGCCGCCAGGGTATCTGCCGTCTCGCCCGACTGCGACACCGCAACCACGAGCGTCGTGGGGGTGATTATCGGGTTGCGATACCTAAACTCGCTCGCCGCCTCGACCTCGCAGGGAATGCGCGCCCAGCCCTCAATCAGGTTTTTCGCGATCAAGCCGGCGTGATAGCTCGTTCCGCATGCAATCACGTAAACGCGATCGATCAGGTTGAGCTCCTCGAACGAAAGTCCCAGCTCATCGATATCGAGCTCACCCGTGGGCGCCAAGCGCCCAACAAGCGTATCGCGCACAACACGCGGCTGCTCGCATATCTCCTTGAGCATAAAATCGGGATAGCCGCCTTTCTCGGCCATATCGACATCCCAGTCGACATGCGTAACGGCGGGAGTGATAACCGCACCCTCGGCATCGGTGTATTCAATACCCTTAGGGGTTAGCTTTGCAAACTGTCCGTCCTCAAGCACTACAACGTCACGCGTGGCATCGATCAGGGCGACGATATCGGATGCCAAGTAGGCGCCGTCCTGCCCCATGCCCACCACAATAGGAGAATCTTTGCGCGCCACGGCAATAACGCCTGGCTCATCTGCGCAAATCGCCGCAAGGCCATAGGCGCCCACCACGTGCGCGCAGGCATCACGCACAGCAGCCATCAAATCATGCGCGGCAGCGTACCCCTCCTCAACCAGGTGAGCAAAAACCTCGGTATCGGTCTCACTCCTAAAGGTGTGCCCACGCGCCCCCAGCTCCTCACGAAGCTCGGCAAAATTCTCGATGATGCCGTTATGGACGATAGCGATGCGTCCATCGCAATTCACGTGCGGATGCGCGTTCTCGACCGTCGGCCGTCCATGCGTTGCCCAGCGAGTATGACCAATACCGCAGGTAGAGGATGCGTTGTGTTGTCCAAGCTTCTTAGAAAGGCTCGCAACCTTACCAACCTCTCGCACAACGTCGAGCGCACACCCAACATCGCCCGCCACCTCTAACGCCACTCCTGCCGAGTCGTAACCGCGATATTCAAGACGGGCAAGACCGCCCAACAGGATATCGCTCACTTGCTTGCTTCCGGTGTAGCCGACGATTCCGCACATATTGCAGCCTTTCGGGTTACATGAGTTTGCCACGCACATTGGTTGTCTATTCTACGCAGTATGGTGCTTAAATTTAAATACCAACTGGTATCCTTTCTCAAATACCACATAACAAGCTAATTATTTGGTTACAAAATCTCCGTGCTACAATCATCTCCAGTAATTGAAACGCATCAATGGGGGCAAATGAGATGGCGAATGTAACTATCGGAGACGTCGCACGCGAAGCGGGCGTTGCGCTGGGAACCGTCTCGAATGTTCTCAATCATCCCGAAAAAGTGCGTCCCGAAACAATCCGGCAGGTCACCGAAGCAATTGACAAGCTGGGGTATGCGCCCAACCAAAGCGCCCGCGTACTTGCCGGCGGCTCGAGTCGCACCTTTGGTCTCATTCTTCCCCAGCTCAACCATGGTCTTTACCTGCAGATTGCCACAGGAGCCACCGCCCAGGCAACCAAAGAAGGCTACAACCTGCTCATCGCCAGCTGCGCTCAAGACTGTACCCGGATCGGCACCTATCGACGTTATTTTGCAGGCACGCAAATGTCTGGCATGCTCGTGGCTAACCCCACAACAGAGCTGGGTGTCATCGCCAACCACGACCCCATCCCCACCGTCTATCTTGATATTTGGAGCGAACGCCCCGGAGATTATATCTGCGCAGACAACGCCGCCGAGGGGCGCTTGATGGCAGAGCATCTCATAAACCTTGGCATCGAGCGCATCGCGATCATCGGACGCCCATCCACCCAAAAGCTGCGTGCCCGTGCCAAGGGGATCCATGCTGCCGAGATGCTCTATCCCCATGTTGAATTTGATTTTACCGAGGCAGGCGATGCCGGCAAGCCTGAAGACGGCGCATCCGCCGTAGCCGACCTTATGGCACAGCCCAGCAGCCTTCGCCCCCAAGCCATCATCGCCTTAAGCGATATGCTGGCAGCAGGAGCCGTGCGAGGTGCCGAAAACTCGGGGCTGCGCATCCCCGAAGATCTATTGGTATGCGGATGCGACGGCAATCCCCTTGCCTGGAGCTGCGGCGTCGAGCTGACCACATGCGCCCCCATTGGCTACGAGCTTGGCAGGCGCGGCATCAAGCACCTTGTTGAGTGCATCGCGCTTGCAAAAAGCGACCCAGAACAAGCCGCAAAAAATAAAAAGGAGCATCGCCAAGATCTGGTGAGGCCATTTGTCTTGGCACGCGAGAGCACCGGCGCCGAACGCCAGAAAAACTCTTCGCAGCTCGACCTTGGCCTCTATCTCTAAGCGGATGGGGTGGATGCGAGTATCGTTTACGCCAAAAGTCCCAGCTCAACCAGCTTGGATTCGACATCGCTCAAGGCTGGAACCACAGCCTCCGCGAGTTTGGCGATCTCCTTCGTCGGATTGTTGATATCGGGAACCATTATGGTATGCATACCCGCCGCATGGGCCGCGCGCACGCCATTGAAGGAATCCTCCACCACCGCGCAGCTGGCGGGGTCAACGCCCAAGCGCGAGGCGGTAAGCAGGAAGATATCCGGCTCGGGCTTGCTGCGATTGAGCTCGTCACCGCAGGTGAACACATCAAAATAAGGAGTAAGCCCAAAGCGATCGAACTTCTCGTGCGCCTGAATGGTACGCGTGGAGGTAGCTACCGCCAGCTTGAGTCCGCGAGCATGAAGATTCTCTACGAGCCCTGAAGCGCCAGGCTTAAGGTCGAGCATCGTGGGATAAAGCTCGTCCTCAATCACCTTATGATCCTCGAACATCTCGTTGGCAATGCGTTCGCTGCCCACGTGCTCGATGAGCGTACCCATGCAAGCATCGCGCGTCATGCCGATAAATCCGTGCAGCATCTCCAGGGGAATCTCGAATCCAAAACGTTTTGCCGAGCGGTTCCACGCAATGATGGCGATCCTCTCGCTGTCGATAAGCGTTCCATCCATGTCAAAAATCACGGCTTTAATCATGCATTCCCCCGTAATACAATGCAGGCAACCAGTCTGCGCTCCTACCGCACCTCATTCTGCCAGAGACAACGTGCCGCATAGGGTACGATAGCCCCATCCATCGAGACAACGAAAGCAAAAGCATGAACCAGAACCAACAAGACAAACTCGAGGCGCTCGCAGAGCACCTGCGCACGCTTGGAACCATTGCGGTGGGATTCTCGGGTGGCGTAGACAGCACCTTTCTGGCAGCCGTCTGCTCACGTGAGCTGCCGCGGGCAAGCATGCTCATCCATCTCACCACCCCGTTGATTGGCACGCCGGAGCAGGCATCGTTTGAAGCGAGCGCGTCAGGTTTTGGCCTCCCCGTTATCGAGTTGCACCTTGACCCTCTCGATAACCCCAGGGTTGCCGCCAACCCGCACAATCGCTGCTACCACTGCAAACACGCCGCGTTTAAAGCGATTATCCAGGCGGCACGCGAACATGGTGCCGATACCGTAGTGGACGGCAGCAATGCCGACGATGCGACCGACTATCGCCCGGGCATGCAAGCGTGCAAGGAACTCGGTGTGCACTCGCCCCTCCTGGAATGCGGCTGGCATAAAGACGAGGAACGCGAGTTGTTGCGCGAGTGGGGCTATGACGTCTGGAACATGCCCGCCGGCGCCTGCCTTGCCACGCGCGTTCCCTGCGAGGAGCCTCTCACGCACGAGAAGCTGCACCTTATCCGCGCATGCGAAGACTGGCTGCATGCCCGAGGATTTCGGCAGATTCGCGCGCGTCTGATCGCTGGCGAGCTGCAAGTCCAAGCTGCGCCCGCCGACCTCCACCACTTTGAGCAGCAAGCAGGCACTGCGAACCTCCCCCAAGAAGCCATCGATGCTTTTTACAGCTTTGGCGCAAAGAACATTGACCCTGTAGTCGTCCCCTATATCCACGGCGGCATGAACGGCTAGCGAGCCATGTCTCGGCAAGTTGGTACTATGCCGTAAGTAAGGGGCTATATGGGATATCGTCCGCGACGCAGCGGCCGCAAAAACAATACGACGCAGCGCCTGCCTGCGATTATCGTCACTCTCGTCATCGCGATTGTCACCGGCGGCGTCGGGTCCTTTGGCGGATGCGCCCAGCTTGCCCAGCTTCTTCCGGGCGCGCTAACCCAACGCCTCTCCAATGCCGCCTCGGTTTCGACTCTGGGAGATATTCCTGCCTACAGCGGCAGCGCCACCGTCTGTATCAACGCGAATACAGCACATCCGCAAGGGACGCCCGCTTTTACCTCGGAGGAAATCTCACGGGCACAATCCGGCACTTTTACCGAGTTCTCTCGGCTCGATTACCTCGGCCGCTGCGGAGCCGCCCTCGCCTGCCTGGGACAAGAAACGCTACCCACCAAACCGCGCGAGAGCATCTCGCATGTATATCCCAGCGGATGGGACCAGCGCAGCTACGAGTTTATCGACGAAGGCGTTCTCTACAATCGCTGCCACTTGATCGCCTTCTCCCTTTGCGGAGAAAATGACAACGAGTGCAACCTCATCACCGGAACACGAGCCATGAATGTCAACGGCATGGAACCTCTCGAAGAGCAAACCGTACGCTACATTGAGCGAACGCATAACCACGTTCTTTACCGCGTGACCCCGCTCTTTGAAGAAGGCGAGCTCGTTGCACGCGGCGTCCACATGGAAGCCCATTCGCTCGAAGACGCAGGTGCCGGCCTGAGCTTCAACGTCTTTTGCTACAACAACCAGCCGGGCGTCACTATCGACTACGTCACCGGAGCCAGCCGCGCGGCGTAAGCGCACTGCACGCCCATGTTTTGGCGTCAAAGCAGTGCGCCACCCGCCGCATAGGCAGATGGCGCACTTCGAAAGCCGGGAAAACGAAGTCCGAGCTACAGATTAGCCGTGGCGGCGCATCGCGACACCGGCATCAATGGTGAGATTCTTGCTCAGGTTAGGACCGGCAGTCTCCGCATCGGCAACCAAACGCATGAAGGCGAGGGGGGTGCACCTTAGAGCATCGCGCCAAAGTCGCTTACGAGAATCTGGCCGGTAAGGGCGCGGGACTCGTCGCTTGCCAAGAACAGCGCGATATTCGCCACATCCCCAGGCATGCAGGGCTGGGTTTGCAGGTTGGAGTGCGCCGCCATAGCACCCATCATGTCGGGATCCATATCGGCAGCAGTGGTGCCGGCGACCATAGGGGTCACGATGGTGCCCGGGCAAATTGCGTTGCAGCGAATGCCCGTTGTCTGGAAGCGCAGCGCCGTGTGCTTGGTCACGCCGATCACCGCGGCCTTGGTGGACACGTATACCGCCCCGCCGCAGCCCTTCTCGCCAGCAACAGATGCAATGTTCACGATGCTTGCCCCTGCCTTCATGCGCTTGGTTGCCGCGCGCATGCAGCGCATGGTGCCTTTCTGGTTGGTCTCGATAATGCGGTCGAGGTCCTCGTCCGTAAAGCGATCAACCGGCTTAAGACCACTTTCGAGAATGCCCGCGTTATTAACGAGGATGTCAATCTGGCCAAACTTCTCCTCGGCAGCGGCCATCATGCGCTCGGGGTCTTCGGTCTTGGAAATATCGGTAGGAACGACAAGGGTCTCGCCGCCGGCAGCCTGAATCTCAGCAGAAACCTCTTCGAGCGCAGCCTCGCGACGCGCAGTCATGACAACCTTTGCGCCCTCGGCAGCAAACAGCTTGGCAATAGCAGCACCTACACCGGAGTTCGCACCGGTGACGACAGCAACCTTGTTATCCAAACGACCCATAATAGCTCCTCTCTTTGTGGCGGCGCCCGAGGTCTATCCAGACGCCGCAGCCAGCAAGCGTCAGCGTAACGTACGGAAGCCTTCGCGCGAGAAGCCCATCGGCATGCGGGAATACGTCAAACGACAGGCGGCGAGATGTGAGGAGAGCCTGGGGACGGCGTCTTTCCCGCCAGAATGGCTGCGAAGAGGGCAACCTGAAAGTCGACCCTCCGCAAAAGGCTTTTTATATCGCCGGCAGAAGCGCTTTGCTTCATAAATCGCTTAGCAAGCATTCCAGCAAATACAGCTCTCTAAAGCGCGGACGAAAGACTCAAGCCCCCGCGCATCATATGCAGAAAACCAGTCAAGCAGAGGGCTGTCGATATCTAGCACGCCCACCACGTGACCCCCGCAATGAAGGGGTACGACGACCTCGGAACGCGACGCCGCATCGCAGGCAATGTGCCCCGGAAACGCGTGCACGTCGGAGACCAGCTGCGTCTTGTCCTCTGCCGCAGCGGTTCCACACACGCCACGCCCAAAGGGAATGCGCACGCAGGCGACTTTGCCTTGGAAGGGGCCCAGGCGCAGCTCCGGCGTCTTATGGTCTCGTGTGGACTCGTCCACCAGATAGAATCCTGCCCAGTTGATGTTGTCCATAGCCTCGAAAAGACAAGCCGAGGCATTGGACAGAACCGGCAGCCAGTGATTGTCGGCTTGAGCCAAAGCCTCAATCTGCCGCGCGAGCAGCTCGTAATCTACAGGTATATCCATAGTGCCTCCTAGGGCGAAGCGATAATCTATCCCATCCGGCCATTGTAGCCGTCAAATGTGAACTCAAGCTCGGGCAGGCGACACGAGGCTGCCCCGCGCCCAGCGGCAAAGTTCCGCAGCAAAACCGCCGCCGGGAAGAACTGCCCGGCGGCGGTATTACAACGTTATTGCACAAGTGCGCCAACAAGTGCGCTATTTTTCGAAGCGCTCATTCTCGCGCTTGGTATTGATGGAGAACGAATGGATAGAAAGATCTGAACAAGGGCACCGACACCAAGAGGGGCAAGGAAAGCGTCATGACTGAATCTATCCTCCATGCCGCGGGGTATCATTTGAGCAACCAACGAACGCGTCTGCAGGAGGTACATCATGCAGCGAAATCAAATTATGCCGCAAGAAGATGGTCGAGAGGGTATCGAGCCTGCCATCCCTACTGCCGAAGCAATTCCGCAACCCGCAATGCAGCTGAGCCTTTCCGATTGGATTTGCGAACGTCGCCCTTTGCAGATCGGCTTTATCGTTCTTCTAATCGTTGTGGCTCTTGCTTCGGAATTTGCTTTGCGCCCGCACTTTGAGCAGGTCGAGACTTGGGGAAGTACCATAGAGGTCATCGACGCCAAGAAGTCAAACGTCTTGGCGCTCACGACCTCGTCCCTTGCACTCTCGGCGGCCATCACTGCCATCCCCGACGACGCCGGCACTCCCGTCGCCGAGCAACTCTCCCAGCTCGCTGGCAACCTGGGCATTGTGCTCGCAGTGCTCTACCTCGAAAAATACCTGCTCACAATCTTGAGCTTCCTCTCATTTGGCGTGCTCATACCCATTGTCTGCGTGCTCTTTGCCATCTCGCTCGGCATTCACGGGCGCTTGAGCACCAGCCGCGTGTTGCGAGTCCTGGGCATGCGCGTACTCATCGTGGCAGTCATCGCCATCACGGTAGTGCCCGCCAGCGTATGGGTCACGCAGCGTGTCGATGAAACCTATCAGGTGAGCATCGCACAGGAAGGAGCAAAGGCAAAGGCGGAAGCCGAGGAAAAAGCCGCCAAGGAAAGCAAGAGCAAAAGCAAGCAGAAACAGGAAAACAAAAGCTTCTTGGACCAGCTTGTCGATGGCGCGACGCAGCTTGGTTCGGCTCTTTCGAGCGGCGTTCAGAGCCTGACCGACAGCGTGATCACGCAGGCGACAAACCTGATTGAGGGCGCCATCGTAATGATTGTCACCTCGTGCCTGATTCCGCTTTTAGTGCTCGCCGCATTCCTCTGGATGGGACACGCGCTGCTTGGCATCGACGTCTCCGCTCCCACCAACTTCCTGGTGCACCGCTTTAAGAAGCAGGATGTCCCAAGGTAAAAGCTACCGCCCAAGCCCGGACGTGCCCACCGCGCGCCCGGGCTTTATCGAACGTAGGATGTCTCGTCCAACGTTTTTATTAGCTTTGAAAGCTTCTTGTCAAACGTGAGAACATCCCGACGCCCAACATCGCTCTCGGCGGCCAGGACGCAGTCAACAAAATCAAAGGAACTTGCCGAATACAGCGAAAGAGCCTCGATTGCCACGTTCTTCCTCCGACACGACGCCTCGTCGAGCAGAATGCACAAGCTCTCGTTAACGCGCTGGCGCGGAACATGATAGACGCCCTCCAACACATAAACGCATTCCGCCAGCACCTCGATTGTCACTTCGGCACCGCGAATAATCACTTGTTCAACCTTCGTGGCTTGGGCCTCGATATCTTCCAAAAGGTAGCGCAACACGGCATTTGCATCCAACAAAGTCTGATCATCGAGCATGCTTTGCCACCATTGCGCGAGCAAACGCTCCGCCCTCCTGCTCAAGCTTCTCTTCGTCTGCATACTCTGCCAGCAAGCCACGCGCATGAGCAGCCACGGCTCTTTCTTGCGGAACAGGCACAATAATCGCAGCGGGCCGACTATACCTCATGACCACAACAGGCTCGCCGGTTTGCTCAACACGACTTACCACGCTACTTAAGCTTGCCTTTACCTCTGCGAGACCAAGGTGCATAGCGCGGGCAATATCGATTGCCGACATATCCATGGGAGCCCCCTCTCTCGTCATCGTCAGGATACCCTAAAGATGACTAAAATGTTGGTCATCTTTGTGGCGAAAAGCAAACTAGGCACCAGGCATCACGCGGTACAATCGGTTCCATGAAACCTATCGCGCACATTCATACCGACCTGCCGCAGAAATTTGGCATTCCTCGCAACAGCTTCTTGGCACCGCACCTGAAGGGGTCGATTGTTTTTGAACCCGAGTTTGCGCTGGATGCAGCCGTGGCGGGACTCGAGAGCTTTAGCCACCTGTGGCTTATCTGGCTGTTTGAGAACGGCACGCCCGGAGGTACTGCCAAAGACATCGCTACCGATAGCGCAACCGCAAACAAGGCAGGCACCAACGACAACTGGTCGCCAACGGTACGGCCGCCACGCTTAGGCGGCACCGAGCGCGTAGGCGTTTTTGCCACGCGCAGCCCCTTTAGGCCTAATCCAATAGGCCTTACCTGCGTGAAAATCGATGGCATTGAGCACAGCGAGACCGGACCCATCATCCACGTGCTTGGTGCAGACCTGCGCGACGGGACACCGATTCTCGACATCAAGCCCTACATTCCCTTTGCCGATTGCCATGAGGATGCCAGCGGCGGCTGGATCGAAGACGCCCCGTGGCAGGAGCTGGAAGTCGAGTTTCCCAAAGAACTGCAACAGCGCGTCGAACCCGAAAAACTCCCGGGACTCGTAGAAGTCTTGCGACAAGACCCACGCCGCGCCGGCAGCAAGCACGAGCCGGAACGCATCTATCATTTGGCTTACGCCGGATACGACGTGGCGTTTACCGTAGACGGAATGTGTTTGACCTTGATAGAGATCTCCTAGCCGATATACAGGCATACAGCGCTGCACAGTAAATTGACGAGCCGAAAAATGCCCCTCGCATCTCAGATTCGAGAAACGAGGGGCATTGGCTTGAAATATGAATTCTCTTGCTACTTATGCTTTATGATCTTGAGACCGCAAAAAGCGAGAGCCACTCCGAGCGCTGCGAAAAGAATGACCGTAGCGAACGCGGCGTCGCCTGTCTTTGGCAAGCCGCCAAAGTGAGCTCTACCCGGCGTTTTGTCGGAACCAGCCGGCGTCTCCTCACCGTAGCGATTGGTCCACGACAAACCATCGCTCGCCTTATCACCCACGTAATATGCAACGGATGCCTCCAGCTTACCTTTGCCGTTGGATGCCACCTTCACAACCACCGTTCGCTCGGCGACGTCGTAGGACATGCCCTCCTGCGCGCCTTTGCGCTCGCGAAGATGATACGTGTAGGTGCCCGCCTTGGTAAATTTCGCAGTACCAAAGTCAATCTGCGCAGTCGTACCGGAAGACGGTTTGATTGTCACGGAGTCCCCGCATGAGAAACTGGGAGCGCCATCAAGGCCTTCCAGCTCGAACATAAAGCTGTCGCCACTCTTAAATGAACGTCCCTCAATCGACTTAGTGCCGACAAGGGGAACCTCGGCAGGAGCAGGAGCGGAATTGGTAACCGTGACCGAAAGAGTGTGCGAAGAAGCGCTCGCAACCCAGTTACCCACGCTTACTGCCCAGTCTCCACCCTCTTCTTCGATACCAAAATCGAGACGGTTGCCATCTTTGTCGAGAAGATAGGGAGTCCCATTATCCTCATAGCCATCGGGCGTGGGAAGATTCGAGAACGTTGCCACCCATCCATTGTCGGCATTAAGCTTGGCAGAATCAACGCGAACTCCGCCAACCGTGAGGTTTACGCCAACCTCGACGCGTTCGGATTCGGCAATGGAAGCGTCCCATGCCTTCCTTACCGTAAGGCTGTAGTCCGTGTTGGACCCATCGTCATCGCCGCCAAAAGAAATCATTTGGTTCGTCGCGATGCCACCGCCAACAAGGGCGGTATTGCCAAAAACCGTAAATGTGCCGAATTTGCGAGCAAGTCCCTCGGCACCGGAATCGGTAACGTTCTTGAGCGCATGGGGTCCATTGTCGTCGTTCAGCACAACCGACTTGCCCGGATTCGAGGCATCATAGCGCGAAACATTTGGATCGGCAGTATCGTTAGGAGAACCCGTTGGGGTGTTTGCTTGAACGCCGCCGTCGGCATACCAAGCAGCAGCGCCGCCGCCGAGCATGCGGTTGGCAAGCGTCACCGTGTAATCGCGCTGAGCGTGCGGATGAACGACAAAATCATCACCAGCTGCGCCAACACCCGAGCCCGCGGCATTGCCATAAATCGCTGCGCCGTGGGTCACGTTCACCCTACCGTAGCCGGTCGGGCAGATCCACAAGCCGCCGCCCAGGCTCTTTGCGGTGTTATTTGTAACGACAGTGTTGTAGAAGCGGTTATTGGATACCTTGGTACCATCCTTGGTAGCTGCCGCGCCGTCCACGTACAGACCGCCACCCATGCCGGTCGTCTCGTTACCGGTAACGCTGCCTCCCTTAGCCACAAACGTCGTGATGGTGGTCGTGCCGATGCCGCCACCATGACCACCCTTCACACCCGAAAGTGCTTTGTTGTTCGAGACCTCGCCGCCGTTCATTACGATGTGTGACGCAGAACCAAGGCCCATTGCCGCAATACCACCACCGATGGCGTCGTTACCAAAGTCGCGAGAGCCTGCAACGTTATTTGAGATGGAGCCCCCGTTCATAGTAAGCGCCGGACCGTTCATCAGCAGGATTCCACCGCCGAGAACGGCATCGTTGGCATCCGAGCGCTGTGCGCTGTTATTTGAAATCGAACCCGCGTTAAGTGTCATAGTGGCGCCATCGCCAACAAGTACAACTCCGCCACCGCCATAGTTGGCGCCCGTCGTGGCGTTATGCTCAATAGAGCCACCGTCCATGACAAATGAGCAATCGTTGCCGGAACCGCCCTCTATGCTCACCGCGCTCACGCCGATAAAAGACAGAAAACCGCTGCTCATATCGGAAGAATAATTGCCGCCGACAAAGTTGCGAACGGTGCCCGCCTTGAACTTCAGGGCACCGCGGCACCACAGCAGCGGAACGGAGTGAACAACTTTATTGCCACCACCGTCGAGAACGAGCTTCTCTCCGTCGAGCGTAAGCGTCGAGGTTGCGGGAACATAAAGACCGCCCTGCTTGCCCGCTGTTATAGTGCCGGACCCTGTAAGCGTGATGTCGGAGCCAGCCGGAAGCTCAACCAGGCTATCCAACTCAAAATCTCCGGCCACCGTAACTGAGTTCGAACCCTCGCCTACTGCTTGCTTAAACTCGTCGGCTGTCTTCACCGTGGCAGGCGTGGACGCCAACGCCGAAACCGGCGCCGCAAAGACAAGCAAACACGCAATCGCCAATGCGAGACCCGGAAAGCGTACGCGTTGCTTGGGCGAATCGAGCCCCCTCTCGCCAATCTTCATTGCAATCCCCCTCTTGTCGTGCCGCTGCTTAGATCGAGAAAAGGCTTTCTCGCAAGGATGCAGCGAATAGATGCCTACATATCGCAAATGCTATGGCACCTATTGGATCGATTACAGGGGGCCCGCAGCAGCATAGGCCCTATGCGCGCCGCGGCTCACATATCCAGGATCGCAAAAGAATTTGCGCAGCTTTTTTAAAAGTGCAGTTCAGGTCTATCTTTTTTCTCTCAATGCTCAAAAACAGCCCATCACAGCAACTGCCAACCAACACAGAACGTCTTAAAAAATGCAAGGGGTGAACAGCAGAGAGCACTATTGGGGAAATGACGAGATGTAACAGAAAACCATGGCGCATGAGAGCCGCGAAACACGAAAAATCATGACGGCGACTGGAGCCAGCGCAGAGATCGACACCGCCCGAAAGACGCTTGATCGCAGAAGCTCAAGCTCCATATGGAAGGACTTCCTTTTTCCGATACATTCGGCTGCCAGAGCACCAAATCAAATTGAAAATCATAAGACCAAAAGAGGATGTAATGCCTATAAAGGATGTCTGCAAACGGCATCTCAGCGCTCCTCTCGATGGGAGGCTATTACTACACCCTCATTCTCCTGCGTCGTGTGGACATGCCTTTTCCAAGCAACATCCCAGGAAGGTGGGCAACGCGCCCCGGCTGTTCGCCATAAAAAAGAGCCACCGTTTCCGGTGGCTCCCAAACAATCGATTGCTTTAGAGCAGCTTTTTGATGATATCGAAAAGCGCTTTGACGTCCTCGGTTCGCGTACAACCCGATGCTTTGTCGATAATCGAGCTGTAAACGTGCGGAATCACTTTCTTGACCCCGGCATTGAGGATAATTCGCATGATCTCTTCGAAGTTACCCAGGTCGATGCCGCCGGTAGGCTCAAGAATAAAGTCCTGGGCAGCGCACGCCTCGGCAACGCTCTTCAGCTCCTCTGCGACCTTGAGACCTCCCATCGGGAAGAATTTAAGCGAGTTACCGCCCATCTCCTTGACCATCATGATTGCGGTCTCCGCGGGCACAATGGCGGGTTCAGCGGCAGTACGGGAAAGCGGGCCAGTGGACACCTTGAGGAAACCCGGCTTGCCCGAAGGGGAAACCATGGCATTCAAATGGCAGTCGGCGTCACCCAAATTAGCGCGAGTCCAGCCAACGGCACAGAAGGCCTGGTTGAAATGGTTCGCATAAACGGACTTTGCAACCTCGGCAACAGCGCGCCATTGCGCAGGATTGCCGCCGCCCAAGCCTACCGACAGATTGCCCTCCAGCGCATCCATATAGGGACCGGCCGCCTCAACGTACGCCTCAACAGAAGCGTAATTGGCCGTAAGGACGCCCACTGCCACGTGACCTTCACCCGCTTCGTAGCACTCACGAGCGTTTTCCACCGATCCGCCAAGAACGTTGAGGACAATACGGTCCTTGTAATAATTCATTTCTGCCATTTGGCTATGCCTCCATTATCTCCGACAGTCTCTTAACGATGAGCTCCTTGTCGCCCTCACCCATGGGGCGCGGGTCAAAATCTATCTTTCCAAGGTTGAGGAATTCGGTGCGAGCCCAAATGATCGGGTCTCCGCCGAGCAACTGCTCATTGACCCGCTCCATGCTGAACGCAGGTTTATGAGAAGGATCGAACGTTACACGACAGCGGAAAATCGCGCGCCCGGCCTCATCCTGAATCTTCTCCGCGCGCAATCCGCCAATTTGATTGACGTGCTCCACAAGCCAATCAATCTTCGCAACGTTAGCAGCCACCTCGGCTTCATGGTCGCGATTGTCATACTGGTCAAGCGCAGCAAGAAGGCCCATAATCTGCTCCTTGCCTACCTTCATGGCGCGCCCAACTCCATGGTATTGCTTCTGCACGTTCTGGATGATGTCGCGACGACCGGTAACAAAACCGGAGGTCGTCGCCTCCAAAGCCTTTGCGCCCGAATAGCAAACCGCATCAGCACCGAGCGCAATATACTTGCGAAAATCCTCCTCGGCAGCGCAATCCATTATGAACGGAAGACCATGCGCATGTGCGATATCGCGCATAGTTTCGATATCGACCATGCCCTTTTGGACGCAATGGTGGCTCTTTACATATAGAAGCGCCACGGTTTTATCCGTAATCGACTCCTCGATTTCCTCGGGCCGAACCTCGTTTGCTTGCCCCGCCTCGACCGGCACGCCGCCGCCCAGGCGAATCATAGTCGTGATAGGAGCACCGAAGTTTACGGCATGGCCCTTTTGCAAGACAATCTCATTAGCAAGGCCCTCGGAATCGGGGAGACGCATCATATCCGTGTAGCGCCCTTTTGACACAAGAGCCGCCGTGGTAAGGGCGATCGATGCCGACGCGCACGACGTTGGGCAGCTTGCCTCGGCACCAGTGTGCTCAGAGATAAGCTCGCCCGCTCGAGTCATAAGATCCTCGATCACCACGTAGGATTGGCCGCCCTTACGTGCCGCCTCGGCAACGTAATCGCTCAGCGTCGAGACACCCAGAACGGTAACGCGGCCGCTTGCGTTAACCACCCGTTTGAGGCCGATTTCAGTGTATACGCTCATTCTTCTTCTCTCTCGGGATCCTCCCCGCCCAGCTAGACGAGGAGAACTCTGACCCATGTTGCCTATCTTTGCATTAAGCCCTTAAGGACTAGTGAATAAAAATCGCGCCGATGATCATGGCACCGAGAATGGCGCCGCCGGTCATTTCCTTGCCCAACTTATAGAAGATGGCGGAACCGATGATTGCGCCGATACCCGCATACACGTTATAGGTGCAAGCGGCAACGACAATCAGGGGAGCAAGGTAGCGGCCACAAGCATTACCAGCACCCATCATGACATCCGTGCCACCCACGGCAACGCCGTCGGGAACAACCTTGCGAATGATGATGACGATAGCGCCGATCACCAGGCCAATAAGCGCGCCGAAGCACAGGGCGACAAAGAAGTTAGAGAGGGGGAACGTGATTCCCATAGAAAGCAGCAGCCCCGGAATTCCGATGCCAACGCCAGTCTGCAGCGAACCGCCGATGTCCATCAGACCGACCAACGGACCTTCGAGAATGCGAGCGATTAGGAATCCTGCAGCGAAACCAGCGGCCGCCGTGAAGTCACCCGTATCGATACCGCCCTGAAGCATGGCGACGATAGAAACATCGTTAAATGCGCCGGTATGGAACTTAAGATACATAAAAGTACCGGCAAAAATAGCTGCCGCAGCGCCCATGACCAGCAAAATGAAAGTCTCATCCTTCATCATGAAGGCGTTGAATTTATCCATAAAAGAAAGCTTGGCAGTAGCCTCGACGTTCTTGTTGTTGCTCATGACTTACCTCCTTAAACGTTGATTAGAGCCCGAACTGAGCAAAGAAGCCACGGAAGTATGCGATAGCGATAAACATCACGACAACGATGGCGATCAGAATTTTGACAATGTTCGACTTGTAACCGTTCTCCTCGGCAGATTTGCCCACAAGGATGCCCAGGACAATACCGGGGACTGCGTTGCCCGTAATAAGAGCGGAGACGCCACCGAGAACGGTGCCCCACATACCGGTCATCTTGCCGGCGTCAACTGCGGCAAGCCAGAAAATCGCAGGCATAACAGGATTGATGAGCCAGGTCGTTGCCTGAACCAAAACACCGGAAGCGATATCGGAAAGATTGGTCGGAATGACTGAAGCGACCGTGTTCAGAGCAGTAACGACTACCGCGCCGACCCCCGCGCCGGCAATCATCATCTTTGCAGGATTCCATACCGTCTGCTCAGGATCTTTGTTCTTAAGGAGCAGGGTTCCGGCAGCCCAGTTGGGGACAATGCGATGCATCACATCCTGAGAAAGGGCGCCTGCGGCGACCGCGGACGCGGCAGACGAGAACAGGAATCCAAGACCAAATGAGAAGTGCGAAATCGGGTCTCCGCCGCATGCGTTCATCTCACCAAGCGTACGAAATGCGCCCATTGCCTGCACCTCGGGGGCATGATGCATCCTCGCTGCACCAGCAGCAATGCACCCGCCACCAATCGCACCAATGATGATCGAGTAAATCACGATCTCAAGCATCTTTCTTCCTTTCGTTGATATTAAGGTATTTGACCTTCACCACAATTCGTGCTGTCACCTCGTAGCTAACCTTGGTTCGAGGCCAGAAAAACAGCATGAAATGCTCCTCTGTCTCTTCCATCTCCAGCTCATCGAAGTAAACCTCTTTGGCTTCCATCTGAATGATCGGCTTGTCAATCTCTTGGAAAATCTGTTTCCTCATGATTTGAAAGACGTTGTTCGTCATCTCGCTCAAAGTCTTTCCACGAGCTTTGACCGTAATGACATGCTCCATCTCTTCAAGAAGCTGAACGCCGGCCCCGTCCATAATTGCCGTTTTGGCAGAAGGTTCATTAAGCATCGGGATTTGCCTCGCGCCATGCTTCGACGAGCTTCTCGCCAAGCTCCTCGGTATCGAGGAATCCCAATCCCACTACTTTGCAGCCGTCTTTTACAGCAGTGCATGCCGCATCCACACTACGAAGACCGTATTTGCTCTTCCAACCGTACTTGTTAGAGGCGGCAAGTGCGCCAGCACCTCCAGAGCCGCACTGGGAGATGCCCAGGTCCGCGCCCATTTCGTTCATAACGTCGCCAAGCTTCATATCGGCCGCCATGCCCGGAATAACGTGCGCACGACCACCCGCTTTTTCCACCCCGCGAGCGATAGCCTGACCCTTTCCCAAACGTGTACCGATAACCACCAGCACTTCTTTAGACATCCTCTTCTCCTTTCCTTTTCTCCACCGTTGTTATTTAGTCAGCTGCATGGCCACCTCAAGATGAGTTGCCAGCATCAAGACTTCTGTTGAGTTGGGCTCTTCTCCGTGAGCCGCAAAAAGATCGGACAGCAGATCGTATGCACCATCGCGAGCCGGACGGGACACCTCGCTAAAAAATTCCTCGGGCATCTCGTCAACGTATTCACCGCTGCCGATTCTTCTTATCAGGCAAAATACGTGATTCGAAAACATAAGGTCGGACTGATCGTCCATATGGGGAAGAGCGAGCTGCTCATATCTCTTCGAAACCGCCTCGTACTCCGCAAGCTCCTCTTCGCTTGCGTTTGCCGCCGCGTCGCACCGACTTTTCAATTCCAGGGCAGAAAACATGTCATTTCTCCTTCTTTGCCTCAGCGATGCGCGCGGCAAGCTCCTCGGCAGACACCACCTTTGGATTCCACGGATTGTCGGGGTGCTCGAGAATATGCGACTCCCCTTCACGACTCCAAATCGTCTTGCGAACATTTACGTGATGCCTTGCGTTGACGACCGCACAAGTGGAATCCTGTAGATCCACGTCAACATCCTCGTAGCGAATGATGTTGATATCGCCGATTGTTCCAGGGGCAAGCTGGCCCAAACCCTCCAGCCCAAAAAGGCGTGCGGGCTCATTAGTAACCTTGGCAATCGCTGCCTCAAAGGGTTCGCCGCAGGCGATGAGCTTGGTCAGCGTGGTGGCCAAATCAAAAACAGGGCCCTCGTAGTTCTCGACATGCAAATCGGTAGAAATCAAGTCGCAGTCAAAGCCGGCCTTCAAGGCATGCCTGTATGTGTTGAATGCAAAGCTCTCAACGCCATGGCCGACATCAAACCGAACGCCCCTGGCGCGTCCTCGAAGGGCCTGCTCGATTGGATGCCCGTCCTCGCCAAGAATGCCACCCGGCTTGCCATGATAGGTATGCGTGATAATGTCGTCTCGATTAAGCAGGTCGATAACATCGCCGAGCGCCGGAGGGCAATTGCCAACATGCACCATGAGCGGAACTTCGAGCTCATGAGCCGTCTTAGCAGCAAGTGCGATAGGCTCGATACCCAAATCGCCCACAACACTGGCGGAGGCGCGAGCCTTGAGGCCTACGATTGCGTCGCGGTGCTCATCTACGCATTTCTTGCAGGCGTCCACATCAATCTTTGCAAGGTCGTTGAGCTCATGACCGCGAATCAAGCCCTCCGCCGCGATGTTGAGCAACGAAAACACCTTTGTCTGAGCTTTTTTGATCACATTCTCGTAAAACGCTTCAAAGTTATCTGAGCCAGAACAGCCGGCGTCCAAGATCGTCGTAGAGCCGCGTTTGATTCCCAGAACGTCCGGATCAACCCCCAATGGAACCGCAGGGTTGCAGTGAGTGTGTATGTCGATAAAGCCCGGAGTTACAAAACAACCAGTCGCATCGATAACCTCGCCCTCGGAATCAATAACGCCTCCCACCTTGACAATCTTGCCATCCTGCAGCAACACGTCGCCGGTCTCCCCAGTAAAGCCGTTTACCGGGGAGAGGAGCTTGCCGTTTTTGACGGTAAGCAATTTCATGGTTTCCGCCTCCCATTTTTAGTGTCCCGCCCCATACAGGGAGCTTTCGAAGCTTTCGCCCTTGACAAGGATGCTGGGCCCATTTCAGACCAGCAGTACGTCGCGATGGCTAAAAGATTATCCCGATATTATTCTTTGTTATCCCGATTTTTGTGGATGGTAGTAAAATGGCCTTAAACGGAAACGCTTCATTAATGGGCGAGCAATCTCTCATTAATAGGCAGGTAATAATCAAAAAAAGGCCCGGACGGGCGCTCATGGCTCTCGATTGGTTAAAATCTTGTTTGCATGAAGAGCTCGGGAGTGTGATGCTTTGTATAAATATGAGGAAATCGCGCAAGACATCGAGCGCTCCATTGCAAATGGCGAGCTAAAAGCCTATGAGCAGCTCCCCACCGTTGTCGAGCTTTGCGATAAATACGAAGTAAGCAAGTCCACCATCACGCAGGTCATCACCGAGCTCTCGGACCGTGGCCTCATCACGCGGCGTCGTGGATCCGGCATGTTCGTAAAGAGCTTCGCCACGGAATCTGATAACTACTGGCAAAACTACAACCGGATCATCAACTATAAAGAAGACCCCAACGAGGAACAGGCCATCCAAACCGATTTAGATGCTTTCTCGGCAGTACTCCCACCGGCCGAAGTTAAGCATCTGCTGGATATGGACCCCCACGCATTCGCGTATTTCATCACCCGTGTTCTTCGCACAAATGACGGGCCCTTTGCCGTCGAATACGTCTACTTGCCCATCGACCTGGTCCCCGGATTCAAATATCAAGATGCCACGGCAGGAATCATTCACTTTGCAAGCGAGAAGCTCGGCCTCAAGGTTTCCAGCGTCCATAAGTCCGTACGTGCAACCATGCCGACCTCCGAAGAACGCGCGCGCCTGCAGCTCTCGTTTGGCCAGCCATTGCTCGAGATGGAGCGTGTGGCGTTCCTCACCGACGGTCGACCCTTTGAATATGTCCTCACCCACTATCGTGGAGATAAGTACGAGTATCGCGCCATCGACAATCTGTAAAAAACCAAGACGGCATCGAGATCGCGTCCGTACGCTTTTAGCACCATAGGCAAAAATCGCGTCCCAACAGAATGTCCTCTCCATCCACCATTCCGAACATAATTCGGCTGCATCGAACGCAACAAGAAATAGGTCGGTTTGTGGCATATGCTCTTCTTCCATATATTGCTGAATGCTAGTGGGAGAGGCAAAAGAGCACAACTGGAACATATCGAAGCCGGACAAGAAGGATGAGCCGGGGGACGAGAAAGATCACTGAAGATCGAACGATGTCTTAACAAGCTCAGGCAATTTGCGAAAGGCCCGTAACGACACTCACTTGTAATAATTCCTTCCTGCGAAAACAAAAAGCCTGGCTTAAATCGAGTTCAATCGGACTTGCCTCTAGGCAGCAGTTTCGTCATGCAAAAAAGGGCGTATCACAATTGTGATACGCCCTTTTCAAAATCTATATTGAAGGCTATTTAGTCTCAGCAGCGATGGCAGCGTTGCGCTTCTTGAACTCAAACATGAGCCAGACGAAGAGCAAGATCCAGACTATAAAGACAACGATTCCGACAGGATTACCGGAAAGCGCGTTGGCAACAGACCAGCGGAAGTCAGGAGTCTCGAGCGTAGACCAGGTAATCATGCCATTCTGCACACCGGAAAGGGAGTCAGGAGAGAACGTACGGGCAAGCTGGGTCAGATACGGAGCAAAGCTGGAGGAAGCAAGCAGGTAGATGGGGGTAATGATAATGCCCTCGATGAGCATCTTGATCAGATTGCCTCCGGTCATGATAAGCAGCACTGGACCGATGCAGATGTTGACGATACCCGCAAACGGCAGAACCAGATTGCCGGCAGGAACAAGAGCGAAGGCCATGACGAGCTCGAACGGAATAAGGAGGATCATCGTGACCCACATCTCGTTAGAGCCGGCGACGATAGGCCAGTCAAGGCCGACAATCAGCTCGCGCCCTTCGAAGCGCTTGCGCATGAATGCTCCGACAGCGTCGGAAATCGGAGACAGAGCCTGCATGAACAGCTTAGAAACCATCGGGAAGAGCTGCATGGCGGTAGCCGCCTGAATGCCCAGCGTCAAAGACTTCTGGAGATCGCGATAGGCAAAGGCGCCAAGAAGAATGCCAATGATAAAGCCCATGACTGCATTCTCGCCAAAGATGCCGATCTTATCACGAAGCCATTTAGCATCAACCTTGTTGTTTTCGATAGCGGGAATCTTGGAGAGAATCTTGTCGATCGGGAGCACAACTGCACAAGTAAGCATCAGGGCGTGCGGAACGGTGACGCCGGGGATGCCGGTAACTTTCTGAAGCGTAGGCTGAATAGCATCGCCGATCTTAAGCTCGACGACAATCTGGATGGCGGCGGCTACGAAGCCAAGCGCAATGGCAACGCCTTCAGCCATGCCCGCGGTCTTGCAGAAGAAATAGGTAATGACACAGGTGCAGAGTTTGGTCCAAGCATTCCACAGATCGACGTTGAGCACGTTGGTGAGATTCAGGCTCAGCATGATGATGTTAATAACGATAAGCAGCGGGAAGCACAAAACGCCATAAGGCCAAGCCCAAGCGATAGCGGAAAGAGCCGGCCAGCCCACGTCAGTGACGGGCAGAGAGATGCCGGTGGTCTCCGCGAGACCCTGGGCTGCAGGTGTAATAGCACCCGTCATGAAGTTGATGAGCATGTTCATGCCCGTAAAGGCGATGCCTAACGTTAGAGCAGCAACGAAGGCATCGCTGAACTTCATCTTGCAGACCATGCCCACAATAAGCATGATAAGCGGTACGAAGACCGCAGCGCCAAAGCCCAGAATGTACTGGACAACGCTGTTGACTACTTCCATTTCTTTCCCTTCTTTCTTTCGGGGGCAACAACCCCAAAATCTTTAATCCAAATAGCCCTCTGGAAGGGTGTTGCCAAAGTAAGCGGCAGTATCCTTCAAGCCTTGATCGTCAATACCAGGATTACGAGAGCCGGAGGTTTCGGAGAGGAGCCAAACCTCTGCACACTTATCCACAGTCTCAAGCAGACCAAAAGCGTCATGCATGGATTTTCCGGTAGTGAAGACGCCATGGTACTGCCATACAACGCAACGACGCGTCTTCATCTTCTCGTTAGTCTGTGCCGCAATCTCGGGAGTACCGCATACGCACCAAGGAACAAGACCGATGCCATCGGGGAAAACCACAACGCCCTCGGTGATCATACGCCACAAGGCAACGGTAAAATCACGCTCGTTTGTAGGGCCACAATGGGTCATGGCAAGGACGTGACTTGCGTGGTTGTGCATAACCACACGCTGCTCCGGATCAGCAGCTAGACGTACAGCGTGCGTCTGAATGTGAGCGGCAAGCTCAGAAGTCGGGCGGTTGTTCTCAAGGCCGACCACTCGTTCGTACTTGTCTCCCTGCTCCGGGAGATAGATGATGCCAACGAGTTCGTCGAGATTGTCACGAAGCTCCCGAAAATATGATCCCGTGGCGGTTACTAGGACATATTTTCCACGCATGGCATCAGGCACACCGCCCATAAGGTTAACGGCTTCTCCCGTACCGGGAATATAGTTAAGGTCTGCGGCCTCATCATCGGTAAGAATATAGGTGATATTCCCACCGTTTGCCTCGTCCCATCCCTTCTCCCACATCTTGTAAGAAAGGTCGGCGACCTCCTTAACGGCGGTGAGTTCCTTCCAGTTCTTTGCCATATCTCTCCTATCGCATGATTCCCAAGAGGGAATGAGTAACGACCAGCTTGTTTATTTCGGCGGCAGAAAGCGGTTAAGCTTCCCGCTCGCCTTTCTTGCGCCGATCCCGACGAACTTTCCGCTGGGCGCGCAGCTCGTTGACAAGTTCTCGCTTCTGCTCGTTCGTCAACGTAAGCACGCGACCGGTGCTGTTTTCGCCCTCGTCAAGATCTCTGTAACCCCGGAGAAGACCCCGCCGGCCCATCTGATCAACAAGCAGCGTCAACAGAAACGCAAGGACGATGAGGTCGATTCTGCCTGCAAGAGAGCCCAGCAGAAACATCACCATGTCCAGCACTAATACCAAAGCCCAAAGGGGCTTGGGGAGCGCGCTGCGATAGTACACTGGTGCCTTGTCCCGCTTCATGATGGCCTCATCCCCTCTTATTAAGATCTCTTACAGTGTCTTCAGGAAATTGGCCAGCTTATCGGCCTCCGCATCTGCTCCATTACCCGTAAGGAATGCAATGCCATCAAAGGTCGGGATGTCGTAATCTTCGCCCTTTACGATGGAAACATATGCATCGGCACCGTCGATGTAATGCTTAAGGGACTTGATGTCCACCGCCTCTACGTCAGCGTTAACGTTGCGGTCGGCCAGCATACGCTTAACCTTGGAGGAGACGAGCTGAGAAGTAGCGACGCCCGAGCCGCATGCACAAATAACCCTTGCCATAGTTTTATTCCTTTCCTTATTTCAGGCGCCCCGATGGCACCCTACCAACCAATTAGCAGAAACCGACACTACTCGGATTCCTCAAAGAACTTTGTGAGGACGTCTACCATTCCATCAGGAGTGTCCTGCGCCAAAATCTCCTTTGACTTGTCCTCATTCATGAAGATATTCATGAGGGTCTGCAAAACCGCCACCTGGCCGCCATCGCGCTCAACACCTAGATTCATGATGACCTGGGCGTTAACGTTGGGGCCAGCTCCGGCCATATGCTCAAATTCAATTGGCGTGTTTGGTTTGACAACAGCGATATAAGGCTTGTTAATGTTGTCTGGGTCGACATGAGGAATCGCCACTTCGATGCTATCGAAGTGCAAACCAGTTGCGTAGTTTGCCTCGCGTTCTTCAATAGCCCCAAGCCATGAGGACTTAATCAGACCCTTTTCCTCGAGCTTTTCGCCCAACTTCTGGAAGAACTCATGACGATCTTTTGCCTCGATGTCAAAGAAGACTAGGTCTGGGCTGAACAGCTCTGCATCTTGCGATGCCATACTCCCTCCAATCTTCGCGCTCCTCGCATCGAAATACGGTTGCGCCCTTGTCGTTTGAGTTAACTCAATCGTAGAAGGTTGGGGAAAAACGGAACAGCCAAAGGGTCTTCACTTATTGCTGAGCCTTTTTGAACCGATATAAATATCTTCACTTGAAATTGAAGCAATTTATACCGTTGTCTAGCGGGAAACGAGCTGATACTCATACGATTCGATCAGACGGGCCGCTTCTCGAGAAGTCTTCGCCTTATCGAGAGCGTCGAGAAATGCATTGTCTGGAAGCGAAATCATGTCCAAAAGATTGGCAAAAGCCCTCAAATGGGTCTTTGCATCAACGGCGGAAAGCACACAGATAAATGTAACTGGCATCTCTGGGTTGTCCGCAAAGTCCACAGGATGGGTGAGCCGTATGAGACTCATTCCCATCTTAACGACGCCCTCGTCAGGAGACGCATGCGGCACGGCAAAACCCGGGGCAAGAACATCATAGGGCCCATACCTCTCCACGCTGGAAATCATCGCCGAAACATATCTCTCCTCGATGTAACCCAGATCTAGGAGCACACGTGATGCTTTCCTAATGGCGTCCTTCCAGTCCAAACAATCAACATCCAACATAATGTAGCTCGGCAAAAGAAGCTGATGCAGATAGGGAGAAAGTAGCTGGCTCTCGATATGCTGGGCCTCATGGAAGTAGCGCCTTACCTCAACGCGAATGCTGTCCATCAGAGCGCCGTTTTCCCCCTCAGTTTGCGCGACAATGGGCTCCAAGCGTTTTAATAGACCGCTTGCATTGATTGTCGGTTCATCAGCGACCGCACGATGCGAACGAGAGGCCAGGGAGTCGAGCTTCTTATGGATGATTCCATACTCGCGGTCTTTAAGAGGCAGGTGAATAACGAGGTGCTCAACAGGGCAGGCGTCGAGAGGGACCGTCGATATAACCAAATCGGCACTGTAGAGCTCGATGTACGGCACTTCATGGGAGGGCATGACCTTTACGATCTTGATATCAAAGTGGCCCCTCAGCTCTTCGGCAAGCAGCTGGGAGGTTCCCACGCCACCATTGCATACAACTATGACACGTGGCAAATAAGAAGCGTTATTCCTGCGCCTTTCAAGAGCTGCACAGATATGAAGCGCCAGGTATTTGACCTCGATGGGAGAAATAGGTCTCCCAGCATACCCCTCTATCTGATCCAGATTATCTCTTACCGCGTTAAGAACTTCGGGTTGATCGTCAAGAACCTCATCGAGAGCGGGATTCTCGGGAAAGTGCGAGGGCTCGCTTGTAAACATAGACTCGAGATGATTGGAGAGAAACTCGAAAAGATCGTAATCGGCGTTAAGGTCAATACCCATCTTCTGAGAGACCCCTTTTGTGAAGAGGCGAGCGAGCTTTTTCACCCTCAGGTCGTCTGCATCAAACTGGTTAAAGCGGTTGAGTCGCATTGTCTTGATGCGCTCGGTGAAGAAAAGTTCCTCACCTTCACCCATCGAGACGGAGCAATATTGTCCAATGAGCTCGATGACGGTTCGCTCGTAGCTTCCAACGTCATCATGCGTATATCCACGGAACTCCCCCCCCCCGAATGATTCTAGGCGGTTGCCTTCTTTATTTCGCTGAACGCATATGCTCAATAGACCAAGCGTCTTCTTGAATGGACCGTCCGGCAGGGTGAAACCCTCGGCATGGCAGCGTTCATTTAAAATCTTGCGGATAACGATGGATTGGGCACGCATCTCAGCCCTATCCGTGAGGCTATACCACTGGTCGACAACGGGAACGTCCTTGCTCAGAAAGTCTGCAAGAAAGATTCGCCGGTTGCTTTCGGTACCTGTGACAAGGACGCCCCGGCTTGGCTTTGATTCGAGTTCGAGTCCGGCGGTCAAGATGATTTCTTTGATTCCGTCCAAATCATTCAAAATCGTAGCTCGACTCACCGAGAACAACTTGGCTATCTCTCCGAGCGTCATATAATCTGTCGCAGCGACAAGAATAGCCGCCGCAAGCTGTTTTCGTTCACTGCTTGACATCTTGTAGACAAATGTATCCTCTACGGGAATACATCTCTCAACCTCTTTGAAGTCGTCGGGGAGCACTATGAGGCCATGGGAGCCAAACCTCAGCTGGCCCATCCCTCTTTTCTCAAGAAATGTGTTGAGGGCTTTTATGTCTTTTCTAATCGTCCGTTCGGAGACTAGGAACTGGGACGCAAGCTCAGAAAGCGTACATGAGCTGCCATGGGACAGTCTCTGAACTATACTGACGATACGCTCGTTCAAGCAATCACCCCTGCTGTAGTACTCCTTGGCAAGCATGACAAAATATAACTCAACTTATGTCAGCAATAAACTCAAGACCAATAACCGATAAGTCAAAAAACGTCACGAGATTGAGAATCATTTTTCTTCAAAAGAAGGAGAGTCGGGATTTCTCCCAGCCGTATTGAACCGCACTACTATCGGATGCTTTTTCTCCTTTGGCTACTCCGCCGGACAATCCAGCAGGAGGGTCTTTACAAACCCTCGCCGGCCAACCATCTCGCCAGGTCCACAACCTGCACTCCGTCGCAATCCGTTGTCTCGTGATGCGTACGAGCCAGAATCATCTTGGGATACGCGTCTCCTATCTTAAGAAGCGGTGAAATCTCCCTCTCGAACGTCTTTCCCGAGCTGATATCGTCACTAACTTGGATATAAAGCTTCTCGCTGCGTTTGATCGCTACAAAATCAATTTCCTTCTTGTAGAGAACGCCGACGTATACCTCGTATCCGCGACGCAACAGTTCAATGGCCACCATGTTCTCGTACACGCGACCCCAGTCCATATCGCGCGTACCGAGCAGCGAATACCTAAACGCATGGTCTGCCAGATAATACTTCTCACCGCTCTTGAGATATTTTTTGCCACGAATGTCGTACCGGCGTACCTTATAGAAGGCGAACGCATCGCACAGATGCCCCATGTACGTGCCGACCGTCTTGTTTGTGATCTTTAGCCCGTCCGCATTTAAGGCATCCGTAATGTTGCGAGCCGACGTGATGTAGGAAACGATATCCATCATGTAATCGGCAATACGCAGCAGCGCCGATTTGTTCCTCACGCTGTGCCGCTGCGCGATATCTCTCACGACCAGTGTCTTAAAAACGTTGGAGAGATACTGGTAGCGTTGCCCCTGCGTCCGATAGGGATAGGAGCCGGACATGCCGCCGATGCGGGCGTACTCATCAAAGTCGTAGTCGACCTCGCCCTCATCGTTATAAAGGCGGTATTCCTCAAACGAGAACGGGAAGACCTCAATGTCGAATGTCCGCCCCGTAAAGAGCGCTGATAGGTCACTCGACAGCAAGAACGCGTTCGGCCCGGTGATGAATATGCCGTATTGTTCGGACGCGTGGAAGCTATTGATTGCCCGCTCGAAACCATTGCACATCTGCACTTCATCGATAAGTAAGAAGTTCTGGGTGCCTTCCCTCCGGTGTTCTTTTACATAAGCGAGCAGCTCATGATACTCAAGCAGACCTTCAAACTCATTGAGGTTGTAGTTGATGTGAATTACGTTCGAGTTTGGCAGGCTTGCCTCTATGAAATCGCGAAGAGACTCGAGCAATTTCGATTTTCCGCTGCGGCGAATGCCTGTGATGACCTTGATATCCGGCACGCCGATAAGGCTCGTCAAGGCATCCATATACGATGCTCTATTGATGAGCTTCATCAGCATCCTCCCTAGTGCCGCTATCGCTATTCCTCAAAAGTAAAATTTTTTTAGTTTTGAGGAATAGGGGAAGTCGGATCTCCATTCAACACCACTACGCCTTGAAACTGCGTCAAGCCGATTGACAACAAAAACCCGGAGGCCTAGCGGCTTCCGGGTTAAAAATACAACTATGCAGTTACTACGCCCGCGTGAGCAGACGCGCTATTTTAAGCTGAACGGCTCTGCAAGGGATACCTAGGAGCGTGACGACTGACGGCGGAGAACCACACCAATGGCAAAGAACACTGCGGCCAATGCACCAGCAAGCATCATAGGTTGGGTCGATTCGTCGGAAGTCTTCGCAAGGCCTTCTTTGTCTTGCGAAGAAGCACCGGGCCTGTTCGCGCCCGCCGTCGTGCCACTGGCACCGGTCTGATTCGAAGATGTTCCGCCAGAACCGCCGGCATCACCGCTACCGGAACCGCCCGTTCCACCCGAACCCTGGTCGCCGCCGGAGCCCTGGTCGCCGCCGGAGCCGGCGTCGGTATTCTTCTTCGTGAAGCGAGCTTCGATTGAAGCGTCAGCATACACCGTCCACTCATAGTCCGCGTCATCGCTCAAAATCGTATCGGTTGCCACAACAAACCAGCCGGCAAACGTGTAGCCGTCCTTTGCCTTAGCGTGAGCAGTCACCGTCGAAGCAACCTCCACCGTGCCGTCATCCTCAACGCCGTCCAGGGCTACCGATCCCGCCTCCTCATCTGCAGAGATGGCATTGACCGCATAACGCCTAGCCTCAAAGGGCTTGCTAAGCTTCGCGTCTGCCCAGTCTGCATGAGCGCTGTAGATATTCTCATTCCCACGTGCCACCAGTTTGAGCGTGGAAGCACCGGTCACATCAATATCGCCCGTCGAAACAGATGCGCCACCGGTATGCATCACGGGACTTTCGAAACGCTTGACGTCGTCGACGTAGACCTCAAACACTACGTTTGCTTCATTAGGCTTTACGTTTGTCTCATAGTCCACGCCCACCTGCGCGTTGAACGTAGTGTAGCCGCGCCCCGTCAGATCGAAAACAATCTCGGAGTTCGCGTGAGTTCCCAAGCCCTTCTTGAAGGTCTTGGTTTTTTCGCCATTCCACAACGTCAAATCGGCGCCATCCACACTTGCATCGCGCTTTACCTCGCGGTTGTCGCCAGACGTTGCACTTGCCCATGTCATATCAGACAAATACAGCTCGCCCGTTGCCAAAATCTGGACCTTGTACATACACACTTCGGAGGAATCGGGTGAAGTCACGCGAATCTGCATCGGAGTTTCTCCCGCGCGGACCGCGAACGGCGCAGCGAGGCCGCCCACTCCCTTTGCAACCACCGTAGAGTCCATCACAAGCTCGATGGTCGCCGCCGATTCCTGAGCCTGCGCCACAAGCTTCAAATCCGAGACACTGGTCGTTGCATGGTAATCAAGCGTATTGGGCGTGAACGTTCCGTCAAGTGCAGCACCTTCGAACGTGAGCTGCTCAAGCGCGGCATTGTCCGCCTGCGGAACCTTGATGGTAAGTTCGTAACGCGTGGGCGCAGCCCCCGTCTCGGGAACGACGAGAACCGATACCGTATTGATGCCAGCGTGCAGTTGCATGCGACCATCAGCAACCTCTCCACCGTCTGCGCTAATCAGCACGCGGCTCGTCGCCGAAGCAGCCTGCGCCGCGATAACGGTCTCGCCAGCCTCGCTTTTGTTTACGGCATAAGCATAGGTACCGTCCTTAAGCTCAACCGCGGAGCCATCCACCGTCAGCGACGCAAGCGCCGTCGCGCTATCGCCCGAACGCAGGATAACAACGCGGTACGTGCGCGTGGTAACGCCATCAGGAGCGGTCACCATTGCCTCGAGCACATTGATGCCCGCGGCAAGAGTCGCCTTACCGGTTGCCTCGACAGCCGCGCCGTTAAACGTGACTGATACCTTTGCATTCTTATCACGCGCAACAAAGCGATAGTCGAGTGCGCGCTCCTGAGTAGTTGCAGTGGTGAAGTAGCCAGTCGTCTCCGGAGTAAAGTCGACGCCCGCTGCAGTTCCCGTTACCGAGGAATCCTCTGCAAGGAAGGCGTCAGAAGAAATCGTGGCCTTCTGCGCCTTGGAAGTATCGGTGCCATCGGCCGCCTGAGTCCCCTCAGCAGCGCCACTCACGGTAAATACCTTGGAGCCGCCGTACACCAGTCGAGAGCCGCTACGCACGCGCATCGTCACCGTCGCTTCGCCGGCAGCCTTTGCGGTCACCGTTCCGTCTGCAGAAACCGTCAGAACCGCAGGGTCGCTCGACTCATACACAACCTCGTCACCGGCTGCTTGCTTCGAATCAGAATTCAGTTTGGCAGCATCATCGGTGATCGTCACGTTAGACGAGTCCATACCCGCAGCCGACAAGCGCGCATTCAGTCCGCCGTCATACTCATTACCAGAAAACGTCACGCTGCGGCAATGGCCCATCCAAAACAACTGGCCATCGATAGCGCTCGAAGTTGCGGTGGCCGAAATCTGAGCTTGCTGGCCCACCGCAAGCTCAGACGAGCCTTCGGCCAGTTGTAATTGAACGTCGGCGTCGGCACGCAAGAAACGATTGTTCTCGATACGCAGCCCATCCACGCTCTTCGCATCCACCGCCATGCATGTTTGCGAGCCGTTCGAGGTGAAGAACGTGTTGTTTTGAATCGTAATTCCGCGGTGGACCGTCTTTTCACTGCCCGTGGGATACCTCGTGGGGTCAACCAAAATAGCCTGAGCAGCGCCGCGCTGGAAAGTGTTACCCGCGATTGTGACATTCTCGACATGGCCTGATTCATACCAGCTATTGTTATCATCCGAAATGAAGACGGCAGCCATCCCCATGCCGTCAAATCGATTGTTCTCGATGTTCACTTTTCCACGCGTAATTACCAAAATGCCACGCGTGGGCGTCTCCTTAAACACGTTGTCGTGAATGTTCACAGATGGCGTATACGTAATATTCTCCGCTACGCAACTGCCCGCCTGCACTTCCTGGGGAAGAGCCTCATCAAAAGTCAGAAGAATCTTCCTGAGATCGCCGGACCCCTCTCCCATCGAACCGCCGCGACCGTCAGGCCCGTCAACCGCCGTAACGGTATACTGGCCCGATGCAGCCTGCAGCAAGTCACTCTTACGGAAGAACTCGACCTTATCGCCCACGAAGAAATTTGGGAAGCCTGCCGTTTCGTGATGCTGATAGGTCACTTCGATCTTGTTGTCAGATACACGTCGCGTTACCTGTAGGTACGTGCCGTGTACGTTAATGGGGTCGTCATGAGGATTCGAGAACGAGCAGTTCTTGACCTCGATAGTGCCCTTGCAGCCAGACATTTAGACAAAGTCCGCATAGCCGGCCGTAGTGTGGCCGCGCGTCATTTCGGCCTCAAAGTCAACATCGTCAAGCGTGATGTTCTCCGAAGACTGCCCCACCATTCCAAAACCGTGCAAGAAATGGATGTCGAGGTTCTTCAGCACAACGTCTTTGCTCTTCCAGAACAGCGTACCTGGATGGTCGCGCTTGGTCGGGCGCATTTGATAGCACATGCCCGGCTGAACTTCTGCCGGCTTATTCGCCCACGTGATTTTAAGACGGTGATTGCCAGCATCGGTGATGGTCGAGCCACGGAACAAAGGATTATTGGTAGTATCGCCGCGCCAGGTCAGCCCGCTCACCGTATCGTAGCGCTGGGTATAATCCATGGCGTTGCGAGTGGTCCAATACGTTTCGCCCGTGTAGGGACTCGCGTCGCTTGACCAGGTAACATCGCCATTTGTGACGCGATAGTTGTAGCATTCGGGAACGTATACGATAGCCGAGTTGCCTTCAATCGACTCAACGGTCACGTCCACTACCGTGGGGACCTGAAAATCGACCGAATAGTTGCGGAAGGAAACATTCTCGCTCTCAATGGCGGCAAACGTCGTCATCTTGCCATGGAACATAAACTGCGATCCGCCACCATCAATCGTGACGTTGCGCATGCCCTCGACAAGAATACCGATGCTTTTCTCTGCAACCGAGGTATCTGCACCCGTAGTATTTGATACGTACAGTGTACGCCTGAAGGCCTTGTCGGGATAAATGTCATAGCGCCCCTTCGGAAAGGAGACAACCACCGACTTGCCCGAGTCCGATGCCTTTTTTGCTTCCTCGAGCGCCTTAACGATACCGGGCTCGGCATCCTCTCCGCTGTTTGCAATAGCACCATAATCCCGCACGTTAACCACAACTGCGTCAGCCTGGTCATTGGCGGAAACCGCTACTTCGGTAGCATATGCAGTCGCAGGTAGAGCCGCCGGTGCCGTGGCCGTTGCAATTGCAGCTGCGATTCCCAACAGCGCGCGCAGCGACACACGACGCTGGGCACCCTTACCTGCAGCAAACAGCGTGTCCTTTATGGAAACGACCACTTTCCCGCATGCATAAAAGCTCTTATGCCGCTCCGGAACTTTTGCCCCCCCGACTCCAGTTCCATGCCCTCCACTCGGTCCACTATGGCCCCGCCTCTCATAATATGCTGCACGCAGCGTGTACATTCACGATTAAAAGTATGCTGGAGCTATCATGAGTACGTTAACGCAGGTTCGGCAGGCGGCCATTCCGCGCAGATGAGCGGGCAATTTGTTCCCGGCGCAGTCCTGAGAGCGCATGAACAAAAACTCATGTAGCAGACCTACGAAACCCATAGGGCACTTTGGCAATCATAGCCACCCTTAAAAAGGGTGGTTTGCCCTTAGGGTATAACCCACGGGCCCCGGGCTCGCGTCTAAAGGCGCGGGCCCGGACTTCGTCCAGGCCTAGTGCATCTTGACCCGTGGCGCGCCGGTCAAACCGGCAGGCCCACCTCCTCTTGAAGGGGTCCTCGTGCTCCTTCACGCTCAACTTGTCCAGCGCGATGTCGTGGGACTCCTGCTCCCTGATGTACTTCGCGATCGTCGCCTCGTTCAGGCCGACGGTGGACACGTAGTAGCCCTCCGCCCGGAACCTCCTGTTGCCGAACTTGTACTTTAGGTTGGCGTGCCTGTCGAATATCATCAGCGGGCTCTTCCCCTTCAGGTAGCCCATGACGCTCGCGACACTGCACTTCGGCGGGATCGCCAGCAGCACGTGCACGTGGTCGAGCATCAGGCGCCCCTCGATTATCTCGATCCCCTTGTACTCGCACAGCTTCCTGAGGATCTCCCCTATGTCGCTCCTGATTTGGCCGCAGATCACCTTGCGCCTATACTTCGGCGTGAACACGATGTGGTACCTGTACATCCGCTTCGTGTGGGAAAGGCTGTAGGCCTTCTGGGCCATGGCGGCCACCCCTTCGACTCGCGAATTCTTGACGGCCCGAACAATCGTCAATATCGGTCGGAGGGATGGCTTTGTAAAGCCGTTTGTCTCCATCCGCATAGCGGGTAGTTTAAAGCTGGCCGCTGCGCGGCCAGCAGACTAAAGTCTTGAACAAAAAGCCCAAAAGCCGTTAAGCTTCCGGGCTACAAAATTCTTGGTCGCGGGGGCAGGGTTTGAACCTACGACCTCCGGATTATGAGGTCGTATACAATGCTATTCATTAGCGGTAATCCTTCGTATCCTCTTGTTTCTACAGGTATGTATTGCCTGATTTCGCTCAAATCTTTCCTCGCAAATTCTTCGCGGCGACGCTTCGATGCAATTCTTCGCATAGAATCCGCCCCCAACCGTCGCAGGCGTCACCGAGAAAAGGCGCGACACTACTGCGACAAAGGTGCGACACTACTGCGACAAAGGTGCGACACTACTGCGACAAAGGTGCGAAACCGAACCTCTGCCTATCTTATCGTATAGAACTGCCTCGGGTCGTTTGGAGAGGAGCCATGCCACTCAAGCAGCCCTTCCTCCCCAATCAGCTTACCTAGCACGCGGCTTGCCGTTCGACGATCTCTTCCGATGTGCTCCGCGAGCCCTCTTGCCGTCACCTTTCCATTCGTGAAGGCCAGCCTTACGGCAGTGAGCTCATAGTCCCCAAGCGAGGCGATAGCCTCGGCCGAGAGCCTGTCCTCGAGCGTCTCACTTCTCCTGACGGTCCGGGCCACAATGTTGTTCTCGAGCGTCAGCTGGACCTTCGTCCCGCTGGGCTCCGTGTAGACCGGGTCGTTGAGCAGGGAGTCCTGCATCTCGGTGTAGATGCGCTTGACGCCCTCGTTCAGCTCCCGGACCCAGCCGAATTCGACCAGCGTGCGCGCGATGCGCGGGTTGCGCGAATAGCGGGTGGTCCTCATGTTGTCGAGCGTCACGATGTTGGGAAGCGCCCCCGGGCTGACGATCTCCAGGCGGTCGTCGAACATCGAGACCCGGATGTAGTCGCCCCGGAAGGAGTAGTCGCGATGGGTCACCGCGTTGACGAGCCCCTCGAACCAGGCGAACTCCGGGTACTCGGGCACGGTCTGGAATTTTCCGTCGGGTCCCAGGAACTGGAACTCGCGGAGCATGCTCGAGATGAGCTCGTAGGCACCCTGAATGACCTTGGGCAGCGGCCCGCAGAAGAACCGCTCCTTCGTGATGTTGAGGCGCTCTCCCGTCTCCATCTTGACGCCGTCGTAGCGCAGGACGCGGACCCGGGCCTGCGGCATCATCACGGAGGGGTCCTGCGCGAAGAGCAGGGCACCGGCAACGGTCAGCCTTCCATTGCGCATGAAGCGGCGGCTCCTGAGGACCTGCTCGTCGGGGGCATCAGTTCTCAGAATTTCCTTGTACCGGTCGAGCACCTCATGGTCCACGTCGTCCAGAGAGGAATCCTCGACGAGCTCGTCCTCGAAGACCCTCTGCCCCTTGTCGTACTCCAGGGCGAGGATCTGCTCGCGTTTGAGCCTCACGCTCCTGTCGTTCTGCCGCAGGAATACCTCATCGTCGCTCGAGCGAGCAACGGAATGGCTGGTCGAAGCCTCGATGTCCAACACAAGAATGAGGTCGTCCTCGCCAGAGGAATTGACCACATGGATTCGGTCCTTACGGACGATGGGGGTCGGCGTGCAGGTCGTGAGTGCCGCGCGCTCGAAATTCTCGATGTCTCGGGCGCCGTCGCGCTTGAAGCCCGTCACCTCACCGTCGTCCTCGATGCCAATAACCAGCTTGCCGCCCGCCGAGTTGGCGAACGCACTTATATGCTTCGCGATTTCCTTGTCGTCCTTGCGAGCACTCTTCCGATCGAAATACTGGTTCTCCTTGAGGGTAGAGAACAGATGCACATCGTTTGTCGCGATAGGTTGCTGCATTGCCACCTCCTTGTATTTTCCTGCTTAGAAGTTTATGCCAAAGACGCCCTCTCAGAACGCAGACCGAGAACAGAGGATTCCCTAGCCTCTCAAACGGAATGCATCTGTGTCGCAAGTCATCATGCCAGCGACGACCCGCACCGAATCACAGAACTTGAGATCGGTCCCAAATGACTTGAACACAGCAGCTCAATCTGAACAAGAGGATGAAAACGTCGACGAACTTCTTTTCTAAAGGTCAGACAATAGGTTGGACACGGAGTCAGTATATTGTCGATATAAGAAAAAACCTACCCGCGTTTCCGCAGGTAGATCTATAATTCTTGGTCGCGGACCAGGATTTGAACCTACGACCTCCGGGTTATGAGCTCGGCGAGCCACCAGTCTGCTCCTACCGACGCAAACGGTAGCGTCGCTTGGGGCTGTTGGCCGTCCCGATTCCCTCGACAATTCCTTCCTCCATAAGCGCAGACAGATATCGGCGCACCGTTTTCATTGACATCCCCGACGCCTTCGCAAGCTCCGATGTGCTTACGCTCTCACGATCGGTAATGTAACCAAGGATGGCAGTCTTTACATTTTCCTTTGTGTATGATCGGTCTTCCTGATCCGTCATACGTCGATGCCTCATGATCAAGACAAACTCATCAAGAGTGCTCTTGGCAATCGGCGCGGGCATCAAGGCCTGTTCGAGTTCCCTATTAATCGTCGGATAGCCCGAGGCTCGATTTTCGACAACACGACCGACCCTGCCATCAACATCGGAATACGGCACATCCTCGAGAATTCGAGCTAGAAATTGGTTCCTCGACGCCGTTGCGCCTCGTTGCCCCAAACGTTCAACCGTCAACGAACCGAACAAGCCACCGGGATTGGACAGCTCCAGACGATCGGGATAGAGGTCGACCATTACCGGGGTGCCCAACGCGTCGGGAGAATAATCCCTATGCATCAATGCGTTGGCAACAGCCTCACGGACCGCAGCTAACGGGTAGTCTGGCACATTTTCCCTCAATGCACCTTTTACGATTGCGCCATGCTTCATGTTGCGTGATGCAGCCCGCACCGCATCAACCACCATAATGGGTATTGGCCCGTCAATATCGACCGAATCAGAAAAGCGTTCCCCGGCTCTCCCCACCTCGCCTTTTTTCGATGTTGGATACGCCGTGAACACAACATTGGCTCGAGGAAAAAACTGCTGCGGATAAAAACCCAACGCCATAATGCCGGCAACGGTCGGCCTCAAAACCCCTTCGGCATCGGGAGAAACCACACGCCGATTCGCCATGAGCTCTTCATCGCTTAAGGCGGCGGACCTGCCCAGCGTTGTCGCTCTCACGCGTGAGAGCCATCCCGCGAGCAAATCTTGGTCAAAGTCATCTATCGTTGCGCCCTCAACGACAACGGCATCGTTGCGCGCGCTCCGGTATTGATTCTCGATGTATCGATCGATTTCATAAGAGGACATCTTATGATCACCGTCGCCAGTTCTTATGTATGAGCCAAGACGTTGCCCGAGTTTTTTGACATAGCACGGCTTTTCTCGCGACGACGCCTCTGGGACATTAACCACGACGACAGGCTTTGACTCAAACTCCAAGACCATGATGTCCACCATCTGAGGAGGCTCAACGAGTTCCCTCGCCGCCTGGGCACTATGTGCCTGGATCATCTTTACATCGATATCCACCGAATGAAAGCCGTTTTTTTCGCTGATGCCGAGCACAATCGTTCCTCCGGCCCCATTAGCAAAAGCGGAAATTGAGTCCGGCATCATCTTGGGAAAACCGCCTGCCGCAGTTTTGAGTTCGTATTCGGCAAGGTCCGTCCCTGCGGCCCTCATATGTTCAACCGCAGCGGCCAGTTCAATATCATTCGTTATGAACATAGCACGCCCTTCGACTGAATCAATAGTCCGCTCCTACTATACCCCAATCATTCCCTAGTTCACTAATAAAGTTCCCTAGTTCACTAATAAAGTTCCCTAGTTCACTAGTAAAGTTCCCTAGTTCACTAGTAGAGTTCCCTAGTATCTGCCTTGCCGGCATGATTCGAATCGAATATGAGGACCCACCCTGTCAAAATGTCTCGACCTGTAACAGATAACCGCCCAAAACGGGCCTACCTGTTACAGATACAGATTGAGATTTTCACCTGAGAGGTTGAGAATTGGGTCGAAAACATTGACCCGGAATAACAAAAAAGCCCGGAAGCCGTTGAGCTTCCGGGCTACAAAATTCTTGGTCGCGGGGGCAGGATTTGAACCTACGACCTCCGGGTTATGAGCCCGGCGAGCTACCAGACTGCTCCACCCCGCAATGTCTGGACGCACCTCGTGCGCAAGAAAGTATATTACGATGCACCTATGCCTGATGCAAGAAGAAACTTTGCCTGCTCGCACATCTCCACAATTTAGGGCGTTTTATCCACAATTGGCGCAAATTCAGCGCCCCATCCAGCCGCATGGCGGCAAACTCGAAGTATACAATTGACGCGAAAGATTTATATCGCGCATGCGGCATACGAAAGGAAACTCATGCTTTTGGCTGTGGATATGGGAAACACGCAAACCGCCCTCGGCCTGTTTGACGGAAACAGCCTTGTCCACTCCTGGCGCATGCCCACCGATCGCACCTTCACGGCCGACGAGGTCCACATGCGCCTTGAGGGCTACTTTCGCATGTCCGGCCTCGACCTTGGCCAGGTCAAAGCCATCGCTTTTGCCGGCGTAGTGCCCGAACTCTCGCGCGAGTGGCACGCCGTGGCAGCGCGCCTTACAGCAACCGCCGTGGTCGTGGGCGCGCAGACAGCCCAGGCAACCAAGCTGCGCGTAGCCAACCCCAGCGAGGTTGGCGCCGACCGCATCGCTAACGCCGTTGCCGCCGAGGCCTTCTACGGCGCGCCCGCCATCGTGGTCGACTTTGGCACCGCCACCAATATCGATGTCATCGATAGCGAGGGCTATTATATCGGCGGTTCCATCGCCCCCGGCATCCGTATCTCTATGGACGCCCTTACCGCACGCGCTTCCAAGCTGGCAAGCGTTCCGCTCGAATCGCCTGCTCACGCCATCGGCAAAAACACGATCGAATGCGTGCAGAGCGGAGCCGTAATCGGCGCTGCCGCCATGGCGGAAGGACTCGTGGCCCGCATTAAAAACGAGCTCGGCGCACCCGATGCCCGCGTTATCGCCACAGGCGGCCTCAGCAGCGTGGTGGCGCGATCGACCAATGTCTTTGACGTCATCGACAACCAACTCACCCTGCGTGGCATCCGCGAGATCTATCGTCGCATGACGGAATAGTACGACACACCCCTAAATTTGTCGCAGGCTTACGGCTTCCGAAGGATAGCTCTGCTCGCCCGCAGGGGTGATAACCACCGCGCGGCCCCAAATATCCAGACCAGAAAACGTGCCCGTGTCCATCACGCGACCCGTCGGCGCGATCACGGCAACCTGTTTGCCCAGCATGGGCACCATGTCGAAGTACTCGGAAAGAATCGGCGCCATGGGCCCCATGCCCGCCTGCATCGCGGCCATCCTCGCAGCCCACGCATCCACGCGAGCAATCATCGCATTGCGCAGCATGCCGGCGAGTTCCTGCATATGGGGGCAATCGTCCTTGCCCATCAGCTCGTCGAGCGAGATGGGCTCCAGCGCCTGCGGGCTCACCTGAGAGCCCTCACCCTCGACCGTCAGCGGATGCAGGTTAACGCCCAGTCCCACCACGGCAAACGGACCGTCGGCGCTCGCCTTGGCCTCCACCAAGATGCCCGCGAGCTTGCGATCAAAGGGCTCGTCCTCCCCTGCCGCGACGCGAGCCACGATATCGTTAGGCCACTTGATGCCCACGCGCTCGACCAGACCAAGCTCACGCAGCGTATCAATCACGCCCATCGCGCACACTGCCGGCAGCGCCGTGAACTCCTGCATGCGAACGCCCGGGCGCAGCACGCAGGAAAGATAGATGCTCCCCGCAGGCGAGGCCCATACGTGACCGCGCCTGCCGCGACCTTCCGTTTGCTCCTGCGCGCATACGCACCAACCATGTGGCGCGCCCTCGCGGCCGCGCTCGATCGCCACATCATTAGTCGATGTCACCGACTCCTCAAACACAATCTGCAGCAACTCGCCGGCAATCATCTCGCCCACAAGCACTCCTTCAACATAAAACACCCCGTTTGAGCAGAGGCGCAAATGTCCACGCCTGCCGCCCAAACGGGGGCCGAATCAAACAAAACTACAGCGAGCCCAGCTCGCCCACAATATGGCCCACGCGGTCCTCAGGCTCCTTTACGTCCACGCCCTCATAGCGGAAGAAACGTGCCGGGTCGTGCATAAGGTCCTCGAGGGGCACAAGCACAAAGTCGCGCTCGCCCAGCTTGGGATGCGGCAGGCGCAGCTTATCGCCACCGTGAATCTCGCCTTCCATCCACAAAAGATCACAGTCGAGCGTACGCGGCCCGTTGGCGCGCGCACTCTTGGTGCGATTGCGCCCTAGCTTGTTCTCGACCTCCATAAGCTGGTCGAGCAGAATAAGCGGAGCGAGCTCGGTGCGAATCTCGATAACAGCATTGGCAAAGGGCTCCTGGCGCTCCTCGTAGGCAGGCTCGCTTTCGTAGATGCGCGAGCAGTTGGAAACGCAGGTCATGGGAATCTCGGCAATGAGGTCCTTAGCAGCGCGGATGTTATCCAAGCGGCGGCCCAGATTGGAGCCGAGGGCCACGAACGCGCGGCGCGGCTGAGGCTTGGCAACTGCCCAGTAACCGTTGATAAACTGCGCGAAACCGGCCACGTCATGCACGCGCACGATGTTCGCACCAGCCTGGATGGCGCCCAGGCACACGCCAAAGGTGGCAGCGTCACGCTCGGTAGCATCTGCCACACCCGAGACGGTGCCCACAAAACGCTTGCGCGAGACCGCGCACAGCAGCGGATATCCCAGCGAGACCATCTTGGCCGTCTCACGCTGGATGATGATGTCCTCGTTCGCAGTCTTGCCAAAGCCGGCGCCCGGATCGATGCAGATGCGCTCACGTGCCACGCCTGCCTGCATAAGAGCGCGCGCTTGGTCGGACAAAAAGCCCATAACGCGACGCATGATGGGGGCAGAATCGGGCATGGTGAAGCGGCGCAACTGCGAGGTGCTCACATAGGCTTCCTCGCGATGCACGGAGCGAGCCATAACAGCGGCGAGCGCATCAGGCTCGGACTGGGCGGTATCGGCAACAACCGTGGCAGCCGTGGTCTCGATGGCAGAGCCGGCGAGCGCCGCACCGATAGCCTCGGCAGAAGGAGCGTCGGATGGCGTCTCGGCAGCGTCCGGCACCTCAGTGTCCTTAGCGACAGCGTCCTTGCCCTTGGCGGGCTTCTTCTTGTCGTTTTTCTCGGGCATGATGTCTGCCGGAAGTTCGTCAAAGGGAAGCAGAGGCTGGATCAGGCTGCGCTTGGTATTGCGGCTTTTGCGCGCCGCGACCGCGCTCTCCGCAGCGGCACGGGCTTTCTCGGCCACAAAGGCAGCAGCAGAGGTATCCAACTGCACGGGAGTATGTGAGTGCGCGGGAGCCGTAAGCTCGCCCGCATGCATAACTACCACACCGCAGTTGTTGGTTGTCACAAAGTCGAGCATCTTGGGATCGGTGAAGCCCGTCACGTCGTTGACGATAGAGGCACCCACGCGCACGGCGGCCTTGGCAACCTCGACATGACGCGTATCGACCGAGACAATGGCGCCGCGCTGGGCAAGCGCACGAATCACCGGCAGCACGCGCCGCGCCTCCTCGTCGGGAGAGACGGGCGTGAAGCCGGGGCGCGTGGACTCGCCGCCCACGTCGATGATGTCGGCGCCGTCGTCGAGCATCTTGAGGCCGTACGCGATGGCGGCCTCGGTATCCATGTGCTCGCCGCCGTCGCTAAAGGAATCGGGCGTAACGTTGAGGACGCCCATGATGCGCGGGCGATCAAACTTGAGCTCGTACTTCCCGCAGCGCCAGACTTTGGTGTCGTGAGCCATAGATGTCCTTTCGAAACCTGTACATGCCAATAGCAAAACTACCGGCACGATGATATGCGTATGATGCCGCGCGCAAATGTAAACGCGGGGCATGACACTCTATTGTATCCGCCTGCAGGACTTAAAAATCGAAGGCAGCTGCGATGTCGCAGGAAATCAAGAGGTCGGCATTATGATCTTGCGGTGTGGGGTCGCGGTTGATGATCACGAGCTTGTCCCCGTTAAAAAAACGAGTGAGACCGGCCGCGGGATAGACCACGAGCGAAGTGCCGCCGATGATGAGCATATCCGCATGGGCAATGGCATCCACCGTACCGTTGACCACGTTGTCGTCAAGAGGCTCCTCGTAAAGAACGACATCGGGTTTAATCTCTCCACGGCACAGAGGACATATGGGCACGCCTTGCGCGTCCTCGTGCTCACGTGCCATAATCCACGCGGCATCGTAGGTTTGTCCGCAGCGCTGGCAAACGTTGCGATGCACCGAGCCGTGCAGCTCGAAGACGTTCTTCGAGCCCGCTATCTGGTGAAGACCGTCGATGTTTTGCGTCACCACGGCATCGAGCTTGCCCGCTGCCTCTAGCTCGGCGAGCTTGGTGTGCGCGCGATTGGGCTTTGCGTCGAGCGCAATCATCTTCTTGCGATAAAAATTGTAGAAGTCCGGCTTGTGGGACACAAAGAACGAGTGTGAGAGCATCGTCTCGGGCGGATAGTCGAACTGCTGATGATATAGGCCATCCACGCTGCGAAAATCCGGAATTCCACTCGCTGTGGACACGCCCGCACCGCCAAAGAACACTGCATGCTCGTGCGTCTCGAACAACCTTGCCAGGGCCCGCTGGGCCTCGGCGGCATTGGTTATAGCCTCTGCCATGTGCGCCTCCTTGTTTGCCTTGATTCAGCATAGCGCACAAATGCGTGCGTGGCCTTCGCGAGCGGGAGCGGCTACCGATCGTCGCACGGCTTGCCAAAGTGAACCCCCTGGGCAGGACCGTCGTCCTCAAGGTCGTCACCAATTACAAGGGCATTGTCGCTAGAGGGATCCGCATCGGCAGCGTCAGCAGCATCGCCGCCGGCGGGGCTATCGTCGTTTGCAGCCTCGTCGTTCGCAGCGTCATCGTCAGGCGCATATCCCGACTCAAACTCAAACTCGACAGCAGGCGCTTCGCCCTCACACGCATCGGCATCGTCCGCCTCAGCGGCATCCTCGGCAGAATTTTTTGCGCCGGCGCTTTTGGCATCTTTGTCAGGTTCAGCCTCGGCATCTTCCGCCATGGGCTTCCTGGACAGCATCTGGGCGCACGCAAACGCGATGACGGTCGAGCACAACACAACGAGCACGCCCGGCCTCGTAAGGCTTCCCATGCCAAAGATTCCGCGGAGCACAAATTTTGCCAGCAAGACGCCAACGATCGCGAATGCCGCCAACCCCGATGAAGCCAAGAACAAGCGCTTCGCATCATAGTTGTGACAGACAACCATGATGCCCATTACGCCCACAGCCGTGCTCGCGACTGCAAGCAGTAACGCTAAGAGCGCCATCTCGATCGCAACGCTGTGCAAATGAGGTTCAATGATGCCCGGCAGCACGGCAAGATGAATGGCGCCAACCGCAGCCAGCATAAAGGCGGCAACAAAAAGAACGATGGAGGCGACCTTGCATGCAATCTCGAGGCGCTCCGCCCCAAGCCGGTCCGTGTTTTGCGCGTCCGACATCGCGAACCTTTCTAAAACGTTTTTGAAAAACCACGCAAATCGCGCGGTATGCTGCACCAATTGGATATTATACGGATGCGCAGCCTGTTTTGCAGGCGCACTGCCCCTTTGTCTTTGCTGCGATTACATTTACCGCCAAATCGCATGCTTTCCCATCAGAATACCCAGGAGGACCCATGTCCCAACGCTATCTTTTTGCCTCGTGGAACGTTAACGGCCTGCGCGCCGTGATAAAGAAGTCGCCCAGCTTTGAGGAGATCACGCAAGAACTGGATGCCGATGTCTTTGCCTTGCAAGAAACAAAACTGCAAGAGGGACAAGTGAATCTCGATTTGCCGGGCTATTTTCAAACCTGGAGCTATGCCGAGCGCAAGGGACATTCGGGAACAGCCGTGTTCAGCCGCGAGGAGCCGCTTTCCGTTCGTCGAGCGGCCGACCTTCTTGAATGCGCCGCGCCCGAGGCGCACGACCTCGTGGCCGAAGCCTGCACGGAGGGGCGCGTATGCGCTCTCGAATTCGAACGTTTTTGGTTTGTAGACGTCTACACGCCCAACGCGCAAAACGAGCTCGCCCGCCTGGACGTGCGCATGGCCTGGGACGACGCTTTCCGTGCGTTTCTTAAAAGCCTGGAAGCAGAAGGCAAGCCCGTTGTCACCTGCGGCGACTTTAACGTAGCCCATCAGGAAATCGACCTTAAGAATCCCCGTACCAACCGCGGCAACGCCGGTTTTTCTGACGAGGAGCGCAACAAATTCACCGAGCTTTTGAACGCCGGGTTCACCGACACCTGGCGCTCGCTCAACCCCGAGGTCACAGGCGCATATAGCTGGTGGAGTTACCGTTTTAACGCACGCAAGAATAACGCCGGCTGGCGCATCGACTACTTCTTGGTGAGCGACGGAATTGCCCAAAACGTGTGCGGCGCGGGCATCCGCAATGACATCTTTGGCTCCGACCACTGCCCGGTCACGCTCGAGATCGAACTCTAGCTGCGACAATCATCGCTCGCCACAGCCTCTCGACACAAAAATGGGCGCCCACCGCGCAGTGCGGCAGGCGCCCATGCCCGTTTTATCGAGCCGTTACTCTTCCCTATCGGTCAGAGCCAGCAGATCCTCCTCGCCGGTACGAACCTTAAAAACCTTTTCGATTCCGTAGACAAAGATCTTGCCATCGCCAATGTGACCAGTGTGCAGCACGCGCTTAATCACGTCCAGCACCAAATCGCAAAGCCGTGCACCGCACGAATCCGCCCGCTCGTTGGCGATAATTTGACAGACCGGTTTCGACTTGTCTGTACCAGCAACAGAGTTGTAACGGTCGGAACAGGAGCGTGACGCGGCGGCAATTTATATGTTTCCAGCCGCGGTGAGCAAGCGTGCATGACGCCGACGGGGTTATAACAAAGAGCGGCAAAGTGTGAGAGAAGGCGCAAACTGCCGAGTTGCGCCATAGAGGAGCGGCTTATGAGCACATCAAACGCAACTGGGCACAACACGGCAGCAACTCCGCAGTCAAAGATCGTCGCCGTCCCAGCCGTCGCGCGTCGATACGCCCGCAAGCCCGCCATTCAGCGCATCACCAATAACGGCACTATTGCCGCGGCAGCCATGGTACTTGCCGCCATCGTCGCCGTAATCGTGGCAAATACCAACGCCTACTTTTCCGTGCGTGAATTCCTCGAGGCGCCGCTCGCCGTGCAGGTAGGGCCCTTTATCGGAAGTATCTCGCTCGAGGGCTTTATCAACGACTTCCTCATGGCGATCTTCTTCCTCTCCGTGGGCATCGAGCTTAAATACGAGCTCACCGCCGGTGTCCTCACCAACCCACGTCACGCGCTCATGCCCATCCTCGCAGCATGCGGCGGTGTAGCTGTGCCTGCCGTAATCTACAGTGTCTTTAATGCGGGCGGCAACATTGGCGGCTGGGCCGTGCCCATCGCGACCGATATCGCTTTTGCACTGGGCATCATGTCGCTTGCAGGAGACAAGGTGGCACCCGCCGCAAAGGTGTTTTTCTCCACGCTTGCCATCGCCGATGATTTGCTGGGTATCATCGTGATCGCGCTCTTCTATGGGCAGACGCCCTCCATTCCCTGGCTCGCCGCAGCCGTTGGCGTCTGCGTGCTGCTGGGCCTGCTCAACGTGCTGCAGGTATTCCACGCGCGCTACTACGTGGTGCTCGGCATCTTGCTGTGGTTGTGCATGCTCAACTCGGGCGTGCATGCCACCCTCGCCGGCGTGATCTTGGCGTTCTTCTTGCCCGCACGTTCTGACATTCGCCTCGATTCGGTCAAGGACTGGCTAAGCGATCGCGGCGACGAGCTCGACGACATCTATGACCCGCAGATGCACGTGCTGGGCCAGCACGAGTTCATGCACACCGCCAAGCGCGTGGAAAACATCATGCATCGCGTGACGCCGCCGCTGCAGCGCGTGGAAACAACCATCGCCACGCCGGTCAACTTTATCATCCTTCCGCTCTTTGCCTTTGCAAATGCCCAGCTCAGGCTTGTTGGCGTCGATATGGCCAGCGTGGTGAGCGACCCGGTGGCCCTGGGTTGCTTCTTTGGCCTGGTTTTGGGCAAGCCCATCGGCATCATCGCCGTCACGGCGCTGAGCGTGAAGATTGGCTTTTCGCCTCTGCCCGAAGGCGCTACATGGGGGCAGATGCTTTGCGTAGGAGTCCTGGGCGGCGTAGGCTTTACCATGTGCATCTTGATTTCGGGCTTGTCGTTTAGCTCCGGCTCTGAGCAGTTGGCGGCAAAATGCGCCGTCCTTGCCGCAAGCGTCACCGCCTCGCTGCTTGGTCTGACACTGCTCAACGTCACCCATGCAGCCGAGGCGCGCAAGGGCAAGCAGGTAGCTGCGGAGTAGGCGGCGCGCCCGGGCGAGTCGCCGGCCAAAGCGGATCGCTAGCAAGTCCCCCGGCAGGCACGGGCCACACGCAGGGCAATCTTGTCAAAACGGCAATCGGTCTCAGCGAGCCGGCAGCAAGTTCCTCGGCATTCAAAACCCGCGCACAAACGGCAACTTTTCGCCAAAAATAAGGAAAAGTGAACGTTTGTGCGCGGGTTTTGTTGTACCGCGCGCCATGCCGCATGGCGGTGTCGCGTGGCCGCACCGCCGTACCGCCGCATGGCAGCGTCGCACGTTCACACCGCTCGACCCGGCATCGCCCGAGCCGCCACGAAACCACCCGAGCGCGCAGACTGCCCGGCTACTCGTCAGCACGCAAGTCGTACTTTTGCACCACGCGGTCGATTCTGCGTGTCCATGGAGCATAGAGCGCGGCAAGGAATACACAGGTAGCAGCGCTGTGCGTAAGGTCAAACGGCACCGCTGCAGAGACGCGCGCGATAGCGCCTGCCACCGTGAGGGGCTGAACGAAGCCGATCACGTCATACGCGTTGATGATCACGCCGTACAGCAAACCCGAAGCGGCGCCATATGCAAGTAGTGCCGGCATGCGAACACTGCCATTTGCACGCCTAAAGGCTCCGGCGTGGGCGAGCAATCCGCCCACGTAGCCCACCACGCCCCAGGCGTACATCTGCCATGGCGTCCACATGCCCTGGCCAAAAAAGAAATTGCTGGTGAGAGCCGCCAGCGCACCGACCATGAATCCCGAGCGCGCGCCCAAACAGGCGCCCGCGATGATAGCAATGGCAGAAACGGGCTTGAAATCGGGAATTGGCCCAAACAGGATGCGTCCCGCAGCAGCCAAGGCAGCCAGCACGAGCGTGGGCATAATCTGCCGCAGCGCTGGGCGACTCGCCTCGTAGCCCGCAAAGAACATGGCGAGCACAAGCACCACCATCGCAAGCATTAAGAGAGCCGCCTGAGCGATGCCCAGGTACAGCATAATGCCCATGCATAGCGGCACGATCAAAAGCATCGGCCCCTCTATGTAGCGCCATATACGAGCAAACACGCGAGCTCCTTTACGGCCGGTAGTACACATTGTTGGCAAAAAACGTCGTTACGGGTTCGATAGAGGCAATCTCGCCGTCGAACATCATGGATACCGTGTCGGCCACCTGCTGCACAAAATCGAGGTCATGCGATGCCATGAGCACGGTTTTGCCCTGAGCCCGAAGGTCAAGAAGCACATGCGCAACCTTTGCGCGCGCCTGCGCGTCCAATCCCTTAGTGGGCTCATCGAGCAGCAGCGCGTCCGGTTTTGCCAGCAGCAGCTTGCCGATGGCAAGCAACTGTTGCTGGCCGCCCGAAAGATCGTACGGATGCACAGACCCCTGCGCCGCAAGGCCCAGCTTCTCCAGCAGCCGATGCACCTCTTCCTCGCCATAACCAAGCTGGCCAGACCACTCCATCAGCTCGTCAAACGCTGTCTCGGCAGCAAACAGGGCACGGGGGTCCTGCGGCAACAGCACGCGCCGTTCGCCTTCAGCACGCACCTTGCCACGCTGGAGGCGCGACGAGCCCGCTGCGAGTGCAAGTAGCGTCGATTTACCGCAGCCGTTGCCGCCTACCAACGCATGGATTTGCGCCCTGGCAACACGCAGGTCGAGGTTTCGCAGCACCCAGGGAGAGTCGCGATCATACCTAAACCAGGCATCGTCAAACGTGAGCGCGCAAGGGGCGTCTTTCCCCTGCACCCTCGGGGGCACGGTCTTGCCGGCATCCACCAGCGGCTCCCGCATGCGCAGCGCTTCCATGTCGAGAATCTCTCGCACCTGCCCATCTACAAGCTCAAACGCGCAGGTTGCATAGTCAACCATCGCGCGCGGGGCATGCGTAGCCACCACCACGGTGCACCCCAACTCGCGGTTGATGCGAAAGAGGGCATGGAGAAAATTGCGCTCAGCCACCGGATCGAGTTGCGAAGTAGGCTCATCGAGCAATAGCAGCGACGGTTGCGCCACAAGCGTCGAGGCAAGGGCGAGCAGCTGCTTGCGACCGCCCGAAAGCGAATCGGTGCTCTGTCTAAACCAATCGTCGATGCCAAAGAAATAGCTGGTCTCGGCTATGAGGCGACGCATCTCGTCTTGCGGGGTACCTAGATTCTCAAGGCAAAATGCCATCTCGTGCCAAACGCTCTCGCACACGATCTGGTTATCGGGATTCTGAAATACATAGCCTATGCTCCACGCGCTCTGTGCGTCGTCGAGCCGGTCAACGTCAACGCCGCCCACCGCAAGCGAGCCCTCGCGGATACCCGCAGGAGCAATCTGCGGCTTGAGCAGCGAAAGCAATGTCGACTTGCCCGACCCGGTACCACCTACAAGTATGGCAAAGGCGCCGCGGGGAACTTTCCAGTTCAAATCGCGCAGAACGGGGGCTTTGGCTTGCGGATACGAAAACGTAAGCCCCTCCACGGCGATGGCCGCAGCGGGTGCCGACGTCTCGTTCCGATCGAATGTCTCGCTCATGCAAACCTCCTCGAGCGCACAGCATGCATCGCGGCCGGAAACAGCATCCATGCGGCATAGGGAACGTACCCCCACCAGACAACCAGGCGGCTCAGCACGGGATAGAACAAGAACTGGCTGCACGCCACCATGGCAAGTACGCAGCAGAGCACGGCGGCAAGAAGCAAGCCCGTGAGCGCATACACATCCCGCGCGCGAAAGCGGTAGCGCGTGTAGGTAGTACGGCGAGAAGCAGCGCCCCAGCCGCGGGCGCGCATGGCATCGGCCATCTCCAGCGAGTCTTCCATACCCCAACCCATTAACACCGAGGAAAGACGCAAGCGGCTCTTCGCCGCATCGACCGCGCCTGCCGTCGGCACGCCCTGCGCCCCCTGAACCGCAAGGATTTGATGCCCCCGGCGCACAAAACGCGGAATCATCCGCATCGTGCTCGAAATCATCAGCGCAACCACGGGAGCCACATTGCCAAAAAGTGCCATAACCTTATCGAACGTCAACATATGAGAGCCAGCCATAAACCACAGGGCGCTTGCCACAAACAGGCCACCCATGGCTAAGCCGTACATCAGGCTCTCAAGATAAACAGCCCGGGCGCCCAGGTAAAAAAGAACCGTAGAGCCCGAGGCGGAAAAAATCGGGTTAAACAGCGCGATGATGGCGATGATGGGAAGCTGCCAACGAAGGCCCGCAAGGGTCGAGCGCGGACCGCGTGCGCAGCAGTTTGCGGCAAATGCCCCGATGAGCGAAATAGCAATCAGCACCGGCTGCATCGCTGCCATGGTAAGGCAAAGCGTGACGATTACGTAGCACGCCGGCACGACGGGATGCGATGTTTCGAATACGTAGAAAGACCGCTGTTTCATGAACGCCTGTCGTCCTCTCGGCTTCGCCAGACATCCAAACCTTCGTCGCTTAAGCGACGGCCACCCTTGTTGCGGATCACGGCGTATGCGCCAAATGCCGCAACAAAAATCAAAGCGCCAACACCAAGGCCCGCGCCATTGGGGAGTGTGACGCCTGCCAAAGATGCGCCGAGCGTATCAAGACTATTCGAGCCGCCCACCGGGGTATTTACCGTTCGGCTCTCATCGGCGGCAAACACCGTTAGCCCCCCGCGCGACACAGCAAAAACGGAACCGTCACGATTTACCGATAGCGCATGCGAAAGGGGCGCGACCGCAGCGTCGAAAGGCCTGTCTCCCGTCCCTTCTTTGCCCGCAATGCGCTGGACCGAAGCCTTGGAATCGTTAGCATGCTCTATATAAAAGAGCGATCCATCCTCCGCCTGGGCATACACGCCGAGTGTCATGGCAGAAGCTTTCTCTCCGTAGGCAACCGGCAGCAACTCGCTTATTGCGCTGGAACATACGGGGATCTGGGCATCGGCGCGCAACGAAGACGCGGTACCGTCCTTCGCCAGGCGATAGACAGATCCATCGGAGCCCCCCACGTATACCGCGTCGTCAACGCACACCGGAGCGCAGGAAGACAGAGTGCTGCCAAGACTCACGGAGCTTTCGATTCGCAGGCTCGAATCGGCAGCCTCCACCAGGCAAACCGTTCCATCGAACGCCGCAACGGCAAGGGCCCCGCCCTCTCCCGCCGCACCCGCAGATGCCGACGAGGCACACGACGCCAGCCCCGCCGAAGCGGTAGCGGCGCTGTCGAGCAGCTTGCCCGAAGCAGCTTCGAGCAAATAGGCCACGGAGTTAGCGCCACTCACCAGCAAACGGCCCTGCGAGTAAAGCGCTGCAGGCAGAGCGCCTTCGCCCGTGGCAGCACTATCAAGCATAGCCCCTTTCGGCAGCGCAAGCTCCTCCTGCCACAGCAGCGACCCGTCCACCGAGGAAAACGAGGCGACCCTGGTCTCCAAGCAGCCGCTCCCCCGATAGGAAAACGTTACGAACACGCAGCCCTCGGCGTACACGGGCGTGGAGCACGAACTCCACGCTGCGCCCCCTACGCCCAGCGGCACGCCCTCGCCAGAAACCCATGCGCTCGTTAGGTCCTCGTCATATGCCGCCAGGCGGCCGTCTGCCAAAGGAACCATCAAAGCGCTATCGGCAAACATACACGAGCCGAGCGACTGCGCGGGCAGTGACACCTGCTTGCAAACCTTGCCACTCGTCGCGTCATACTGGGTCAGACTTGTTTTATCCAAAAGATATAGATAAGTTGTCTGCCCGCGCTGACGAAGGACAGCGGCGCACGGAGCGCCCGCGTCCGCGCTCCACAGCACCTTGTCACTTACCGGCGCCATAACGGGCACGGCGCCCACCGGAGCGCCCGCTGCGGCAGTGCTTGCATAGCCAGCCCATGCGGTGTAGGGATCATTAAAGGTCGATTCGGCAACATCTGCGCCCCGCGCCACAACAGGAGAGGCAAAAACAGCCATCAAAAGCGCCATGGCAGCAAGGGCATAAGCCCGCGTGCGCAACGCCGCTCGAAGCGAACCCGCATCATGCGCCCCCGGCCTGTCGGCACTCTGGAACAATCGCATCAAAAAAACTCCTCCGGCGGGACCATGTATCCCGTGTCATCTTCGCTTTCGCTATTGTAACGGCTCTCAAAACGCCCCCACGCCGCCATGTGCAAACCCCATAACGCATGCCCAACGCGCATCTTTGCTGTGCTCTTGATGCCATGTGTCATCCGCACGCCATTCACGCCCCCGCCTGCGGTATCATCAAAACCCGTCGCGGCAGCAAGCGCCACCGCGCAGTACATACCAAACAACCCGGGAGAAGCATGGACGCAACCGCCATCATCCTCGCCGCCGGCGAGGGCACACGCATGAAGTCCAACCACGCCAAGGTATCGCATAAGATCCTTGGCAAACCGATGATCAACTGGATCGTCGACGCTACGATCGCCGCAGGCTGCAGCCGCGTGATCGTTGTCGTGGGAAGCCATGCAGACGAAGTACGCACGCTTCTCCAAGACATATATGCCAACTCCCCCATCACCGTCGAGACGGTTGAGCAGGTCGAGCGCTTGGGTACCGGCCACGCCGTAAAGGTGGCCATCGAGGCTTGCGGCATCGATGCCGGCCCCGTTGTGGTGCTCAACGGCGACCTGCCGCTCATTCAGGCAGACACGGTAGCCAAGTTCGCACAAACCGTAGATGGCGGTACCTACGCCGCTGCCGCCCTCACCTTCACTCCGCCCGAGCCCTTTGGCTACGGACGCATTGAGCTTGACGAAGACGGCTCTATCGCCCGTATCATCGAGCAGAAAGATTGCACACCCGAGCAGTCAGAGACGCTCCTTGAGTGCAACGCCGGCTGCTACGCCTTCGATGGCGCCCAGCTCAAGCAGCATATCGGCGAGATCACCAACGAAAATGCGCAGAGCGAATACTATTTGCCCGACATGCTCGAAATCCTCAAAGGCGCAGGTCAGGCCGTCACCATTTTCCATTGTGATGACTATCGCGACGGCCTGGGCGTGAACTCACGCGCCCAGCTCGCCGAACTCACCGCCATCGCACGCGACCGCATCAATGCCCGCTGGATGGCCGAGGGTGTCACATTCCTCGACCCCACGCAGGCATGGGTCGGCCCCGACGCCACCATCGGTCGCGATACTATCGTGTGGCCGCAAACGCATCTGATCGGCAGCACCCATGTGGGCGAAAACTGCCAGCTTGGCCCCAATAGCCGCCTTACCGATACCCAGGTGGGCAACGGCTGCGTGGTCGACGAGACCGTCTCCATCGAGGCCGTCCTCGAGAACAACGTCAACTGCGGCCCGCGCGCCTATCTGCGCCCGGGCACTCACATGCTCGACGGCTCTAAGGCCGGAACGCACGTGGAGATCAAGAAGTCCACTATCGGCCGCGGTTCCAAGGTTCCGCACCTCTCCTATATCGGTGACACGCAGATGGGCGAGGGCGTGAACGTGGGCGCCGGCTCCATCACGTGCAATTACGATGGCAAACATAAAAATCCAACCACCATTGGCGACCGAACCTTCATCGGTTCCGATACTATGATGGTGGCTCCCGTTAATATCGGATCCGACGCCGTAACAGGCGCCGGCGGAACCATTACCAAGGATGTCCCTGATGGCGCGCTTGCTCTCGAGCGCACCAAGCAGTGCATCATAGAGGGCTGGGGCGCGCGCCACAACGCGGGCAACTAGCTCAACGACAAGGGTCAAGTACGTACTAAGGAGTAGGGGCAGATGCCAACTAACGATCCCACCAAAAGGCGGGCGATCTACAAGACCATGCGCGTGTATTCCGGTTCTTCCAACCGTCCGCTCGCGCAGAAAATCGCTGACATCCTGGGGGTCGAGCTTTCCGGCCTCGCTCTTGAGCAGTTTGCCAATGGCGAGATCTACGCTCGTTACGAGGAGACTGTTCGCGGCGCCGATGTTTTCCTGATTCAGTCCATCGCTGGCGAGAACGTCAATGACATGCTCATGGAGGTGCTGGTGGCTGCCGACGCCGCCAAGCGCGCTTCCGCCCGTTCCATCACCGCCGTTATCACGCACTACGGCTATGCCCGCCAGGACCGCAAGGCCGCTCCCCGCGAGCCCATCACCGCTCGTCTGGTTGCCAACTTGCTCGAGTGCGCCGGCGTGAACAACATCATCACGCTCGACTTGCACCAGGGCCAGATCGTGGGCTTCTTTGATGTTCCGGTCAACCACCTTTCCGCCCTGCCGCTGTTCGCCGATTACTACAACGCCATGGATCTCGACAAAGAGAACCTTGTTGTCGTATCCCCCGACGTGGGCCGTGCCAAGGCCGCCAAGAAGCTGTCCGATATGCTCGACTGCGACCTCGCGATCGCCCACAAGGGCCGTCCGCATCACAACCAGGCCGAGGTCATGGGCATCATCGGTGACATCAAGGGTAAGACCTGCATCATCAACGACGACATGATCGATACCGCAGGCACCCTGTGCGCCAACGTCCGCGAGCTCAAAGCCCTGGGCGCCGGCGACATCTACGTGTGCGCCACCCATGGCATCTTCTCGGGCAAGGCCATCGAGCGCCTAAACGACGCCCCCATCGTGGAGTGCGTGGTCACCGACGCCATCCCCGTCGAGGTTGGCGGCAAGATCAAGACCATCACCGTGGCCGACGAGTTCGCCAGCGCCATCGCCGCTGTGTATAACGAGGAGTCCGTGTCCCGCCTCATCGGCGGCGACTTTGCCATGTAAGCCCTTGCGGCATAGCAAGTAATGCGGGGTGCATCTCAATTGAGGTGCACCCCGCATTTTTGTTTGCGTAAGAACGAGAACTTGTCCTTAGAGCAACGCGCGGCATTCTAAGGACAAGTTAAGGCCAAAACTTGTCCTTAGAATTTCAGTGGACTATTTTAAGGACGAGAAGTTGGCCTTAGAGGAGTCGTTATGATTCTAAGAACAACTTATCCCCGAAACTTGTTCTTAGAAGGATATATGCTTGTCAACATCAACCCAGGTCGCCAAGGAACTGTTCGCCACAATTTATCAGGAGCTCTTGCATACGATTCCTTTTCACCTGCAAACATGAGCAATTTCCTCCCCCTCGACCTCTCGCCGGAATCTATGTTGCTCGTCTCCGATTGCCGCGCAGTACTTGGCGAAGTCGAAGGAATGTCAAATTTCGTGCCGAACATTGATATGTATCTCTCGATGTACGTACGCAAGGAAGCCCTACTTTCCTCCCAAATTGAGGGAACACAGTGCACTTTTGACGATATTCTCGATCCAACTAACGACGCCAACGCTAGCCGCGACCTCACCGATGTCGTCAACTATGTTCAAGCCGCAAATGAAGCAGTTGGGCTCATGAAAAGCATGCCCCTATGTATGAGGCTTCTACGTTCCGTCCATTCAATCTTGCTTGGACAAGGACGCGGCTCGGAAAAAACTCCCGGTGTCTTTAGAACATCCCAGAATTGGGTTGGCCCCACCGGATGCACCCTTCACGACGCCCCTTATGTTCCGCCCAATGTTGAAGATATGCAGCAAACACTTGCAGACCTCGAGCTCTTCATCAACGAGTGCCAAGGCATCGACCCTGTTATCAAGGCCGCTCTAGTGCACTATCAGTTTGAAACTGCCCACCCCTTTCTGGATGGCAACGGACGCATTGGGCGCCTTTTAATCCTGCTTTCGCTTATGCACGATAGAGTTCTAAGCAGGCCGGTCATTTATCCTTCTTACCAGCTTAAGCGCCATAGGGGTGAATACTACGACTGGCTTATGCGCGTAAGGCAGGAGGGCGACCTGGAGGGTTGGGTCACATTTTTTAGCAGATGCCTGCGCGACAGCGCTGAGGACGCCCGGAACTCCATGCGCAAGCTCGTTTCCTTACGTACAGAAAGCGAGAACCTGATCCGAAAGGAAGCTGGACGGCGAGCAACGAACGCGCTCGAGTTACTCGATTTGCTTGAAGGGAACCCGATCGTCGACGCAACATACGTCACACGCCACCTATCTATGAGCCGGTCGAGCGCAAACGCGTTAATCGCCCAGTTCGTCGAGTGGGGTGTTCTTGTCCAACGAGACTCGGATAAAAAGCGTTACCGCACATTCTCCTACGAACCGTACCTTGCCATTCTACGCGCAGGAGACCAGCCTCTTTAGAGGACTAGGTTTATCGCAGGGGAAACGCACCGTACGAGATAGATAGGCAAAGAGTTGCTCATCGGCATCTCACCGTGCCCTCAGCTGCGATCTTCGCTAACATTCAGCTACGCATCTGCCATGAAAGTTGGCATCTCGCCCTTGAGAGCACAGGACGCGATATCAAAAAGCGCATCATCAACAGCTCCATCATTGCATAAACCAATATGCCAGCGGGCATGCGAGTTCACGGCAGCGCTCGCATTAGCAACAGCAATTGAATTTTTGACCGCCTCAATCATAGCAAGGTCATTCTCGGAATCACCAAAGACGGCAATCTCTTCCGGAAGAAGACCGAGTGCGCCAGCAAGAGTATAGACGGCACTTCCCTTGTTCCAACCAAATGGAACGATATCTATAACTGCCGCTTTAGCGCTCGGCAGAACAAAGTCAAGATCGGGAATCTCATTGCGGAGATATTCGGCTAGCATCGACCGCTCGGGGGCTGAACATGTGGTTTGAATATTGGCTTTTACATAAGCTGGACCTGCGCTATCGCAATACTGCGTGGGAAAATCCCAAACCGTCCCCACGGTCCAGGTGATGTCGCCATATGTGGGAGGAGGGTTCTTACGCAAACGCTCAGGTTCGTTGGTCACATAGGCTATTTTGCCAAGTTCCCAAGGGTCATACAGGCATAAAAAGCCTCCTCCATGCTCATCAAGAACCCTCTCGACACGCGCAAGAAGCGCGGCCGAAATGGTCGTTTCCTTAATCACATTTCCATCGATACAAACGATTTGACCGTTGGCAAATGCTCCCGTTGCATAGCAGGCGTCATCTCCGGCAAACATCCACGTCATATCGGCAGGGAGTCTCCCCGTAACCGGGCCACAGCGAACCCCTGCGTCAAGCGCAGCGTGAATCGCAGCACGGCTACGTGTTGAGACACACGAGCTTCCAAATGGAATCAACGTATCGTCAAGATCGGTAAGTGCAAGTTTAATCAAGAGTGTCTCCCGCCACTCGACAAGATCGGGCAACAACTTCTATGTTTTTTGACAAAAGGCCAATCTGAGCATGCTCCTGCCAGGAATCATCGTTGCTTACTGCTCCACGACCTCGGCCAGAAAGACGTTGAGGGTATCGACCTCGGGGCAGCAGAATTTGGCCGTACCGGCCTCGTTGCCGGGAACGGTACCGCCGTAGCGAAGGATATCGATATAGGGAAATCCCACATGGCAGGCCATGGGGCAGAGCTTGCCGCGATCGCGATCAAAATCAAAGACATCGCCCGGTTTGTGACCATGGTGGCAACGGCACTCCCCCAGCTGGTCCACGCAGGTGATGCGGATGCGTGGGCGCTTGCCACGTGGCGCACCAGCGGGCTTGGGGCTCACTGCCCCCTCTGTCATCGGCTCGTCTGCCACACTACTCACTGTCAATCACGTCGAGACAGGCCTCGATAGGAAGACCCGCAGACTTATCCTCTTGATCGGCGTTGCGAGCGATGAGCTCGCGCACCACGCGCGCGGCGTCGGCAGAAGCGCGCTCCAACGACCATCCATGCATCACGCGGCCCAGCAACACGCTGGAAAACGTATCGCCGGTACCCGGGAAGTACACAGGCAGCATGTCGATGGGCACCGTGAAATACTCACTCATCGCATGGTCAAAACCCATGATGACATCGGATCCATCAACCTTGCAGCTCGTGACGACCACCGATTTAGCACCAAGGTTGCGCACGGCATCGACCAGCACACGGGCCGCCTCGGAAGTAAGTCCATTCTCCATGGGCGTCTCGGTAAGCAGGCATGCCTCGGTATAGTTGGGCACCGCGCAGTCCGCGCACTCTATCAGGCTTCGCATAAGGCCGATCGTGGACTCTGGCACGCCGGCATATAGCTTGCCGTTATCGGCCATGATGGGGTCGACAAACACCTTAGTGCCCGTCTTTGCGCGGCGATGGCAAAAATCGGAGATAATGCGTGCCTCTTCCTCCGTAACGATAAAACCGGTGGAGATGGCATCGAACTCAAAGCCCAGGTCTTCCCAGATAGCAAGGCTTTCGCGCACATATTCCGTAGTGTCGTGAATATAGAACTTGGGATAATTGAGCGTATCGGACACCAGGGCCGTAGGCAGGTTATGAATGCGGTAGCCCATATGCGAAAGCACGGGCAGCATGGCCGAAAGCGCCACCTTGCCATAGCCGCACATGTCGTTGATCAGCAAAAGTTGCTGGGTGTTCTTCATCTGGTCCCCTTAGCGATTCGAGCGTCCACACGGCGCCGCGATTGCCCCAGTGTAGCGCAGAGACGCATAAGGGACACCCATCCGCTAGACTCTCGATAGAATTGTTTACCTGTGGGCCGCCCATACAAAGCCGTGCGCCCAAACGCTTTGCAACCGATACCCCGAGGAGCCCCCATGCAGCCGCATCGCATCCAGAGTCTCGAGATGGGCATCCGCGAGGACGAGGTCGAGAAGGACGACTCCCCGGAGGCCGGTGGCAAGGAGCGCGTGGCCGACCGCTCCATGAGGGTATATAATGGGGCGCTCTGCTCGAATGCACGAAGGAAGGGGTGATGATGCCTGGTCACGAGAAGCGCGTCTTGTCGCTTGACGGCCTGCGAGGGCTCGGGGCGCTGATGGTGTTCCTGTATCACGTCGACATCATGGTCAAGCCGTTTGGCGCGGAGGGTCCGAGCCTCTTCCCTGGCACCGCGTCGGTTATGGTGTTCTTCATCCTGTCTGGCATAGTGCTGTCTCTTGTTCCCTTTAAGCACATGGGAAACGGCGGGTACGACTGGCTTGGCTATTACCCAAGAAGGGTCGTCCGCCTTTGCGGGCCGCTGTTTGCGGCGATTGCGCTGGCCCTTCCTATGGGCTACGTGGCCTGGCGCCTGGGGTCCACGTCGCGCTCCGCGCTTGCCGTCGCCTACGACGCGGGCCTTCCCACTGCGGTTCATGATATCCTCATGCAGTTCGACGTGCTGTTCAACGTGTCCGATGGCGGCAACAACCTCTTTGGCGCGCAGCTCGTCCGCGTTGACTCTCCCGTCTGGTCCATGAGCTGGGAGCTCTGGTTTAGCCTGACGCTTCCGCTGGCCATCTGGTGCATATCAAGGATTCGCCGGACGGGTGTGGCGGTTGTTGCGACCTTTATTGCGGTGCTTGTCTCGCACTGGACGGGCTACTTTCCGCTGCGCTTTTGCCTGATGTTCTGGCTTGGCGTCATGGTGGCCCGGCGATTCGACAAAATCAAGGCCGTCAAGCTTTCAATGCTGGCCGAGCTGGCGCTGCTTGTGGCCTCCGTAGGTGTTATCGAGCTCTCGCTCGTGTGGCATCCCGGTGGGGTCCTCGAGGCGTTGAAGTCCACCGCCACGAACGCGGCCTGCCTGGTGGTGGTTGTCGTCGCGATCGCCGACGGGTTCACGCGCCGCGCGCTCTCTGCGGCCCCCATGGTCTTTTTGGGAAAGGTGTCGTACAGCCTCTACCTTACCCACGCCATGGTCATCGGTGCGCTCGTTGCCCTGCTGCCCAGGCTCGGGATTGTCGACCCGCTCGCGATTGCCGCGGTCTCGCTGCCCGCAAGCATGCTCGTCTCCGTTGTGTTCTGGCGCATAATCGAGGTTCCCAGCATGAACCTGTCGCGCTCGCTGGCATCGTCAGGGCCTAGGGACGCCGTTCGATAATGCGTCGTACTTGGCTTCGTTTGGAGAGAGCTGGTCACGAATAGCCCAAAGCCCGTCCACCGCGTTCTCTTTGTCTGCCACGGCAATATTTGACTAAAGGAGCAAACCGCCTCGTAAATGAGTGGTTTGCCCTTTTCATCTTGCTGCTATGCAACTTTTTCACAACTTTTGAGTGCTGGATTCGCCCCTAGCCGCGTCTTTTAGCCATCGCATCCCGCAGCGCCCGAAGCACTTCGATTGCCACGGGCAGCTCGTCGACCTCGAACGAATCCAGGATCTCTCGCACCTCTAACGAAAGCGTCGACTTATCAGGCCTCGGCTCGTCGGACAGCAGCGCGTCGGCGCCGACCGAAAGCTCCTCGGCAATCTTCGATAGCACGGGCAGGCTCAGCTTAGTGTTTCCGGTCTCGATATGGCTCATATGCGTGACGGAGATGCCGACCTTTCCTGCCAGCGCCTCCTGCGACATCCCGCAGGCCTTACGGTACCGCCGTATGCGTTGGCCTATTTCGAAATACTTCACACTATCACCGCCCATACGAATCAATCTGACTTGAATCGTATGGGCATTTTTCTGCAAGTATAATAAACTGTAAGGGCTAATTATTGTCTATGTAGTTCAATTATGAGCAATAGTCAGCATTCCGAAAACGAGTGCGCCGAAGGCGCACCCGCATATCGAGGAGAAGGGTAAAGGCCGTGGGGGAACAAACGGCAGATCTGCTGTCGGGAATCACGACCGCGCACGACCTGATGCATCGCGTGGTCAATCTGCAAAATCGCATCAACCAACTGACCACGCAGTTCTCGCAAAAGACAGCAAGGAAGACCAAGCGGCACCCCGTGCTCTATGCCATAGCCGGTTTCCTCATCGTCTTCACGCTCATCACGAGCACGCCGCTCTGCGCGCTCACGTATCCGTTCTCCCTCCCGTTCTACGCGACCGGAGGACCGGACCTCCAAAGGGACGTCTGGAATGCCATAAACCTGATCGTCTCCGCCGTCATCGGCGTGGTCCTCTACCTGGTCATCGCCAAGGCGGCCGACACGTCCCGCGCCCGCCGCAACGTCTATATCGACAACAACAACGCCGTGGTCGACGCAAATAACCAGGCGCTCGCGCAGAGCATCGAGCAAACCAAGCAGGAGATCTTCACCGTGTAGCAACGTTGGGCGGCAGAGGTCGCGCCGTGGTACCCCATGGACTATGACAACACCGCAGCCGTCGACTTCTTCCTCTCCGCCGTGCGCAACCATCGCGCCACCACCGTGCAGGAGATGGTGAACCTCTACGAGACCGAGATGGACCAGCGACGCATGGAGGCGGGGCAGCAGGAGATGCTCAACCAGCAGCGCATCGGCAACATGCTCCAGATCGGCAACCTCTTTATGCAGGGGCAGATTCTCAACCAGGCCCAGCAGATCAACGCGAACACCGCAAGCACGAGCAGGAACGTCGATTGGATCGCGCGCGATGTGTTCGGCAAACGCAACGGACTGCAACCGGCCGATTTAACGAAAACGTAAACCCAAAAGAAAGGAAAAGGGAAGATGAAATCAACGACATGGAAAAGAGGGGTGCTGACCCTCGCGGGCGTGTTCGCCCTGTGCGTAGCACTGCTGTCCGGCGCGCGCGGCGCCTATGCCGAGGAAATCAGCGGCAACGGCTGGACGCTCAACGACGGCGTGCTCACGTTGACGGCGGACATCCCCACGGCAACCACATATGACTGGACGCAGTACGCCTCGCAGATCACAGAGGTCAAGGTTGCCGAGGGCGTCACGGAAATCCCCGGCACCGCGTTCGCCTCGTACGGTAGCGTCCAGTACAGCAACCTGCATAAGGTGACGCTGTCCTCCACGGTGAAGACCATCAGGGTCTCCGCATTCGCGGACAACCCTAGCCTCACCGAGGTCCATCTGAACGATGGGCTGGAGCGCGTGTGGAACTGCGCGTTCCAGAATGCGGGATTCACCGAGATCAAGCTGCCCGCAAACGTCGACTGGCATTCCGATGTCTTCGTCTACTGCAAGAAGCTCACCTCGGTGACCATTCCCTCCGGTTCCACATGGGGCGGCGGCGGCAACGCGCAGTTCTACGGCTGCACCAGCCTTGAGAACGTGCATGTCGAGGAGGGCGTGACCGAGATCCCCGACCAGTTCCTCAACCAATGCGACAGCCTCAAGAATGTCTGGATCCCCAAATCCGTCACGGCCATCCATTCGACGCCCATTCTCAACTGCCGCATCATCGGCTACAAGGGGACCGAGGCGGAGCGCTATGCGAAGTGGCGTCAGGAGGTCGGCGTGAACACCGTTGAGTTCCATGCCATCGACGGCGACGCGCACGAAGGTACTTGGAAGGTCACGACCCCCGCGACCTGCACCGCGCCCGGGCAGGAGCAGCTGACATGCGATATCTGCGGGGCCGTCCAGACGCGCGAGATCGCGGCGACCGACCACACATGGGACAAGGGCACCGTGACTACCGAGCCCACCGCGACGAAGGAGGGCGTGCGCACCTACACCTGCACCAAATGCGGCGCCACCAAGACCGAGACCGTCGCCGCCCTCGGGACGTCGACCGAGCAGAAAAAGCAAGCGCAGGCAAACGGCTCGAATGGCTCGAACGCAAAAACCGATGCCAAGAACGGCGAGCTGCCCAAGACGGGTGACAACATCCTCCCCTTCCTCGCAACGCTCGCAGTATCCTTGGCGCTCATCTCGGCCGGCGTCTTCATGGAGCGCATGCGCGCCTCAAAGTAATTTCTCAAGAGCGAACAGACATCACGGAGGAAGGAAGCGGGATAAGAGATGGCTGACAGATCCGGCAAAAAGAAGCGGGCAGCACTGTGGGTGGCGATAGGTATCGCGGCGGTGGTCGCCATCTGCTGCGGAGGCGCCTATCTATATCTCTCGGCGCAGGTGTCCAAGACCTACGGCGTTCCCCTCGTCGTAAACGCCGAAGGGCTTGACACGCGAAAGGGCACGAAGATCGCCATCCATGCCACCGGAAAGGACTCCTCGGGCAACAGTGTGGACAGCGTGTTCCACGCGGGGTCGGACTCTTCGGACATCGCCCTCAGGCCGGGAGATTACCGCCTTGCGATCGAAGCGTCACCCATCGCGGCGGACGGAACCATCTACGACACCAAGGGCGCGTCCACGAAGGTCAGCATCGACAAGGACGGCAAAGTCAACGTCAAGAAGGAAATCACCATCAAGCCTGTCCCCGCAGAAGAGGTGACGGACGCGCAGATCGATGCGGCATATAAAGCAGCAAAGGACAGCGGCATAAGCTCGTCAAAGCTCGACAAGCTCAAAGAGAAGGCACAAAAGCGCAGGGACGACGCCGTGGCAGCCAAGAAGGCCGAGGAAGAGAAAAAGACCGACGAGGCGAGCACTTCCGAGAGCGAGCAGACGTCAACGGACCAGGCATCCAGCGGTGGCCATTCGTTCACGACCGACTACTTCTACGTGGACGTGCCGTCCGATTGGAAGCAGAACGAGTGGAGCGTGACCCAGCTAGACGACCACACGTGGCAGATTTCGCACAAACCGGCCAACGACTACGGCGGCGCAATCTGCATCGCCGTTGCGAAAGATAACCCGTGGCCGGTATACGGCACGCAGGAACTCGGCGCGACCGGCACCGGACTGAACGTATATGTCGGCAACGGGGCGGGAGACGGCCTGGAGAAGTATCTGACGATCGGGCTCACCAAGTCATGGGACCCGAACGATCCCAACTCCGTCCGCGGCGACGGCATGACGAACTCCCAATTCCAGGATCAGCTCAACGCGAGAGAGTGGCTCAAGGCACAGCAGGAAAGCCAACAACAATAAGTTGCATAGGGACAAGCCGAACGGCTCCGGAATCTTTACCGGGGCAGTCGTTCGACTTGCCCCCTTCCCATCAAAGCCGACGGGAAGGCATCGAGCAACAAGCTAAATCGACAAAGCAAGCGAACGCAAAAGGAGAAAACAACCATGAAGCAGTACACGAGGAGAGAGGCGCCAAGCTATTCGGTATCGGGACGGTTGCCGTCGCGGGCCTTGGGCTGGCTGGATGTAGCGGTTCAGGCGAAGGCGTCAAGAACGCGAGCGAGCCCGTGCCTGCTTCGCAGGCTTTCGGCCAGGCGGGCGTGTGGATGGTCTACGACGGCGACGAGCAGATAGGAAAGGACGTGGCAATCGAGGAAGTCCTATCCTTCGACGGGAACGGCAACGTTGCGAGCTACCAGTGCAAGAGCCTGACCTTCGGCGACCTCGACGGTCTGTCCGACGATGAAATCGTCGAGCTGGCGAAGCAGCAGGACGAAGCAGCCTTCAATGCTGCGAAGCAGGCGGCAATCGATGCTACCGATGAAGCTATCCAAGCGTGGCAGCAATGCTATGACACATTGAAGGCAGAGGCGGACGCCGGTACGTACGATTCGATAGACTACTACGGAGACTATGGCATCGAGAATGTGCCCGAGGAAGACCGAGCCCAGGTCGTCGAGACGTACCAGACCACGTTGGACAACACGCAGGATGCTCTCGACGCTGCAAACAAAGGACAGGCATTCAATGAAGCTGCCGCTTATCAAGAACCCGAGGCGAAGCCCTATACGCTCCGTCTCGAAACAGATGGCAGCGGTAATGCGGCGGCGAACGAGTCGCTTGTTTTCCAGCTCGCAAAGTTCTCCTTCTACCAAGCAAACATCAATGCGGATGAAAACGATCTAACAAGCGACAGAACACGCTTTCGCATTTTAAATGACTACGGTTGGGACAATAATGCCGAGATTCCCGACAGCGCGTTCAGCTCGACCAAAAAGTCCATCGAACTCTGCTCACCCACCTACTCGACCACCCAGACCGTCTATGGCACGACCTTCGGCGGTTACTCCGGCCTCACCACCGTCGCGAACGAGGGGCACGCGGGCTTCACGTGGGACACCCCCGATGCCGAAGGGATAGAGGTGGACTAGGTAATCGATACGCACGGATATAGCCCGATGGCAGCTCGGGCTATATCCGTGAAATAGAAAGGAGCAAACATGGAGGAACAGGCAAATTTGTTGCCAGGCGTTGCCACGGCGCACGATTTGATGCATAGGGTGGTTGACCTTCAGCAACGCATCAACCAGCTCACCACTCAGTTTGCCACCAAGACGGAAAAGAAGACTAAAAGGCACCCCGTCCTCTACGCAATCGGGGGCTTCCTTATCGCGTTCACGCTTATCACGAGCACGCCACTTAAGGTGATAACGTTTCTCCCCACCCTTCCGCTCTTCTCGATGGGAGGCTCGGAGCTTCAATTGGCGGTCTGGAATATCGTGAACCTCATCGTCTCAGCTATCATCGGTGCGATTCTATACAAGGTCATAGCGAAGACGGCGGACAAAAGCCGCTCCCAGAAAAATGCCGCGATTGACCAAAGCAACCAACAAGTTGAAGCCAACAACCAGGCCCTGGCCCAGAGCATCGAGCAAACCAAGCAGGAGATTTTCGCCGTACAGCAGCAATGGGCTTCGCAGGTCGCCCCGTGGTACCCCATGGATTACGACAGCATCGAAGCCGTGGATTTCTTCCTTGCCGCCGTGCGCAACCATCGCGCCACCACCGTACAGGAGATGGTCAACCTCTACGAGACCGAGATGCACCAGCGCCGCATGGAAGCGGGCCAGCAGCAGATTCTCAACCAGCAGCGCATCGGCAACATGCTGCAAATAGGCAACCTGTTCATGCAGGGGCAGATTCTCAATCAGGCTCAGCAGATTAACGCGAACACCGCCAGTGCGAGCGGCAACCTCGACTGGATGGCTCGCGCGATGGGAAAGCGCTAAGTAATGACGCGGTTGACATAACGAGGCAACTCGAAACCACCATGAAAGAAAAGGGGATGGATAATGAACGGATTATCCCAGTGGGCGCGCTCGCATAAGCCCCAAGTCGCAGCGATAGCCGCTGCGATCGTTGTTGCGATCGTTGTTGCGATAGCCGTGGCAAGTGGAGCGTCCGCAACGTCCGAGCAACAACCAGAACAGCAGGAGTCAAGAACTGTCGATGTGACCCTCAACGTCACGGCCGACAACGGTTGGGACGAGAACTCCACGCCCGCCATCGCCCATATCGAGAGCAACGACGTGGACTTCTACCACGCGGTGACCCCCGATGCCGATGGCAACAAGGGCACTTCCACGGTCGAACTCGCCGAGGGCGACTACACCGTGAGCTTCGTCAGCCCCGTCAACTCCGACGGTTCCGCATTCGACATCTACGACACGGGCGCTCCCGTCGACATCACCGTCGACGCCGACGCGAAGACCGCACCTGCGGTCAACTGCCCTATGGCGCAGATTCCCGCCGACAAGGTCACCGACGATATGCTCGCGGACATCGTCGACAAGACCAAGGACGCCATCAAGAAGGGTGACGAGACCCTAAAGGGTGACGCTGGCACGGGCATCCTCGACAAGCTCGACGGTAACGTCGCCAAGAACCCGAACGCGAGCGACAAGACCAGGCAGGAGGCCACTGACGCCGACAAGGAAGTCGATGTCAACAAGGAGCCTGCCCAGACGACCCCGTCTGCCAAGACCGACAACGCCAAGACTGACAACAACGCTGGTTCCCAGTCTTCCAACAACGGTTCTTCGAACTCTGGTTCGGCTTCCAGCAAGCCTTCCAAGCCCGCCCATACGCACACTTGGGTGAACCATACGGCTACCCGCCAGGTCTGGGTGAGCAACTGGGCTGATGTGCCTGACTACGAGACCAAGACAATCTATGGCGGACAACTCTACACGGAACAACCTGACGGAACATGGCTCAGCAACGGAGAGACGTACTGGTTCTACACCGATGCCGACTTCGAAGCATTCAAGAACCTTATCGTCGAAAAGATGAAGACCGAAGGGTATTGCGGCAACTACGTGAACCGCACTAAGACCGAGAAAGTACAGGTAGGCTCCCACAAGGAAGACCACGGTTCCTACAGCACCGAAACCTACGTGGACTACGTGTATTGCACCTCGTGCGGTGCTCATCAGTAAACAATCCACATCCGGACAGCAAATCCTACCCAATCACAGAAGATAGCCAATCGTCTTCGAGGAGGAAGGCGGTCGCAAAGCGGCCACCTTCCTCTTTTTTACTCAGCAAAAACGAGAAATGGCATCTATTCGGAAAACGCGAAAGTAGATCAACGACAGCGCTCTGCCCTATCGAGGGCTCTTGATGGTCTCAGAGCGGATCGCGTTGAGACCCTATCGCATCCCGCGACCGCCAAAGGTCCTTTCATGGGTCTTTCAGCGGGCGCTTAGTGGGCTGCTAATGGGATACTGACGGGCAAGAGCGAAAAGATGCCTTCGGCATCGAGTGCCTCCAAAGTGAAAAGGAGGTACACACATGAACAACAAGCCATTAGAACCCAACAGCCCCCAGGAGGAGGCCATGTGGAGGGCGCAGGTGCTCAGGCGCACCGCCCGCATCTGCTCGGCGAAGGCCAAGGAGCTTGAGCGCATGGCGAAGGTGGACGGGAACGCCCCCATGCGCGACAGCAGCACCCTGAAGGACGTGCTCAAGCGCATCGACAACGTGATGGAGTGGCGGTTCGTGAACGCTCTGGGCGAGGTCGTACTCGACGGGGACATCCTCGCGGAGAGCATCGACTGCGAGGCCCTGCGCACCATGCGCTACTGCGTGGCTGAATGTCTCAAGCGAACCGAGGAGCGGGAAGCGGAGGGGAAAAGCGATGAGTGACTACGGCATCAAGACCTACGCCGACCTCGCCGAGACGTGCGGGAACATGGTGCTCGCAAACGAGATGGCAAAACGCCCGCTTGAGCTTGTGAGCGGGGACTGGGCGCCGTGGGAGGAGATTTTCCAGTGGTACATCATACAGGACCCGTCGTTTGTCATGGATCACACGGGCGAGCCGGTGTTCTACGACGAGGAGCTTGACCTGTACGTCCTTGGGGTAAATCATCTAGGCACAGCTTGGCGGCTCGTGCCCGCTCCGATAATCCACGACTGAAAAGACGCCGAAGGGCGCAGCGAAAACAATCGCTGCGCCCTTTATTTTTTGCTCCGCGCGCACTCAAGACGCGCTTTCTACACGTCGTCACTTTACGCCTGAACTTGTAGAAAATCCTCCGAGAAGATCGCCCCGTTTATGGGGCTTTCCGAAGCGCTTTCTACAACTGTCACAATCTTCGACAAATTCAACCCTTGAAACATGCCTTGTTTTCTACAGCGTTTCACGCCATATATCAGGAGAAATCGCCTTGGCTCCCTCCGCTATACGCTTCGGGGGGCAAAAAAGGCAAAAGGGCATAAGGGGGACTGACGCAGCGTGCGCTGCGGTCGGCATAGCCGACAGTCCCATGCCCAACGCCCGCGTACTTCATACAAATAAACCCACGAGCATCGAGCGAAGCGAGATGCGCACGGGCGAAGGGCATGCGTATGGAGACCCCGTGAATCTCGAAATATAGCACTGACTTTTTTCTCCTCATTTATGAACGGATGCAAACAAAAATACTGATTTATCAGGGTTTTCTCGATTTGCTGATGCGCAACGGTGCGGGTACTCTCGGGTCGAATTGAAATTGCGTTGCAAGCAACGCCGATTGAAAAGGAGGCTCGAATGAGCAAGGAGACAAGTGTTCAGGATGCGTCTGAGAACCCTGTGTACAGCATGCTCGAAAATGCCATGTTGGTCGTTGACGAAGAGGAGGCAAAGAAGTTTCTTGGGGCAACCAGGCTTTTGCAGTTGATGGTAGACAGCGGTGATGGCATCGGGCCTGCGCATCTTCGTCACTGCTATGACTCATCTCATCGCTATTACTTTGTAAGCGATCTGCTGTATTGGAACACGAATCGTCGCTAGGGTTCTCGAAAGCAATCCCGCGCAGCCCGTACCACTAGCAATTATGTGCCCCGATGCACCAGCGAAGCAGCATCGGGGCACATCCATAAGGAGAGGAGGTGAGTAGAATGCCCACGAGAAAAGACAGCAAGGGGCGCATCCTGCGCCGAGGTGAAGGGCAACGTCCTAACGGACAGTACTACTTCAAGTACAAAGACGCTAAGGGCAAGACGAAGTACAAGTACTCGTGGACGCTTACCACGCACGACCTCCCTCCCAAGGGCAAAAAGTCGGGGCCGTGCCTCCGCGAAATCGAGAAGCAGGTGCAACGCGATCTGTTTGACCGCGTTGCACCAAGCGGGATGACCGTTCTCGAATTGGTTGAAAAGTACGTCGCGACCAAGACGGCGGTGCGCCCGACTACGCGCGCGAGCTATAAGACGGTTATGAACTTTCTCGCCAAGGACGCGTTCGGAAGCAGGAAAATCGGCGATGTAACGACACTCGACGCGAAGAATTGGCTCATCTATCTTCAAGGCGAGCTCGGGAAAAGCTACAGCGCGATTCACTGCATTCGAGGAGTACTTCGCCCAGCTTTCCAGCTTGCGGAGGAAGACGACCTCATCAGGCGCAACCCGTTCAACTTCGAGCTCGCCACCGTACTCGTCAACGACTCCATTGCGCGCGAGGCCTTGTCCCCACGGGACGAGCGCAGGTTCCTCGATTTCATCAAGGGAGATAAGCATTACTCGCGATATTATGAAGCGTTCTACATCCTCTTCAACACGGGGCTGCGCATCTCGGAGTTCTGCGGCCTCACAAAATCTGACCTCGACTTCGAAAACGGAAGCATCCGCGTCAACAAGCAGCTGCAGAGGGGCAGCGATATGAGGTACTACATCGAGCGCCCCAAAACGAAAAGCGGCGAGCGATACGTGCCCATGTCCGAGGAAGTCAAAGAATGCTTCAAGACGATCCTTCAAAAGCGTGCCAACCCACCCGTCGAGCCCGTCGTTGACGGGGTAAGCGGATTCCTGCTTCTGGACAAAAACGGCATGCCGAAGGTTGCGATGCACTGGGAGAAGCACTTCCAGCTCTCCCTCCGCAAGCACAATAGCATTTACAAGAAGGGGCTTCCCAAGATTACCCCGCATGTCTGCCGGCACACATTCTGCTCCAAGATGGCTCGCAAGGGGATGGACCCCGCGAAGCTCAAGTACATCATGGGGCACTCGGACATTAGCGTGACATACAACACGTACACCCACCTTGGATTCGAGGACGTGAGGGGCGACATGCTCCGCATGACGGATGGTGCCGCGTAAGCTAAAGTGTACGAAGTTGTAAATCCGCGAGGTTTACAACCGAATTTACAACTTTTGCGGCGGAAAATACCCGCTCATACACGAGTCGATTCGGGATTCCGCGACTGGGCGATGACATACGAACAGCATTTATCACCTGCGGAAATCCTGATATACGAGAGGAAGTCCGAGGATGCACAGAATCATGTTCGTATGCCACGGCAACATCTGTCGCTCGACCATGGCAGAGTCGGTATTCACCGAGCTTGTGCACCAGGCAGGTCGCAGTGATGAGCTTGTCATCGATTCCGCGGCAACCTCAACCGAAGAGATCGACAACCCACCGCACTATGGAACTGTCGCAAAGTTGCGTCAGGTGGGCATACCCCTGGTGCCGCACCGCGCACGACAGGTTCGCGCAAAAGAATATGTCAACTGGGATCTCATCATCGGCATGGATAGCGCCAACATGCGAAACCTTCGCTGCATCTTCGAGCATGAACCCACAGCACAGGCCGACGATTGCGCCAAGCTGGTCAAGCTCTTGAGTCTTACCGGCAGCGATCGCGATGTCGCCGATCCCTGGTACACCGGCAATTTCGATGCCACCTACGAGGATGTTCTCACCGGCTGCGAGGCCTTGCTCAAGCAGCTGTAACGAACCGGCACCACGGCATCGCCGCGCAAGAACAAGCCCCTGTGCGCAGGCATGCAAAGCGTTCCTCGGACGGCGTATGTTCTTCTCAAAATATTCCTTCGGTACCTTGACAGTTATATTTCGTGCGGTACCCTCATTATCCGTGTACCTCAAAGATAACGATGAGGAACGAAAGGAGCGACCTTTTGACAGCAGAAAACACCTGCGATGCATGCGAAATCCCCCGCACTCTCGGAGAGGCCCCAGAAGACTTGCCGGAACCCGAAAACGCCGAGGACATGCTTGCCAAGCAGATTCTTAATGCCCTTGGCTACTGTGGCCACTACCTGCACTTTCACGGCGGTGGTGCATCGGGCAAGGCCCCTATCATCTGTCTGATCGCCAAGCATGGCGGCAAGATTTCCCAACAGGAACTAGGCCTGCACTTTGCCCTCAAGCCCGGCTCGCTATCCGAGATTCTTTCCAAGTGTGAAGCCATCGGATTCATCGAGCGCTCGCGCAGCACCGAAGACCGCCGTCAGCTCATCATTAAGCTCACGGAAGAAGGCATGCGCCAGGCAGAACTTGAACAAGCCGCACGCATTAAATTCCGCAGCGAAGCGTTCTCTGCCCTCACGCTCGAAGAGCGCGAGCAGCTGCTCACCATGCTCGATAAGATTCGAAATACTTGGGGGGGACTCGATGATTAAAACTCTTGCAGCAAGCATTCGTGACTACAAGAACGTCACCATCGCAACTCCGTTGCTGGTATTGTGTGAGGTCATTTGCGAGATGAGCATCCCGTTTGTCACCGCAAACCTCATCGACACCATCAAAGACGGAGCCACCATCGCAGAGATCCTGCCCACCGCCGGCATCCTTGCGCTCATCGCCCTGTGCTCGCTTGCCTTTGGCGCCGCAGCCGGCATTACCTGTAGCCACGCCAGCTGCGGTTTTGCCAAGAACCTGCGCCACGATCTGTTCTACAAGATCCAGACGTTCAGCTTTGCCAACATCGACACGTTCTCGAGCTCCTCGCTCGTCACGCGCCTCACCACCGATATCACCAACGTCCAACAGGCGTTTATGATGCTCATCCGCATCGCCGTGCGCTCCCCGCTCGTGCTTATCTTCGCCTTTGCCATGGCCTTTGCCATGGGTGGCATCGTGGCGATGGTCTATCTAATCATCATCCCGATTCTGGGCTTTGGCCTGTTCTTCATCATCTTCAAGGTTCGTCCCATTTTTGCGCGCGTCTTCCATAAGTACGATGCGCTCAACGAATCTGTCGAGGAAAACGTCACCGGCATGCGCGTGGTGAAGAGCTATGTGCGCGAAGATCACGAGAAACAGAAGTTCGCTCGTGCTGCCCGTGATGTTTGCGCCGACTTCACCCGCGCTGAAAAGCTCCTGGCATTCAACAACCCCCTGATGAACATCTGCGTCAACGGCGCCTTTGTCACCATCATCTATCTGGGCTCCAAGATCATCATCACCAGCCAAGGCACTCTTTTTGACGTGGGTCAGCTCTCTTCGATCTTTACCTACGGCTTCCAGATTCTCATGAGCCTCATGCAGCTTTCCATGATTTTTGTCATGGTGACCATGGCAGACGAGAGCTCGCACCGTATCGTCGAAGTGCTGAACGCAACCCCCACTATCGCTAATCCCGCCGAACCCGTCACCGACGTGCCCGATGGCTCCATCGACTTTGACCATGTGAGCTTCAAGTACTCCGAGCATGCCGAGCGTCAGGCCCTTGAAGATATCGACCTGCATATCAAGAGCGGCGAGACCATCGGCATCATCGGCGGCACGGGCTCTGCCAAGTCTTCGCTCGTGAACCTTGTCGCACGTTTGTATGACGCCACCGAGGGAACCGTACGTGTGGGCGGTACCGATGTTCGCAACTACGACCTGGACGCCCTGCGCCATCAAGTTGCCATGGTGCTGCAGAAAAACGTACTGTTCTCGGGCACGATTGCCGAAAATCTGCGCTGGGGCGACGCCAACGCCACCGACGAAGAGGTGCGCGAAGCTGCTCGCCTTGCCTGTGCCGACGAATTTGTCGATACCTTCCCGAAGGGCTACGACACCTGGATCGAGCAGGGCGGCTCTAACGTCTCCGGTGGTCAGAAGCAGCGCCTGTGCATCGCACGTGCCCTGCTGCGCCACCCCAAGATCTTGATTCTCGATGACTCCACGAGCGCTGTCGACACCAAGACCGACGCCAAGATTCGCGAGGGCCTGGCCACGTATCTGCCCGATACCACCAAGCTCATAATTGCCCAGCGCATCAGCTCCGTGCAGGAAGCAGACCGCATCATCGTAATGGAGGGCGGCCGTATTGCCGATATCGGCACGCACGACGAGCTGCTTGAACGCTCCGAGATCTACCGCGAGACCTTCACCTCGCAAAACAAGATGACCGCGGAGGCACAGGCCCCTGCCCCGGATGACACAGAACTGGAAGGAGGCGAGGCGCATGAGTAAGGCAACCACCGCTGAGCGCGCTAAGAATCGCAAGCCCGGCACATTCTCCCGTCTTATCAAAACGCTCTTCTCGTTCTACCCCGTGCTGCTGCCCTTGGTGACGCTGGGCGTTATCGTTTGCTCCATCATCAACTCCATCGGCGCCACCTTCTTGCAGCGTGCCCTCGAAATCATTAGCACCTCATGGCAGTCCGGCGATTGGGAAGCCGCTCGCCCGCAGATTTTGGGCCTGACCACAACGCTTGCCTGCATCTACGCCGTAGGCGTGCTCTCCTCGCTCTTCTGGAACCGCGCCATGGCCATCATCACGCAGGGCTCGCTCGAAAAGCTGCGCGAAAAGATGTTCAATCGCATGCAGGACTTGCCCATTCGCTACTTTGATACTCACCAGCGCGGCGACATCATGAGCCACTACACCAACGACATCGATACGTTGCGCCAGATGATCAGCCAGTCGCTGCCCAACCTGCTCATGACGGTCATCGTTATCTGCACGGTGTTCTTCATCATGCTGTACTACTCCGTCTGGATGTGCCTGGTGATCATCGTTGGTATCGCGTTTATGATGATGCTCACCAAACTGCTGGGTTCCAACTCCGCGCACTTCTTCATTGCGCAGCAAACGGAGCTTGGCGTGGTCGAGGGCCACATCGAAGAGGTCATGAACGGACAAAAGGTCGTCAAGGCGTTTTGCCATGAGTCCGCCGCCGAGGCCGATTTTGACGAACGCAACGAGAAGCTGTTCGAGGTCTCCCAGAAGGCCAACATGTATGCAAACATCCTCATGCCAATCCTTATGAACCTGGGAAACCTCCTCTACGTGCTGGTTGCCCTTGCCGGCGGCATCTTCTTGGCGCTGGGGGTGCCCAACCTCTCCATTTCCGGTACGGCGCTCTCCATCGCCGTCGTGGTTCCGTTCCTCAATATGACCAAGCAGTTCTGTGGCCAGATTGGCCAGATCTCGATGCAGATCAACGCCGTGGTCATGGGCCTTGCCGGCGCCGACCGCATCTTCGAGCTCATTGATGAGCAGCCCGAAGAGGACGAGGGTTACGTCACGCTGGTCAATGCCGAGCGCGACCGCGCTACGGGCCAGATTGTCGAGACCGACAAGCGCACGGGTCTTTGGGCTTGGAAGCATCCGCATCACGACGGTACCCTCACGTATGAGAAACTGCGCGGCGACGTTCGCATGGACCACGTTGACTTTGGCTACACGCCCGACCACGAGGTGCTGCATGACGTGAGTGTCTTTGCCAAGCCCGGCCAGAAGGTCGCCTTCGTGGGCGCCACCGGTGCTGGCAAAACGACCATCACCAATCTCATCAACCGCTTCTATGACATCGCCGACGGCAAGATTCGCTACGACGGCATCAACGTCAACAAGATCCGCAAGGCCGACCTGCGCCGAAGCCTGGGCGTAGTGCTGCAGGACGTGAACCTGTTCACCGGATCTGTGATGGACAACATCCGCTACGGCAACCTCGACGCAAGCGACGCGGAGTGCATCGCCGCGGCCAAGCTCGCCGGCGCGCACGACTTCATCACCCGCCTGCCGGAAGGCTACAACACCATGCTCTCGGGCAATGGCGCACAGCTTTCCCAGGGGCAGCGCCAGCTGATCTCTATCGCACGCGCCGCCGTGGCCGATCCTCCCGCAATGATCCTGGACGAAGCCACGAGCTCCATCGATACGCGCACCGAGGCTATCGTGCAGCGCGGTATGGACGCCCTTATGAACGGCCGCACCACCTTCGTGATTGCCCACAGGCTCTCCACCGTGCGCAACTCCGACGTGATCATCTGCCTGGAGCACGGTCGCATCATCGAGCGCGGCAACCATGAGGAGCTTATCGCCAAGCGCGGTTACTACTACCAGCTCTACACCGGAGCCTTTGAGCTGGAGTAGCGCCTTCCCACATATACGACCTCACCGAGCGGCCGCCCGACAACGCATCAAGCGTTGGGCGGCCGCTTTCATACCGGCTCGTTTTGGCCGGTCTACGCCATCGCTTCGTGGCGTGTGGGTGAATGAACACCCTGCGGGTATGTCCCGTGTCCCAGACGTGGCAATATGGTGAGCAACTGTTTCCGTGCACTTACCATCTGGAGGACATACATGAAGGAGCTCGAAGACCGCATTCGCAAGGACGGTATCGTTCGTGAGGGCAACGTCCTTAAAGTCGACAACTTCCTCAACCATCAGTGCGATGTGTCCCTGTACGACCAGATGGGTGCTGAGTGGGCACGCCTGTTTAAGGGCAAGCGCATCGACAAAATCTTGACGATCGAGACGTCCGGCATCGGCATCGCCTGCGTTGCCTCCCAGCATTTTGGCAGCGTGCCCGTGGTCTTTGCACGCAAGACCGAGTCGGCGAACCTCGACGGCGAGCAGTACCGCACGGAGATTAAGAGTTTCACCAAGAATCGCGTTTACAACGTTATTGTTGCCAAGCGTTTCCTCAACCCCGGTGAGCATGTCATCATCATCGACGATTTCCTGGCCATGGGCTGCGCCCTCAACGGTCTTCTGGAAATTTGCGACGAGGCCGGCGTTGTCGTCGAGGGTATCGGCATTGCCATCGAGAAGGGCTTCCAGCCCGGCGGCAAAGAGCTCCGCGAGCGCGGCTACCAGGTGGAGTCCCTCGCTATCGTCGACAGCATGGACCCCGAAACCGGCGACATCGTGTTCGCATAGCGCGCTGCACCAAGAACCCCTACGATAAGGGCATCGGCCCGCACGCTTTGACGGTGTGCGGGCCGATGTTGTTTACGCCATGTTGGCGCAATCCCTACTCCACATACGAGGACGCCTTGGGCGGTGTCTTTCCCTTGAGGACCTTGTGGTAGTAGTCATAGGTAAGCGGAGCTTCGTCAGACAGCTTTTGCGCATCCTCAACCTCGCCAATAAAAAGCAGATGCGTACCCACATCGAGGGTTTTCACCAAGCGGCACGAGAACAGCGCCGTCGCATGCTCGGGCACATAAGGCGCACCAAGAGCAGTCTTGCGCTCCTCATAGCGTTCGAACTTATCGAAGTTTGCCGAGGTGCGGAAACCAAAGTTACCGATGTAGATCATGTCTGCCGTCTGGTCGATAACCGTCACGGCAAAGGCGCCGGCATCGGCAATCACTCCTGCGGTGAAGTTCTCCTTGTTCACCGCAACCGAAATGCACGCAGGGCTGGACGTCACCTGCACCGCCGTGTTGACCACGCAGCCCGCCTTGCGATCACCGGCCGCGGCACTCACCACATACAGACCACTCGTCATTGTAAAAAGCGCCGTCTTATCCATACGCTCCAACCTCCTCGCACAGAGCTTGCTATGTAGGACTCTTATGCCCGCATTCCAGTGCGCGCAATCGTAAGGACGATTGATGCTGAAAATCCTCTGCTAGGAAAGACTCAGCAACCTTCTTGCTTCCTGCGCAAGTGCAAAACGCAAAGGCTTCAGAGACGTCGCAACAACGAGACCAAGCTTTTCGAGCTCTTTGACGTGTGGTCGCGCGCCTTGCCGAGTAAGACCCACCGCCAATGCGAGATCGGCAAGCGCAACATCTGGGAACGCCGCAAACAGGTTGTTTTGAACAAGAACAAAAAGGACATCGAGCTGTTTGGAAGGCAAATCGCGCTCTTCCGCCACCTTGCGAAGCGCAATCTCCGCCTCGCGCAACCGTCCGGCGTTCAGCTCCAAATCCTCAAGAAGTGCCACCTGAGCAGAGGAGAGGTACTCCATCATGCAGATCATAAAAGTGGTGATTTCCCCATGGTTGAGCGGGTTTTCGGCATCTTTGAAAGCTCGATAATATGCGGCCTTGCTATCTGCGATAGCTCGCGAAAGCGAAAGCGCTGTTAGCTGAGACAGGGGACGGCTCAGATGCAGAGCAAGAAGATAGCGCCCCATCCTCCCATTTCCATCGTAAAAGGGATGAGCATACTCGAAGATATAATGTGCGGCGATTGCGGCCATGAGCTCTGGAACGTCAGGGGAGTTAGCCAGCGATAGCATCGACGAGAGGGCTCCAACGATAGCCTCCTCGGGCATCAAGCCCTCATGAAGCACCTTCCCACCAGCGCCAATAACCTCAACAGCATTTTTTCGAAAAAGCCGCCCATCGGGAGCGTCGCTTCCAAGATCCTCCCCATCCATCACCCGGTCATAAATTAGCCTGATATCCTCCGGGACTTCCGGGCGTGAAAAACCACAGGGGTCGCTTAATCCCATATAGAGCTTTGCAAGCTCGCGGAAGCGCTTTTGCGCGAAGGGCTCGGAATGGCTGTCGGCCCCTTCAAGTAGATCGTTGATTTGCTTCCGCGTGCTATGAATGCCCTCGAGCTGATTGGTGCTAACCACCTCTGAAATCACGAGGTTTCTCACCAGAGCCGAACGAGCAATGCCCGGCAGTGTGGAGAGCGAATCTGATATCTCACGTTCGCGACGCAAAACGGCCTCGCTCAAAACGGCCAGCTCTCGCGGCATCGAAAAGAAGAGCTCTTCACCGTTCTCGTTCTTCATCCCCAAAAGAAAAGATGAATCTGCTTGCCTACGAGCTTCTGCAAGCACAGTATTTCTTTCGAACCTATCGCTCGAGGAATCTTTGTAAAAAAGCTTGGAAAGAGACTCGTATGTCATACAAATCGCCATGTTTCACTTTTAGAGGAGCACTTTCGGGTTCTATTTTATAGAAATTGCCATTTTTATAAAATAGTAACGTAAAAATAGGCTCTATGTTATAGAAATTGACTTTTTTATAAGATAGCAGAGCAATCGGCAGCTCTATTTCATATAAGAGGACTGCGGTGCAGCCTTTGCGCACCGGCCTATCCCGCCGGTCATCCATGCGATAATGTGCCGGAACACACTGATTGCGAAAGGTACGCGCCATGGAATTCTTTGCCAGCTGTCCCACCGGTTTCGAGGACGCCCTTGCCGATGAGCTCAATGCCCTCGGCCTAGCACAGGTGCGTAAACTCAAAGGTCGCGTTTCGTTTACGGGCCAGGTCATCGACGGTGAACGCGCCTGCCTGTGGTCGCGTCTGGCGAGCCGTATCCTGGTGGTCATCGACCGCTTTGACGCTCGCGATGCCGACGCCCTCTACGCCGGTACGCGCGAAGTCGCTTGGGAAGAGATCCTGGCCGAAGGTGCTACCATCGCCGTCACTGCTCGTGGCACCAACGACAACCTGAGAAACACCCGCTTTAGCGCTCTGCGCGTGAAAGACGCCATCTGCGACCACATGCTCGAGGCAACCGGCGCACGTCCTAACGTCGATACCGAAAACCCCGACGCGCGCATCGCCCTTTCCATTCGCAACGACCGCGCAAGCCTGCATCTCGACCTCTCGGGAGACGCGCTGTTCCGCCGCCTCCCCCGCGAGGCAACCCACGGCGACGCCACCCATCATGTGCTTCGTCCCGACTACGCCGCCCTTGCCCTCGCGCAGGGAGGATGGTCTATGTTGTGCGCCGAGACCCCCGCAAAAGATGAGGACGCCGAGGGCCCAGGCCCGCTCGTCTTTGTTGACGCCTGCTGCGCGGGCGGCGGCTTGGTGCTCGAGGCAACTCAGCAGCTTCTCGACCGTGCTCCGGGCCTCCTGCGTGAACACTGGGGCTTTATGGGCTGGCGCCTGCATGACGAGCAAGCCTGGGATGCGCTTCTGGACGAAGCCGACGGTCGCGCCGAACGCACGAGCAATCGTTGCTGCCGCATTATCGCCACCGATGTAGATGCCACCGCCGTCTCGGCCACACAGCGCGTCCTCGCTGCCGCCGGCCTCTCACAATACGTAGCCACCATGCCTCCCAACGCACAGAAAATCGTGGCAAAGCTCGGAATCCGCCGCGCTGCGCTTCCCGCCCGAGGCATGGTCGTGGCCGACACCACCGACATCGTCCCAACCGATACCTCGCGCGCCCTCAAACTGCTCGATAACCTCACGCGCGATGAGCTGCTAGAGCACCTACCTTGCGTGGTGCTCGCGCGCGACACGATCGTTTGCCGCAGTCTGGGCACCTCGCCCGCCCGCACGCTCGCCATCAAGCCCAACAACGAAGACGCCTCGCTCATGTACTTCGATCCCACAACGCGCGGACAGACCGACAAGGCCGATGCGGATCAGGCAACCGTTGAGGTGGGCGGCGGTGTGCGCGTCCCCGTGCTTATCCCCGAGTCCGACCAGTTTGCCGCCCGCTTGCGCAAGGTTGCAAAGCAGCGTCGCCGCTGGGCCGTGCACGAGGGCGTCACCTGCTATCGCGTCTACGATGCTGATCTTCCCGACTACGCCGCAGCCATCGACCTCTACGAGGGGGCGCCGGATACCCCTGGGCGCTGGCTCGTCGTGGCCGAATATGCCGCCCCTAAAAGTATCGACCCCGAGCTCGCCCAGGCGCGCATGATGGATATCCTCGCCATCGCTCCTGCCGTGCTCGATGTCCCTGCCAACCACGTTGCCACCCGCGCTCGCACGCGCTCGCGCGGCGGCTCGCAGTATGCCCAGGGGCCACGCGGCAAGAAGGACGGCAAGGGCGCAAGCGCACCCAAGCGCGACATGCTCAACGACCCGACTCTTCCCAATATCCAAGAAGGCGGCCTCACCTTTACGGTCAACTTTGACGATTATCTCGATACCGGCATCTTCCTAGACCACCGCGTTACGCGAGGTCTGGTGCGAGAGCATGCCAAGAAGGCGCGCTGGTTCCTCAACCTGTTTGCCTACACCGGCACCGCCACCTGCTATGCCGCCGACGCAGGCGTGGAAGAAACCGTTACTGTCGACCTTTCCAACACCTATCTGGACTGGGCCGAGCGCAACATGCGCCAAAACGGCTTTACCGGCTCCAACCATTACTTTGTACGCGATGACGTGCTGGCATGGATTCGCGACCAGCGCCAGACCGACAACCGCTGGGATCTGATCTTTTGCGATCCGCCCACGTTCTCCAATTCCTCGAAGATGGGCCGCCGCACCTGGGATGTGCAGCGCGACCATGTGGATCTTATCGTAGGCATCTCGCGCCTGCTCACGCCTGAAGGCGAAGCCATCTTCTCGTGCAATCTCCGCACGTTCAAACCGTATACAGAAGCCCTGGCACGAGCCGGCGTAGTGCTTACCGACATCACCGAGCAAACCATCCCCGAGGACTTCTCGCGCAACAAGCGCATCCATCACTGCTATATCGTCAAGCGCTACCGCATCGAAGACGCCATGCGCCTGGTTGGTATGGATGATGCCGCCATCAGCGCACGTCAGGTAGAACTGCGCGAGCACGAACGCGACCACGGACGGGCAGGTAACTCGGAAAAATAGAAAGAGCGAATCCGCCCCGCATGCGCCCGGGACACGATTCTCCACAGACCACGCGCTCCTGTGGTCAGATTCCTCGGCTGCGCAGGCGTTTTTCGCAAATTGTCGCGCACAGAATCGCGTGCATGGCTATACTTCTGAGGATTAGGCAATCACCCGTTTTCCAACAGCTGCCTCTATCGGGATATCTACCTGGCAAGGCAGCTGAAATGGCAAAAGGAGGAACGACGCGACATGAGCAAAAGGGCTCAATCAGCAACCGTGAGCAACGCCGATGCGCACGCAATCCCTATCAGCCTCTCTGCCATGCTCGTCACGCTCGGCGTGGTGTACGGCGACATCGGAACGTCGCCGATGTACGTCACCAAGGCGCTCGTTGCCGGCAACGGTGGCATCACCTCGGTGAACCAGGAGTTCATCCTGGGCGCCCTTTCGCTTGTGATTTGGACGGTCACGCTGCTTACCACCATTAAGTATGTGCTGATCTGCATGAAGGCCGACAACCACGGAGAAGGCGGCATCTTCGCTCTCTACAGCCTGGTACGCCGCTTTGGCAAGTGGCTTATCATCCCCGCCATGCTGGGCGGCGCCGCACTTTTGGCCGATGGTATCCTCACCCCCGCGGTGACCGTCACCACCGCTGTCGAGGGTCTGCGAACCATCCCTGCCATGAAGTCGATCATCGGTCCGTCGCAGACCCACGTGGTCATCATCACGCTTGCAATCATCATCGCGCTGTTCTTGATTCAGCACGTGGGCACCGCCAAAATCGGCCGCGCCTTTGGCCCCATCATGACCCTGTGGTTCCTGTTCTTGGGCGGCACCGGCCTGTTCTTTGTCCTGGGCAACCCCATCGTTTTGCTCGCGTTCAACCCGTTTGAGGGCATCTCGTTTTTGCTCTCGCCCAACAACCATGCGGGCATCATGATCTTGGGCAGCTGCTTCCTTGCCACCACTGGCGCCGAGGCCCTTTATTCCGACATGGGCCATGTGGGTCGCGGTAACATCTACGCCACCTGGCCGTTCGTTAAGGTCTGTCTGCTGCTTTCCTACCTTGGTCAAGGAGCTTGGTTGCTTGCCAACGCCAGCAACCCCTCGCTTGTGGGTATCCACGACCTCAACCCGTTCTTTGAGATGCTCAACAGCAGCGTTCGCCCGTTTGCTGTAATCCTCTCCACGCTTGCCGCCATCATCGCTTCGCAGGCACTCATCACCGGCGCATTTTCGCTGGTATCCGAGGCAAGCCGCCTGGACCTCATGCCGCACATGCAGGTCTTTTACCCGGCAGAGACCAAGGGCCAACTCTACATCCCCATGGTGAACAACGTCATGCTCGTAGGCTGCGTCATCGTGGTCTTGCTTTTCCAGTCCTCCGCTCACATGGAAGCGGCATACGGCCTGGCCATCACCATCACCATGATGTGCACCACGCTGCTGCTCTTCTTCTACCTGCATAACGACCGCAAGATCAAGGTCTTCCCCTGGGTCTTTATCGTGTTCTTCCTGGCGCTTGAGGGCTTCTTCTTTGGCTCCTCGCTCACCAAGTTCTTCCACGGCGGCTATTTCACCATTTTGATGGCAGCGCTGATCATGGGCATCATGGTGAGCTGGTTCAACGGCACCGCTGTCGAGCGCCGCCAGGCAACGCTCTTGCCGCTGCGCACCTATCTGCCGCAGCTCGATCGCCTGCGCAATGACGAGACCTACGAGCTGATGAGCGACAACATCGTCTACCTTACCAAGGACAGCAACACCGATTACATCGATCGCGACGTTATTTACTCGATTCTCGACAAGCATCCCAAGCGTGCTCGCGCCTACTGGTTCATCAACGTCGAGACCATGAACGAGCCCCATACGTTCGCCTATTCCGTTGAGACCTTTGGCACCGATTACGTCTTCCGCGTGCACCTGTTCTTAGGCTATAAGGTCAACCAGCGCGTGAACGCCTATCTGCGCCAGGTGGTCTCCGACCTCTCCGCATCTGGCGAGCTGCCCGACCAGACCCACGAGTATTCGGTCTACAAGAAGCCGAGCCCCATCGGTTCGTTCCAGTTCATCATGCTGCGCAAGCTCCTTGCACCCGAATCCGATGTGGACAGCACCGAGCGCACGGCTATCGTTCTCAAGTACCTCATTCGCCGCGCCGCCGGCAACCCGGCGCGCTGGTACGGCCTGGAGAACTCCAACGTCACGTTCGAATATGTGCCGCTGTTCACCAAGTTCAAGAGCGTCGGCAAGATGCAGCGCATCGCCCCAGACGAGCGCCCCTAGCTTCGCGCCCCCGCCGTTCGTTTAGCTCGACGCATTCCCATGCGCACCGAATATGCCCCGCACCTCCCATGAGATGCGGGGCATATTATTGGCCCAATCAGGCCCGATCAAAAATATGACAAAACAAACCTGTGGACTTTTGTCATATGGAGAGGGTTAGTCCTCGATGAGCAGGTCCTCGAACTGGAAGGTGAGGCAATTCACATAGCCGCGATTGGTAAGGCGAAGCACCGGCACGCACGGCAGCGAAAGGATGCCCATGGTCATGAAGGGCGAGGGCATCTTACAACCCATATCGGCCCAGGCCTGCTCGATAGCGGCCACCTCCTGGGCAACTTCCTCGACATGCTTGTCACTCATGAGGCCGCAAACCGGCAGTTCCACCAAAGCGAGCACGCGGCCGTCCTGAACCGCAACCTCGCCGCCGCCGCACTCCACGAGCGTCTGGGCCGCAAGCGCCATGTCCTCGTCGTTATCGCCCACAACAAGCAGGTTGTGGGAGTCGTGCGCGACGGTCTGGGCCAGCGCGCCGTGAACACCAAAGCCTGTGCAGAAGCCAAACGAATGAGTCCCCTCAGCGCCATGATGGCGATCGAACACAGCCATCTTGAGCGCATCGATCGCGGGGTTTGCCTGTAGCTTTCCGTCCACAACGGGAACCTCGATCACCACATCCTCGGTAATGGTCGAGCCACCCGCACCGCCGATGGCGCGCACGCGGCACATACCGTCGGGACGGTCCACGGGAATCTCAAAGTCCGCAGCGGTGAAGGTACGGCCAACGTTCATGGTGTGCGTCATGAACTCGGGCCACTCAAAGAGGTCGTGGTCGAACGTGGCCTTCCCGTCTTGAGCCACCAGGTCGCCGTCGATATAAACCTGTTCGGGAATGAAGGTCTCCAGATTGGGCAGGATCACCATGTCGGCGCACTTGCCCGGGGTGATAGAGCCCATATCCTGGTCCACGCCCAGGCACTGTGCGGCGTTGATAGTCGCAAACTGCAGCGCTGTCACGGGATCGCACCCACACTCGAGCACAGCGCGCAGAGCACGGTCCATGCCGCCCTCGCTGACAAGCGTGTTGGGATGGTTGTCGTCGGTGCACAGGATAATCAGGCGTGTGTCGACGCCGCTCTCAAGCACCTGCGGAAGGTAGTTGGGAAGCGAAAGCCATGCCGAACCATAGCGAGCCTGCACGTACATGCCCATGCGCAGCTTAGCCATCACATCGTCGGCAGTGATGCATTCGTGGCAAGCGCGAACGCCCGCGGCGATGTATGCGTTGAGGCCGCGATCGGTCTCGGAGATGGAGTAATGGCCCGTCACGCACTTGCCGGCCTTGAGGGTCTCCCCCACCTCATGCTGGGCATTCTCCTCACCTCCCAGGATGCCGGGGAAGTTCATCATCTCGCCCAGGCCCACAACGTCATCCCACTTCATGGTCTCGGCAACCTGTGCCGCATCCACGTAAGCGCCGCTGTCGTCAAAGCCGGTCACGGCGGGCACGCACGAAGGCGTGGTGAGCATCGCTTTGAGCGGGGCGCGCTTGGCGTCGTCAAACATCACGCGCACGCCATCGAGGCCTACAACGTTGCAGCATTCGTGCGGATCGGCAAAGATCGCAGTGGTGCCGCGCGGAACCACAACCTTGGCGTACTCGGCACAACCGATCATAGCCGACTCGACATGAATGTGAGAATCGATATAGCCCGGAGCTACATACTTGCCCGTAGCGTCCACTACCGTCGTGTTCTCACCAATGCAATGCTCCGCGGTGTACTCGCCTATGCCCAAATAGGCGATGCGCCCACAGGACACGGCGATATCGGTGTCTTCCAAAATCTCGTGTGTGGTTACGCTCACCAAGTTGGCATGACGGATCACGAGGTCTGCCGGCTCCTGGCCCTGCGCTACACGCACGAGCTTGTCATTGCACTCCCAAAGCGGAGTCTTGCAAAAATGGTTGATCATGTAGATGTCCTTTCTTCGTTTTCGCGCGACGGTTTGTTATTTACCCTGCCAGTTGTCGAGCCATAGCTGCATCGAACGGCACATTTCGACCATAAAATCGCTCGTGTGCTTACGCGTATAGATATCGTGCACGCGCGAGGCAGGCTCGGTGGCATGCGGGCGAAACATCGCGTCCATCTCGGCAATCTGCTTATCGAGAACTGTCGCATCGGCGCGCTGGTAGCGCTCGCGCATCACCAGATTGCAGATGGGATGCGGTGTTGCAGGGCGGCGTTTTTTGGGCTCGCCGATAATGAGCATCGAAAGCGGCACGGTGTAGGCCGGAAGGGCAAGCAGCTTGCGCACTTCTTCCTGGCATTCAACGATGTCGCCGATATAGCAGCTGCCAAGCCCCACGGCCTCTGCCGCGATGGTTGCATTCTGAGCCGCGATCACGGCATCCTGCGCCGCGATGGCAAACTCGCCCAAACCGGGCGCGACGCGCGGGCTCTTGCCCGTGCGCTTTGCAAACTCGGGCGTAAAGCAGCCCGTATGTTCAAACAGGTCGATCCACTTAGCGTAGTCGACAACAAACACCAATGCCCAAGGCGCCTTTGCGATCATAGGCTGGTTGTCGCACAGAACCGCCAGGCGGTCGCGCGTCTTTTGAGAACGCACGTCGATGATGGAATACATCATCATGGCGCCCGCAGAGGGCGCACGGCTTGCTGCATGCAAAATCGCAGCACGCTGTTCATCGGTGATATCGACCCCCTCGGTAAAAGAACGAGTCGAAGAACGCGCATCGATGAGCCCGAGCGTGGCATCATCCGCATATGCTGCGGGAATGGTATCGATGGTTAGCTCGTCTGCCATGAAAGCTGAATCCCTTCTATTCGCGTTGCTCCATCATGCCACGCGACGCATGAAAAACGGCGGAGAACCAGCGGGCAACCTCCGGACGTGGCCGAAAATCGAGAGAAAAGCCCTCGCGATGCGCCTCAGAAAAAACCGATATGTCACTTAGTTCGCACTGTCATTGGAATTGCCCGCTTTTTTCACGGTAACCCTCTGTTGACTTCGTGACGAAATTCCACAAATAGAGCCGTTTTCGTGCATCGATACGAAATCTCAGCATTCCCACGGTACTATGGTTGCTTGCAAAACGCGAAGCATAGGCACGGACCCCCACGTCCGTGTATACGCCAGATAATCCGCAAAGGAGCCCCACCATATGTTCGCTGCCCTCGTTTCGCTCGTTGGCGCTGCAGGCACGGTATTGCTCGTGCTCAAGCACCTCAAGGCTTGCAAAAGCACGGGAAACACCCCGAGCCGCACGCTCTTTGTCCGCTGCGGTCTCATCCTGCTGGTCCAGCTGTTCTTCACCGTCTGGTCCGCTATCGGCCTCGTGGACTGTGCAGACCCCATGGCGATTGTCGTAGCGATTGTTGCACACGCACTCCTGTGCGGCTGCGTCTATTTCAATATCCGCCGCGATTGCGTGCTCGAGCGTCTGCGGACGCTCCTTGGCGCAGAGGGAACGTTTGCCCATCCGCTGCTCGGCGCCTCGATCATGCTCCTTCTTGCCGGCGTCTTTGCCACGTTGGGGCTCGAATTCTCCTCCAACCACGATCTCGCCTGGATGTACCCCTTGTGCTTGCTGCTCGAGTGGGCGCTCATCGCATTCGCCATGCTGGGACTTTTCTTCCTGTTCCAGCGTCGCTGCGGCGGTGCCGTCGTGCTTGCTGTCGCCCTCTATGTCCTGGGTCTTGCCGAGTACTTTGTCATCCTGTTTAAGTCCATGCCCATCTCCCCCGGCGATTTGACGGCCCTCTCCACCGCCGCCGCCGTTGCTGGCACGGGCTACACATACACGATCACCAGCTTTTGCATGCTGAGCCTTGCTTTTACGGTTATCGCTATCCAGATTTGCACCCTCGCGGCACAGGTTGCGCCCAAACGCCAGAAAGGTTCCTGGCGCGGCCTGGTGCTCAACCTGCTGATTGCCATCGTCTGCCTGGGCGGCATCGCTGCACACACCACGCTGCTCGACTACTACCACACCCTCTATATTCAGGTGTACTCCTGGCGCCCGCTTGAGAGCTACTACCGCCAGGGCTTCCTGCCCTCATTCATCTCCGGCGCACAGACCATCAAGCCTTCCAAGCCCGAGGACTACACGGTCTCTGGCGCAAAAAAGCTCATCTCCGAGTACGCAAAGGAGTATGACGGCAACAACCAGACGGGCGGCTCTTCTGCTGCGCGCATCGAGGCCACCAAGCAATTTGACGAAGAAAAGCCCACGGTCATCGCCGTCATGAACGAGACCTTCTCGGACCTCTCCATCTACCAGAACATGCATGCCGACTATCAGGGGCCCACATACTTTAAGAGCATCGACGATTGCCTCTCGCGCGGGCGCCTTTACGTCTCCGCCTATGGCGGCGGCACCGCCAACACCGAGTTTGAGTTCCTGACGGGCAATTCCATGGCTTATCTGGGCAGCGGCGTGTATCCGTACACCACATACGACCTCACCGACACCGAAAATCTCGCTGCGCAGTTCAAGTCGCTGGGCTACTACACCACCGCTATGCATCCCAATCACGGCACCAACTGGAACCGTAAGAACGTCTACAAAGACTTTGGCTTTGATCAGTTCCTCACCATCAACGACTTCCAAAACGCCGAGACGCTGCGCGGCATGGTGACCGATAAGGCCACGTACGACAAGATTCTCGAGCTGCTGGACACCAACAGCAACCCGCAGTTCATCTTTGACGTGACCATGCAAAACCACTCTGGCTACGATACCGGCCTCATTCCCTACGACAAGCAGATGAGTCTGAATATCGACGGCGAGTTCAACTCCAACGTCAACGAGTATGTCTCGCTCATTCAGCAGTCCGACGAGGCACTTAAGTACTTCCTCAATAAGCTGAGCAAGCTCGACCGCAAGGTTGTCGTGGTGTTCTGGGGCGACCATCAGCCGTTCTTCCCCGATACGTACAACGACCGCTGGTTCACCAACGAGGATGATGCCACGCACCAGGAACGCCTGTGGCAGACCAGCTACATCATCTGGGCCAACTACGACGTAGCGGGCAACACCCAGACAAGCCAAGAGGACGACCTTTCCTCCAATTACCTGGGCTCTGAGCTCATGAAGCTTATCGGTGCGCCCCTCACCGACTACCAGAAGGCTCACCTCACGCTGCGCCAGTCGCTGCCCGCCCTGAACTCCGTGGGCTACGAGGATTCGCAGGGTCGTTGGCTGCTCTCCAGCTCAAAGAGCGATGAGGCATCCAACGACACCATCGCTGCAGCCTGCGAGAAGGCGCGCTCCGATTACCATGCAATGCAGTACTACATGATGTTTGGAGACGGCAAAGATATCTACACCAAGCATTATCAGGACGCGGCGAACGAGACGGATCCGAACCTGGCGCCGGGCACCACTAAGATCAAGTAGGGGTTCGGCCCTATGGTTGGTCGCCCCCAGGGGCATCCGCCGAGATGGGTTCCGCACAAAAGAAAAAGAGCGCTA